>JBEKMH010000034.1:0-12333 GCA_050008615.1 Candidatus Cybelea sp.
GATATCAGAGAATGTGCTGCCGCCGCTTGGAAGTTCGCCAAGCTCGGGCGCGCCATGAGCTCCGAAGCCATCGACGAAGAGATCACCACTGCTATCGTAGCCGCAGAACTGAGAATCGAAGTCTGGATAGTAGACCGCCGGGTTCCCACCACCGCTCGGGAAAATGGCAACGCTCTCTTTGCTTGAAGCAAAGAAGGTTACAGCAATGTTGCCGGACGTAGGATCCACAGCACAATCGACTGTCTCTGGGTCGGTTCCTGGCAAATTGAAGGTCTCAATTGGAACCGTTCCACCATGAGCGTATTCGAGCACATTTGAAGGGGCTGCGAGGTACACGTCGCCTTCGCTGTCGGAACAGGCGCTCTGAGCCCAAGTATCTATAGTCCCCACCAGGGCCCCGCTTCGGTAAGAGATGACATACGATTGCGTGCCATCACCGGCTGCATAAATCAAGTCCTCGTTCTTCGCCTCTGGCAACATCCACGACTTGCCACTATCGGCGTGCATTGCGAGAGCCGAGGTCTGCGGCATCGCGTCCGGCGTGGTAACCTGCGATTGTGCCCCGCACCCTGCGAGGATCGCCACGGCTACGAAGGCGCTAAGCGCGTAACGACCAAAACCTGAAGCCCTCATCCTACCCTCCTGAAGCCTAAACGGACCGACAGCCGTGTACGTTCTCTGGCGCGGCGGCGCTATCCCAGCGGAGCGAGCGTTTAAGAGTCCGCGAGCTCACGCAGGGCCTCCCAGTGCCTTCGATGCGGCACCTTCGCTCCGGCCCGTATACGCGAGCAAGCCGCGAGCGACAATCCCGCGGCTTTGCCGATCTCCTTGAGCGAGAACGCATCGAGCTTCGGGACGATCTCGCGCTTGAACCAAGCTTCGTCGCGCTGGCCCGGATGCTCGCGCGCCCAGCCTCGATTGCGGCGATGTCCGTCGCTGATCGCCTCGCCACGCGCGCGGTTCACGTCGGCGCTGCGCCGTGGATCATTACCCGCGGCGGTCTGCGCTGCTAGCACTTTGCGAGCCGCTTCGATCGCGCGGAGACCGTGCTCGCGGCGCGCTTTTGGCATGCAGGCCTAGCAATGTCGCCGCTTGCGTTTCAGCACTGGCTCGGCGCACATGGCGCACGCAGTTGGATTGGCCTGGCTCGCTTCCACGGTTGGCGCCCGCCATTTGCGCGTTGCGTACGGTTACGGCTGCGAGGTCTTGCGAGGCGTAGCGCGCAGCGGCGACGGATCGAATGCCGGGGCAATTCGCCGCTTTCGTTGTTCGTTTGCCGATCGGCTGCGAGGCGATGCGCCGGTATTGGCTAGGGCTTCGCGGAACGTCTGCGCGAGACCAGCTGCGATCGGGCGCAGACATTCGCGCCAATGCGGCAAGGTGAGTGCGAGTTCGTGTGTCAGAGGCGCGGCGATCCGGCAGATGCCGTTCGGAAGCTCGCCGAAATCGCGAGCCGTGAACTCGCGATCCTCCAGCAGATCGAGCAAGAACGCATCCACGTCCGCTCGCACCGGCTCCATGGCGTCCAGCGCGAGCGAATCGCGGTTCCGCTGATCGGCGTGCAGCACGCCCATGGTAGGATCGCAACCCTGTGCGAGCAGTGCGAGGCGCGCCTCGGATTCCAAGCACGCGAAAAGATAGTTCCGCATACTATTGATCGGTGAAGTCGCCGCGCGAGGCGCGCCGGTCAGCAGCGAAGCGCGCGAATCGCACCGAAGCCAGCGCGCCGGGATTCGAGCAAGCTCACGTTCCCGAAAGCGAATGCGTACGCCACGCCAGGCTGGGAAGTACAGCGCCGCGGCATTTGCTTCGATCACGCGTACGCGCTCGATCGAATCGGCCGAAGCGAGCGAGGCTCGCAGCCTGTCGAACTCGCGCAGATCGGCACCAAGCCGAACGAGAATCCGGCGCTGGCCGTCGAGCTTTCCAGCGATCAGCTCGCGTGCCGCGTACATCGCATTGCAGCTGAACGCGCCTCGCAGCGCGGCGGCGTAGCTCGCAGCTGCCTCGCAGCTTAGATCGCGGCGCTTAACGCTTTGCGGTTTGGATCGCAGCGGCTTCGATCGTTGCAGCCGGGATCGCAGCGGCTTAGAAGCCTAACCGATCAGCGCCGGGGGAGGGGGCGCCATCTTTTTGCGGCCAACTCCTAGCCCGGGCCGCAGCGTCGGGGGCATAGAGGAAGGGGTCTCAAACGGCCTCCCCTGAGCCGATCGCGCAGCCCTGCTTGGCCTCGCGAAAAGCCTGTAAACTCAGAGGTTTTCGAGTCTCGCAAAAACGCGCCGCGCGTCGTGCATTTCGCAACGCTCCTTTGCAAAAACTCACACACGTCGAAAAAGCTATATGGGGTATGGCGCTTTCGTATCTAGCCGGGATGCACGGCTGAGCGGGATGCGCCGCCGCGCGGCGGTTTGGAACGCGAGTATCGGTTAGCTTCGCTTTACGGCTGCAACGCAAAGATCGTTCCGTAGGCGCAGTTATCGCCCGAATAAGGACAGCTGGGGAGATTGATGCCGCCGTAGGCCGTTGTGCTGTAAAGCGTTCCCTTCACATCGATAAAGTTAGCCATCGGGGCGCCTCCGTCGTTTGAATAACCCACCCCGAATTGATGTAGCTCGTCCTCCGTACCGTCCTTTGTGAGGCTGAAAACGATCCCAGCTCCGTCGCTCCCGCCGCCTGACGTTGTGCCGTAGAACTTCCCCTTCAGAAAGATTAGACCAGCCGCTGGAGATGTACCGTCAGCGCTGTTGTAACCAAAGCTGTGTAGCACCGTCTCCTGCCCACTTGCTTTGCTTATGCTAAACGCCGTTCCGTGCCCGTACGCGCCGCCCGCAATGGTCGTACCGTAGAGCAGCCCGTTCAAAGCAACGAGGCTTGATTCGGGTTCCAGCCCCCCGCCGTACTTAGTTCCGAAGGTGTAAACTACGGTTTCGCTTCCGGACGTCGTAATTTTAAAAACAGTTCCCCCGTTATAGTGCTCGCGTGAGCCGCCTTCAAGAGTTGTTCCATAGAGCACGCCATTCACGTTGATGACGCCCGCTCGCGGAAGAATTCCGTCATAGTCTTGGAAGCTATGCAGTACACGCTCTCTGCCGGATGTACTAACGCTAAAAACCGTTCCGCGACGGTACTGGCCGCCGTAGAACGTTGTGCCATAAAGTGTATTCCCTACCGCTGTCAGCCCCGCCATAGGTTGCGCTCCGTCGTACCCGCCGCCGAAGCTGTGCAGCACGTGCTCTTCACCCTTTGTTGTGATACTGAAGACCACTCCGTAGCCATGGTAATAGTTTCCGGACCCGTAGGAGCCACCGTACTGCGCCGTTCCGTAGAGTCTTCCATGCATGTAAACCAAGCCCGCAGCCGGATACGCGCCATCTGCTCCGGGACTGAAGCTGTACAGCACGCTTTCCTGACCGGTCGGGCTGAGGCCGAAAACTGTTCCGTAACCGTACGTACCGCCGTACTCGGTCGTACCGTAAAAGGTGCCATTCACGTAAACCAGCGGAGCAATTGGATAGGCGCCATACAAGCCGTGCACATTACTGCCGAAGCTGAATAGCACTTTATACTCGGGCGGGTGATAGCGACGCGGCTGCTGCTCAATCAATTGGCGCTCGGTTAGCGGCATCGCGCCCGGCGCGCCGATCGGCGACTGCGATCCGCTGCAGCCTGCGACGATTGGTACAACTAGACCGACGCCCAGAGCGAAGCGTCTGAAACTCGAGAGCTTCGTTACGCTGCGACTTACCATGAGATAACTAACTGGGCTCTTGGAAGCAAACGAAGAATACGAATCATCGTCACTCCCGACTGGAAATGCAAAAGAAGCGCGTGTCGAGGACTGCGTGCCGTGCCGCGCTTTTCACGGGGTTAATGAAAAGACAGTTCCGTGGTGCCCAGTGATGGAACCATACGTCGTGCCGTATAGCGTGCCGCCCGCTTCGACTAAGCCCGCGTACGGATGTTTACCGGCTTGGGAGCGGAAGCTGTGCAGCACCTCCTCCTCGCCGCTTGTTGTGACGCTGAAAACCGCACCGACGTTTTCCACGCCGCCCATAAACGTTGTGCCGTACAACACACCCTTTACGTCGATCAGAGCTGCGATGGGCTGACTGCCGTCGCTTCCGTTGAAGCTATAGACTAAATTCTCCCTGCCGAACTTCGTGATGCTAAAGACGGTACCGCTCGTTCCATCGCCGCCTTTCTCTGTCGTGCCGTATAGCGTACCCCCCGCGTCAATCAACGACGAAGGATCTGTGCCATCGTGGTAGCCGCTTGCCCCGAAGCTATATAGCACGCGCTCCTTTCCAGCCGTGCTGATGATGAAGACCGTTCCGCGCCCATACTTACCGCCTTGAGAAGTCGTGCCGTAGAGCGTACCGCCGACATCGAGCAGGGCTGCTTGAGGATACTCGCCATCGTGGGGTCGCTCGCCGAAGCTATACAGCACTTTTTCCGTGCCGCTCGTCGTGATGCTGAACACCGTGCCGCAGGTAAG
This sequence comes from Candidatus Cybelea sp., assembly GCA_050008615.1. GTDB lineage: Bacteria > Vulcanimicrobiota > Vulcanimicrobiia > Vulcanimicrobiales > Vulcanimicrobiaceae > Cybelea. The sequence goes on from JBEKMH010000034.1 coordinate 4,496, forward strand.
GCCGCTGCACTGGTGCGCGCCGCCTTGCAGCGTCGTGCCGTATAGGGTGCCGTTTACGTCGATCAGGCCAGCGTAGGGCAAAGCGCCATCGGTCGCGCTATAGTCGAAGCTGTGAAGCACTTTTTCCGTGCCGCTCGTCGTGATGCTGAACACCGTGCCGCAGGTAACCCCACCGCACAGGTGTGCGCCTCCTGCATACGTCGTGCCGTAGAGCGTGCCGTTGACATCAATAAGCGCCGCCGCCGGTTGCGCGCCGTCGTCCGAACTGCTGAAGGCCGAGCCGCTGAAACTGTGAAGCACGGTTTCCTCGCCGGTCTTGGTGATCGCAAACACCGTTCCAGAGTTGCTAGAACCGCCACTAAGAGTCGTGCCGTACAGGGTGCCCTTGACGACGATAAGTCCCGCATACGGGTTCGTGCCGTCTCCCGCCGAGTTGCCGAATTCGTGGAGTCTGTTGTACGCCCGACTCGTAAGCGATTGCTGCGGCGCCAATCCCGCCGCCGACACGCTAAGCGGGGGCTGCGATTCGCCGCAGCCCGCAAGCAATGCGGCGGCCGCGCTCAGACTCAACGCGTAGCGATTGGTTGCGAAGACACTCATTCGCGGGTCTCCTCGTAGCTAAACGGTTTAAAGACGATTCGCGCTGTGGGGGACCCAGTCCCGGTTCGAAACCAAGCCAAGCGGCACGTACAGGTCTCTGCTACGGCGCGCTGAAGGTCGCGGATACGGTATCAAGCTCAGCGATTTCATCGTCCGGTTAAGTTTGAATAGGTGAGTGGTTGAAATGATTTATTCACGACTGACCCGCCCCATAACAGTTCTCGGATGCGCAAGTCTGATTTCAGGATGTGCGGGACTTCCGCCAAGTGGGAGCACCGGCGTAACGATGCCATTAGTGCATTCTTACGCAGTCGCACAGTTTAAATCATTTCACTACACGGGAAAGCCGCAACGCTTTGTAGTCCCAAGTGGCGTAACGCAAGTCACGATCATTGCTGACGGCGCAGGGGGTGGAAGCGGCACGGGTTATACGCCTGGCGGACGTGGCGGGCACGTTCATGCTATCGTGCCAGCGCAATCCAATGAAACGCTGTACGTTTACGTTGGCGGCGTTACGAATGGCAGCAGCGGCGGATTTAACGGTGGCGGGAACGGCGAACAGTGGGGTTACTGTGGTGGACCGTTCGGAGGTGGAGGTGCGAGCGATGTGCGCGAGGGTGGGCAAAGCTTAGCAAATCGCATTGTTGTTGCGGGCGGGGGAGGCGGCGCAGGCGGTGATTTGTGTAGCCACACCCAAGGCCAAGGTGGTCCAGGCGGAGCGCGTACGGGCGGTCGCGGCCAGGATGCTTCTGGCGATGGCGCCGGCGATGGGGGAGACGGTGGTACGCAAACCCATGGTGGTTTGGGTGGGAAGGGCGGCAGCGGTTCTTCCGCACGCGGACGACATGGAAAGTTTGGCAAATTAGGAGTTGGTGGCGCCGGAGGAAGGTCGGTTTGCGAAGGAAGATGTCCGGGCGGCGGCGCCGGCGGCGGTGGATATTATGGCGGTGGCGGCGGCGGCGGCGGTGGATATTATGGCGGTAGCGGCGGTGGCGGCGGCGGAGGATCTTCGTTCGTCGAACCGAGTGCTAAAGGTGTTCGAATGTACCGAGGCTCGAAAGACAACACGGGTAATGGTTACGTGACGATCGAGTGGTATCAGTGACCCGTCTTTACACTAGGAGCGCCGAGTTACACCGAGTTCAGTTTAAGGCAGCGGTTATTCCAGCGATGCCTTGACCGCTCGCGAACTCGTAGCGCTCGCCTTCCTGGGATAAGGAGCACAGCAGATAAAAACCTCAGGTCTCGGTCGCTACGCGCTTTCCGGCTGCGTGGCCGCCGCGTTGCTCGCAGGCTGCGGCGGATCGCAGCCGCCGATCGGTGCGTCGGCGACGATGCAACAACGCCCCGCAATCGCGGCGGCTCGCACGATCGTGCGTCGTATCCAGCCGATGTGGTCGTACGCGGTGCTGTACAGCTTCAGCGGCTGCCGCGCCTCCGACGGAGCGGGACCGGATGCAGGCTTGACCGACGTGAACGACACACTTTACGGCACGACGTACGGGGGAGGCGCAAATTGCCATCGTGATGGCTGGGGAACCGTTTACAGCATCAGCACGGACGGCGACGAGAAAGTCCTGCACACTTTCCGTCGCGACAGCGCCGGAAATCAGCCTGTCGCCGGGCTCACCAACGTAAACGGCATTCTTTACGGCGTTACAGCGCACGGCCGCGGAAAGCACAACTACGGAACCGTTTACAGCATCAGCACGACCGGCAAGGATAAGTTCCTGTTCAGCTTCGATCGCTCCGACGGGGACGACCCCCAAGGGAGCCTCACTGCCGTTAATGGACGGCTCTATGGCACAACGTTGGATGGCGGTTCAGCGAACCAGGGCACAGTCTTCAGCATGACGATGGACGGCAAAAGCCAGACCATATTGCACAGCTTTACCGGCGGCTCCGACGGTACGTCACCGACCTCGGGACTGATCAATGTGAATGGCACGCTGTACGGCACCACCTACTCCGGAGGCGGGACCGGATGCGATATCCAGGGCGGTTGCGGAACCGTTTACCGGATCAGCACGAGCGGTAAAGAGAGGGTGATACACCGCTTTGGTGGCTCCGACGGAGCGGACCCGCGCGCAGGCTTGATTGAGGTGAACGGCACGCTGTACGGCACAACCTTGGGGGGCGGTAACACTTCCTGCGGCTGCGGAACGGTTTACCGGATCAGCACGAGCGGTAAAGAGAGGGTGATATACAGCTTTGGATATGGCTCCGGCGGAGCGAACCCTGGGCCATTGCTCAATGTGAACGGCACACTGTACGGTACCACGAACTTCGGCGGCTCGGGGTGCGGAAATCTTGGCTGCGGAACCGTTTACAGCGTAACCACGTCTGGCGTGGAGAAGGTGCTGCACCGCTTCAAAGGCTCCAAGCTCGGATACGGACCGCACCCGGAGGGACGGCTGATCGAGGTGCACGGCACGCTGTATGGCACGACTCAGTACGGTGGTTCGGAGTGCGGAGAAGAGGGTTGCGGGACCGTCTTCACGTTGAAGGAGTGAACGATGCAGCGCGACTCATCGGCAACGTCAACGTCCAATTCAAAGAACTCGGGAGCGAGCGTGCGACACGCAGATTTGCAGGGCTGTCCGCGTGCTACGTCCTCAGCGTGAACACTGTTCCGCCAACGATGCATGAGTTGTACGCTCCGCCGCACTCGGTCGTGCCGTAAAGCGTCCCGTTGACATCGACTAGGGCGCTATAGGGGCCGTAGCCGTCCCCAACGTCGCCGAAGTTGTGCAGCACCTTTTCTACGCCGCTTGTCGTAACGCTGAACACCGTTCCGACGCCGAGCGCGCCGCCTCCGGCGGTCGTGCCGTAGAGCGTACCGTTGACGTTAATGAGTCCAGCCCAGGGGTTTTGACCGTCGCAGCATGGCGAGCCGGGACGCCCAAAGCTGTATACGATCTTATACTTTCCGCTCGTTGTGATGCTGAACACGGTTCCAGATCCGTACGTGCCGCCGTAGGCAGTAGTGCCGTAGAGCGTGCCGGTTAGGTCGATCAACGACGCCTTGGGAGAGTATCCGTCGTATCCCTTCCCGAAGTTATGGAGCGTTCTCGCCTTACCCGTGGTCGTGATGCTAAAGACCGTTCCGTCGTTGCCATTATGTGCTACGCCGTAACGGCCACCTCGGGGAGTCGTGCCGTAGAGCGTCCCGTTCACGTCGATCAGCCCCGCCACCGGGCCGCAACCGTCCGCGCCGGTGCAGAAGCTGTGGAGTACTTTGGTTTTGCCGCTCGTCGTCACGCTGAATGCGGTTCCATCGGCCCCAGAAGCGCCGCCACCGGCCGTCGTGCCGTACAACAAGCCGCCGGCGTAAACGAGCGGCGCCCATGGGGAAGCTGCGTCGCCTGGCTTATTTCCGAAATTTTGGAGAACCTTTTCTACACCAGTCTTGCTGATGCTGAATACCGTTCCGTTGCAGAAGATGCGATGGCCGTCCTTAGACCCGCAATAGGCTTGGCTGTTCGCCGTCGTGCCGTAGAACTTGCCGTTCACTCGAACCAGGCCCGCCTGAACGAGCCAGCCATCCTTTCCGCGGCCAAAGCTATGAAGTACTTTCTCCGCGCCGTTCAGCGTGAGGCTGAACACGGTTCCGCAGTAGCTGCCCCCAAAGCCGCAGTACCCTCCGCCACCCGCGGCGGTTGTGCCGTAAAGCATGCCGTCCTTATAGAGCAAGCTGGCTTGGGGGCTGCTACCGTCAGTGCCACTGCCGAAGCTGTGCAGCACGCGGTACGCGACACGCGCGAGCGGTCGCTGCGCCATCGCGGGCAGTGCGCCCGGTGCGCCGATCGGCGGCTGCGATCCGCCGCACCCTGCGAAAAGCGCCGCCGCGCCGATCGAAAGCGCAAAGCGACCCACGTTCCCCATGAGCGATACCTCCCGGAAGCTGAACGGATAAGCGGCTAACAATGTTCGGCGCTTGGCGTCGGTTACATCGTGGCTGGTTACGTTTAAAGTACCGCACCAATTCGCTCGCGATATGTTCCGCAAGCTCGGTGGCTATCGGAACGTGCGCCTGCGCCCAAACAGGCTGGCCACGCAAATTGCAAGGCTCATGAAATCTCGCAGGGGAATGAGCCAGAAATCGTTACGCCCGGTGATGCCGAGTGCCTTGGTGGCAAGAAGATGAACCGTCAAACGTAACGCTGCGACGACCCCCAGGAGCGTCAGTCCCACGGACAGGTTGCGCGAAACGGCGAAGTAAATGACGGCCATGGGCAGCGCGTAGATGAGAAACGAGAACGCGTAACCGGCCCGCGCGAGTTCGAACTCCGTGCGCGCCCAGCGCAGCTCGTGCGCCCACAGTTCCCCGAACCTCGTCTCTGCAACGGTCGCCGTGACGACGTAGCGCGACAGCTTGACCCGAAAACCTTTGCGGGTGACGAGTTGGCCAAGCTCGTGATCGTCGGCAAACGTGTTGCCTAGTGCCGTCAGGCCGCCGATGACGGGGAGCAGCGTTCCGCGCACGGCCATCGTGGCGCCCAAACAGAAACGTAGCTCTCCGAGCCTCTGCGCGACCAAAACCGACGGTACGAAGCCGTCGTCGATGCCGAGCGCGCCGAGACGCGAGATTGTATTCTCGCTAGGAGTTCCCGAGTGCAGGCAGGTTACGGCGCCCACCGCTTGGCTTTCAAAATCGGCGGCAAGCGCGCGCAGATACTCCCGGCCCACGCGAATGTCGCTATCTGCAATGACGACGATGTCGCGGCTCGTTATGACGCCGTCCTTGGCGAGATTCGCAATCTTAGGATTGATGAGGTCTGGATTCTCACCGAAGACGACCCGCGCGCGGCAAGCCGGCGAATCGGCAATCACGCGCTCGACGACCGCCAACGCCGGATCGGTCTCCTTATGGAGGCAGAAAACGACTTCGTATAGACCGCCGTAATCCTGATCGCAAAACGAAGCGAGGTTCTCGTAGAGGTCTGGTTCGAGGCCGGCGACGGGCTTGAGAACCGCCACGCTTGGAAGGAACTCGGTCGCGAGCGGGCACGGCCGTCGAATGAACTTGGCAAGCGCGCGCGCAGCCGTCGCGAGGTAGATCGCTCCGGTGACGCTCGTGGCGAAGAAGAAAAGCGAAACGCTCAGCACGGCGCGATAGGGTGCTTCAGCGGGCCCTCGAGCGGAGCAGGCTCGCTGCGGCTTCGTCAACGAGCCACGTCAGCTCACCCGAACTTGGTTGCACGAGTTGCGCAGGATAGGTCATCGGATCGCGCGGGCCTTCGTAGACCGCTGAGAGCGCGCGCGCTTTTGCAAATCCCTCGACGGCGAACACGACGCGCCGCGCGGCGTTAATCAGCTTCGGGGTGACGCTTATGCGCCACATCCCTTGCGATTCGGGGTACGCCGCTTCGACCAGCGAGTTCTCCTCAGCCGCCTGGGCGATTCCGGGAAAAAGCGAAGCGGTGTGACCATCTTCGCCCAGGCCGAGCATGACCAAGTCGAAGCACGGGTTTGTTCCAAGCTCCGTGCGCAGAATCGAGGCGTACTCGTTGGCCGCCAGCCCCGGATCGGCTTCGCCCCGCATTCGTGCAACGTTCGCACTGGGAATTGGAACCGCGTCCAAGAAGACTTCGCGCGCCATGCGATAGTTGGAACGCTCGTCGTCGGGCGGCACGCAGCGCTCGTCGCCAAAGTAGATGAAGACCTCGCTCCACGGCAGGCTCGTACGCAGCGGATCGGTTGCGAGCAGCTCGTAGGCGGCGCGCGGGGTGTTGCCGCCCGAAAGTGCCACGGCAAATGCGCCGCGCTCTGCGATCGCGGCACGGCCTACTGCAACGAAAGACTCGGCTAATGCTTGAGCAACGGCGCCGGCATCGGCGTAGACGCGCAGTTCGCCGCGTTCGTTCACGGCGAGGGCGCTCCAAACGCCGCAATGGCGCCCGCTGCCGCCAGCGACGCTTGAAACACGCGATCGTTTTGACTCGACAGGATCGCCCGCTCGACGAGCGCGGCGACGCCGGGGTTGTTGATTGCGCGAAGTCTCGGCGGTTTCGCGCGGCCGCCGGTCACGCTCAGGTTGATCGTCTCGCCGTGCGGGTCCGCTTCGGCTACGAAGTTCGAGTGCGTCGAGCTCAACGCGACGCGCGCAATTCGCCGGGGTTCTCCTTCGCGGCGAATCGCAAAGGCGATCGCTTTACCGTCGGGACCGGTCAGCATCTCGGCCGAGCCGGGTTTCCAGTTCAATCGGCTCGCGAGCCATCCGAGGAGATATAACCCTTCGGGGTCTGAACCACACCCGATCTCGACGCGCGTTACGTCCAGAAGCTCCTGGGATTCTTCGCCGTCAAACAGGATCGCGACGCTCTCTTGCCACGGCGCCAGGCGCAGGTAGGCGATGTCCGCGAGCGCCAACTCCGGATGACGTTCGACGTATTCGACGAGCTGGCGCAGCGCGGCGTTCCCCGCGTCCACGAGCGAACTGTTATACACGACGGTTCGCGCGTCGCGCGAAAGCTCGCAGAACCGCTCGTCGTCGCCGATTCCCGGTGCGATCCACAGCAAGATTACCGGGGCCTCGGGCAGTCGCAGGGCATTCGCCGCTCCGCGCAAGAGTTCGGCGTTGCTTCCCTTGGCGCCCAACTCGATCCAATCGTCGCCTTCTACGTGATGCGTGCCTTCACTCTGGGTGGCGTCAAAGAGGATCACGCGGGACGGATGCTTCGCGGCGAGCGTATGGATGCGGTCGCGCGCAAGATCGCCGATTGCGGCATCCTCGACGAAGACGACGAGCGTCATCGTGGCGACGTACACGCCACCGCGCTCGCTCGCGCGTTCGTCCAGTTCCTTCAAAACGATTCCAAACGACATGCTAGAGGCGGCGCCAGTCGGGGAAGAGCTGCTGCGCGCTTTGCGGTCCTTGGCTTCCGGCGGCGTAGTTCGGGAACGTGAAGTCCTTGGTGTTCTGCCAAACCTCCAAGACCGGCGTGACGATCTCCCAGGCGCGCTCGACCGCGTCCCAGCGCGTGAAGAGCGTCTGGTCGCCCTGGATCGCATCGCCGATGAGCCGCTCGTACGCCGGCGGCGACACGACGCCGAAACCGGTGCCGTAGCTAAAGTCCATGTAGACGCTGCGGATGTGGTCCTTTGGCCCGGGAACCTTAGCTTCGAAGCGCATCGAAATGCCTTCGTCGGGCTCGATCTTGATCACCAGCACGTTGGGCTCGATTTTATCGGTCGCTTCGCCGTAGAAGCGATGCGGTATCGGCTTGAACGTTACG
>JBEKMH010000035.1:0-12051 GCA_050008615.1 Candidatus Cybelea sp.
GCCGCAAACATTAAAGAGTTGATTTACGCCTCGGATGGCGCAGATGTAAATGTCTACGACTATTCGACTGCGCGACAAGTGGGGAGTCTCAGCGGATTTAACAACCCTTATGGCCAGTGTGTCGACAAACGGGGAGATGTATTCCTTACAACGTCGATCGGCTCAGAGGGATCGGTTCTAGAGTATGCGCACGGCGGCAGCAATCCAATAAAAACTTTCAACACCGATGGCAATCCGATCGGCTGTTCAATAAGCCCTGCGAACGGCGACCTTGCCGTTGACAATGGGGCGTTCGGCGTCACCAGTGACGTCCAGATATGGAGACGCGCCAGCGGTGAGCCAGTCAGTTATACGAACCAACATGACTGCAACGCGATGTGGCCGCCAGGTTACGATGATCGCGGCGACCTTTTTATTGAAACCGGCAATTATCACAGTGTCTGCGAGCTTCGGGTGAACGGCACGTCGCTCGTTGCAGTAGAGTTCGATCACGACATCGGGTTTCCGGGAAGCGTAATGTGGGATGGCAGATATCTTGCATTTACTGATCAAGAATACCCTGGGAAAACCCACAATTATACCGCTGCGATCTACCGGGCTAAGCTAGAGCGCGGCGTCCTTGAAGTGGTCGGAACGACGCTCCTACGGTACAAGCCTTGCGGCACCGAAATTGCTCAGCCGTTCATTGTCGGCGAGAAGAATACCCCCGCAAACAATGTCGAAGGAAAAGTAGTCGTTGGTGGAAATCAAGCGTGCGGCGAATTTAGCGAATACACGACCCCCTTAACGTACTGGCGTTACCCAAAGCGAGGCCAGCCTTTCAAATTCGTGCATCCACATCCCGACGGTATCACAGGGCAGTCGGTGAGCATTTTACCCTAGTGTCATAGGCAGTCGGTACCGGCGAATTCAACAGATGCGCGCGAGCAGGGGGCGCCGTTTCGGACCCTTTCCTCTATGCCCACTACGCAGCCGTACCATGGCAGCGTTTAAATTTCTTGCCGCTGCCGCACGGGCAAAGCTCGTTTCGACCCACCTTAGGCTGATCGCGATGGATCGGCTTTGCCGGTTCCTCGTCATCTTTGTTGGTGTGGAATTGTTGGACGCTGCGGCCCGTGCCCGGCATTGGGCCCAGGAGCTGTTCGACTCGTTGAGCGGGAACGCGGCCGCCGTTGGCGGCGGGTTGCGGAACGAGCTCGCCGGATGGAATCGGCTCGAACTGCGGCCCGCTCGGATACGGCATCATCTCTTGTTGCGGCGGACCGTGCTCGATCACAACGCGGAAGACGCCCTTGATCGCTTCGTCGGAGATGTTGTTTTTAAGCGATTCGAAGATTTCGAACGCTTCCTTTTCGTACTCGACGCGAGGATCTTTTTGGCCGTAGCCGCGCAAGCCGATGCCCGTCTTGAGGTGATCCATCACGTACAAGTGATCGACCCACTGGCGATCGATGATCGGCAGCAAGAGATAGCGCTGCTCGACGACGCGCAGAATCTCCGGCGTAACGTCCTTCTCTTTGGTTTCGTAGGCCTCGACTGCTTTCGCTTGAAGCAAACGCCGAATCTCTTCGCGGTCCTTCGCTTCTAAATCCGCTACCGTCAAGGTGCGCTTGATCGGAAAGACAAGCTCGAGCGCGTTGAGCATCTCTTCGAGATCCCATTCGCTTGGGTGCGCGTTCTCCGGCGCGTTTTCTTCGACGGCTTCGTCAACCTTGCCCTCGAGCGTTTGCAGCATGAACGTGCGCGAATCGAACTTCCCTTCCAGGTTCGCGCGCCGGTCGGCATAGATCACCGAACGCTGCTTGTTCATCACGTCGTCGTACTCGAGGACGTGCTTGCGAATCTCGTAGTTGTGCGCCTCGACCTTGCTCTGCGCCCGCTGGATCGACTTGGACACCAGGCCCGACTCAATCGGCTGCTCGTCGGTGAACCCCACGCGTTCCATGATCGACGTCATACGCTCGCCGCCGAAGAGGCGCATCACTTCGTCTTCGAGCGAAATATAGAAGCGCGACGAACCCGGGTCGCCTTGCCGGCCCGAGCGTCCTCGCAGCTGGTTATCGATGCGCCGCGACTCGTGGCGCTCGGTTCCGATGATATGCAGCCCGCCGTTGCGGGCGACGCCGTCGCCCAGCTTGATATCGGTGCCGCGGCCCGCCATGTTGGTTGCAATCGTCACTTGAGAGTCTTGCCCGGCGTCCTTGATGATCTCGGCTTCCTGCTCGTGGTACTTCGCGTTGAGCACGTTGCACTCGACGCCGCGCCGGCGCAGCATCGCGGCCAGCAGCTCGCTCTTCTCGATCGAGCGCGTACCGACCAGCACCGGGCGGCCTTTCGAATGCTCGGCGATGATCTCGTCAACGACGGCCTCAAACTTCGCGCGCTCCGACTTATAAACGATGTCGGAGCTGTCTTTGCGGACCATCGGCATATTCGTCGGCACGACGACGACGTCTAATCCGTAGATGTCGCGAAATTCGCGCTCCTCGGTCTTCGCCGTGCCGGTCATGCCGGCAAGGTGTTCGTAGAGCCGGAAAAGGTTTTGAAAGGTGATCGTGGCGAGAGTCTGATCCTCACCCCGAACTTTGATGCCTTCCTTCGCTTCGATCGCTTGATGGATGCCGTCGGAATAGCGCCGGCCGTACATCAGCCGCCCGGTGAACTCGTCGACGATGACGATCTCGCCTTCCTTCTCGATATACTGCTGGTCGCGGTGAAACAGGTTCCAGGCCTTGAGTGCGGCGTTGAGCTGATGGGTCAACTCGATGTTGCGTTGCTCGTACAGATTCTGAACGCCGAGCATCTTCTCGACGCGGGCGACGCCGGCTTCGGTGATCGGAACGGCGTGAGCCTTCTCGTCGACCGTGTAGTCTTCGCCCTTCTTCAACCGCGGAATGATCTGCGCGAACTTTTCGTAGAGCTCGGTCGCCTCTTGCGAGGGGCCGCTGATGATTAGCGGCGTACGCGCTTCGTCGACGAGAATCGAGTCGACTTCGTCGACAAGAGCGAAGTAGAGCTCGCGCTGCACCAAATCTTCGACCTGCCACGCCATATTGTCGCGCAGATAGTCGAAGCCGACTTCGTTGTTGGTGACGTAGGTGACGTCGGAGCCGTACGCCGCGCGCCGCTCGGCCGGATCGAGTCCGTGCTGGATCACCCCGACGCTCAAGCCAAGGTACTGATAGATCGGGCTCATCCACTCGGCATCGCGACGCGCGAGATAATCGTTGACGGTGACTAGGTGAACGCCGCGCCCTTCCAACGCACGCGCATAGACGGGCAGCGTCGCGACCAGCGTCTTGCCTTCGCCGGTCTTCATCTCCGCGATGCGTCCCTCGAAAAGGACCTGGCCGCCCATGATCTGTACGTCGAAGTGACGCATGCCCAGCGTGCGTTTGCCGGCCTCGCGCACGACGGCGAAGATCTCCGGCAGCATCGCGTCGAGCGATTCGCCTTGGTCTAGGCGATTCTTAAATTCGGCCGTCTTGCCTTGCAGTTCCGCGTCGGGCAGCGCCGAAAATGCGGCATCGAATTCATTGACGGCTCGAGCGGTGCGCCGTAGGCGCGCCACATCCCGTTCGTTACCGTCAACTAGCGTTTTGAGAAATGCCATACGCCGCGAGGCCCTACGGGTTGATGCCTATTCCGGTTACGGCGCCCGGCGACGTGTAGTTCGTCGGCGTAACGTTGTGGTTTTTCCCTGCTCCGGCGCCGGCTGGAAAGATCAAGATGACGCCCTTTCCGGCGGACGTCGAGTCTGCAACATACGTGACGCCGGCCGAGTTGAGCTTGATGTCCGTCGGTTGATAGAGCATCGTATTACAGCCTTGGATCTTGCGAATCGGTTTCGTGAACGGGATTCTCTTGTTGTAGGGCGGGAAGACCAAGATAGCGGGCGCATCGGAGGCGTCACAACTCGCGCCGCGCCGCCCTTGATCGACGATGTAAATGTTAGCGGACGAGTCGAGCGCGACGCCGGTGGGCGTGATCATGCCGTTCTTCGCGTTGATCGTGAATCGCGGAGCAATGTTCACCGGGGTCGGCGTCGGTGATGGCGTAGGCGACGGCGAAGGCGAAGGCGTTGGGCTGGGCGAGCCTGTCGGCGTCGGTGTCGGTTTGGGCGTCGGCGTGGGTTTGGGCGTCGAGGTCGGCTTGGGACTCGCCGTAGGTGTCGGCAGAGCGAACTGCTCGACCGTTGCGCCTTGAATGTTGGCGACGTACAGATTACCACTACGGTCGATCGCGACTCCGCCGGGCAAGTTCAAACCGGGCTTGGGGCCTCCGATCGACTGGTACGGCGACGTGGCACCCGAGTTGAAGAGCAAGATGCGGCTTGGATAGATGTCGGTCGAATCGACGTCGGCGATTACCATGATCGCCGGTGCGGGCGGAACTGAACTCGAGGGTAAGGGGCTCGGACCTTTGGGCGTAAACGCGATGCCGCGCGGACGTCCCGGCAGAACCGCAGTGTTCAGCGGATCCACGTTCCCAGTTGCGAGCGCCGCGAACTCGACCAAGACTGCATTTTTCGTGCTGGGGTTGTAGTTGGTCACCCACAGCTCTCCGCGTCGATCGAAGGCAAGATACTGAGGGCCGTTGAGCGTTGTGTTGGCGCCGCCGATTTCATAGGCCGGCCCGCCACCGAGCTTCGACTCCGTCGTACCGTTGGAATAGATGCTTATCGCGTTCTGATTGCTGTTGGTGGCGTAGAGCGTCTTGGACGGGAAGTTCGGTCCGACGTTCACCCCCGTCGTCATGCCAAGATTAGTGCACGCGACGATCGCGGCAGTGGTGGCGAGTACGAGAAAACTTACGGTGAGCTTAGACAGCATGCTTTCCCAGGGGTTCCCGCAGGGGCGTGACTTTCCTCGGCACGCGTGCGGCTGGCAAGGAGCCAGAAGGCGGCTACAAACATCACAATGACCAGAAAAACCACGATGAAGCGGCGGATTCGACGGCGCTGGTAGGCCGGACGCCCCGACTCAACATCGATAATTTGGCGTGGCAACCGCCTAAACCGCTCTCCGCAAGGGATGGTTGAGGTCGCCGGTCTGCACCAGCTTGAGCAGCTCGCCGACCGTAACGAATCGGTAGCCCGCCCTCTTAAATCGGTCCACGACGTACGGCAGCGCCTCGATCGTGGCAAGTTTCCCGCTGTGGAGAAGCACGATTTCCGGCGCCGTCGCATGCTCCACCAGGTGACGCTGCAGGGCCGCAACCGTCACGGTACGCCAATCGCCGCCGTCGTCGGTCCAAAGCACGACGGAATAGCCAAGCGCTTGAACGACGCGTAACGTGCGCTCGGTGTAGCGACCGTGAGGAGGACGCATCAGCACCCGCACGGCCGGATCGTGACTGAGCTGCCAGAGCGCGTCGCGCCCTTCCAGAACCTCCTTGCGGACTTGATCGGCGCTCTCTTGATCGAGGTTCGGATGCGTGTACGTGTGATCGCCGATCTCATTGCCCTCGGCTTCGATGCGGCGCGTCAGCTCCGGCCATTGCCGCGCGTCCTGTCCGATCAAGAAGAACGTCGCCGGCACGTGCAGATCGTGCAGCACGTCGAGCAGCATCGGCGTGTAAATCGGATAGGGTCCATCGTCGAACGTGAGCGCGATCAAACGCGGGCGTGCGGAGCGATCCTCGGTTGGCAACTCGTGCGTCGCGCGATAGAGTCGCGCCGCGAGATCGTCGGAGAGTTCCAGATGCACGTTCGTCGTCGGCGTTACGATTGCCGGCGTCAAATTGCTCTTATGCACGACGAGGCGCCAGCCGCCGGCGGCTAACAGCCCGGCCGCTGCAACGACCGCAACGATGCTCTTCGCGGTCACAAGTTCGGCGCGGCGTTGCTCGCCAGATCGTTCCCGACGATCACCGTGACGTCGCTTGCCGGAACATTGGCTTGCGCCGGAGAAGGGCTGGGCGAGGGATCGGGGACGACGATCGCGGCCCGCGCGCCCTGGAGCGCCGAACGCACTTTTGCTCCGGCAAACATCACGCTCGAATGCTCGTGAATCTCCGTGGCCGTGTAATCGGACCGGTCAGCGTTACCTACTTCACCGATGGTAAATCCGGCGTGCTTGAGTACGGCAGCGACGCGGTGTGCTGCCCCCGCTACCGTACTGCCGTTCTCGACGTCGACGTGCAGCGTCGAAGCGGGAATCGCCGCAAGTGCCATCACGTCCGGGGACGGAACCGGAACCGGAGGCGCGACGAGCATCGACGCAGCTAACTTCGCTCGCGCTTGCGTGTCGGGCACGAGCGAGTCTCCATAGCTCGGCAAATCGATATCCGCGGTGAACGGCACTTGCTTGCTCACGATCGCGAAATTCGGCACGCCCTGAAAATAAGTCGCGATGGAAAAAAGCTCTTGGTCCGTGAAATCGGTCTGCACGTACTTGCGGAAGACGGCCAAGAGATCGCCCAGGTGAATTAGCGTGTTGATGCGGTCGGTCTTGATCTTGGCAGCTACCGCTTGCAAGACTTGCTGCTGGCGCATGATCCGGCACGGATCGCTGCACCAATCGTGGCGAAATCGCATGTACGCGACGGCACGATCGCCGTCGAGATGCTGCAAGCCTTCCTTCAAATGAATGTGTAGATGGCCCCAGGTATCGTCGTAATCGAGGGTGTCGCCGGTGCAGCCGGTTTTGTACTGCAGGCAATTCGACGATTTGACGTCTACGTTCACACCGCCGATGGCGCCAATAAACTCTTTTGTGGCGTCAATGCGCAGGATCACATACCGATTGAAGGGGGGGATCCCGAGCCATCCAGCGATGACGCTCTTCGCTTCTTTGACGCCTCCTTCGGATTGCGCCTGATTGATCTTGGCCTGAGTGCCGTTGGGCATCGTAGCGACCATGTCGCGGGGGATCGATAGCTGGTAGATGCGCTTGTTGGCAAAATCGAGATTGACGGCCCAGATCACATCGCTGCGCGAATTGGTGGAATACTCTTCGTCCTTCTCGTTGTAATCGTAGTCGAGCCCCTCGACGAGCACCAGCAGGTTGGACTTGCCGAACATCTGTTGCGGCGTCGGCACGAACATCTGGGTAAATGCCGTCACCGGATTTCTGCGTTCGACGACCGTATAACCGGCAACGGCCGAGGCAATGCCGACTACAAGGATGGCGAGGGCCAGCGCGACTTTGCTTTTAATCAAACAGCGCAGCGCTCCGGCGATTCGGCTCGACCGAAGAAATCGAACGGCCCGTACTCTTCCAAACGAACGTCGACGAACTCGCCGACCTGAGCGTTTCCTGTGAAATAAATGCCACCATCGACACCTGGCGCTTCACCTTCCGAACGCCCGAACCATGCTCGTTTTGCATTAAGAAACTCCTCTGCGAGGACGCGCACCGTCGTGCCGCAGCGTGCGCCGCGCCCGCGCTCCGAGGCGAGTCGCTGCGCCTCGCGCAGCCGAATGAGCCGCCGCCGCCGGCGCGCGGCGCCGACGCGATCCGATAGTTCCGCTGCCGGAGTTCCCTCTTCCGCGCTGTACTCGAAAAAGCCGACGCGATCGAGCTGCGCACGCTCGATCCAGCGCTCGAGATACTCGACGTGCTCGTCGGTCTCGCCGGGAAAACCGACGATGAAGGTCGAGCGCATCGTGATTCCCGGAATGCGCGAACGGAAGTCGTCGAGGATCTCGAGATACCGCTCGCCGTTGCCGGGCCGCCGCATCGCCCGCAATACTTCCGGATGCGCGTGCTGCAGCGGCATATCCATGTACTTGCAGACCTTGGGAAGCTCGGCGATGGCGCTGACCAGCTCGCGGTCGACGGTCGCCGGATATAAGTAGAGCAAACGGATCCATTGCAGCGCGTCGATCGCATGCAGCCGTTCGAGCAGCTGCGCGAGGCCGCCGCGGCGTAGCCCGCGGTCGCGTCCCCACATCGACGTATCTTGCGCAATCAAGATTAGCTCCTTGGCTCCGCCGTTCACGAGGGCTTCGGCCTCAAGCAGGATCGACTCCATGCTGCGGCTTCTGAACTTTCCGCGGAGCGCCGGAATGATGCAGAACGTGCACGGGTGATCGCAACCTTCGGCGATCTTCAGATAGGCGGTCGCGCGCGGCGTCGTGACGAGACGCGGGAGGAAGTCGTGCTCGGGCTCGGCTTCCAAGTGAAGGCGGACCGGTTTTCGGCCCGCCTCGACGTCTTCGAGCAGCTCGACGATGCCGGCGTAGGCGCCCGTTCCGACCACGCCGTCAATCTCCGGAACCAGGCTCTGCAACTGGGCACCGTACCGCTGTGCCAGGCAGCCGGCGACGATCAACTGCTGGCCACGGCGCTTTCGCGAGGCATGCTCGAGGATGACTTCGGTGGATTCTTCTTTCGCCGGATCGATAAAGGCGCACGTGTTGATGACGACCGTATCGGCGCGTCCGGCCTCCGATTCCAACCGCCAGCCCGCGCTCGAAAGTTTGGCGATCATCACCTCGGTATCTACGAGGTTCTTCGCACAACCGAGGCTTATGAATGCAACGCTTCGCATCGGGCGCGTTTCGCTAACGGTAGTTTACGAACTGCAACGGCAGCTCGAACTCCATCGCTTTGAGCGACGAGATGACCTTCTGCAGATCGTCCTTGTTCTTGGCGGAGACGCGAATCTGCTCGTCCTGAAACTGCGCGGTGACTTTCAGCTTGAGGTTCTTGATGTGCACCATCAGGTCTCGGCTCTGGTCTTTCGAGATCCCGCTGCGCGGTGTGAGGACCTGCCGCACGGTTCCGCCGGCCGCCGGCTCCACTTCACCGTACTCGAAGGCTTTAAGATCGACGCCGCGCCGCACCGCCTTGGCTTGGAACATATCCACGACGTTGCGCATCTTCAGCTCGTCGTCTGAGACGAGCGTAATCTTCTTGCCGTCGTATTCGATGCTCGTCTTGCTGTGTTTGAAATCGAAGCGGTTCTCGATCTCTTTACGCGTCTGATTAAGCGCGTTGTCGAGTTCTTGCGTGTCTACACGCGAGACCACGTCGAACGAAGAATCGCTCGCCAATCGTTACTCCTCTCAAAGAGTGAAGGCTTGCTCGACGACGTCTCCCGCCTTGCCGAGCTTTCCGCGGTCCTGGCCGTCGACGTAGATTTCTACGCCGCCGGCATTGCCGATGCGCACCAAGGCGCTCTTTCCGTGGAACGTCTTTGAAGTGCCGGCCGGAAACGTACCCTCCATGCTAACATTTCCGTCAACCGTTACCCGCAGCCACGAGGGGGCTGAAAGCACCAACGCGAGCGAGCTCGCCCCGCCGAGGGCCGGCGTGGGTGACGGGGCCACAGGCGACGGGGACGGGGAAGCAACGGCCGCGGGGGTAGCGGAGGCCATCGCCACGGCACCGTGCTGGCTGCGAAGCATCAGCTCGTTGTAGAAGACGAAGGCGACCAGCAGCACGGCGACCGTCCCGGCGATCCAAATTAGCGCAGGGCCGCGGCGCCCCGACGCGAGGCCGCGTGCCGGCTCCTCGGTCCTGGGCGCGGGCGGTTCGGGCAGCGTCGTGTTGAACTCGGCGACCGCTTCCTCTGGATCGAGCCTGAGATACCGAGCGTAGGTGCGGAGAAAACCGCGAATATAGACCGGCGGCCCGATCGCCTCCCAGTGCTCGTCCTCGATGGCGGAGAGATAAACCGAGCGAATGCGTATCTGGTCGGCCGCGTCTGAGAGCGAGGCGCCTCGCGCTTCGCGGGCGGCGCGAAACCGTTCACCCAGTTGTGGAGGGCCAGCATCGCTCATCGGTCCGGTTTGAGTTGGCCCCGTCTTAATGTTATCCTGTTCGATTAGATGGCGAGCGAACGCGTAATTGCAGCGATGAGCGGGGGCGTGGACTCCGCCGTTGCCGCGGGCTTATTGGTCGAAAGCGGCTACGACGTGGTCGGCATCACGATGAAGATGTACGCGCCCTCGCGTCCCGCGCACGCCAAGAGCTGTTGCGGCAGCAGCGACTTCGACGACGCCCGCCGGAGCGCGGCCGCGCTGGGAATTCCACACTACGTGTTGGATTTCCAAGAAGCTTTTCGACGTACCGTCGTTGACCGTTTCGTGGGCGACTATGTCGCCGGACGAACGCCCAACCCGTGCGTCTCATGCAATAACTTCGTTAAACTCGGAACGCTCGCACAGTACGCCGATCGATTAGGTGCGCGCTATATCGCAACCGGCCACTACGCACGTGTCGAGCGGCGCGACGACGGACCACATCTCTTTCGCAGCCCGCATGCAAAGGATCAGGCGTACGCGCTCGCGCAACTCGCCCCCGAGCAGCTGAACCGCTTGATGTTGCCGCTGGGCGATTTCGACAAGGTGACGACGCGCGAACACGCACGGCGTTTGGGGCTCCCGGTGCACGACAAGGCCGAGTCGCAGGATATCTGTTTCGTCGAAGGGGGCGATTACCGCGACGTTGTCGGCCGGGTACGTCCGGAGGTTGCGGCTTCAGGTGCGGTGGTTGCGGCGAATGGCGAGATTTTGGGCACGCACGAAGGCGTCGTCAACTATACGATCGGCCAACGCGCGCGGCTTCCGGCAAGCAGCGACGGCCCGCGGTATGTAACGCGCATCGACGCTGCAACCAACACCATCGTCATAGGTCGCGAAGACGAACTGCTTTCATACGAGTTGCTTGCCGATGAGGTCAACCTGATTCGACCCGAACGGTTCGCGGGCGGCGACGTGCCGGTGCGGGCGATGATCCGCTACCGCGCCGCGCCGGCCCCGGCAATGGCGTCTCTATCGCCGGAGGGTCTGCTGCGGCTGCGTTTCGACGACGCGCAGCGCGCCGTCTCGGCAGGCCAGTTGGTTGCGCTGATCGATGCGAAGAGCGACGAAATGCTAGGCGCGGGAACGATAACGTCATCCTGAGCCAGAAGGGCGAAGGATGACTGTAGTCACCATTCGAACAAGCCTAAGGTGACACAATAGGGGGCACGATATGGGCTTTGCGCGATTTTTCACTTGCGCCGTTGGAATGCTCGTCGCCACTCAAACTCTGGCGGGATGCGATCGCACCGCACCGCCGACCGTGCCGCAGGTTCTAAACCCGCAGGCAGGCGCACGCCAGGCGCTGCTTTACGTCTCAGATACGGCGACAAATAGTGTTTCGATCTACTCGTATCCTCGATTGAAGCTGACGGGAAAGCTCTTCGGGATCAAACGCCCAGCGGGTCTCTGCGTCGACCCACGCACTGGCGACGTCTGGGTCGTATCGGAACTGGCGCCCGAGATCATCGAGTTCCCGCACGGCGGAACGAAGCGCATGCACAGGCTTGATCTCGGCTACGGCTTCGAGGCCTGTGCCGTAGACGCGAGCGGGAACCTCGCCGTAGCCAGGTACAATAACTATGATGATCCCGGAGCGCTTTTCATCTTCAAGAATGGGCGCGGCAAGCCGGCTATCTACGATAGCCCGAAGATGTTTTATTATGTGTTCGTCGGTTACGACAGCAGCGGGAACGCTTTCGTAGACGGTGGGTGGAACGCTAAACTCGAAGAGCTGCCGGCAGGCGGTGAGAAACTTAAGAACGTTACTCCTAAAGGGCTTACGTTAAGATCTCCGGGCGGCGTGCAATACGACGGCACCAATCTCGCGGTCGGCAATGCGAAGCGAGGTGTAATCTACGAGATCTCCAACCGCACGATAGTCGGAAAGACGAAGTTAAACGGCGCCTGTGTCGTTGAACAGTTCTTTGTAGACGCACAACGCGGCGACGTCGTCGCGCCCAGCCACTGCCACTCGAAGGGCGAGGTTTTGATCTACGACTATCCCGCCGGGGGCAATCCCATCGCGAGGATCACCGGGTTCACCGATCCGTTCGCTGCCGTCGTCAGCCCGTAGAAGCGCTTCCCACCGACAACGGGTTCCAATACGTGTCGCGGACGACGGGTTTGAAGCCGGCGGAGACGATCAGCTTTTCGAGTTCGTCGCGCGTGGCTTCATTGGTGCTGCCGGCATCGTGGACGACGCGCTCCTCGAGGATCGTTCCGCCCATATCGTCGCAGCCGTAGAAGAGCGCGAGCTGCCCCATCTTCAAGCCCGGCGTCAGCCACGAAGCCTGTAG
>JBEKMH010000036.1:0-9494 GCA_050008615.1 Candidatus Cybelea sp.
GCTTAGATGGGATGAGAAGGCCGGTCCCCAAGACGGACTTCTGACGAAGTATCCGTGACGCACTCAAGGTGCAATGAAAGGAGACCGACCCTCATGACCAAGCATAACACGAACCCAAAGACGCGCAAAACGCGGGCAACGCCTTGCTCCATCGGAATCGACTTAGGCGATCGCTTCAGCGAACTGTGCGTGCTGGACGGGGAAGGAGCCCTGGTGAGCCAAGCTCGCCTCCGCACAACCCGCGCAGCGCTGCAAGAGTACTTCAGCGCGCAGGCGCCAGCGCGGGTCGCCCTTGAGACGGGAACGCATTCCGCGTGGGTGAGCCGTATCGCCGCAGTCTGCGGCCACGAGGTCACCGTCGCTAATGCCCGAGAAGTGCGCAAGATTCACCAAAGCAATCGGAAAAACGATCGCGCCGACGCGGAGATCTTGGCGCGGATGGTTCGCTTTGATCCGCAGCTGCTCGCCCCGATCGTTCATCGCAACGAGCAGATGCAGACCGACATTTCGCTCATCCGGGCGCGTGATGCGCTGGTAAGCGCACGTACGAAGCTCATCAATGCGGCACGCGGACTGACCAAAGCTCTGGGTGGTCGGCTACCGCGATGCAGCAGCCCGTGCTTTGCTCAACGCGTCCGCGAGCAAATGCCAGAAGAGCTGGCGTCGACTTTGGCGCCGCTGGTGGCGGCGGTCGACGCGCTCACCGAGCAGATTCGCTCCTGCGATCAGCGAGTCGAAACCGTAGCCCAAGAACGCTATCCTGAGACAGCGCTGCTGCAACAGATCACTGGAGTTGGAACACTGACGTCGCTGGCCTTCGTCTTGACGCTATTCGATAAGGGACGCTTTGCGCGTAGCCGCGATGTCGGGCCGTACCTGGGGTTGGTCCCGCGCCAGGACCAGTCCGGTGATCGATCACCGCAGTTGCCGATCACCAAAGCCGGCAACGGATATATGCGCCGATTGCTCATCGGAAGCGCGCATTACATACTCGGGCCTTTTGGGCCAGACTCGGACCTCCGCCGCTTCGGGCAACGCCTAGCCGGCCGCGGCGGTAAGAACGACAAGAAACGCGCCATCGTGGCCGTAGCTCGAAAGCTCGCGGTGCTGCTGCACCGATTATGGGTGACGGCAGAAATATATGATCCATTGCGGCTCGGCAAAGTTGAGGCCGCCGGCTAGCATCGCCCTACGCGCTACAGCTCGAAGAAGGAAACTCTTGGGTAACCATTCCAGCAAACAATTCGCCGCGTTTTGGTTGACTGCGGTATGCCGCTCGGTCGTCTCAGACCGCCGCTTAGATAGCAGCACCAAACTCTACGAGGAAACCCCAACGTGCACCGAGCCCTCAACGGCTCATTTTAGTTGAACGCGCCCGGCCGCCACGTCGGCCTTGACAAAATAGGCCTTCTCATGGAAGCGGCATAGATCGGCGCGCCTAGCTCGCATTGCAGCTGAGCGTGCCTCGCAGCGCGGCGGCTAGGCACTGGGATTCCATCTTGGTCCTTGTAAATGGGCCGAACTAGCAGCGCGGTGCCCTTAACACGGTGCGGGCTCGGGTTGAGGCACTGGGCTAGGTGGATTTCCATCTGCGGGACAGAAAAGCGATGGGTGGACGACAGCTCGCTCGAAGAGAAAGAGGCTCGGCTCGCCGCGTTGATGCATGGCGGTTTTGATGAACGCCTTCGCAGCCTCCACGAATCGGTAAGAAAACGAGAGCGCGAGCCGGTGGCGGACTTAAGCGTCTTGTCGCCGGCAATTGCCGGCCTGTACGCGGCTTTCGGGCACCGCCGCCTGTCTCACCCGTTTCGCCATTGCGAGTGCTGTGTCCCAGCATCGACGGCGGCTCACTGGGAAAGCGATTTGCTGAAGAGCCTTACCGCGGATGACCTCTGGGCAGTCATGTCTAACGTGCCGTCTACTGCTGGTACGATGAACGATATCCTATACTTTACCCCACGTCTGTTGGAGCATGCAGCAACCGAAGATTGTATAGTTGACCTCTCGTGGGCGTTTTCATCCCTTCAGCGTGCCGGTGCGCCTCAAACAACAAGCGCCGAGAAAACAGCTCTGCGCCGTTTCTTCGAGCCAATATGGTTGGGCCTGCGCGATAGCGATCCGCAATCCGCCCTCGGTATATCGGACATCGTGCTTCCGACTGCCGTCTTAACGGATGAAATCTCGCACTACCTAGGCCTATGGCTCGGATCGTCTGCCCCTCAGGTGTACCAGAGTCGATCGGCTGACGCATTCTGGTATGAAGGCTCGAAGGCTCATAATGCAGTCTTGCAATGGTTCAAAGAGCATTGAGACTTTCGCGATCACGCACTCGCGCTGTAGCCGAGAAAGCATAGCAACATGACACTCAGCTACTGGACGGCGCACCTGTGTGATGAGCTGGCTCGACAGATGGCTAAGCGCATTGAGCGACGGCCAGCCGAAGATGGCTGCTTCCGCGTGGGCCTTGGACAGTATGGCCTTCTGGCAATGGAAGAAGACGGGACGGACGCCCTGCTCTGGCTTCTGGACGCGGAGGGACGCACGAACGGCCCGTTGTGGATAGGCGTGATGAGTCAGGAAACTGCTGCAGCGGCAGCTGCGCGGGTCGCCAAAGTCGTCAGGGGAGCTCCGGATGCAGCCACGTTTACCGCCTGGCCGCCGACCCGCAGAGATACGGCCCGCGAGGATGCCGTCAATACGCTGTGGGCAACGGTAAAGGAGCGAATCGACCAAGTGCCACTCCCATCGCGGGGCGAGACCGATATCAAAGAAGCGATCGCGACGGTCGAACTTTACATCGATGAATTGGCGCGCTCTGACGAAGGCGCAACAATCGCGGAGTTTGCTGATCCGTTCAAAGCCGAAGCTGCCAACGCGATCCGCCGCCGCGCGGTTGAGGTTAGGTGAGGTGCCGAACATTAGACGCTCGTATCTTAGCCGTCACGCGCTTCAGTGCCGATGCATCGCACTCGCCCATGCATCACGTCTCGATGCAAAAAACACGTCGCGGCGGGATGCGTGATCATCGAGGCTGCATCGGCCTGCATCGCGTTTGGCCCGCTCGAGTGCGACGAATCGGCGCCGCAATTGCGGCGATGCCGCTAAACCCGCAAAGCGCAACGGTCGCGCGAGCGCGAAGCCGTGCACAGCAGGCCGCGGCGCGAGCGTTTTCAGCGCAGCTGTTTCACGGTTTCAGCGAGAAGACCACGCCCCTATCGTTTGCGGCGCTGCCTTGGTCGCGCCGTAGAGCGCTCAGAAGGCCTTAATGCCGTCCGGCGTTCCCCAGCCGGCGGGGTACGAAAAGCGACGTTCTTTGCCTTTGTACTCGACTTCATAAAGGTACTGATGATGCGACGTCTCCCAGAACGTCTCCCCACCGTCTTGCTTTGTCGCGTTTCCAGCAAGCCCGAAGACCCCTGACAACAACGGCGTCCCGACACTTGTGCCGCTAATCGTAAGCCAGCCGCCATAGCTGCCGTAGCTGTCGTACATCGCGACACCCTCGGCGACGGCCGAGACATCATTGCCGACGCGGTATGCGCATGACTTCGTGTACCGGTCGTGCTGCCACGGCGGTTTCTGCTCGTCGGTGCTGGAGCAGCCGCCACCACTCTCGCTCAAGACGCTCTCGGTCCAGCCGCGGCTTTCGCCGCCGCCCTTGGTAAGCATCGTGCCACCGACGGCAACGACGTGCACGAACGTCGCTGGGTCGTAAAGACCAGCGCTTCCGGAGCTGGCGACGTACTCGACTCCCGGTGTATCCCAGTACGACTCGTTGGCCCCCTCACCAGAAAAGCTGTTGCTCACGATGTGCGCGCCGAGTGTCACCGCCTCGGCTTGCGCCGTCTCGATATCACTCCACGAGTCGGAGTTCGCCTCGATCAAGTAGATCGTACACTTCGGGCAGCTCGCCGATACCATCTCCACGTCATTGTCAATCTCAAGGCCCCAGCTCTTGTTCTTCGCTGGGTAATTGCCAGTCTGTCCTTCCTGGTTGTATTTCGTAAACTTTGCCTTCGGCAGGTTGAACGTCGAGCGATATTCAGAAAGGTCTGAGGCGACCTTCGGATTGTCATACGCGTCCACGATCGCAACGATCTGTCCCTTGCCTCGCGTAGAAGACGGCAGGTTGTACGCGGATTGCAGATCAGCGGGACTCCACCCGGTAGGTGTGTCCGCATGCACGCTTGAGGACTCAATAAGCGCGTCGCACTGTGCTCGGGCAAGTCGGCTGCCGTTGCACGCGTGGATAGGCGCGTGCAACTGAAGTGCGTCCGACTGCGTTAGTCCTGGCGCGCCGATCGGCGGCTGCGATCCGCCGCAGCCTGCCAGCATTGCAACAGCCGCGCAAGCACTTAGCGCGAAGCGGCTGAGTTGTTGACTCTTCATTCTAACGTGCTCCTCACACCGTGAACGTCACGAGGGTTGGGTCCGTTCCGGCTCGCCCGGCGCGGTCCCTAGTAGCCACACAAATGCAAATAGTACGAATGACCGGAGGTCGTGGTAAAACTTATTGATGATGTACCCACAGAGTTAAAGGCTGTGGTTGGCATGACCGTTCCCGCTGTAAGATCAACGCCAGAAACCTCGACCGGTGCCGTACCAAAGACGGCGGAGTTTGTTAAGGTCAGCGTTGCGCTGGTGCTAGATGCGGTAACGCTGCCGTAGACGCAATGAAACGATGACACGGCCGGGTAGCCTGTCGTTGTATAAGTCACCCGGCGAGCTCTCCGCGTTTCTCGACGGCGACGCGATTCCACAGTTCGATATTCCGGAGAGTCTCCTCGTTACTTTGAGGGATTACTTACCGTAATGCCATTTATATCGGGACCGGCATTTGTAAGAGTCTTCCAGGCGGCGCCTCCGGCCGGGTATTTCCAAAAGCCGATGTCTTCGCTATAGTCGGCAGTTGTTATTAGGTTCTTTCCGTCGATCCATATCTGGCTAACGTAGGATGCTCCACCGTCCAACGTAAGCTTCCCCTCCACGGTAGCCTTATAGTCGCTAATTTTGAGACGATAAATTATGGCGTTATTCGATTGGTGGGAACCGGCAACGGCAAGGTAGGTTCCGTCCCATCGAATCGGATTTGGACAACAGATTGTGAACGGTACGCTTACTTGATGAATTGTGGAGCTTCCCTTTTTCACCTCATAAAGCCCAGACCCACCGCTGAACGGCTCAGCGATGGCGAAGAGGTTGCTTTGGTCGTCATACGAGGTAGAATAGTAACTTTCCAGTGCCGAGTTCGAGTATAGTGCCGGTGGCGCCAACGTCCGGGTAAAGACGACGATGTCTTTGTTCGAATTCGTCACCGCCAAATTTCCCGTTGTTGGGTCAACGGCGCAGCCGTAGGGCGTGTGATGATCGGGAAACGTGGCGATCGGTTCAGTTCCGCCATGTGCGTACTCGACGACGATCTGCCCGTAGCTCTCGGGAACGAAAATGTCACCGGCCTTGTCCGAACAAAGCTCTTCAGGCACGCCTGAAATGGGAATCGATCCTGCAGCTTTCCCTTGCGGGAATGTGTATATCTTCAGATAGCCGTAATACGACGACACATAGAGCAACGCCTGACTCTTAGCGAGCAGAGAGGACGCGCCGTAGGCTGGAGCAAGGGGGACGCCTTGGCTGCAGGCGGAGATAACCACGGCGATCACTCCGAAGAACGGTCCGCGACGAATTTTTCGAGCAACCTGCATTGTTGCACCTCTCCGCGAAGCTCTAGGTAATCGGTCGCACTATTCGTTTTGCTCGGTTGGTTCCCTCGTAATCTGCTTACGGATGCTCGACGGAGTTACGCGGCGGAGCCGAGCCTTTCTAAACTGCGGTACCCAATCGCTTCGGCGACGTGCTCGGGCGTAATCGCGTCGTTGCCCGCAAGGTCTGCGATTCGTACGGGCCACGCGGGCAATTCGGTCGAGGGCTCGCGCGGAGAACTGCCGCTTCGCGCTGGCATGCGCGAGCAACCGCATCGCCTGCTCGTCCAGCTCACAATATCGGCGCGATGCATCAGCGTACGACAGCGCATCAGACGAAGAGCCCTTCAGTTCAACGTTGGGCCGTGTAGGGTTTCAATGCGAAAACCGTTCCGTAGGAGTCGTACGTGCTAAAAGTGCCGCCCGAACTTGTAGTGCCGTAGAGTGTACCGCTCACGTTGACCAAGCCGCCCCACGGGTACTCGCCATCCGATGGGTAGCCAGCGAAGCTGTATAGCACCTGCTCCGTTCCTTCGGAAGTAATGCTGAACACCGTTCCGTCACCGTGCGCGCCACCCAAATAAGTCGTTCCGTAGAGGGTGCCATTTACATCGATCAATCCTGCCGTGGGGTTCACACCATCCGAGCCGCCGCCAAAGCTGTGCAGGCGCGTCGTTTTTCCGTCAGTGCCGATCTTGAAGACGACTCCATCGTCAAACGTGCCGCCGAATTCTGTTGTGCCATAGAGCTCACCGGCCACATCGACCAACGCTGTCAACGGCCTCCCTCCGTGCGGGCTGCGGCGGCGGAAGCTGTGCAACACCTGCTCCACCCCTTTCGCACTGACGTTAAAGACCGTACCGACACCATACGTGCCGCCCTGATTGGTGGTTCCATAGAGCATTCTATTCTCGTCGATCAAGGACGCTTCGGGATGCCATCCGTCCGAGATTCCGAAGTTGTGAATCACCTGTTCCTTGCCAGTTGTGCTGATTCTAAAGACCGTACCGAGACCGCTTCGATAGGTGACGTCGCCGCCGTACGCTGTGGTGCCGTAGAGCGCGCCGTTGACGTCGATCAAGCTCGCATAAGGCACCGCACCATCAGAGCCAGCAAAACGGTGCAGCACTTGCTCCGTGCCGGTCGTAGTTATACTGAAGACGGTTCCACAACCGGTAGCTCCGTTTGCTGCGCAGTCCCCGCCACCAAACGCAGTTGTGGCGAAGAGCGTGCCCTTGACGTCGATCAAACTGGACGTTGGCGCTATGCCGTCGGAGCCGTTTCCAAAACTGTGCAGCACGTCCTCAATGCCGGTCGTCGTGACGCTGAAGACGGTGCCGCAGCCGTGGCCGTTACTGTCGGTGTTCTCGCAGTACGCGCCCCCAGCTGCAGTTGTGCCGTAGAGCGTGCCGTTGACGTCTATCAAGCTCGCCTGAGGATTTTGACCGTCTGCGCCACCGGCAAAGCGATACACGATCTGATACGACGGCGAGGTGGTTCCCTTGTGATGCGCGATGGCGCTATGCCGTGCGACTCCGGGAGCTTGTGGCATGGCGCCCGGCGTGCCGATCGGCACCTGCGACCCGCCGCAGCCCGCAAGGAATGCGGCAACCGCGAATATGCCCAAGACGAATCGGCTCACGGCGTTATCTCGAAAACGGTTCCGCAGCCGCGCGCATGGCATTTCGAACCGCCCCCGTTGATCGTCGTCCCATAAAGAGCACCCGCAAGGTCGAGCAATCCCGCTTCGGGGGACGCTCCGTCGGAGCCGCCGGCAAAACTGTGAAGGACCGTCTTCACACCAGCCGTGCTTATGCTGAAGATCGTTCCGTCTTCGGCGGCGCCGCCGTAAGATGTGGTGCCGTACAGGATGCCGTTCACGTCGACCAGGCCGGCTAACGGGTATGCGCCGTCCGACGCGCCGGTGAAGCTGTGCAGCACCTTCTCCTTGCCCGTGGTGCTCAAACTGTACACGGTCCCGCAGCCACCCTCGTTTTTGCATTTCGAATTGTGGCCGCCTCCTCTAGTCGTGCCGTACAGGATGCCGTTCGCGTCGACCAGGCCGGCCAACGGGTATGCGCCGTCCGAGGCGCCGGTGAAACTGTGCAGCACCTTCTCCTTGCCCATGGTGCTCAAACTGTACACGGTCCCGCAGCCACCAGCGTCTTTACCGCATCCCGCACTGCGGCCGCCTGCAGCTGTCGTGCCGTACAGGATGCCGTTCACGTCGATCAAGCCCGCCGACGGGTACAAGCCGGAGCTCGCGCTGGTCGTGCCACTGCCGAAGTTGTAGAGGACCTTCTCCGAGCCGCTCCTGCTAATGCTGTAAACGGTTCCGCAGCCTTCATCTGATGACAACTGACACTCGCCGCCCTCCACCGTCGTGCCGTACAGCGTGCCATTCACGTCGATCAAGTCCGCGGCCGGGTACTTGCCGTCGGAGGGGCCACAGCCAAAACTGTGAACCGGCGTGTACGTCCCCGTCGTGCTAATGTTATAAACGGCCCCGCAGCCATATTCGCCGCCCTCACTGGTCGTGCCGTACAGGGTGCCCTTCACGTCGACCAAACCCGCATAGGGAGCCGCTCCATCGCCACCACTGAAGGTGAATAGCACTTTTATTGCACCGGAGGCTTCGTTTATTTGGTAAACGGTTCCGCAGCCATTAAAGCCTTTGCCGCAATCCAGACTGCGGCCACCATGAGGAGTAGTGCCATATAGCATACCATCCACGTCGATCAAAGCCGCCAGCGGGTGCGCTGCTCGCCTGGGTCGATCAAACTTGTGCAGCACCAAGTAGGACGACGTCGTCGTACGATGCACGACGGTGCGAGCCGGCGCAGGGCCCTGCGGCATCGCGCCCGGCGCACCGATCGGCGTCTGCGATTCACCGCACCCTGCGAGCAATGCGACAGCCATGCCTCCGTTTAGGGCATAACCGCTAAGAGTAAAGCTTTTCATGCTTCGCGCTCCCCCGTCGGTAATGAATCGACAAAGGAGAACGTTCGGGGCGCAACGGGCTTAACCCCAGCTACTCGTACCGCCGCGCTACACCGGCAAGAAGCAAACGTTCACCGTGCCGCCCGGGGTCACACGAATAAGGGTGAAGGCTATGGGTGCGGGGACAACGTCGGCTCGTGGCGGCTTGGCCTCAGCCACGATCGCCGTGCAACCGGGAGAGTCGTTGGCCATCTTCGTAGGCGGTGCACCCAACGGTATGCAGGGCGGTTATAACGGCGGTGGCATCGGTGGCTATTGCAACGTCTACCCGACGTGTCCGCTGGTGGGAGAAGGCGGCGCCGGAGCATCGGACGTGCGCGAAGGCGGCAACTCAGTAAAAGATCGCGTGCTCTTCGCGGGCGGCGCGGGTGGAACCGGCGGAAAAGGTCAACATCACGGTGCTACTGGCGGCGGTGGCGGCGGTCTTACCGGGATACACGGGCATCACGGGAAAGGTTGTTTCATCGCCAGCCACAACGCCACTGTCGGCGGCGGCGGTGGCGGTGGCGGCGGCAAACAGACTAAAGGCGGAATCGGCGGCAAAGGCGGGACCACGAACAACGAAAACGTTGTGGTACCAGGTGTGAAAGGGGCAAAAGGAACGCTCGCCATCGGCGGAACAGGCGCAAGTAACTATTACGGTTCCTTGCTCGCTGGTGGTGCCGGCGGCGGCGGTGGTGGCGGTTACTACGGTGGCGGTGGCGGCGGCAGTGGGGCAAGCGGCTGCAGTCCCGCGCCCTGTTACGGGCAAGGCGTGGCGTCGGGCGGAGGCGGGGGCGGAGGCTCTTCCTTCGT
>JBEKMH010000037.1:0-7674 GCA_050008615.1 Candidatus Cybelea sp.
CGCGGCGTTCGCTTATACCGATCGCAACCATTCACTCGAAAGCGCCTGTCACGCGTTCGGCGTACCGTTCGAGCAGCGGCCCGGCGCCCATAGCGGCGAGATTACGCCCGAGAACCTCGCCGGCTGCCTCTACGACGCCGCCAAGACGTCCGAACTCCTGTGGGCGATCGACGCCGAGCACCGCCGGCATCCAACCGAGCTGCACCTCTCGCGCGCACAGTCCGGCGCTTCGATCGCGAAGGCCTACCTCGATGCGCTCGGCGTTCGCCCGCGGTTGGAGATTGAGTCGGATTTCCCTAAGGAGTCCCTTGGCTACGCGGCGCAGGCGTACTATGGCGGGCGCGTCGAGGCACGCATCGTCAAGACGCCGCTTCCGTGCGTCTACCTCGACTTTCTCTCGATGTATCCGACCGTCTTTGCATTGCTCGGCCTCTGGTTCAAGCACGTTATCCCCGCAACGCTCGAAGTCGAAGAGATTGCTCCAGCGGAGATTGCGGCGCTACTTGGACGGCTGCGAACGAACCCTGACAGTCTCTTCGACCCTGCAGCGTGGAGCGTGCTCGACTTCTTCGCGCTCGTCGAGCCGAACGGCGCCAACCTTCCGGCGCGCGCAGTTATCCCGCGGCTCGGCCTGTCGCGACGCGAGCGAATCGCAAGCGAGGCCGCCGATCGCTACGAAGAAACCTTCGCAGCGCAAGCGCCGTTTTGGAGCGCCTTGGACGAGTGCGGCGGGAAGGTCGTGCCGGATATGCTCTTTGACGCAAGGCGCAAGCGCTGGAAGGCCGCGGGGGAGTTCGACGACATACCGCGCGGGCTGTTGCGGCGCAATCCCAAGCGCCCGGCGCAGGGTCAAGCCTTCGGCAATATCGACGAGATAACGCAAAGCATTCGCGACGCAATCGGCGCGCCCGACCTCACGACGAGCGACGTGCTGGACTTCTTTGCGACGCACCGGCGCCCCACGATCGCCGACGCCCGCCGCGACGTGCGCGATGAAATGCCGCCCGATGACGAGCAGCGGGCCGCGAATGCCGTCGTCACGATCGGGCCGGTGGAGTCGCAGCGGCCGCTCTGGTGTGCCGGGCCGGACCTCGCGGCGGCCGCGATCGGCGGGGGCGAGCCTCGCATAGTTCGGGCTTGGCGATTGCGACCGCATGGGACGCAAGAAACGCTGCAACGGCTCGCCTTGCGCGGCGCTGACGCTTTCGACCCCGAGCGCGAGGACCTCTTCGCGCGGTTCGTCGAGCTGCGCCGGCGCAAGAGCAATGACGCGCTCGACGACGAGCGCCGATCGACGGGGTACAAGGTCATCGCGAACTCCGGCGCCTACGGCGTATTCGCCGAGACCAATCCGATCGACGTAGACACGGGCGAAGCTGGGCGCAAACCGCGCCGCGTCACCGTCTATGCCGAGACGACGTTCGAAAGTGAGGTCGATCGCCCAGAGCGTCCGGGACGTTTCAACTTCTTTCCAACCGCCTCGCTCGTGACGGCCGGCGCGCGTCTCATGCTCGCACTCGCGCAGCACTATGTCGAGCAGGCCGGCGGCGAGGTTGCCTATTGCGATACGGACGGTGCCGCAATCGTCGCGACGAAAGACGGCGGCTTCGTGCCGTGCGAGGGCGGAGCGTATCGGCTTGCAAACGGAACGCGCGCCGTGCATGCGCTTTCGTGGGCCCAAGTAGACGCCATACGCGAACGGTTTACCGCACTCAACCCGTACGATCGCGAGGCGGTGCCCGGCACAATTCTCAAGCTGGAAGACGAAAACTTCGCCGACGACCGCCGCGAGGAGCGATGTCAGCCCTACTGCTGCGCGGTCTCTGAAAAGCTCTACGCCCTCTTCACGCTCGACGAACGAGGCGAGCCGGTCATCCGCAAGTATTCCTCGCACGTCCTTGGGCAGTATCGTTCACCCATTTCGGGTGACCCTCACGGCTGGATCATTGACGCCTGGAAGCGCGAGATTCGCGCGGCGCTCGGCCGGCCCGCGGAACCGTTCGCTTGGGAGCAGTACGCGGCAATCTCGCAGCTTACGCTGACGACGTGGAACGTCTTCGAGCCCTATCGCGAGAACGAGCGGCTCCGCCCGTTCGACTTCCTCGCGGTTGGCGTCGTCAATCGCAGCGCGATCGACCTCGCGATCGAGGAGGTCGAAGGGTTAGAGCGATGCTGCGAGGAGCCGCGCCCTGCGTGCCCGCTGTTCTCCGACCTCGCACGGTGGCGCGAGCAAGATTGGCGCTGCTTACGTTGCGAAACGCCGTGGGACTTCGAGGTTCGGCCGCGGCTTAAGACGTATGCGAGTCTCGTCCGCTCGACGTTGCAGGGAGCGGAGCGCAAGCGCCTCGCGGCGGGTGGAACCGTTCCGACGCGCCAAACGCGCGGGCTACTCATCCCGCGTCCGGTGCGCGTGGAGCATCTAACGCCGATCGGCAAAGAGGTCATCGTTGACCCGACCGATACGGACGAAGGGCTGACCGCGGAAATGCTTGGTGCGACAGAGGTCTTGGAATACCACAACCAAGGCGAGCGGCTCGATGCGCTGCGCGTCCAAATAACGGAGGCGCGCGAAAGTTTAGCGGCGATCGCGCGGGAAGCCAAAATCGACCGTCGGACGCTCCAAAGGTTTGTTAATCAAGGAGGCACCCTTCACGAGCCAACGATCGACAAGCTCGAAGCCGCGCTGAGGCGACTGCGCGCGGCCAACCGTCGGAGCTAGCTTGCTACGATGGAACAGCGGGCGGCGCTCCGAACATTGTTGGTCGGCGGTCCGTTACTGGAACCGAGGAGCGCGGAGAATGAAGAATTTTGGTCTTGTCAATAACGCCTTACGTGTAGGGTTTGCTGCTTCATTGCTGGCAGGCTGCGGCGGATCGCAGCCGCCGATCGGCGCGCCGGGCGCGATGCCGCAAACCTCGACCTCCGTATCGATGCACGCCCCGTTCGGCGCTGCCGGTAATCTGCGCAGCCTCGCGAGGCGCAACGCCGATGGCGGGAAGTATCCGCGAGCGCCCCTGATCGAAGTGGGCGGCACGCTCTATGGCACGACAAAAAATGGGGGCACGTTTCACAGCCATAAGATGTGCCGCGGCGGTTGCGGAACGGTTTTCAGTATTTCGACGAGCGGCGTAGTGAAGGTGCTGCACAGCTTTGGGAATTCCCAGGACGGGCAGTATCCCGAGGGGGGCTTGGTCAACGTCGGCGGTACGCTGTACGGCACGACCAGTGCGGGTGGCGCCTCTGGCGGCGGAACCGTCTTCTCGATCACCATGGACGGCGTCGAGAACGTACTGCACAGCTTCGGCGGGAAAGGCGACGGCACGGATCCCATCGCCGGCTCCTTGGTCGAGCTAGGAGGAAAACTTTACGGCACGACTTGGAGCGGAGGCGCGTTTTACAGTTCACAAACGTGTCCGCACTTTGGCGCCCCTCCTGGTTGCGGAACGATCTTCAGCATTACGACGAGCGGCACCGAGAAGGTGCTGCACAGTTTTGGGAACAGCGACGACGGGCAGCATCCCTGGGCGGGCCTCGTCCATATCGACAGCACGCTCTACGGTACGACGTTCTTTGGAGGTGTTCAGAGCAGATGCATCGGGGACGAAGGAATTGGTTGCGGCACGGTCTTCAGCATTACGACGAGCGGCACTGAAAAGGTGCTGCACAGGTTTGGGAAAGGTTACGACGGGAAGTATCCGCAGGCCCGGCTCATCCCGGTGAACGGCGCGCTCTACGGCACGACGAAAGAGGGTGGCTCCTATCTTAGCTCGGGAACCTTCTTCGTCATCACGACGGACGGCGTGGAGAAGATCCTCTACCGCTTCGCTCCGAAAGGCGGGTCGTCTGATGCAGCGGGCCCCGAAGCTGATCTCATCGACCTAAAGGGCACGCTCTACGGCACAACCTATTCGGGCGGCGGGTGCGACCAAGGGACTGTGTTCTCCGTCACGACAGCCGGCGTCGAAAAGGTACTGCACGCCTTCTGTAACGGCGTTGACGACGGCTCTACGCCCTTGGCGGGCCTGGTTGCTGTGAATGGCCTGCTCTACGGCACGACGTGGCTTGGCGGCGGGCACCCGATACATTGCGGGCACCAGGGATATCACTCCACCGGTTGCGGAACCGTGTACAGCATCACGACAAGCGGCCAGCTGAACCTGCTGTACCGCTTTCACTGAGCTGTCACGAGCGCGCGCTAATCGTTGCGTTGGCTGACGGCTGAGTAACTTCGCGATCGCGAGGCCGTGTTGCTTTGCGGCTCCAATGCATCACACTCGGGGCTGCATCGCGAGTCGATGTGAAAAGGCAATATGCCATATAGCTTTTTCGACGTTGCCGCGTTTTTGCAAACGCGAATGCAAAACGCGCGCGATGAGCGAGTCGCGACGCGCGACGCGAAAAGTCCTTATATTACAGGCTTTTTTGGCGATGGCCGGCGATCGGCGAGGTGGGCCAGGGGTGCGGCGTTTCGGCTCGTTCCTCTATGCCCACTACGCAGCCGTACGGGCATAGAGGAAGGGGGTCGAAACGGCGCCCCCTCTCACCGCTCGACGCGCGTGGATCGCATTTTCCAAACGCGCGATCGTCAAAGGCAACTCATTTATGGGATAAGCGTTCTTTGCAGTTGCCTTGCGAATTGCATGGTCATCGAAAGACACACGCGCTGAATCGGGCCCCGCAATAAGAGCAAAATAGAGCGTGGCCTCACAATTCGCGAAGGCTAGACGCGGGGGCGGCCGGGCGCCTACCTCGCGAGGCTAATCGTTACGCCGTAGACGGTGGCGCTACCGGATTTGAAGCCGCCGATGACTTTACTTGGATTCCCGCCCGCAGGGTACGGCCACAGACCAACGTCGGCAGCTGAGCTCGATTGAGCAAGAAACGTGCCGTTTTGAAGCCAGGTTTCAATGTAGGGCCAGTTGCCGCTGTAACCGTTTCGCCACTGATGCAAGTGCGTCGTCCCCGTGACCTTAAACGTTGTTTTGAGTATTTTAAGGCGATAAATTGCGTGCGCGCTGGGGTTTGAAAGCGTGATGAAAGTGCCATCCCACTGCACGCTACCGTATGCCACGAACCTTGCGCCCAGGGTGAAGTTTTTGAAAGTGTCGCTCCCCCTAGGTAGCTCCGCAAAAACATTGCTCGTGCCGGTCCCGTCGAGGAATAGGTTCCCTTGATCGTCATAGCCGCAGAGACCATATTGCCCGATGGCCTCATCTTGATACCATTGCGCCGTCCCTCGCGCGTGTCGATAAATAGCCACTTCGCCCGCACCGGAGCCCTCGTTTGTAACGGCGAGGTTCCCGGTGATTGGGTCAACGGCGCACCCGAGAGGTTGATCCCCATCACTCAATGTTCGGATGGGGCTGTCGCCGCCGTGTGCATACACGAAAATCGTTGAGTCAGCGGTCTGCGGAACGAAAACGTCGCCCTTCTCGTCGGCGCAAAGTTCGTAACCGGCGACATTTAAGCTTCCGGTAAGCTTGCCCCCCGGGTACGAAAGAACGTAGACGTTGTCGCCCGTGGCGATGTAGAGAAGGTCCTCACTTTTAGCCCCCGGCAGCATCCACGGCTTGGCACGATCGGCGTGCGCTGCCCTGGCGGCTTGTGGGATGGCATGGAGGGCGCCCTCTCCGGTCGGCTGTGTTCCGCCGCAGCCCGCGAGGAGTATGAAAGAGAGCGTGAGTACCAATCCGCGCTTTGTGAGAGTTGCGAGGTCCTCAAATTTAGATGTAAATTCGGTCACTGTCTTCCAACCCCCGATGGACGTTTTATCAAGGCATATCTGCAACGAAGTGCGCGTCCTTGCGGCAAGGCAGCAGTTCACACCTCTTAACCTCATCATTCTATGCACACGTACGAAAAGGTCGCGGTTGCCCCGAAGTAAATCGTGATCTGTGTTCTTGACGTTTTCGCGTAGCTAACTGATGTTGGTGATGTGCCCTGTGCGGTGATAGTGCAGTTATACGCCGTATCGGCAAACTCGAAGCTATTGGGGAACGTGCAGGCTACCGATACCCCGCCAGTTGCAGAGCACGTTCCGCTCAATATTTGGGGATGTTGCTCAGCCACTCCAAGAGGAAATGTCTCCGCGGCGTAACCACCGGATGTACTGTTTGGCTGCACTCCCTTGGTGACCGCAAGCTGCTGGTTACAGACAAGGACCTTATTCGCTGTTTCGCCGTAGTCGCACTTCGCGTAGTCTCCGGAGCTGCCAAGGAGAACGTCGCCCTCGCCGCCGCCGCTACCATTTGTACCGGTATACGAAACGAGGGACCCAGCGCTAGGAGACGGATAAGGGGTGCTATCGCCAGCGCCTGCAATGAGGGCCGCACCCGCGATGATGTTGTTGTAAACACCTAGGTTGCCCTTGCCGTCAACTCCTACTATGTATCCGTTATTCACAAACGGGGACGACTGAAGCGTAATACTGAAAATCTGATTGGGGACGTCTCCGGGACAAGTGGTGCAATCATCCGGCGCGCCTTGCGTCGTGAATGATACCCCGGATTGGTAATCGTTCCCGTACGCTAGAACGTGATGCGAGGCTACTCCACGCGCTCCGAAACAGAGGAAGTTGCAAGAGTCAGTATCAAGGATGTCTATTCCCGAGGTCGATCCAAATCCGCCGCTCCCAGTGTTATAGACGTTTCCGGCCCCAAAAGCTCCGTTGATGGCCGCATTTGCGGATGGGATCGGTGACGGCCACGGGGATGGCGACGAGGGATACCAAAAAATGTATGTAGGCGTCGCCGTGGGCGCCTGCGCAACCAATATTGGTTGCCTGCCTACCTTTTGTGCTTGGGCGTCGAGGCATCCTAATGCGACAGCCAATGCTGCCAGCAGGAACGCGATCCTCTTAATCATCTCGCAAAGCCCCTCCGGGAGCTTGTCCGATTGTGGGCCCAGGGACTTTGACGGTGTGCCTATATCGTTCCTGCCATCAAGCTGGGTCGAAGGCGTGGCCCGGCGCAATGTCCCTGGGCGGCGATACGAGCCAAGACACGGCTCGTCCCCAAATAGGAGCTGATGTCGAGTGGTTATTCTCCAATCAGTCGGAGGAAGGCATTCCGGTGCCGTGGATGCGGCGCCCGCTTGCCTGCACGAACGCGCGAGCAGGCGGCCAGCGACAGTCCCGTGGCCTTCGCAATGGTATTCAGAGTAAGCTGGTTGAGTTTGGGGACGACCTCGCGCAAGAACCACGCGTCATCGCGAGTTCCCCCGTTATGTTCGTAAACCCACTCCCGATTGCGGCGATGACCTTCGGCGATCGCTTCACCTCGCTTTTGATTTATCTCCCGATCGCGGCGCGGATCATTGCCAGCGGCCGTTTGAGCTGCAAGAGCTTTGCGAGCGGCCTCGATCGCACGTAGGCCG
This sequence comes from Candidatus Cybelea sp., assembly GCA_050008615.1. GTDB lineage: Bacteria > Vulcanimicrobiota > Vulcanimicrobiia > Vulcanimicrobiales > Vulcanimicrobiaceae > Cybelea. The sequence continues at coordinate 7,375 of JBEKMH010000037.1, forward strand.
TGCTCGCGCCGCGCCTTGGGCATGCACGCCTCGCAGTGGCGGCGCCTCCGCTTGAGAACCGGGCCTCCGCACATCGCGCACGGCGCCGGATTCTTCGCGAGGCCCTCCACGTGCGGCGGGGCCCATAGCTTTGACGCGTACGGCCGCGCCTGCGAGGTTCTGCGAGGCGTATGCGAGAGCGATGAGACTTCGGGTTTAGGTCGCGCACCGCGCACAACAGCACTGGCCGATCGCTTGCGAGGCTCAACGCTACCATTGGCTAGCGCATCTCGGAAGGTTTGTGTGAGGTCCGCGACGACA
>JBEKMH010000038.1:0-6348 GCA_050008615.1 Candidatus Cybelea sp.
CTCCGGCGCGTACAATCCTCCACGTCGCCTTCAGGGACCCGTGGGGATGTAGCTCAGCTGGTAGAGCACTTGCTTCGCATGTAAGGGGTCTGGGGTTCGAGTCCCCACATCTCCACCAACGATAACGCCTGATTCTTTCGCTCCTTTCTGTGGGCGTATTGAATCCCCCATCTCAGCCAACGGAAAACGTCAGTCCGCTAGGAATTTTTCGCGCCTCGGAAGTGCGCGGCTTTCCGAAGCAATCCGCCGCATTCTCAGACAATCGTACGACAACTGGGTTCGCGCGCGGCCGACCGGATCGCCATGTACCGCACCATGCTCGACGTAGTGCGTCATGCGCGCGAGGTCGCCCACGCGCAAATCCCTACGCAGGAAAGGCCGCAGCCCTGCTGAATTTTTAGCGCGGCGAAATGAATCATGAGCTCCAAGTCGCCGGAATTGGTTGCGGCGCGCCGGCTCCAGTCCGACAGTGAATCCTCTAAGAGAACTCCGCATGAAGACTATCGCGTTACTCAACGCAGCGCTCCTCGGTGCAACGCTGGCGCGCTGCGGCGGCGGACCCTCGTCGCTGCCTCCATCGCAAAGTCAGATCGATAAGATCAAGCACGTCGTGATCATCGTGCAGGAGAACCGCAGTTTCAACGATCTCTTCTACGGGTTTCCGGGGGCATACACGGTAAGCTATGGGCGCGATCGTAAAGGGCGACAGATCGCCCTGCAGCCGATCGGACTCCAAACCACGTGGGATCTCGATCACAGCTCGTACTCGTTCTTTGCCGCCTGCAACGGCACGGGCTCGTTTCCGGGCACCGATTGCCGCATGAATGGCTTCACGCGCGAATACGTCGGGTGCGGTCACAAGAACTATCCGCCGTGTCCGATTAAGCATCCGCAGTACGCCTACGTGCCGCACTATGAGACCAAGCCCTACTTCGACATGGCACATCAGTATGTGCTCGCCGATCGCATGTTCGCCTCGAACTTCGATGCGAGCAGCTTCATCTCGCATCAGTACATCATCGCGGGGCAGGCGAGTTCGGCGGTGAACTATCCTGACAACGCCTGGGGCTGCGAAGGCGGCAAGAAAGACGTGATCGGAACTGTCACGCAACAGCGCACGCTCTACGGCGGCTACCTTCGCACGTGCTTCGACAACACGACGCTCGGCGACGAACTCGACAAAGCCCGGCTTCCTTGGGCCTTCTATGCCGCGTCGTACGACTCGGGTTACCTCAGCATTTGGAGCGCCTATCAGGCGATCGGGCACATCTTCTATGGCCCCGATTGGAGCAACGACGTTTTGCCGAACCTCCAGTTTTTCGACGACGTGAAGAAAGGGAGGCTACGCGCCGTGAGCTGGATCACGCCATCATGCGCAAACTCGGACCATGCCGGCTGCGGCTCGGACACCGGGCCATCCTGGGTAACGTCGCTCGTCAACGCGGTTGGGCGCTCGCAGTACTGGGACTCGACGGCGATCTTCATCATGTGGGACGACTACGGCGGATGGTACGATCCCGCCCCGCCGGAGATGGTGGATTACGATGGGCTCGGGTTACGTATCCCGCTGGTCGTCATCTCGCCATACGCGAAGAAGGATTACGTCTCACACGTGCACTACGAGCACGGCAGCATACTGAAGTTTGTCGAGGATCGCTTCGGGCTTCCGAGACTCGCTGCCAGCGACACGCGCGCGAACTCGCTCGATACCGACTGCTTCGATTTCAATCAGCCGCCGCGAACGTTCGTGCCGATCAAGGCTCCGCACGATGAGGCGTACTTTCTCAATCAGCCCCGCGATCTGCGGGTTCCGGATGCGGAGTAGCGCCCGTAGCATTGCGGTCTCGACCATCAAGGGCGCGGTCGCCGGCTCGCGGAAGGGCCGCGAATGACTCCGCGGCGCTTGCCGCGATGGACGCGCTGGGGGTTGCAAAGGGCACGACCTTGCTGGTGCTGGGTGCGACCGGCGGTGACGGCGGTTTCGCCGTGCAAAATGGCGCGCGATCGGCTACGGAATCTCGTGGAACTGCTCGAACAAGGGCCTTTGCGTGTCTTGATTTCGAGTGAACGTCCTCTAGCCGACGCAGCGAACGCGCTTGCAGAGAGCCAGGCGGCCACGATTGACAGCAAGCTCGTGCTTACCTGTGACGTGATCGTCAGCCCGCAACGCACCATTTGTTCCGCAGCGACGCCCTTACTGCAACTGTGAGCGTGGCTGACTCAGACTTTAAGCTAAGGAGTCCAGCTCATGAACGCCCAACGATCGGCAGGATTCGCAATTCTATTAACCCTGGCCGCCACTTCCGCTCGGGCGCAGGTATCGAGCGCATCGGCTTTCCCATCGCAGGTCGCACGGTCGCCGCTTGCGCACGCGCCGATGAGATTGATTGGGCCGGCGCCCAGCCAATGGGGAAGAAGTGACCTCGGGATTTACGAAAGCGACAACTGGGCTGGTTATGCTGTGGTTGGCAACGCGTTCACGGAAGCGCGGGGCTCGTGGACGGTCCCCAGCGTGAACTGCAGGGTGAACCCTAACGGAGCCGCCTCATTTTGGGTGGGCATCGATGGATGGGACAACAACACGGTGGAGCAGACTGGGACGGAATCGCAATGTAATGGGGTCGAACTTATGACTTATGCATGGTATGAGTTTGCGCCGAAAAAGGGAGTAACGATCGAAAACATGCGGGTAACGCCCGGTGAAGACATGGAAGCAGAGGTGCATTACAACGGTTCGAGGTTCGTCGTGACCATCGTGGACTTGACGACTGGAAAGTACTTCAGGACCAGCGCGGCGGTGCCGCGAGCGGAGCGGGCGTCTGCCGAATGGATTGCCGAATCGAACGGTTATTCCGGACTCCCCGACTTCGACGCCGTGGGTTTTGGCAAGGACTTCACCCGAGCAACCGACACTAACGCTGCGACCGACGCCACGACTTCGGGACCGATCGCGGCCTTCGGCAAGCGTGTGCAGGTGGCCATTTTGGGTCACAAGGATGCAGATGAAGCCGTGCCGTCGTTTCTGTCTTTTGACGGGAGCAGTTTCAGCGTAACCTATTGGAACCCGTGAGGCAGTGACTCGACGCGTTCCCGACGACGGCGTCCTGCGCGTCTTACGCGAAAGACGGCGCGCCGGAACGATGAGCGTCGTGACCGGATTGGAGCCACGCGAGATCGATGAGATCGCGAAGGCCCTCAAACGCCACTTGGGCACCGGCGGCACCGCAAAGAACGGCACCGTGGAAATTCAAGGCGACCATCGCGATCGAATCGTGACGTGGTTCGCGGCGCAGGGGCGCAAAGTTAAACTCGCCGGTGGTTAGTGCTCAGGGTAGTCGGTAGACCGCCGGTTGGCCGACCGGGTACTTTGAGACTGCCGGATTCCAGAATATGTAGACTTTTCCGTAGGTTTCCATCAACGATGCGACCACTTTCTTTGCCTCGGCTGCGCTTACGTCAGGCATAGTCGCGCTGACCTTCGGGATTTCGATGCGATGATAGTGCCACCGGGCCTGTTCGCTCGGGGGGAACGTCTTCCAGACGGCGGTCGGAACGATCGTTTCGATCGCCACGAGCGGGGCGCTCGCCTGGACCGCCGTGTCCGCAATGTCGGTATTCCGACGATTTAGGACACAACTCCGGCAGCGCCGAAGCCGTGGCATACTTGCCGTCTCTCCTCTCGGGGACGCACCGAACGTCGTCGGTTTGGTTTACGCCTGATGCTGTAAGGAATTCAAATAGCTTCATCGCCTTGGGGTCCCTCCAAGACGCGGACCTCTTCGCGCTACCGGTTGGGCGCTGCGAACGGCCTCATGGAAAGACACGGCATATCAGCAGAAGGGTGGTTTACGAGCGAGTCGCTTTCGCAAGGGCGACAATTTGGTCAGCTGGGAATCTGTTCGGCGAGAGCGGCGATCCGCGAGGCCATCTTGCTAAAGATGAGGCCGTGGAGCGGAAAGACGAGATACCAGTACAAAAATCCGAGCAAGCCGCGGGGCTCGAAAAACGCCGTCTGCGTGAGACGCGTCCGCCCGTCGCTCAGCTGGTCCGCGTCGAACTCCAGCCACGCTTCGCCCGGGAGCTTCATCTCGGCCCGCAGCCTCAGAACGTGGTCGGGTTCCAAAGCGTCGACGCGCCAAAAGTCGACGGCATCGCCAACGCGCAGGTTGGTTGGGCTTCGCCGGCCCCGCCGCAAACCAATGCCTCCGATCGCGCGGTCCAAGAGGCCGCGCAGCTCCCATAGCGCGTTGCCGTAGAGCCAGCCGTGCGTTCCGCCCAGCTGCGTGAAGACCGCTGCGACTTGTTGCGGCGTCGCGTTGGCAATGCGCTCTCGGCGATCGATCAGCATGCCGTCGCGCGCGCCCGTGAACGTGGCCGGAAGCCTGCGAACGTCGAACGCATCGAACCACGTCGTCTCGGGGCCGCTGGTACGGTAACGATCCAACGCATCGGCGACCGCGGTCTCGAAGTCGATCGGCTCGATTTGCGGGAAATCGCGCCTCGCAGCGCTATCGCGGACGATCACTTCGTTGTGCAGTCCCAAAATGAGTGGTTGAGCCAGCCGCGCGGGAACCGGGGTCACGAGGTGGACCCAGTACGAGGAAAGGCGCGGCGTAAAGAACGGCACGATGACAATCGTACGCTTGAGATTGCGCAGATGCGCGTACCGCAGCATCATGTCACGATAGGTCACGACGTCTGCGCCCCCGATCTCGTAGATGCGCGAATCGCCACGCGGAACATCGAGGGCAGCAACGAGATAGCGCAGGACATCGTTGACGGCGATCGGTTGCGAGTAGGTCGTCACCCAGCGCGGCGCGATCATCACGGGTAAACGCTCGGTGAGATAGCGCATCATTTCGAAAGAGATGCTTCCGGCCCCGATGATTACGGCTGCGCGGAACTCGATAATCTCGACGCCGCTTGCCCGCAGGACGGCGCCTACTTCGTGGCGACTTGCCAGATGGTGCGAAAGCGTCGAGTCGTCCGCGCCCAATCCGCCTAGATAGACGATGCGACCAACGCCGCCTTCGCGAGCAGACCTGCCGAAAAGTGCGGCCGCATCTCGGTCGCGCTCGGCAAACCGCGGCGAATCGCTCATCGAATGCACCAAATAGTAGGCAGCGTCGACGCCCTTGCAGGCGTCTCGGAGGGCGTGCTCGTCGAAGATGTCGCCCTCGATGATCTCGGCGCCGGAGAATCTGCCGGCGAGGCGCTGGGCGTTTCGAGCAAGACACCGAACGGAGCGGCCGGCTTCGAGTAAGCGCGGTACGAGGAGCCCCCCGATATACCCGGTCGCGCCGGTTACCAGGACCTTCACACTGCCATCCGCCCGTCTACTACATTCCGACCGCGGGCTTGTCTAATCGTGATATCAACGTCCTGGCCTAGAGCCGTGAGCACCCGTATAAGTCGTTTGTATGAAAACTCCCTCGTATCGCCGCGCACTAACCGGGAGATCTGGGGCTGAGCCACGCCGACTAGCCGCCCTGCCTCCCGTTGGCTCAGATCCCGGCGTAGGAGCAGACGTGCGATCGTTTCGACAATACGAGCCTTCGCAAGCGTTTCTTCTGATTGGGCAATGCCGATATTGGCAAAGACATTCCCGCTACCACTTGTCACGCGTTCATCGCTTTTTTTTCACAGTGTTCCTCATAATGCTATGCGCTTGGCGTCAGGATGGTTCTTGCGTCGCTGGATCTGTCGAGCCGGTCACGAACTTGACTTCCAGCGGAAATGAAGACAGATCATCCTTTGACGAGCCGATAAACTCCAGCGGTCTGTCCGTACGCCAGTATATTCTTATACCATATCCGGTCTAATCCTCAGGAGGCCCGAGCGGGCAAGTACTACCTAAGTTCTACCGACGAGCCGCAAGAGGTTTTAACGGATCTTCGCGGGGAGTAAAATGGGGAGAAGCCAGCTTAACGGCCGAGAAACCCCGATACAGCAAGGGCCGGTCCAATCGCTCTCCCTGCTTCGCATGTAAGGGGGTCAGGTTCGAGTTCACCCATCTCTACCGTCGAAAACGCCCGATTGTGACTCACCCGCGCTCGAAGCGACACGCCGATTGATCCGCGGCGCACGTCCCCGGCCACAAAAATCCCTGACACGCGGTCGAGCGTCATATGACCTCGATCTTGCGCCGAATGGGCCTACGGTCCCGTCACCAACTGCTCATATCGGTGCGCCGGTAGAGTAACTCGGGGTTTTCACGATTGTGCCTTGTCCCTGGGACTGCTAAAATTCCAGGGCTAGAATCTCGTTGGAGGCGACCCTCAAGACCTTTGTTACTTCTGCTGATGCCTCGTTTTCGACCCTCGTAGACCTTATCGTCGCCGCGGCGAC
>JBEKMH010000039.1:0-5726 GCA_050008615.1 Candidatus Cybelea sp.
GGGTTGCTCTCAGACGGTGACGTTCGATCGAAAAGCGCTGCGCATTCCTGGCTTCGCGCTAGCGTAACGTTATAATCGCTGAGCCGCTCTCTACCGTTGCTCCCGGCGCGACGTGTACCGCGCTCACCGCGCCGCTCTTATGCGCTCGCACCTCGTTCATCATCTTCATCGCCTCGATTATGGCCACGACTTGCCCTTCGCTGACCGTATCGCCTTTACCGACCGTGAGTTCGACCACCAGGCCGTGCATCGGCGAATGCACGTCGTCGCCGTCGGAGGATTTCGCGCGCTTGCGTATCGTGCGCAGACGCGGAGCGGTAGGGCGCGCCTCGACGTGCGCCATCGGCGCCGGCAAGCGCGGCCTGTCGATCGCGGCCGGTTGCAACGTCGCGGCAAACGGCTCGAGCGTCGCCGTGCCGTACGAGGCGTCGGCGACCTCCGGATTGTCGCAGAGTGCGCGCAATAGCGGCAACGTCGTCGGAACGCCTTCGATGGCGTATTCGTCGAGGGCGCGGCGCATTCGCGCCAGCGCGTCGTCGCGCGTGGGCGCCCAGACGATGAGTTTGGCGACCAGCGAATCGTAGTCGGGCGGGATGGTCCAGCCGGCGTAGGCCGCCGAGTCGACTCGAACGCCGAGGCCGCCGGGCTCGCGATAGGCGGTAATTGTGCCGGGTGCGGCCTGGAAGTTCGCGGCCGGATCTTCCGCGTTCACGCGCCCCTCGATCGAGAAACCACGAAAGGAGATTTCGTCCTGCCCGTATCCGAGCGGCTCGCCCGCCGCGACGCGGATCTGCTCGCGCACGAGATCGAGTCCGCTCACCATCTCCGTGATCGTGTGCTCTACTTGAATGCGCGTGTTCATCTCCAAAAAGTAGAACGCGTCACCGGAGACGAGACATTCGATCGTGCCGACAGAGTCGTAGCCGATCGCCTTTGCCGCGCGGACGCCGGCCTCGCGCATTGCTTCGCGAAGGCGGGCGGAGATGTGAGCCGGAGTCTCTTCCCACACCTTCTGATGGCGCCGTTGCAGCGAGCAGTCGCGCTCGCCGACATGAACGACGTTGCCGTGTTTGTCTGCGAGCACTTGCAGTTCGACGTGCTTGGGGTTCTCGAGGTAATGCTCGGCATAGATCGTATCGTCCTTGAAATACGCCTTCGCTTCGCGGCGAGCCGATTCAAACGCCGATGCGACCTCGTCCATCGATCGAGCCACGCGCAGTCCTTTTCCGCCGCCGCCGGCGGCGGCTTTGAGCGCGAGCGGTAATCCGTACTTCTCCGCTGCGGCGCGTGCGCCGGCAACGTCCGCGATCGGTTCGAGGCCTCCCGGCACCGAAGGAACGTTCGCCCCACGCATTGCTTGGCGCGCCCGAAGTTTATCGCCCATTGCATCAATCGCGCCGGCGTGCGGCCCGATCCACGTCAAACCTGCCGCAACCACGCTGGTCGCGAACGCTGCGTTTTCCGCGAGAAAGCCGTAGCCCGGATGCACCGCTTCGGCGCAGGCTTTGCGGGCGCACTCGATCAGCCGGTCGCCATTCAAATAACTTTGCGACGCTGGAGCGGGCCCAATCTCGTAGGCTTCGTCGGCCAGCGCAACGTGCAAGGCGGCGCGATCGGCCTCCGAATACACGGCGACGGTTGCAATCCCCATCTCGCGCGCCGTGCGAATAATACGAACCGTAATCTCCCCACGATTCGCAATCAGGATCTTAGAAAACAACGCTCACTGCTTGTCAGCGAACGGTGGATACATGCCCATGGCGTGGTAGCCGGCGTCGACGAAGTGCACGTCGGCGGTAACGGCCGAGGAAAGGTCCGAAGCGAGAAAGACGGCGACGTTTCCAACGTCGTCGGCCGTCACGTTCCGACGCAGCGGCGCGACCTTCGGAACGACGTCGAGGATGCGCGAAAAACCTCCGACCTGACGGGAGCTGGCCGTTTTGATGGGGCCGGCCGAGATCGCGTTGACGCGAATGTTGCGATCGCCCAAGTCGAATGCGATGTAGCGAACCGTCGCCTCGAGTGCGGCCTTGGCGATGCCCATCAGGTTATAGTTCGGCACGATTTGCGACGCGCCGAGATAGGTCAGTGCCACGATAGAGGCCCCGTCCTGGAACGAGTCGCGAAGTTCGCTTACCAGCGCGATCAACGAATAGGCCGACACGTCCAGCGCCAAGGCGTATCCAGCTCGCGAAGTATCAAAAACCTTTCCGGCTAGGTCCTCTTTGTTGGCAAAGGCGATGCAGTGAACGAGCACGTCGATCTGGCCGAACTTATCGGCAAGCTCGTCGCGCATCGCCGTGAGCGAGGCACCGTTACTCACGTCACATTCAATTACCAGGCCTTTGCCCAGCTCGGCGGCGAGCTTCTCGACTTCGTCGCGCACGCGTTCGCCTTGATACGTCAGCGCGATCGAAGCCCCGTGCTCGTGCAGCTTTCGCGCGATTCCCGTCGCAATCGACCACCGGTTTGCCACGCCGGTTACCAGCGCGCGCTTTCCTTCTAATAGCTTCACGTCTCGCTACATACCATCGCAGGAGCGCCCGTCCTGCCCCCGCCACGAGATACCCGGCTGGCAGAGCCGCATAGACCGTGGTCGCTTTTCCACGATCGCGTGGATATTGCGATGGAACTGAGCGGCATTTCTAGAACGCTGCATCGTAAGAGCCCCCGCGGAACGGAGAAATATGATGCGTAGGCCGACCCTGCAAGCCACGTTCGCCGCCATTGCCATAGGTGGAGGTTTCGTCGTTAGTGGTTGTGGCGGCGCGTCGCCTTTCGCCTTGCCCGACGCGGTCTCCATTGCCGCGCACCACCGATCCGGAAGCTCGCCGGTTCAGCATGTGGTGCTCGTGGTCCAAGAGAATCGAAGTTTCGATAATCTCTTCGCGACCTTCCCAGGAGCCCACGGCGCAACATACGGTTTGTGGAAGACGAGCGGCGGCGACAAGAAGCAGAAGCTCAGAGCTGGCAATCTCTACTTGCCCACCGACATCACCCATTGCAGCGCCGCCTTCAAGGTCGCTTATGACGGCGGCAAAATGGACGGCTTCAACGACGAGCGTAAGGGCGTTTGTGGCCAAGACGGCAAGATCGGCAACTCCCCGAAAGTAGGCGCCTACGCGTACCAATACGCGAAGCCGTCGCTGATCCAACCGTATTGGGATATCGCCGAACAGTGGGTGTTGGGCGATGCAATGTTTCAGACTCAAGGTAGCGGCAGTTTTACCGCTCACCAGGACCTCATCCGCGGCGGTACGGCCGTGGATGGTACTGCTTCCAACCCCAACGGGACGGAAAGCCTAATCGACAACCCGAGCGCAATGCCGTGGGGCTGCGACGCGGGCAAATATACTCACACCGAACTCATCACAACCAGCGGCAAGTACGACAACGAAGGCCCCTTTCCGTGCTCGGACAAGTTTCCGAGTTATGCCTCGGGGGATTACGAGACGCTGCGCGATCTTCTCGACAACGCAGGTGTATCGTGGAAGTACTACACGCCGTGCTTCATCGGATCGCCGAGCAGTTGCTCTTGCGGCACGATCTGCAAGGGTGGTGCGGGCGCGACGCTCAACGCGTTCGACGTCATTTACCCGGTACGCCACGGTTCGGAATGGGGGACGAACGTCTCGATGCCCGAGACAAATATCTTCAGCGATATTTCCGCTGGTACGCTTCCGGCGGTTTCGTGGGTGATTCCAGAGGACAAGAACTCCGACCATCCCGGAGATCACTTGCAAGGCGGGGTCGACGAGGGGCCGCAGTGGGTTGCGAGCGTCGTTAACGCGATGGGTCAAAGTCAGTATTGGGACTCTACGGTAATCATCGTGGTGTGGGATGATTGGGGCGGTCTCTACGATAATGCCGCACCTGCCTTCCAAGACGACTACGGCGGCTTGGGCTTCCGTGTTCCGATGTTGATCGTCTCCCCCTACGCGCGCACAGGCTCCGGCAGCCAGGGCGGTTACATTTCGCACACGCAGTACGAGTTCGGCAGCATTTTGAAGTACATCGAGAATAACTTCAATCTAGGCAGCCTCGGAACGACCGACAAGCGTACGACGAGCATCGGCGACGTATTTAACTACGATCGGAAGCCGCGTCAATTCAAGACCATTCCGTCGACGCTTGATGCCAAGTACTTCCAGGCGCATAGCGGCAAACCGCAGCACGGCGACCCTGAGTGAGACTGACGGCGGCCGTACCCATTCATTCGGAGGCGGAGCAAGGCGGGACAAAGCTGAAGCGGCGTGCGCTGATCAACGCCATCGTTTCCGTGCCGCTGCTTTGGCTAATCATCTTTCTTCCGGCCGGGACGTTCGATTACTGGCAGGCGTGGGTCTTTATCGCGATTATGAGCGCCTGCGGTTTGCTGACTTCGGCCTATTTTTGGCGGAAGGATCGCCGCCTTTTGGAGCGCCGCATGCGGTTCGCCGAGACCGACCCGGCGCAGAAGCTGATTGTGGCGCTCTCCTATTCCATGATTGTGACGATCCTCGTCATTGCGGCGCGTGACCATCGCATGCATTGGTCTTCCGACGCACCCTTGCTGGTTGTTCTGGGCGACGTCTTGCTCGTGGCCGGGTCGTATGTTTACTTTCTCGTCTTCCGAGAGAACAGCTTCGCCGGAGCCACGATCCAAGTCTCGGCGGATCAGAGAGTCATTTCGACCGGTCCATATTCCGTGGTGCGCCATCCTCTCTACGTCGGATTGCTGATTACGGTGATCGGCATGCCGCTCGCGCTCGGCTCCTATTGGGCGCTGCTCCTCGTTCTGCCGTTGCTGCCGCTCATCGTCTGGCGGTTACAGAATGAGGAGGCGTTCCTAGCGAAGAGCCTGCCCGGATACCGGCAGTACCAGCAGACGGTTCGCTGGCGTTTGATACCCGGCGTCTACTAAGCCGCGCTTACAGCGGAATGTTGCCGTGTTTGCGCTGCGGCATGTCAACGCGTTTGTCGCGCAGCATCTCCAGCGCATCCGCGATCGCGGCCCGCGTGCGTCGCGCCTCAATGACATCGTCAACGTAGCCGCGTGCGGCGGCAATGTATGGGTGCGCGAAGCGGTCGTTGTATTCGCCGATCAGCTCCGCCATTTTTGCCTCTTTGTCATCGGCTGCCGCGATCTCGCGGCGGAAGATCGTCTTGACGGCGCTCTCCGCGCCCATCACCGCGATCTCCGCGGTCGGCCATGCGAGGTTGACATCGGCACGAATATGTTTGCTCGCCATCACGTCGTAGGCCCCGCCGTACGCCTTGCGCGTGATCACGGTGATTTTGGGAACCGTTGCCTCGGCGAACGCATAGAGTAGCTTAGCGCCGTGGAGGATGATGCCGCCGTACTCCTGATCCGTGCCCGGAAGAAAGCCGGGGACGTCGACAAACGTGATCAACGGAATGTTGAAGGCATCGCAGAAGCGCACGAAACGCGCGGCCTTGACGGACGAACGCGTGTCGAGCACGCCGGCGAGCACGTTGGGCTGATTTCCGACGATGCCCACGGCTCGCCCGTTGATGCGTCCGAAGCCGCAAATGACGTTGGGCGCGTAGAGCGCCTGGATCTCCAGGAAATCTCCGTAATCCACGACGCCCGCAATGACCTCACGCATGTCGTAGGGCTTATTTGGCGAGTCGGGGACGAGATCGTCGAGCTGCGGAACCATCCGATGAGGGTCGTCGTCGCACGCGTATTCCGGCGGAGCTTCGGTGTTGTTTTGTGGAAGAAA
>JBEKMH010000004.1:0-139816 GCA_050008615.1 Candidatus Cybelea sp.
CGCGATGCTGATGATGCGCTTCGCGCAACAGGCGGCGCGCTACTTTCCCAACGCGGAGATCGTCGAGCTGCACCACGCGGGTAAGAAGGACAAGCCGTCGGGTACCGCTGCGGCGACCGCCGCGGCGATGGAACGTGCCGGTGGGCGAGCGCCGGTCATTCACAGCGTGCGATTGCCGGGACTGCTCGCGCATCAAGAAGTGTTGCTGGGCGGAACCGGAGAGCTGCTGACGATTCGCCATGACTCATTTAGCCGCGAGTCGTTTGTGGCCGGCATGCTGGCCGCCGTTCGAGCCGTCGTGCATCGGCGAGGGCTCTCAATCGGCCTAGATTCGGTTCTCGGGGAGAGCGCGTGAAGGTCGCCGTCGTCGGCGCGACGGGCGCCGTCGGCGAAACGATCGTGCAGGTGCTCGAGGAGCGCAACGTTCCCGTCGCGGAGCTTAGTCCGTTTGCCTCGCGCGACCGCGCCGCTGCCGTGCGCTTTCGCGGCGACCGGTTGGACGTTCGCACCGCCTCGGATGAAGCGTTGCGCGGATTCGACGTCGTTTTTTTCGCCGGCGGCGAAGATGCCAGCGAAAAATATGCGCCGGGATTGCTCGAACGGGGCTGCTTCATCATCGACAACAGCGCCACGTTCCGGATGCAGCGCGGCGTGCCGCTGATCGTTCCCGAGGTCAACGGGGATGCGGTGCGGCCGGAGCATCGTCTGTTTCCGGTGGCGAACTGCACGGCGATCCTTCTCTGCACGGCATTGCGACCGATTCGCGACGTCGCCGGCCTGCAGTACGTTCGCGTTGCGACCTATCAAGCGGCCAGCGGTGCCGGTCGCGCGGGCCTCGACGAGTTGGCGGCGGACGAACGCGCGCTCGTCACGGGTGCGCCGGAGCCGGCGCCTTCGATTTTTCCACGCCCGCTGGCGCGCAACGTCGTGCCCCAGGTCGGTTCGTTCGATGCCGACGGCTGGAGCGGTGAGGAATGCAAAGTGCGCGACGAGAGCCGGAAGATGCTCGGCCTCCCCGAGCTGGCGCTCAGCGTCACGGCCGTCCGCGTGCCGGTGCGCACTGCGCATAGCGAGGCGGTCTTTGTCGAGACGCAGCGCGAAACGAGCTGCGCCGAGCTTGCGTCGGCGTTCGAAGCCGCGCCGAGCATCGTGTTCTATCGTGACGGCATCGTGACACCGCGTGACGTCGAAGGGACCGATGACGTGCACGTCGCTCGACTGCGATCCGAAGGCCCTTCGTCCTTCGACTCCGCTCAGGATGACATTACTGCGCTCAGGACAGGTCCTGGAAGGAACTTTGCCTTGTGGTGCGTGGGCGATCAGCTGCGTAAAGGCGCCGCAACTAACGCGGTGCAGATTCTCGAGCTGCTGCTCGAGAAAGGGTACCTCGCGGCATGAATGTCACGTCCCAAAAAGTTGCGGTGCTAAAGTTCGGCGGAACCTCCGTGGGCACGCGCGAGCAGCGGCAGATGGCCTATCAACGTTTGCGCGACGCGCGCGAGAGCGGCTTTGCGACCGTCGCGGTGGTCTCTGCGATGGGCCGTTTTCCCGAACCCTATGCCACCGATTCGCTGCTCTCGCTGGTCGACGGCCGCAGCGGAACCGTCAATACCGATCTGTTGCTCTCGGCCGGAGAGCTGGTGGCGGCAGCCGTCTTCGCCGATGAACTCAGCGCCGAAGGCGTGCCGGCCGTGGCGCTTTCGGGCGGTCAGGCGGGCATCGTAACCAACGAGTGCTCAGGCGACGCAACGATTCTCCACGTCGAGCCCCAGGCGATCCGCGAGCTGTTGGAACGCGGAATGGTCCCCGTCGTCGCGGGCTTTCAAGGTGTCGCGCAAGACGGCACGGTTACGACCCTCGGCCGCGGCGGAACGGATCTTTCGGCCATCGCGATCGGACACGCACTCGAAGCCCAGCGCGTCGACATCTATACCGACGTAAGTGGCGCGATGACCGCCGATCCGCGGCGAATCCCGGAGGCGCGAACGATCGAGCGCGCCTCGCTGGCTGAAATGACCGAGTTGGCCAACCACGGCGCGAAGGTCATGCACTCCAAGGCCGCACAATACGCAAGCCGCACCGGCACGCGCTATGCAGTGAAGGGTCTGCGCAGCGACCAGGGGACGCTAGTGGACGAAAGCGTGGACCATCACCGGCCGGTGACGGGCGTGACGTCTTCGGGCCGCGTGACGTGGGTTCGCATTATTCGAGGCGACATCGAATCGCCGAGCCGCCGCATGGAGACCGAGCTGGAGATGTTTCGGCGCGTCGCCGAAGCCGAAATCTCGATCGACCAAGTTACGATCAATCAAGCGGGCGTTGCATTCGTCGTCGAGGGCGATCGCGGTAACGAGATTCGCAGTCTCCTGTCCGATTTGAATCTCGCCGTTCGGGTGCGGGAAGGCTGTTCGAAACTCTCGATCGTCGGCACCGGAATGCGCGACGCGCCCGGCGTCGTGCACCAAGTGGCCGAAGCGCTCTCGCAAGCCGACGTCGAGATCATCCATTGCACGGACAGCAACGTGACGATTTCCATTCTCGTTCCCGCCGCGGAGGCCGAGCGCGCCGAGATCGCCGTCCACGCGCAGTTTTGCCTCGACCGAGGAGATCCCGTCCTATGAACTCGCAACTCGGAGTCATTCTCACCGCGATGGTGACGCCGTTCGACGAACGAGGTGACCTCAACCTCAACGAGGCACGTCGTTTGGCGCGCTGGCTCGTCGATCGCGGAAACGACGGCTTGGTCCTCGCCGGATCGACGGGGGAAGGGCAGACGCTCGAACCCGCCGAGCGCGTCGCGCTGTACAAGGCGGTGAAAGAGGCCGTTGGCCGCGACGCCTTCGTCATTGCCAACGCCGGCACGAATGCTACGCGCGAGTCGGTCCGCGCAACGCAAGAGGCGACGGACGCCGGCGTCGACGGAATCTTGGCGGTCGTACCCTACTACAACAAACCGACGCAGAGCGGAATGCTCGGGCATTTCGGCGCGATCGCGCAAGCGACGCAGCTTCCCATCGTCATCTACAATATTCCGGGCCGCACCGCCGCCAACATGATGCCCGAAACGCTGCTGGAGCTTGCACGCAGGCACCCCAACATCGTCGGCGTCAAGGAGTCCAGCGGCGACCTCAAGCAGATCGGAATGATTCTGCGCGACCGCGCCGATGGATTCATCGTCTGGTCGGGCGACGACCATCTCTTCCTGCCCTGCTTGGCGCTGGGAGCCGACGGCGTCGTCGGCGTCGCGTCGCATCTCTGCTCGCGCGAATACCGTGCCATGCTGCACGCCTACGAGAACGGCCGAGTGGAAGAGGCGGCGCAAATTCACGCATCGCTCCTGCCGCTGATCGACGCACTCTTTGCCACGACGAGCCCAATTCCGGTGAAATGGGCGATGCGACAGCTCGGCTTCGACGTCGGATCCTGTCGCCTTCCGCTCGACGAAATTCCGGAAAACATCGCGGATCGTTTGCGGCCGTTCTTGGCAGCCTACGCGTCGCACGCCGTCGAGTCACGGTGACGTCGCTGCAAATTCTGGGCTGCCGGCTCGACGTGCTCGATGCCGGCGAAGCAACGCGCCGCATTCTCGACGAAGCACGCGAAGGGAGCGGCGCGCAGATCGTCACGCTCGGGACCGAAATGGTCGTCTATGCGCAACGCGACGCGCGTTTTCGCGACATCGTCAACGCAAGCAACCTTTCGCTTTGCGATACCGTTGGATTGCTGACGGTGGCGCGGCGGCGAGGCGCGCAGCTTCGCGAGCGCGTCACGGGCGTCGAGCTCCTGGAGCATCTCTGTGAGGGAGCGGCGGTGGCGGGACTTCCTGTTTATTTCTTGGGCGGCTCGCCCGGCGTCGCAGCCGATGCGGCCGCAATTTTGGAGGTGCGCTTTCCGGGATTGCAGGTCGCCGGCACGCGCGACGGGTTTTTCACCGACGAGCAAACGCCGGCGGTCGTTGCGAGCATCGCGGGCAGCGGGGCGCGACTGCTCTTTGTCGGAATGGGATCGCCGCGGCAAGAGTTTTGGCTGGCGGCGCATCTGCGTGAAAGCGGCTGCGGCGCGGGCATTGGGGTCGGAGGATCGTTCGACGTAATTTCGGGGCGCGTCGCGCGCGCGCCGCAGGTCGCGCGACGGTTGGGTCTTGAGTGGCTCTATCGGCTCGTCAAGGAACCGCGGCGGTGGCGGCGACAGCTCGCGCTCCCGCGCTTCGCCTGGCTGATTCTTCTCGAGGAGCTGCGGTGAAAGCGATGATTCTTGCGGGTGGCCTGTCGACCCGGCTCTATCCGCTTACCAAATCCGTTCCCAAGCCGCTCGTGCCGGTCGCCGGCGTGCCGAATGCCGCGCACTTGATGCGCTATCTCAAAGCCTACGGTTTTGATGAAATTGCAATCAACGTTCACTATCTCGCCGATGCGATCGTCGAGGCGTTAGGCGACGGCTCGCGCTACGGCGTGAAGCTGCACTACTCGTACGAAAGCGAGCTGCTCGGAAGCGCCGGCGGCCTCAAGAATGTGCAAGAGTTTTTCGCCGACGAGCCGTTTGCGGTGATCGGTTGCGATGAGGTAACCGACATTCACCTCGACAAACTTCTCGAGTTTCATCGCGATCGAGCTGCGATTGCGACGATCGGTCTCGTCGAATGCGACGTCGTCGATCAGTACGGCGTCGTGGTCCTCGACGAGCGCGCGAAGATCGTCGGCTTTCAGGAGAAACCGCCGCGAGGGATGGAGCGCAGCAAGTTGGCCAACACGGGCGTCTACGTCTTTTCGCCGGAGATTTTCGACCATATTCCGCGGGCCGAGTTCTACGATTTCGGCAAGCAGGTCTTTCCGGCGCTACAGGGCGCGGGCGAGCCCTTCTATGGATTTCACGCGCGCGGTGCATACTGGGCAGATATCGGTACGCCAGCCGAATACCGGCGCGCGAGCTACGACGTGCTCGAGGGGGTCGTGCAGATTCCCAAGACCACTTCGAATGGCATCGACTCTTCGGCGCGGCTCGGCAGCAACGTCCGCATCGAGGGTCCGGTGCGGATCGGCGCGTCGGCCACAATCGCCGACGGCGTGTCGATCGTTGGCCCCAGCATCATCGGCGATCGCGTGCGCGTCGAGGCCGCAGTGACCCTGGAGCGCAGCATCCTCTGGAACGGCGCAACGATCGGCGCGCGCGCGAATCTGCGCGACACGATCGTGGGAACCGGCTACGTCGTCCAGGCCGAGACCGTGCTCGACGATGCACTCGTTGCCTTGGAGGCTTCGAGCTAGGAGCCCTACAGGCTCCTAGACATTCCGTCGCCGCGGCGTGATCGACTGGTATGGACTGGCGCCCGCTGCTCGACTTCGTCTTCCCCGCGCAATGCGCGAGCTGCAACGCGATCGGTTCCGGGCTCTGCACCGCGTGCCGTCCGGCCGGTAAGGCCATCGCCGTTCATCTTCCGTCGCTGCGGGTCGCGGCGGCTGCCCCGTACGAAAGCACGCTTCGCGCGGCGGTGCTCGCGCTCAAAGATGGGCGCCGGGACGTGGCCGAGACGTTGGGGCGGATGACGGCGCCCTTGGTTACGGCCGGCGCGACCCTTGTGCCGGTCCCCACGACGGCCAAACGCCGGCGCATGCGCGGCCTCGACGGCGTCGCGCTCGTGGCTCGGTGTGCGGCAGCCATCGCCGGCGCTCGGGTCGTTCTCGCCTTAGAGCAGCGGTCCGGCGACGCGCAGCGTGGGCGCTCGCGCGCGCAACGACTCGCCGCCCAGGGACGATTTTCGTGCAATGCGGCCAGCGTTGCGGGCCTGCAAGTGACGCTCTTCGACGATGTCTGCACGACCGGATCGACGCTCCGCGATTGTGCCGACGCGATTCGCGAAGCCGGCGGCCTCGTGGACGATGCGATAGTGGTCGCCGTGGCGAACAGCCCCAAGCCGTGGAGCACCTCCATCGTTCGCTGACGCCGCTTGACGAGCTTTTCTTGCACCGCGCGTATGAGCTGGCGGCCCGCGGTATCGGCAGCACCTCTCCAAACCCCCCGGTGGGCGCGGTGGTCGTGCGCGAAAACCGAATCGTCGGCGAAGGTTATCATCATCGTGCGGGCGAGGCGCATGCCGAAGCCAATGCTCTCCGTCAAGCTGGGCGCGACGCCGACGGCGCGACACTCTACGTCTCGCTCGAACCCTGCCGGCACGTCGGCCGCACGCCGCCCTGCTCGCGCGCCGTTGTCGAAGCCGGCATCGTGCGCGTCGTCGCCGGCGCGCTCGATCCAACGCTGCACGGCGGTGCCGCCGAGCTGCGCGAACGCGGCGTGGACGTTGCGGTTGCGCAAGATCAGGTCGCTAACGATTTGATCGAACCATTCGCCCGCGCGGGGACGTTGCAGCGTCCGTACGTCGCACTGAAAATGGCGATGTCGCTCGACGGCGTAGTCGCGAGCCGGCCGGGCGTCGAAGCACGGTTGACCTCCGAGGATGCGCGGCGCTACGTACGCGATCTGCGCATCGCGCACGACGCCGTCATGGTCGGCGCGGGTACGGTGCGAGTGGACGACCCGCAACTCACCGTCCGTCCGCCTCACGATCGTCTCCGTCCCTACGTGCGAGTCGTTCTGTGCCAAACCGAGGGTGTCAGCGCGCGCAGCCGGATCTTCAATAGCGAAGAAGGCTATGCAACGACGATCGTCTTAGCACCCAGCGGTTTGGCGAATGGTTTGGGCAAGTTGCGCGACGTGGCGGACGTGATCGGCGTCGGACCGCCGGAGAGTTTCGTGCTCGACCTGTCTCAAGCGCTGGAAACATTGCGCGCGCACGGCATCTATAGCGTCTTGTGTGAAGGTGGACCCACCTTGGCAGCGCAGTTGATCGCCGGCGGCCACGTCGATCGTTTCTACTGGGCGATCGCGCCGCTCTTTCTGCGAAGCGCAAGCGCGGTGCCGGTGCTCGCGGGCGCGGATCTGCTTCGGTCGGGCGTCCGGTTGCGATTCGACCGCCTAGAGCGGACGGGCGAGGACATCCTGATTAGCGGAACGTTTGACGATGTTTAGCGGACTAATTCGATATCGCGGTCTTGTCATCCTGAGCGCAGTCAAAGGACGACAAGACCAGAGCGCCTCCGGGGTCCGACTAACCGTGCGGTGCGAGGGCGTGGAGTCGGAACGGCCGCAGCCGGGCGACTCGATTGCCATCGACGGCGTCTGCCTCACCGCAACCGCGATCGAGGGAGACAGTGTTGCGTTCGACGTGGTTCCTGAAACGCTCGCCTGCAGCAGCCTAGGAGATCGCGTCGCCGGCGATCTCGTCAACGTGGAATATGCGCTTCGCGTCGGCGACCGGCTCGGCGGCCATTTTGTCTACGGCCACGTGGATGCCGCCGCCCGGGTGCTGTGGCGCACGCCGGAGGGGCAGGGCGAACGCCTTCGCATCGAGTCTCCGCCGGCGCTTGCGAGGATGATCGCACCCAAAGGCTTCATTGCGGTTGACGGCGTTAGCCTGACCGTCGCGGCGACCGGCGACGGCTGGTTCGAGCTCGCGCTCATCCCGGAAACGATCGAACGTACGACGCTGCGTGCGCGCCCGCCCGGCAGCCGCGTAAATCTCGAAGTCGACCCTATCGCCCGTGTCATCCTGAGCGCAGTCGAAGGACGAGACTGTGGCACGTTATAAGGAAACCCTCCCCGGCGGCGCGCGTACGTTCGAAGCACGCCTCCAAGTGCAATGGGCCGACGTTGACGTCGTGGGAATCATGTATTTCGCGGCCTATCCGCGCTTTGCCGAATACGCCGAAATGCAAATGTTTGCACAACTAGGCTTTCCGTACGAAACGGTATTCACGCAGTACAACTTTTGGCTGCCGCGCGTTCGGGTCGAGGCGGAGTATCACGCGCCGGCGATGATGAGCGACTGGCTTAGGATGCGCACGCATATCGAGCGCGTCGGCTCGTCGAGCGTTCACTGGAAAACGGTCCTCTTTAACGAGCGGACGGGCGAAGCCGGCGCGGCGCTGACGTTCGTTGTCGCGGCAATCGACGGCGAGACGAAGAAGAGCCGCCCGTTACCCGAACCAATTCGCTCGGCCTTGCTGGCCTGCGTCGAGGCCCCGCCCGCGTGATCGCATCGGATCGCTCGCGCGTCGCGATGCTGGTCTCCCCAAAAACGATCGAGCTGCGCGAAGAAGCGGTGCCGCCGGCGCCGGTAGGCGGCATCCTCGTGCGTGTGCGCGCCGCTTTAACCGACGGCACGGATCTGAAGACGTATCGTCGCGGTCACCCAAAAATGCCGATGCCGACGCGTTTCGGTCACGAGTTTTCCGGCGACGTTGCGGCGGTCGCGCCGGGCGTCACCGCTTTTGCCGCCGGGGATCCCGTCATGTGCGTCCACACGGCGCCTTGCGGCCAATGTTTTTGGTGCCGCAACGGGCAAGAAGAACTCTGCGAGCAGCTGCTCTCCACGATGATCTTGGGGGCGTACTCGGATCTGATAACCGTTCCGCAGCGTGTCGTCGAGCGCAACTGCTTTCACAAGCCGCTCGACGTCGGCTATGCTCAGGCCGCATTTCTCGAACCGCTTTCGTGCGTCGTTCGTTCGCTCGAGCTCCTCGCGCCGGCCCCGGGATCGATCGTTGCCGTCATCGGCAACGGGGGCTTTGGAATTCTTCACGCCTTGCTGCTGCAGCGTCGAGGCGTTGAGGTGCTGCTCTTCGGCCGCCGCCCCCAGCGGGTTGCCCTGGCGCGCGAACTCGGGCTGCAGAGCATCGATGCAATGGCATCGCCGATCGCCGACGTCATCGCCGAGCGAACCGGCGACCGCGGCGCCGATGCGGTGATCGAGTGCACCGGAAGCGTCGAGATGTGGGAGCGCGCGCCCTCGTTCGTGCGGCGCGGAGGGCGCGTTTCATTCTTTGCCGGGCTGCCGGCCCAGACGCGCGTCTCGTTCGATGCTGCGCGGCTGCATTACGACGAAGTCACGCTGCTCGCGCCGTTCCACTTTACGCCACGCGACGTGCGCAGCGCTTACGAGCTGATCGCAGCTCACGCGTTGCCGCTGACCGGCTTGATTTCGGACTCGTATTCGCTCGATCGAATCGCCGAAGCTTTCGAACGGCTCGACACCGGCGACGCGCTGAAGCTGTTGATCGAACCGTGACGCCCCAAAAAATGCGGGCGGCGGTACTCTACGACGTCAGCGACGTGCGAGTTGAGGAGCGCCCGGTGCCGGAGCTGCGCGACGGGGAGTTGCTCGTGCGAACGATGGCCAGCGGGATCTGCAGCGGCGACGTTATGGGTTGGTACATCGCGCGAAAGGCGCCCCTCGTGCTCGGCCACGAACCGGCCGGTATCGTGGCAGCGGTCGCCGGCGACTGCGCGTTTTCCGTCGGGGATCGCGTTTTCGTTCATCACCACGCGCCCTGCTTTGAGTGCCGCGCCTGCCGGCGCGGCGATTACGTGCAGTGCGCTACCTGGCGCGCCACCAAGATCGAACCCGGCGGCATCGCCGAGTACTTTCGCGTTTCGCGTGAAAACCAGCGCGACACGCTGCCGCTGCCGGCGAACGTCCCGTTTCGCGATGCGTCGTTGGTCGAGCCGCTTGCGTGCGTCGTAAAATCGCTGCGGCGCAGTGGCGTGCGAAACGGCGACCGGCTCTACGTGATCGGCTTAGGCGTCATGGGGTTGCTGCACGTCCTGGCCGCCGGAGCGCTGGGTGCCGAAGTCTTCGGCAGCGATTTCATCGAGCAGCGCCGGGCGATAGCGGAGCGCAACGGTGCTACGGCCTTCCATCCCGACGACGTTGGCCAGGTTCTTCTCGGCGGCGCCGACATCGTGATCTGCGGTCCAGGTACTGCGCCTGCAATAAAAGCGGCATGCGAAGCGACCGCGGGCGGCGGTACGGTGGTAATGTTCACTCCATTTCCGCCCGACGTTGCGGTAACCGTGGACCCAACGCGTTTTTACTTCGGCGATCTGCGGCTCGTCGCCAGCTATTCGTGCGGCCCCAACGACACGCGCGAGGCTCTACTCCTGATCGAGCGTGGAGTGGTTACGGCCGAAAAGGTCGGCGCCGCCATGATTTCCCTCGACGACGTCCCGAGCGCCTATCGCGAACTGGCCGAATCGCGGATCGTCAAACCGATCGTTGTTTTCGACTAATCTTGTTACGCTGACACTGCGCTTCAAGTTGAACTGTCAACGCTTCTCGACGCACGCCCGTCCCGACCGGGCCGAACAAGCAAGCGCTCCTTCGGTGCAAAGATTAAACTCGACACCTAGGTTGGCGCCATGTTATAAACCTCCGCCCGAGTTACTAAAAGCGGCTTGACATTTGTAAAGTCCGAGCTAGGCTTGGAGCATGGGCGGCTTTGCGGACCTTCTGAACTCGGTGATGGATGAGGCGCGGCTCACCGCCGCGGAAGTTGCCGAGAGCGCGGGCTTGACCGAGTCGGCGATTTCGCTGCTTCGTGCCGGCCGCCGCGAGCCTTCCTACCGCACCCTCCAGCGCCTTGCCGCTGTCTTTCCTTCCCTTGCCGAGCAGCTGAGCGAGGCCGCGAGCCCCTTCGACTCAATCGACGGCGCCATTGCGGACGTGAGGTCCGGTAAGATGGTCGTCGTCCTCGACGACGAGGACCGCGAAAACGAAGGCGATCTCGTGATGGCGGCGCAGATGGTCACGCCCGAGGCGATCAACTTCATGCGCAAACACGCCGGCGGATTGATCTGCGTGCCAATGCCCGGCGCCCGGCTCGACGAGCTTCACATACCGCAAATGGTGCGCGACAATACCGCCGTCCACGAAACCGCGTTCACCGTCTCGGTCGAAGCTCGTGGACTGACGACAACGGGAATTTCCGCGCACGACCGTGCCGCGACGATCAAACGTCTGCTCGATGCTGAAGCAAAGCCGGCAGACTTCCTTCGTCCCGGGCACACGTTTCCGCTGCGCGCGCGCGAAGGCGGCGTGCTCGTGCGCGCCGGACAGACCGAAGCGGCCGTCGATTTGGCGCGGCTCGCGGGACTCTTTCCCGCCGGCGTCATCTGCGAAATCATGGCCGAGGACGGAACGATGGAACGCTTGGAGGGCCTACGCGGCTACGCCGACCGGCACGGGCTCAAACTGATCACCGTCAAGGACCTCATCGCGTATCGCATGCGCACGGAGAAGCTCGTCCGAAAGATCGCCGAGTTCGATCTGCCCACGGTATTTGGAAGCTACACCGGCATCGCCTACGGCACCGCGATTGACGAAAACACGCACGTCGCGCTGGTGATGGGAGAGATCGGCGAGGGCAAGGACATTCTCGTGCGCGTCCACTCCGAGTGCATGACCGGCGACGCCTTGCACTCGATTCGCTGCGACTGCGCGGCCCAACGCGACGCCGCGATGGAGCTGATCGCGCAACAAGGTCGTGGCGTCTTTCTCTACCTGCGACAGGAAGGTCGCGGCATCGGGCTTGCCGACAAGCTTCGAGCCTACGAACTTCAAGACCGTGGCGCCGACACCGTCGAAGCGAATCTCGCACTGGGGTTGCCGATCGACAAACGGGATTACGGGATCGGTTCGCAGATTCTGGCCGACCTCGGCGTCAAAGAGATGCGCCTGATCACGAACAACCCCAAGAAGATCTTTGGGCTCGAAGGGTATGGGCTCAAGATCGTGGGACGAATGCCGCTGCAGACGACGCCGACGGAACACAACAAGCATTACATCGACACGAAGCGCTCCAAGCTAGGTCACATGCTCGACGAAGTCGTCGCATCGTGAAGCCCAACGGCGCGAGCGATGCGGGGAAGCCCGATTGCGCGGGGCGACGTTTTGCGATCGTCGCGGCGCGCTTCCACGCCGACATCGCCGATCGGCTCGTGGACGGGGCCCGGCGAGCGTTGCGCGACTGCCGCGTGGCTGACGAGCACGTCAGCCTCTTTGAGGTCCCCGGTTGTTTCGAGCTGCCACTCGCGTGCCGAAATCTGATCGATGGCGACCATTTTGATGGGCTGGTCGCGCTGGGCGCCGTCATTCGCGGTGAGACGCCGCACTTCGACTTTGTCGCGGGCGAATGCGCGCGCGGCATCATGGACGTCCAACTCATTACCGGCGTTCCGATCGGCTTCGGCGTGCTCACGACCGACACGCTCTTGCAAGCTGAAGAGCGCGCCGACCCCAAAGACGGCGACAAGGGGTATGCGGCCGGCTTGGCGACGGCCTCATTGCTAACCCTGACGGTCGGCACGCCGCGCGCCGGCTTTCGCAGCTAGAAGTGTGTCATCCTGAGCGCAGTCGAGGGATGAACGAATTCATCCCCGTTGCGTGGGACGGCGATGCCGTGCGCTATCTCGATCAACGCCGGTTACCGCACGAAATAATCTACGCGCGCGCGCGAACGGTCGCGGAAATCGAAGACGCAATAAAGAGTCTCGCCATCCGCGGAGCGCCCTGCATCGGCGTCTTCGCGGCATACGGCGTGGCGCTGCTTCGCCGGACCATCTCCGATGACGCGCGCTTTCTCGAAGAAGCCGGCCGCGTGCGCCGTGCGCGGCCGACGGCCGTTAACCTCGCGTGGGCGGTCGACCGAGTTCTGGCGGCCGCCGACTCGCTGAAAGAAGCCAAGGCGATCCACGAGGAGCAGATTGCCATCGACGAGGCAATTGCGGAAAACGGCTTCGAGCTGATTCCGAAGAACGCACGGATCGTGACGATCTGCAACACTGGACCGCTCGCGACCGCCGCCGGGGGCACCGCGCTCGGCGTTATCATCGCCGCGCAGCGGGGTGCCAAGAAGCCTCACGTCTTCGCGTGTGAGACGCGGCCGCTCTTGCAAGGTGCTCGTTTGAACTATCTGGAGCTACAACAGGCCGGAGTGGATGCAGTCCTGATGGCCGACTCCGCGGCTGCCATCGCGATGAAGCGCAAAGGCATCGATCTGGTGATCGCCGGCGCCGACCGCATCGCGAGCAACGGCGACACCGCAAACAAAATCGGCACTTACGCGCTTGCGATCCTGGCAGCGCATCACGGGATTCCGTTCTACATCGCCGCGCCGCGGTCGACGTTCGACTTCGCAATCCGTAGCGGCGATGAAATCCCAATCGAAGAACGGAGCGCCGAGGAGGTGAGCTCGTTTGCCGGCCATCGCGTTGCGCCCGAAGGCGCAGCCGTCTACAATCCGGCGTTCGACGTAACACCGGGGCATCTGATCGCGGCATTCGTCACCGAGTGCGGCATCGTACGCTCGCCGTACGTCGAGTCAATCCCCGACCTCGAGCTGCGCCCGCGCGTGCCGCTTGCAACTGCGGCGACGCGGTGAAGTTTTTCGACTTCCTCGATAAGCAGCCGGCGATCGGGAAGCTTGTCGTCGTCGAGGGGACGGAGCGCGCGCTCGCCGAGCGTGCCATGGACGTTCTACTCGACCGGTTACTACCGGCCGAGGTGCGCGACCTCAATCTCTCGCGATTCGGACCCGACGACCTTGGCGATATGGCGCGCGTTCGCGAGGCGGTGCAGGCGATGCCGTTCCTCGCCGACCGGCGCGTCGTCGTCGTTAGCGAGGCGCAAACACTGCGCGCCGACCCGCGACGCGCGCTGTTTGCCCTGACGGAGGAGGTGCCTGAAGGCAACACGCTACTGGTTAGCGACCTGCTCTCGCCGCGCAGCACCCGTCCGCAGTCGTTGGGCAGCTTAGCGGGACGCGCGGCCTTGCGCATCGATACGACGGCTGACGAACAAGCGCGCGCGCGTTTTGTCACGGAGACGCTCGAACGCTTACAGGCGACCGCCGAGCCACGCGCCATCGCCGAGCTCGCGCGCAGCGAGGCCGATTTAACGACCGTTCGCAACGACCTCGAAAAGCTCGCGTTGGCGGGCAAGAAGATTACGCTGGCCGATCTCGAGCGCGAAACGCTGACGATTGGAGACCCGAAGGCCTACAAGTTTGCCAGCGCACTGGTCGAAGGAAACGTCGCCACGGCGTTGCAGATTGCGCACGAGCTTTTTGCCGAGAACCGAGGAGCGGCCGTCGCGTTGTTTTCGGCGCTGGCAGCCGAAAGCGGGTACCTTTGGGAGGCCGCCAGGCCGAGTGGCCAAATTCCAGAGCGCATGCGCTGGCGCGAGCGCACCCTGCGCCCGCTGGGGCGACGCATCGGCGCTCGCCGTGCCCGCATCGCCTTTGAAGGCGCCCTCGCGGGAATCGAAGCCGTCGTAACGGGCCGGGCCGGCAACGATCCCGAGGATCACAAAACGCTCGTCGATCGCATCAGCGTCGGGCTCTCCGAGTTCTTGCGCCGCTAGGAACTTGATCTCCGCTGCTTGACGAAGCGGCGACGGTGCGGTATCCTCCCCGGTTCATGGCTAGCGAGGTCAGCGCGCCGAGCATCTTTGCTTCGCGTGGGTTTCGGCGGTATTTTGCGGGTCAATCCCTGAGCTTCGTCGGGGACGGATTGCGCATGCTTTCGGTTCCGCTCTTAGCCTATCACCTCACGCATTCGGCGCTCTCGACCGGCACGGCCTTTATCTGCGAAGTTGCGCCGTTCTCGCTCTTTGCGCTGGTTGGAGGCTCGCTGGCCGACCGGCTCGACCGGCGCAAGCTGATGATTGGCTGCGACGCCATTCGCTTTGCGGTCATGAGCTTCTTTGCAGTTACGTACGCAATGCACGTGCTGACGCTGCCGATGATCTACGGCGGCTTGGTGATCATCTCGATCTGCGCGGCCGGCTTTTTGGGCGGACAGTCGTCGAGCATTCCGTATCTTCTGGGCAGCAAACAGTCGACCAAGGCGATCGCCATGCTCTTGGCGGCCGAGAACACGTCGAACCTCGTGACGCCGGCCATCGGCGGCGCGCTGTTCGCGACCCTCGGCCCGCTGCCGGCGCTTACGATCAATGCGCTGACGTACCTGGGCTCGCAGCTTTCGCTGGTCTCGATTCCGTCGCTGGGGCCCGAAAAGACCACCGGCCTGCCGACGTTGCGCCACTTTCTCGGCGATGTTGCGCTCGGGTACCGTGCTCTCTGGGCTGATCTCGGCATGCGCGCCCAAGCCCTCGTGGCCTTCTCGCTCAACATCTTCGGCTTCGGCTGCTATGCGATTCTGATCCCCTTTCTCAAGAAGGGCTTCGACGCGACGGATCAGCAGGTCGGTTTCTTTTTCGCGATCTCGGCGCTCGGCGCGATCGGGGGAGCTTCGGTCGCGGCTCGATACGCCGAACGCTGGCCGCTCGGGCGCTCTCTAACGCGGGCCTATCTGATCGATGCGATACTCTTTATTCCCGTGGTGCTCGTCTCGAATATCTGGCTGGCGGCCTTCTTTTGGGCGAGCTCGAATGCGCTCGCGAACTTCGAGATCGCGCAGATCATCGGCTTTCGCATGCGCGTTACACCCGAGCACATGGTCGGACGGTTGATGGGCGCGGTTCGGCTGCTCGTTCTCGCGGGAATGGCGCCGAGCGTGACGTTCTTCGGCTGGGTCGCGGACCATCGCTCGCCACACGCCGCGATGACGATCGCCTGCGTCGGGACCGCCGTCGTCGCGATTGCGGCGTTCCTCACTCCGGCAATTCGCAACGAGTCGCGCTAAAGCTCAAATACTCCAGCGCCATGCGTCCCAAGACTCGACGACCGGGTTGGGATCGAAACCGTGGAAGTCGACGCTTATTGCTTCTTGCTGGCGCTGCCACCAGAAGAAGAGGATCGGGTTGTCGCGCGCGAGGAGGTGCTCGATCTTTGAGTACGCCACCCGCCGGGTCGCGCGATCGTAGTGCGATAAAGCCGTCTGCTGCGCGGCGTCCATCGCGGCGCTGCAATAGCGCGGGTCGTTATAACCGTGCGGCGGGAAGTTATTGCAGGTAAGTTCGGATGAGTTGTCCGGATCGATGCCGGCGTACCAGTCATAGGCCAGCATGTCGAACTTTCCGCCGTGCTGGATGCCGCCCATGGCTTGCGGTGCGTAGAGCAGGTCGAATGGATAGTACTTCACGTCGACGGCGATGCCGATCTGTTTCAGCGCGGCCTGGATCAAGATGCTCTCCGACCGGTGCGTCGCGCTCGCATTATCGGTGACCAGCAGCAGCTCGAGCGGCTGCCCCTGCTTTCGAACGATTCCGTCGGGGCCGGCGACCCATCCGGCTTGTGCGAGCAGCTGCCTCGCGCCTGCGAGATCGAACGGCACGGATCGCGCGCTCGGATCGAAGGCCCACATCCAGTTCGGCAGATCTTCGGTCGCCGGAACCGTCTGTCCGTGCGTTAGGGTGATCGTGAAGGTCGGTTTGTCAAGCGCCGCCGCGATTGCCGTCCGCACGCGAGCATCGGACAGTAGCGGATGCGAGAGATTAAACTCCACCCCTTCGAAGCCGTTGGCATTGACCCACACGATGCGCGCGTCGGGCAGAGAGTTTAGCGTCGGGTACGTTTGAATCGACGGTTGATAGAGATAGTCGATTGCGTGGGCACGGAGCAAGTTCGTGCCCGAGTCCTCGTTGGGGACGAAGAGTATTTCGACGTGCTTCAGCCCCGGAGTCCCCTGGAAGAAGCGAGGATTCGCGTCGAGGAGGATGCGATCGGCGCGCCGCCACTCCACGAAACGGAAGGGCCCGTCGCTAACGCTGGGCCGCGCGTTGAAGGGCACGCTATTGACGTTCGCATAGCGCGCCAAGACGTGTGCTGGAAGGATGTCGTAGACCTGGTCGCTCTCGGCAAAAAAAGTGTTCACGAAGGGCGAAAAGCGTCTCTTCAAATGCACGACGACCGTGTGAGCGTCCGGCGTGTCGATCGCCCGCACCTCGTCGTAGCCGTGGCGCGAGACCGCGTCGTTGTTCGGGTTCTCGATCGCCTGCCAGGACCACGCAACGTCGTGCGCGGTTACCGGCACGCCATCGCTCCAAGACGCGTTGCGGCGCAAATGGTAGATAATCGTGAGGCCATCCGCACTGATGCCACCGTTGCCTTGCGAGGGCACGACTGCCGCGAGCATGGGCACGGTATTGCCGCGCGCGTCGGCCGACAGCAGCGGCTCGAACATCAAACGGTCGATGAAGATCTCGATCGTGGTACCGGCGAGCAACGGATTGAGGTTTTTCGGCTCCTCGGTGACGGCGATGCGCAGCACGCCGGTATGCGTCCACGGATGGCGCATGCCGGGCGCCGAGCCGTTCTTCGTGCATCCCGCCAAGCACGCCACGACGGCTGCCAACAATATTGCCGTGGCGGCTTTCATTGCGCTACCTCTACGGTGACGAGGCCGCGGCTTCCCGTAAGGCGAAGGCCATTTCAAACCAATGGATCATCACACGTACGCCTCGCCGTTCTCCTGGCGATATGGCCGCGCGGAGCTTCGCTCGCTGTTTTCGGAAGAACGGCGGCGGCGACTCTGGCGCGCCGTGTGGGTCGCCCTCGCCGAAGCGCAAGCCGCGCAAGGCCTGGTCGCACAGGCCGAGCTCGACGATCTTCGCGCGCATGCCGGCGACATCGACATCGAAGCGGCGCTGGCCATCGAGCGTGAGATCCACCACGACTTGATGGCGGAGATCCGCCTCTTCGCATCGCAGGCAAAGCGAGGCGGCGGAAAGCTTCACCTCGGCGCGACGTCGATGGACGTCGAGGACACGGTCGAAACCTATCGGCTGCGGCTCGCGCTCGCGTACGTCGGTTCGAATCTGCGCGAGCTGATCGCGGCCTTCGCCGCGAAGATCCGCGGCTATGCCGATCTCGTCTGCATGGGCTACACGCATCTGCAGCCGGCCGAGCCGACGACGCTTGGCTATCGCTTCGCAAGCTACGCACAAGACTTGCTCGTCGACGACGAAAACTTACGGTTTGTCTTCAACAATCTCACGACTAAGGGACTGCGCGGAGCCGTCGGCACCGCAGCGTCCTACGAACGCCTCCTCGGTGAGAACGGCCGTTCGGCCGAGATCGAAGCCTACGTGCTCGAACAGTTTGGGCTGACCGCTCGCGAGATCAGCACGCAGACCTATCCACGAAAGCTCGACTACTTGCTGCTCTCCGCATTGGCCGGCGTGGGGGCGTCGCTCTCGAAGTTCGCGGCGGACGTCCGCGTCCTGGCTAGCCCGGGCTTCGGCGAGCTGGGAGAGCCGTTCGGTCAATCGCAAGTCGGCAGCTCGGTCATGCCTTTCAAACAGAACCCAATCCTTAGCGAGCGGATCGACTCGCTGGCTCGATTGCTGCCCGGCTACGCCGACGTCACCTGGCAAAATGCGGCGACGAACTTCCTCGAGCGAACGCTCGACGATAGCGCGAACCGCCGCATCGTGTTGCCCGAGGCGTTGCTCTGCGCCGATGAGTTGGTAACGCTCGCTCGCACGGTCATCGATGGCTTACGCGTCGAGGACCGGCGCATCGCTCAAAACGTCCGCACGTATGCTCCCTTCTGCGGCACGCAGGCGGTGATGATGGAAGCGGCGCGATCCGGCGGAGACCGTCAGCTCTTGCACGAAGCGTTGCGCAATGCATCGATGGAAGCGTGGGAAGCGGTTCGTCGCGGTGACGAGAATCCGCTTGTCCGCCTCTTGACGGACCGTGCGGAGTTGACCGCACTCGTCGAGCCGGCCGAAATACAGCGCTTGCTCGACCCGAGCAGCCACGTCGGCACCGCGCCGCAACGCGCGCGGCTCTTGGCCGACCGCATCGATGTTTTGGCGCCCTTCCCCCGTCAAGCCGAGGTACGCGTAACGTGAACAAAGGCATCGAAATAGCGCGCGGGAAGACGAAGGTGCTCTACGAGAACCCCGGTCAGCCGCATCAGCTCGTCGTCGCGCAGACCGATCAAATCTCCTCGGGCGACGGCGCGCGCCGCAACGTGATCGCCGGCAAGGGGCGTCTGGCCGCGCAGACCACCGCGCGCGTCTTTCGCTTGCTCAATCTCTGTGGTCTACCGACGCACTATCTCAATGGCGGCGAGGACGACGACAACAACGAGATGGTCGTCCGGCGCGCCAACATGATTCCCCTCGAGGTGGTGACCCGCGGCATTGCGGCCGGTTCGTTTGCCAAGCGCAATCCCGGGCTCACGCGAGGAACCCTGCTCGTGCCGCACGTGATCGAGTTCTTCTTTAAAGACGATGCCGCGCACGACCCCATGATCGCGCCCGACCAAATCGTGGCGCAAAACATCGCCGCGCCGCAAGAGGTCGGCGCGATGACGGAGCTCGCGCGGCTAACGTTCGACATTCTGTCGCATGCCTGGCGCAAACGCGACGTGATGTTGGTCGATCTCAAGATCGAATTCGGGCGGCTGGCGGGTGGAGAGAATCAGGGTCAACTCGTGATCGCCGACGTGATCGACAACGATTCGTGGCGAATCTGGCCGCAAGGCCGTGAGGAGCTGATGCTCGATAAGCAGCTCTACCGGAACCTCGAAACGGTCGACGAGCCGGCCCTGGAGATGGTGAAGCAGGCCTACGAACGGGTCGCGGATTTCGTTGGAACGTTTCCGGTCATGCGCCCCGGCATGGTCGCGGTTATTGCCGATTCTACCTCGCAAGTCGAGCGCGCGAATGAGATCGTCAATGCGCTCGGCCAGCTTGGCGTCCCGACGGTACGCCACGTGGCCAACGCCGCGTCGACGCCGGGTTACGTGCTGCAGCTGATGGCGCAGCTCGAAGCGAGCTTCGCACGTCTCGTCGTTATTCCGGTCGGCGAGAACGAGTTGCTGCGTTCGATGCTCGAAGCGGCCTCGTCGGCGCCGGTCGTCGACGGCCGCGACGATATCGGTCGCGTGATGATGCAGTGCGCGAAGGTTTTTGGACTTGAAGACACCGTGCTTTTTGGGCGCACGCTGCTGATGCAGGCCAACGCGCGGTCGGCCGTGCTTCACGCCGATGCGACGCTCCAGCAACAGCCGCCCGCGTCGCAGAAGGCTGCGCTTGGTTAACCTCCGTGACGAGGAGCTGCAACGCATCGCAGAGCGGCTCGGCCGAGATCCATCGGTCGTGGAGCTGCACGCCTTCGATGCCGCATGGAGCGAGCATTGCAGCTATAAATCGAGCCGGCACTTCTTAAGGAACCTTCCCACCAGCGGACCTCGCGTAGTGCTCGGGCCGGGAGAGGACGCCGGGCTTCTCCATCTCGGCACGCACGACGGCGAGCGCTACGCGATCGTCGTCGCGCACGAGTCGCACAACCATCCATCCCAGGTCGTTCCCTTCGAGGGCGCCGCGACCGGAGTCGGCGGGATCGTGCGCGACGTCCTCTGCATGGGTGCCGAGGTCGTCGCGGTAGCCGATCCGCTGCGCTTCGGCCGATGTGACGACCTCGCGTCACATCAAAGTCACGTCGCGCGCGGGGTCGTAGACGGCATCGGCGCCTATGGAAACGCGATCGGCGTCCCCAACATCGCCGGCGACGTCTACTTCGAGCGCGGATTCAACGAGAACTGTTTGGTCAACGTCGTCGCGCTCGGAATCGTCAACGAGAAAGACGTCATTCATTCCTACGTGCCCAAAGGAGCGCAGGGTTGGCAGATCGTGCTCGTCGGAAAAGCGACCGATCCCAGCGGTTTCGGCGGAGCTTCGTTTTCGTCGCTCGCACTGGATGCGCGCGACGCGGAACTGAACAAGGGCGCCGTGCAAGTCCCCGACCCGTTTTTCAAAAACGTTTTGATGCGCGCGAGCTACCGCGTCTTTGCGCTCTTGCGGGAGCGTAAGGTTGCGGCGGCCTTTAAAGATCTCGGCGCGGGGGGAATCGTCGGATGCTCGGCGGAGGTTACGGCGCACGGTGGATACGGCGCCGAAATCGACCTCGACAAGGTCAACGTTGCGGTTGAAGGGATGCCGCCCGAGGTCATCGCCGTCGGCGAGACGCAGGAACGGATGCTATGGGTAGTTCCGCCGGATTTCGTTCCGGAGCTTTTGCAGATTTATAACGAGGAGTTCGGCCTGCCGGACGTCGCGTACAACGCGCGCGCGACCGCCATCGGCGAGGTGACCGCGCAGCAACAGTACGTTCTTCGATATCGCGGCGGCATCGTGATGGAGGTCGAAAGCGAGTTTCTCACCGGGTCGATTCATGACGAGTTGCCCTATACGGAAAGGATTTATCACGGCGCAGCCGCCCAAGAGCTTCCGGCCTTGGACCTCCAGGGAATCTTCCCACGCGTGCTGGCGCACCGCGACGTCTGCTCGCGGGAGCCACTCTACCGGCGTTACGATTCCGTCGTACGAGGTTGCACCGTTCTGCCGCGCGGCGCCGCCGATGCCGGCGTCTTGGCACCGGTTCCGGGCTCGCGTCTCGGCGTCGCGCTCGCCGTTGCAGGCAATCCGCGTTACGGGCGGATCGATCCGGCGTATGCCGCCGAGCAGGCCGTCCTGGAGGCGATGCGCCGCGTCGTTGCCGTCGGCGCGCACCCTATTGGTTTGACCGATTGCTTAAACTTCGGCAATCCCCGGAAAGCCGAGCAGTACGGCGGGTTCATTGCGGCGGTCGAGGCACTGGGGCGCGCCGCAAAGGAGCTCGACCTGCCTTTCGTTTCCGGAAACGTCAGCCTCTACAATGAAGCGTCCGACGGCCGCGCGATACCCGCCTCGGCGATCGTGGCGTGCATCGGATCCATCGACGATGTTGCAAAGGTCGTCACGCCGGGCTTCAAAGCAGCCGGCTCGGCGTTGCTGTGGATTGGAAGCAGGGAACTCGTCGCGGGCGGATCGGTGCTGGCCGAGTTGCTGGGTGTTAAAGGGACGCTTCCGAGCATCGAGTATGAAGCCGAACGCGCCGCGCTTGCAATCGTGAGAGATGCAATTGCGCGCGGCGTTCTGCGTGCGTGCCGCGTCGTCACTGACGGTGGAATGCTGACGGCGATTGCGCGCTTGGTTTTCGACGCTCTGACCGAGGGGCGGAAGATCGGCGCGGAGATCGACTTCGGGAATCCGCTCTGTGAAGCCGGTGGTTTCGTCTGCGAGGTCGCCCCCGACAGCGGCATGGACGTGACCGGAACGCTCCAAATCGGCGTGACGATCGATGCGCTCGAACTGATCGTCAACGGCACTCGCTTCGATATCGAGCATCTGCATGAGGTTTGGTCGCGGCCGTTGGCGGCACTCTATCCGTGAGCGCGAGGATCGCGGTGCCGGTCTTTCCTGGAACGAACTCCGAAGACGAGACGCTGCGGCTGCTTCGCGACTGCGGCGCCGACGCCGAGATCGTCCATTGGTCGCAGGCGAGCAAAATGGCTCACTACGATGCCTACGTGCTCTCCGGCGGCTTTGCCTATGAGGATCGCATTCGGGCGGGAGCAATTGCCGCGCACGACCGGATGATGGACTACGTCATCGAAGCGGCCGGAAGTGGAAGGCTCATCTTCGGTATCTGCAACGGCGCGCAGATGCTACTCGAAGCCGGCCTCGTACCGGGCACCGGCGCGATTCGCCGGCCGACTGCGGCGTTCACGCGAAATGGCCCGGCGCCGCACTTCATCTGCCGGCACGTCTACATGAAGCTCGCAATCGAGCCGGCGCGTTGTGCGATTACTGCCTCGTTGCGGGAGGACGCGCTCGTGCCGGCTTGGGCCGCGCACGCGGAGGGGCGCCTCGCCGCTACGCCAGAACATCTGAGCGAGATTGTGGCCGGCGGCCACCTCGCCTTCGTCTATGCCAATGCAAACGGCAGCGTGGATGAAGCCGCGATCCCCAACGGATCCGCGCTCGGGTGCGCGGGTTTGGTAAATCGCGAAGGCAACGTGCTTGCGATCATGCCGCACCCCGAGCGCGATGCCTGGAACTTCAACCATCTCGACCGCCGCGAAGGCGACGACGTTCTCGCACCCTCCGGCGGCTCGGTCCTCTTTAGCAGCTTCGTCCAGGCGCTAGCGTCATGACTGGTATCCTGACTGGTGTCATCCTGAGCGCAGTCGAAGGACGACACCGGCGATGACCAGAGCAGTCGCTATCAGCTTGAAGATCCCCGACAACACTGCCTTTACGGCAGCGGTCGCCTTGCGTAGGCTCGGCGTCGGCGTCGAGCGCGTCGAACGCAGCGAAATCTGGTTCTTCGATGACGGCGGCGACGTGCGGGCGCTGATCGAGCGCATCACGGCCGACGAAACGATCTTCAATCCGAACAAACATCGCGTGACCGTGCTCGACGAGGCAGTCCCGCGCTCGGGTGAGGTTTGGATCGAGCCCCTCGCCGACCCTTGTGATCCTGAGCGCAGTAATGTCATCCTGAGCGCTTCGACTACGCTCAGCACAGGCTCCGTCGAAGGACGAAGGGCCACCGCCTGGCGACTTTTGGCGCACGACGACGATCCGCTCGACCGTGAAGCGCTGCGCGCCGCAGTCGAACGCCTCTTGTGCAATCCGGCGATCGAACGAGCCATTTATTGATGCGGCGCGATGGAACGGGACATTCCATGCGCGAGCGAGTAGTCTAAAAGCGCACATATGAACCGTCCGTACACGATCGCAACATTAGGCTCCCATTCGGCGCTGCAAATTCTTAAAGGCGCCCACGACGAAGGCTTTAAGACGCTCGCTATCTCGAATCGCGACACCGAGCGCCTCTACCGCTCGTTCGCCTTCGTTGATGAAGTGATCGTGCTGGAGCGCTACGCCGAGTTTATGAACCTGATGGACGAGCTCGAGCGCCGCAAAGCGATCATCGTCCCGCACGGATCCTTCGTGGCCTATCTCTCGCTCGAGCAGCACAAGAAGATGACGGTTCCCTATTTCGGGAACAAGGCGGTGCTCGATTGGGAGGCCAGCCGCGAGCTGCAGCGGCAGTGGCTTTCCCGGGCGGGCCTCACGCTGCCGCGGCAGTTTCGCGGCGGGGCGGAAATCGACCGGCCGGTTATCGTCAAGCTCTACGGGGCAGCGGGCGGAAAAGGCTACATGTTCATTAGAGACGCCCACGACTTTGAAGCGCGCGCCGCGCACCTCAAGGAAGCCTACATCATTCAGGAATACATCATCGGCGTACCCCTCTACATTCACTACTTCTACTCGCCGCTGCAGAACAAGCTTGAAATTATGTCGATGGACCGCCGCTACGAGACCAACGTGGACTCTCTGGGCCGTATTCCGGCGGCCGCGCAGGAAGGCATGGACGTCAGTCCTTCGTACGTCGTCGTCGGCAATCAGCCGGTCTCGCTTCGCGAGTCGATGCTTGCCGAAGCGCTGCGCATGGGAGACGACGTAGTGCGGGTCAGCAAGGAAATCTGCGGTCCTAAGGGCCTCTTCGGCGCATTTTGCATCGAGACGATCATTACGCCGGACATTCAGTTCTACGTCATGGAGATCTCGGCACGCATCGTCGCCGGGACGAACCTCTTCATTGATGGCTCGCCGTATTCGTATTTGAACTACTCCGAGCCGATGTCCACCGGGCGCCGCATCGCACGCGAGATCAAGAACGCTTTGCTAACCAACAATCTTGGTTTGGTGCTGGATGACTCGAGCGTGGTCTAGGGGCCTGGCGGCCGCCCTTCTGTGCGGTGCCGTCGCGCTTCCCGTGAAGAGTGGCGCGACGCTCGAAGCGGACCCGTCGGTGCTCTACGCGCAGATGAAGGACGCCTATGCGAAAGATGCGGCGGCGGATTGGAGCTTTCGCCCCCAGGAGATCTATCTTGCGACGATCTTTAACGCCGGCCGCGCGTACTCGCTGCAGTATCCAACGGATCCGAACTACGGGATCCTCGCAACCTTGACGGTGCGGATCGGGAGCGGCCTGCATTATAACCCTCTGACCAACCACGACGGCGCCGTTTGGTGGGTGCGTGAGGCTGCCGACTGGGCGATGAAAAACTCGCAAGATTTCACGACCGTCTCGCAGGCGCAGGGGCTGATGGCGCGCGTGAACTCCGAAGACCAGCCCGAAGCGCTGGCGCGCTATGCCGACGAAGACGCGACGGCCAACATCAAGGCTTATCCCGGCGACATCGATGCCCTTCTGATCCGGGTCGAGGCGAATTGGCGCGGCTGGCTGCTGACGCACGATCCGGCATGGCGAAGCCTGGCCTTTGAGCGGGCCGCTGCTGCGAACTTTCCGGTCGCGCATCTGCCGACGAACTGGGGAAACGAGCTGGTCGCCTCCGCGCAGCGCGCGTCGCCGGGCAACGACTCCTATACGGCCGGCGATTTCACGAACGCCCAGACGTTTCTCGCGCGTTTGAAGGCCGTCGATCCGATTCGCGTCATCGCGACCGTGACCTCGATTCCGCATGACGCGTACCTCACGACGCTCGCGCCGGCCGATGAATACTTCGGGGCACGAGGCATGTCGATTCTCGAGATCGAGAACCGGCTCAAGCGGATCAACTACATGTTGAACTACAACTACGGCAATCGCGAGAGCGACGAGGCGTTTGCCGTCTCTAAAGCGATCGTCGCCATGCAAGAAGTCTATCCGCGCGATCGCGACTTGCCGATGCTGCTCTACTGGTGCTATAACACGTTGCAGCGCATGAGCGACGATCAGTCCAAGCGAATGGCCGGTCAGATCCGGGCGATCCTGACCGTCGAGTACCAAGACAGCTCGCAGGCTCGGCAACTGCTCGGGACTTAACCGGAAGCTGCGACGTGGATCCGGTGCTCGCCGACCGTCTGCAGTTCGCCTTCACGATCATGTTCCATTATCTCTTCCCCATCGGGACGATGGGGCTGGCGCCATTCGTGGCTGCCTACACCTGGAAGGCGGCGCACGGACGCGATGAAGAGTCCGCCCGAATCGCCGCTTTCTGGACGAAAATCTTTGGGATCAACTTTGCCGCCGGCGTCGTTAGCGGAATTCCAATGGAGTTTCAGTTCGGAACGAACTGGGCGGCCTTTTCGCGCAACACTGGTTCGGTGGTCGGTCAACCGCTTGCGATGGAAAGCCTGTTCGCCTTCTTTCTCGAGTCGGTCTTTCTCGGCGCTCTGCTCTATCGGCGGCGAGGGGTGCCTTCGATGTTCGTCGCCTGGGCCGGCGTGATGATCTGCGCGGGCGCCTGGCTCTCGGGATTCTTCATCGTTGCCACCAACGCGTGGATGCAGCATCCGGTCGGCTATCGCATCGCGGCCGACGGCACGATTCTCTTGCAAAACATCTGGGCCGTGCTTTTTTCGCGGTTCGCGTACTGGCAGTTTGCGCACGTTCTCTGCGGCGCGCTCCTCGCCGGAGGTTTCATCGTTGCCGGCGTGGGCGCGTATTACTTGCTTTCACGCCGGGATGAGGCGATCGGGCGGCGGCTCGTGCGCGCGGGGACGATTGTGGCCTTCGCCTTTGCGTTGATCGTGGTCTTTCCGACCGGCGATCGCAACGGACGCGACGTTACGCAGTATCAGCCGGTCAAGCTCGCCGCCCAAGAGGGCCTCTTCACGACCGAGCGCGAGGCGCCGCTTGCGATCATCGGGATGCCCGACGTCGCGCACAAGCGTTTGATCGATCCGATTTTTGTCCCGGATATCTTGAGCTTCCTCAGCTATGGAAACTACAAAGCCAACGTCAACGGACTCGACGCGTACGCGCGCGAGCTGTGGCCGCCCGTCGAGCTGACCTACTACGCGTATCACATCATGGTCGGTCTCGGTACGATCTTCGCCGCGGCGGCAACGCTCGCCGTTGCGTTGTTGGCCTTTGGGATGCTTTGGAAGGCTCGCTGGATGCTTTGGATATTGATGCTGCTCATGCCGTTTCCGTTCGTTGCCAACGAAGCGGGCTGGGTTGCGGCCGAGGTCGGGCGCCAGCCGTGGATCGTTTATGGTTTGATGAAGACGGCGGCCGGAGGCTCGCCGACCGTTTCCAGCGGGGAGACGGTCTTTACGCTGATCGGGTTTGCCGGAATGTACTTTTTGCTCGGCGTTCTCTTTCTGTATCTGGTCTTACGCGAGATTGGGAGAGGCCCGTCGGGGAGTGAGGCGTGAGCGTCGCCGGCTTTATTGCCATCGCCTTCATGCTGACGATGTACGTGCTGCTCGACGGCTACGATCTTGGCGTCGCGGCGGTCGCGCCGCTGATCGCACGCTCGGACCGCGAACGCGCCGCGACGATGGCCGGCATCGGGCCGTTTTGGAACGGCAACGAGGTTTGGCTGATCGCCGCCGGGGCCGCGCTCTTTGCGCTCTTCCCGGCGGCGTACGCCTCATCGTTTTCGGGCTTCTATCTCCCGCTCATCATCGTGCTGTGGCTGCTGATGCTCCGCGGCATCGCGTTGGAACTGCGAGAGCATTTCCCGTCGGAGATTTGGCATCAGTTTTGGGACGCCGCGTTCTCGGCCTCGAGCGCCCTCTTGATCTTCGTTTTCGGCATCGCGTTGGGGAATCTGTTGCGCGGTGTGCCGCTCGACGCGGCGGGATACTTCCAAGGCACGTTTTCGTTCTTGCTCAATCCCTATGCACTGCTGGTCGGGGTTTTTGCGTTCGCGACGCTCGGCGTGCACGGCGCCACATTTGTGGCGATGCGCATCGAGGGCGAGCTTGCAGCCAGAGCGATCCAGATCGTCGCCGGCGGCTCGTGGCTCGTCTTGATTCTCTATCTCGCCGTTACGGCCCTGACCGTTTCGATGAATGCACCGCTGCGAGCCCCGTGGCTTTTCGCGATGCCGGCGCTCTCGCTGACCGCACTGGGTTTGATGTGGCGCAGCGCGCGAGCGGGGCGCGCTCGCGAGGCCTTCGTTATGTCATCGTGCTTTATTGCAACGCTGCTCGCAGCTTCTGCCGGCACGATCTTCCCCTACCTCCTGCCGGCCTTTCCCGCGCGCAACCGCGGCATCTCGATCTTTGCGGCGGCCCCTTCGGAGACTGCGCTGGCCTGCGCGCTGACCGTTACGCTTATCGGAGTTGCTGCCGTCGCAATCTATGCCCCCATCGTCTGGCGACGCATGGCCCGAAAGGTTCGCGTCGAATGACGCGCCGGTGAGTCAGGAGCACATAGTCCGGGCGCTCGCAGCGTACGACCCTGCTCGCCTCACACTCTGTTCGATCGGAAGCCACTCGGCGCTCGAGGTGGCCTACGGCGCGCGCGCGCAAGCGCTGCGCAACCTGATCGTTACCGCCAAAGGCCGCGAGCAGACCTACCTACGGCATTTTGCGCGCCGCGAGCAGCCCGTCGGCCGCGGCTGCGTCGACGCCGTGCTCGAACTGCAGGCGTTTTCAGATATCCTCGACGATGAAGTGCAGCAACGGCTGCTTCGTCAGAACGTCATCTTCGTTCCCAACCGTTCCTTCGAAGTCTACCTCCGCGAAAAGTACGAGTACGAAGAGATCGAGCGGCGGATGCTGGTGCCGTTCTTCGGAAACCGCGCCTTGCTCAAAGCGGAGGAGCGCACCCCCCATGTCACCCCGAGCCCTTCGTCCTTCGACTCCGCTCAGGATGACATTACTTCGCTCAGGACAGGCTCCGTCGAAGGGGATCAGTACGCTCTGATGCGAGCCGCGGGGATTCGACACCCGCGCCGGTACGCGTCTCCCGACGAGATCGACTGCCTCGTGATGGTCAAGGCGCCGCACGCGCGCGTCTCGTTTGAGCGCGCCTTCTTTCTCGCGTCGTCGCCGGAGGAGTACCGCGCCACGGCCGGCCATTTGATGGATGAAGGCACTTTGAGCGCGGCCGGGCTTGCGTCGGCCAGAATCGAGGAATACGCACTCGGCCCCTCGGTGAACTTCAACTTTTTCTACTCGCCGCTCTTGGGGGAGCTCGAGTTGAGCGGGACCGATACGCGGCGGCAGACGAACTTGGAGGGTTTCCGCAACGTACCGCCGGCAGCCTTCGATGCGGTGCGCGGAATCACGATGCGGTTGGAAGAGGCCGGCCACATCGCGACAACGGTCGTGGAGTCGATGCTGGAGCCGGCCTTTGACATTGGGGAGCGCTTCGTGCGCGCCGCGCGGGAGGCGCAACCGCCCGGAGTCATCGGACCGTTCGCGCTGCAATGCATCGTGGCGGCCGGTCCGCCCAAGGAGCTCGTCTGCTACGACGTGTCGCTGCGCATACCGGGCTCACCGGGGACGCGATTCACTCCCTATTCGGCCTATCGCTGGGGTCGCGACATCTCGGTTGGGGAAAGAATTGCGATGGAAGTCGTAATGGCCCGCGACACCAACCGGCTCCCAGATGTGTTGACCTAAATTCATTCGATTCGCTTTTCTGGAGGGTAGGACATGACCGTTGACAACGTTCAAGAGCGTGCCGGCGTGGTGACGTTCAAAGGACAACCGATGACGCTGCTCGGCCCCGCGTTGCGACGCGGCGATCCGGCGCCCAGTTTTACCTTGACCTCCGGCGATCTCTCGACGGTCACTCCGGAGATAATTCTCGACGAAGGCAAGCGCGCCGCGTTACTCATCGTCGTGCCTTCGCTCGACACGAGCGTGTGCTCCCTGGAATCCAAGAAGTTCAACGATCGCCTGGGCGAGCTTCCCGAAGGTGTGAAGGCCGCCGTGGTCAGCATGGATTTGCCGTTTGCGCAGACCCGCTGGTGCACGGCCGAAGGCGACGTCAAGCTCGACATGCTCTCGGATTACCGGAGCCGCAGCTTCGGCACGAACTACGGACTGCTGATCTCCGAGCTCGGTCTTTTGGCCCGTGCCATCGTCGTGATCGGCAAAGATCGCACGATTTCGTACGTCGAGATCGTGCCCGAAGTTGCCAACGAACCCGATTATGATGCCGCGCTTCACGCCGCCGCCGCCGCGGCTGCGTAAGGGAGGGCGATGCCGCCCACCGTTCTGATTCTGGATTTCGGCGCGCAATACAGCCAGTTGATCGCACGCCGGACGCGTGAGCTGGGCGTCTACTGCGAGATCGTACCGTATGACGTTCCCTGGAACGCGCTATCGTTGCGCCGGCCCGCGGCGCTAATTCTCTCGGGCGGCCCGGAAAGCACGCTGGCGGAGGGTGCGCCGAAGATGGATCCGCAGATCGTGGAGGCCGGCGTCCCGATTCTTGGCATCTGCTATGGCATGCAGCTCCTGGCTCGCGACATCGGCGCCGAGCTGGTGCAACTCGATCACGCCGAGTACGGTCCGGCCACGCTGGTGGTCGCCGATCGCGAGACGCCGCTCTTTGACGGCGTTCCGGAAGAATCGCGGGTGTGGATGTCGCATGGCGATTCGGTCGTCGCGTTGCCTGACGGGTATCGCGCGCTGGCTTCGACGGCGCGTTGCCACGTGGCCGCGATCGGCAACCCGGAGAAGAAGATCTACGCCGTGCAGTTCCATCCCGAAGTCGTGCACACCGAGCACGGGCGGACCGTTCTCGACAATTTTTTGCACGAGATCGCAGGCTTGGGCCGCGATTGGAAGATGGAGTCCTTCCTCGATAGCTCGGTGCGGGATATCCGCGAAAGAGTCGGCAGCGACAAAGCGATCTGCGCGCTCTCCGGCGGGGTGGATTCCGCAGTAGCCGCGACGCTGGTCGCACGCGCGATCGGGGAACAGCTCACGTGCATCTTCGTGGATCACGGTTTGCTGAGAAAGAATGAAGCCGAACAAGTGGTCGCGGCGTTTCGAGAGGTGCTCCATCTCAACGTGATCGCGGTCGACGCGCGCGAGCGATTTCTTGAGAAGTTGGCCGGCGTCGAAGATCCCGAACGCAAGCGGCTGGCGATCGGACACGAGTTCATCGCCGTCTTCGAAGCCGAGGCGGCGAAGATTCCGGGCGTCAAATATCTCGTGCAGGGCACGCTGTATCCCGACGTCATCGAGTCGAAAACGCCGCAAAGCAAGGCCGGCC
Organism: Candidatus Cybelea sp.; assembly: GCA_050008615.1. Lineage (GTDB taxonomy): Bacteria > Vulcanimicrobiota > Vulcanimicrobiia > Vulcanimicrobiales > Vulcanimicrobiaceae > Cybelea. The sequence goes on from JBEKMH010000004.1 coordinate 30,612, forward strand.
AAAAGATCAAGTCGCACCATAACGTCGGGGGCCTTCCCGATGAAATGAATCTTTCGCTGATCGAGCCGCTGCGCGCGCTCTTTAAGGACGAAGTGCGCGTGCTCGGCGCGGCGCTCGGCTTGCCCGATGCAATCGTCCGCCGCCAACCATTTCCCGGTCCCGGCTTAGCGGTTCGGATCATCGGCGACGTGACCGAGGAGCGTTTGGCGATCGTTCGCGAGGCCGACGCGATCGTTCGGGAAGAGATTGACTCCGCGCAACTCGAGCCGCACCCGTGGCAGTATTTTGCCGTGCTGACGCCGGTCAAGAGCGTCGGCGTCATGGGCGACGGACGCACCTACGCAAATCTCGTCGCGATCAGAGCGATTACGAGCGAGGACGGCATGACGGCCGACTGGGCGCGTTTGCCGCATGCGCTCTTGGAGCGGATGTCGGCTCGGATCGTCAATGAAGTGCGCGGCGTAAATCGCGTGGCCTACGATATCACGACGAAGCCGCCGGCCACCGTCGAGTGGGAGTAACGAGTGCGAATCCTCGTTGTTGGTAATGGCGCGCGCGAAGATGCGCTCTCCTGGCGACTCGCGCAATCGCCCTCGTGTGAAGCGATCTTTGCCGCGCCGGGGAATGCGGGCACGGCGTCGCGTGGAGCAAACTGGGAGATTTCTGCAACCGACGGCAAGGGATTAGCGGATCGAGCCCTTCGCGAAGGCATCGACCTGGTCGTCCTCGGTCCCGAGACGGCCATTGCCGCGGGCGTGGGAGATCGTCTTCGGGAGGCCGGGATTGCGGTCTTCGGCCCCAACCGTTCCGCCGGACGTTTAGAGTCGAGCAAGATCTTCGCCAAACGCTTCATGGAACGTCACGGAATTCCGACGGCAAAGGCAGTCGTCATCCATTCGCTCGACGCAGCTCGCAGTGCGCTGGCGCAATGGCGGGGCGGCGTCGTCGTTAAAGCCGACGGACTTGCCGCAGGTAAAGGCGTCGTCATAGCGCCCGGCGCCGATGTGGCGCGCGCCGTCGTAACGGATTGGTACGAGGGCAGCAAGATTCCCGGAGGTGGCCTTGACCTGCTGCTCGAGGAGCCGATCGGCGGCCGTGAAGTGAGCGTCTTTGCAATCTGCGACGGGCGCGCGATCGTGCCGTTCGCGGCTGCCTGCGATTACAAACGCGCCGGCGACGGCGATACCGGACCAAATACCGGGGGCATGGGCGCCTACTCGCCGCCGGACGGCTTTCCCGACGATCTCGACGCCGTGGTGCGCGAGCGTATCCTCGCGCCATTGCTGCGAGGACTTCTTTCAGAAGGCGAAGAGTACGTCGGCGTGCTGTACTGTGGACTGATGTGGAACGCCGGCGGGCCTCACGTCATCGAGTTCAACGCACGTTTTGGAGATCCCGAGACGCAAGTGCTCGTGCCGCGCATCGGTGGCGATTTTGCGATGCTGCTGAACTCCGCCGCGCAGGGTGCGATGGACCTTTCGCTCGCGACGGTCTCCCGCGAACCGTGCGTCGGCGTCGTGCTCGCGACCAGCGACTACCCGCGCAGCAGCACGCCGCTGCGGGGTCTGGACGCAGACGTGTCGCTTCCGGAGGGTTGTCAGGCGTTCTGGGGAGCCTCAACGCTTGTGGACGGAACCGTCAGCAGCGGAGGCGGGCGTGTACTTACCGTTACTGCGGTGGGCGAGAACCTCGACGAAGCCCGCTCGCGAGCCTACGAGAGCGTCAAAGGGCTCGCCGGCCGCTTGGGGAGCGCCGCCTTGACCTACCGCACGGATATCGCCGGGCCTGCAACCTGACGGTCGGAAAGGGGATAGTAGAAGACGTCATGGCTTTTGGCATTCAACCGCAAAACCAGTACGGGCAACCGCTCGCGCCGGCGGTTCCCACGCGGTCGCTGCTGGCGCAAGTGCTCGGGATTACCGCGCTTGGCTTATGCATAACGGCGCTTGCGGCGTGGCTCTTCCAAGACCTCGCGCCCGGCGTCGGCCTCGTCGCGATGATCGTCGGCTTCGTTCTGCTCATCTCCATCAATGCCGTCCGTCGCAACGAAGCGCTGTCGCTATTACTCTTTTATGCCTTCACTTTTTGCGAAGGCGTCGGCATCGCGCCGGTTATCGGCCAGTACGTCCGAGCCTTTGGCCCGGACGTCGTAGTCAATGCCGCCTTAACGACGGGCCTGGGAATGTTCGCCCTTGCCGCCATCGTTTATGCGACGGGGCTGGATCTGCGCCGCTTCCAGGGAATTTTCATGATCGCGCTGCTTGGACTGATCGTGCTCGGCGTCATCTCGATCTTCGTGAAGTTTATCCACCCGGAGACCTATGCGTGGCTGACGCTCGTCATTTTTTCCGGCCTCGTGCTGATCGATTTCGCGCGGTTGCGCGCCGGCGGAGACGGATTGGGGCCGGTCCTCATGGCGACGAGCATCTATCTGGATGCGATCAATATCTTCCTTGCCTTGCTTCAGATTTTCGGCGGGAGGCGCTCGTCGGACTAGCGGCCTGCTATAATGGCATAAGATGTGCGGGATAACGGGGGTCTTCGCACCAGGGCGCGATGCCGCGCGGCTCGCGTTTTTCGCGCTATATGCGTTGCAGCACCGCGGGCAAGAGTCCGCGGGCATCGCCGCAGCCGATGGCGGCACGATCCGTTCGCACAAGGAGATGGGGCTGCTCGGCGCCATCTTCGACGAAGACATCTTAAGCGACCTCAGCGGTTACATCGCGATCGGCCACACACGTTATTCGACGACCGGTTCCTCGATCGTCGTGAACGCGCAGCCGCTGCTCGAGCGCACCGAACTGGGCGACTTCGCGTTCGCGCATAACGGAAACCTCACCAATACCGACGAGCTGCGCGAAGAGCTGTCGCCGACGACGGTACTGCAGGCTACGTCGGACTCCGAAGTGATGGCCAAGCTGATTGTCGAGTCCAAAGGCACGATGGTGCAACGGATTAAGGCGGTCATCGCCCGGGCTCGCGGCGCGTACTCGACGGTGCTTTGCACGCAAGACGAGCTTTACGCGTTTCGCGATCCTTGGGGCGTGCGGCCGCTCTGCCTGGGCAAACTTAGTGACGGCGGCGGCTACGTCGTCGCATCGGAGTCGTGCGCGCTGGGCACCATCGGCGCGCAGTACGTGCGCGAACTCGAGCGTGGCGAGATCGTGCGCATCAGCGCGCAAGGCCTGGAGTCGTACCTGACCCCCGTTGAGGACGCGCAGCCGGCGCTCTGCACGTTCGAATACATTTACTTCGCGCGTCCCGATTCGCAGCTCAACGGCCGCTCGGTCTACATGGCCCGCTATGCGATGGGGCGTCAGTTGGCTAAGGAACATCCCGTCGACGCCGACGTCGTCATGGCGGTCCCCGACTCGGCGGTCGCGGGCGGCATCGGGTATGCCGCCGAGAGCGGGCTACCCTATATTGAAGGCCTCATCAAGAACCGCTATATCGGCCGCACCTTCATCAGTCCGGATCAGAATATGCGCGCGCGCGGCGTGCATCTCAAGTTCAATCCGCTCGTCGAGAATCTGCGCGACCAACGCGTCATCGTGGTGGACGACTCGATCGTGCGCGGCACAACCACGCCCCGGATCGTCGCGCTCCTACGCGAGGCCGGTGCGCGAGAAGTGCATCTGCGAATCACCTCGCCGCCGATCAAGCATCCCTGCTATCTCGGCGTCGACATGGCGACCTATGGCGAGCTCATCGCCGCCAACTACACGGTGGAAGAGATCCGGGCCAAGACCGGCGCGGATTCCTTGGGCTATCTTAGCTTAGCCGGCTTGATCGCCTCGGTCGGAAGACAGCGCAGCGAAATGTGTCTCGGCTGTTTCGTCGGCGAATATCCTAACGTCCCCGCCGGGCATGAGGCCCTGGCGTCCCCAGCGTAGGAGCCAATCGCCAAGACCAATCGGTTCAAGGGCCGCGGCTGCGCGGTGCTACAGTCCAGATGAGTGACGCTGGGAAAGAGAATCGCCGCGCGGCGCCGTGCTTTAGGATGGTCCCAGAACGAGCTGGCTCGCCGCGCCGAGGTCAATCACCCCACGCTCTTCAAGATCGAGGCCGATCAGCGCCTCAATCCCTCAATCAGTATCGTCGTTCGTCTTGCGCGCGCGCTCGGAACGACCGCGGAGACGCTCTACGGTCTCGAGTGCGAAGAAGCGCGCCTCTTCGTCGAGGCCAACAAGTCGGCAATGTTCGTGGATGTCCGCCTGCTCGGGCGTAAATCGGGCGAAGCCGCGCGCGCCCGCGCGCAGAGTTTTATCACCGCTGCGCTCGAGCGCGCGGGTGCCCGCGTGCGCGAGGCGCCCCCTAGCGCCGTCGAGGACGCAACGGAGTTACCGTCGCCGGCGCAGGCCGGTCATTTAGCGGCGGGCGGCCTTGCGCTCGTGGAGGAACTGCGCGCAATTCGCCGGCGGCTCGACGCGCTCGAGGGCCTTCGTCGGACGCAAGAAGGACGCGCTCGAAAGCGCGCAGCGCGATAACCAAAGGGTCGGACCAGTCGTTAGTTTCCAGCATGCCGCGACCGTAGCACCCCAGAGTGCCAACTGGTGGGCATTCTTAGCGGGGAAAGGTGCGGTCGCGGACCTCTTCGGCGTAGGCCTCCAGCGCCTGCGTAGCCAGTTGCCCGATCTCCGCGTAGCGTTTGGCAAAACTCGGAGAGTGCGGATACATCCCGAGAATATCGTGCAGCACGAGTACTTGCGAATCGCAGTGCGGGCCCGAGCCGATACCGACCGTCGGAATCGACAACATCTCGGTAATCTCTCGAGAGATCTCGTAATCCACGACCTCGAGTACGATCGCGTATGCGCCGGCCGCTTCGACCGCTCGCGCATCGTCGATCAGCCGGTCGCGGTGCGTACGCATTTTGAAGCCCGGGCCGAGCCCGGCCGTTTGGGGGGTTACGCCGATATGGCCGACGACCGGAATGCCGGCGCCGGTGATCGCGCGAATGCGGTCGGTTTGATCGCGGCCGCCCTCGAGTTTCACCGAGCACGCGCCGCCCTCTTTGACGAGCCGAATCGCCGAACGCAAGGCGTCTTCGTTGCTTACTTGATAGGAACCGAACGGCATGTCGGCCATGATATGCGCGCGAGTCGTTCCGCGCACGACGGCCTGCGCGTGATAAAGAATGCTTTCGAGCGTGACCGGCGTCGTTTCGTCGAAGCCCAAGACCACGTTGCCGACGCTGTCGCCAACCAAGATGACGTCGATTCCAGCGCTTTCGACGAACTGCCCGAAGGGTGCGTCGTACGCAGTCGCAATCGGGAAAAGGGCTTTCCCTTTGCGGCGTTTGATGGCGCCCGCCGTTAGGCGGCGTATCGCCGGATTCTTCTCCGGCTCGTAAGGACGCGCGCTTTCGACGCCTTTCACACCTTCAGCTCGGCTGACCTCACACCATTGCCGGAGACATCCTCAGCCTTGTCATCCTGACCCTTCGACGGGCTCAGGGGAAGGGCGGCGAGCGATTCGACCAGCGAGAGAATGGCGCGCACGGGTGTTCCCGTCGGGCCCTTCGCCTGCCAGGGCGACTCGTTTTCGAGATAGGCCGTCCCCGCGATATCGAGATGCACCCACGGGGTCTTGTCCGCGAACTCGCGCAGGAATGCGGCGGCGGTCAGCGTGCCGGCGGGCCGGCCACCGGTATTCTTCAAGTCCGCAATGTCGCTCTTCATCGCGTTGGTGTAATCCTCGTAATACGGCATTTGCCAGTAGCGCTCGCCGGTGGGCTTGGCCGCAGCCAGGAACTGGGCGGCGAAAGCGTCGTCGTTGGTCACAGCGGCCGACGACGCATGGCCCAGCGCGATCACGCAAGCGCCGGTAAGGGTGGCGGCATCGACGATCTTGGTCGCGCCGAGCTTATTGGCATAGCAGAGCCCATCGGCCAGGACCAGCCGGCCTTCGGCATCGGTGTTGATGACTTCGATCGTCTTGCCGTTCATCGCCGTAACGATATCGCCCGGTTTGGTCGCCTTGCCGCCCGGCATGTTCTCCGTTGCCGGAACGATGGCGACGACATTGAGTTTGGGTTTTAGCTTTCCGATCGCGGACATCGCCGCAATCACGCCGGCGCCACCGGACATGTCGTATTTCATGTCCTCCATCCGCTCGGCGGGTTTGATCGAGATGCCGCCCGTATCGAACGTGATGCCCTTTCCGACGAGCGCGAGCAGCTCTTTGCTCGACGGATCCCCGGTGTAGCGCATGACGATGAACTTTGGCGGCTGCGCGCTGCCTCGCGCGACCGAGAGAAAGGATCCCATGCCCTCGCGGCTCGCGCGCGCTTCGTCGAGGACGTCGATCTCGAGTCCGTTTTGTTCGGCAACCTTTGTCGCCTCTTCGGCCAGGCGCGTCGGCGTCATCAAGTTGGCCGGCGTAATTGCAAGCCTTCGCGCCAGGTTTACCGCATTGCCCAGTGCGGTGCCGCGTGCGATCCCGCGCTCGAGTTCGGCTTGGTTGAGGCCACCGGCGATGATGGCAACCTCAGTCATAGCATTGCGACGGTCAGGCTTCTCCTGGTAGAGAGTCGTCTCGAAGATGCCGGTGATGGCGCCCTCACTCACAAATGAAGCGCACGCGGCCTCCTGGCCTTGCGCCTGTAACGGAAGTGCGATCGCGATCTGCTCGATATTGCGCCGACCCAGGTAGCGCACGGCGCTACCGGCGTAGCGCGCGAGAAAGTTCGGCTCGAAGCGCGCGCGCTCGCCCAGCGAAACCGCGAGAACTCGCTGATACGGCTCGCCCTTGGCATAGATGAGGACGTTCTCGCCGAGACGCCCCTGGATTTCCTTGGCGGCCAGCGCGTCGGCGATTACGCCGCCGAGTTTGTCATCAATCTCTTTGGCCGTGGATTCGAGTGCCGTATCCGAAAAGAAGGGGACGACGAGCGCTCCGGTTTGCACGTGGCCGGGCGCATCGTGAGTAAGACGGACTTGCATGGTGGACCTTTCCGATGGTGAACTACTGCCAGCCTATGGCAGAAAGCTGGGAGAATCCTCGTACGGAGCAAAAAACCGGTTCGGACAGCTACGCGCGAGCAGGCGTTGACGTTAGTGCCGGAAATGAAGCCGTCGCGCGTTATGGTGCGGTGCTGGGCAAATGGCGTCACGCCGACCAACTCGAAGCCATAGGTGGCTTTGCAGGGCTTTTTCGCATGCCGGGCGACCCCAGCCGCGCGCTCGTTGCCTCGACGGACGGCGTCGGCACGAAGGTCGTAATTGCGGCCGAGCTTGGACGTTATGCGACCGTCGGCGCCGATCTGGTCAATCACTGCGTCAACGACATCCTCGTCTGCAACGCATCGCCGCTCTTCTTTTTGGATTACCTCGCGGTAGGGAAACTCGACCCCGCCGTCGCGGCCGACATTGTGCGCGGTTGCGCGCAAGCCTGCCGCCTTCACGAGTGCGCGCTGCTCGGCGGCGAAACTGCCGAGATGCCCGGGCTCTATCAACCGGCGCATTTCGATCTCGCGGGAACGATCGTTGGCATGGTGGAGATCGAAGCCCTTGAGCGGCTGGGCGGCGTCGAGCCGGGCGACGCGATTATCGGGTTGCCCGCGGTGGGCTTGCACACCAATGGTTATTCGCTCGCGCGCTCGCTCATCTCGCGCGACGAATGGGACGTTGCGTTCGACGGTGGAACGTATGCCGACGCGCTGCTCGCCGAACATCCGTCGTATTATCAATCGGTACGCGCGATCCAACGCGTCGCACGCGTCAAGGCGATGGCACACATCACGGGCGGCGGTTTGCTGGAAAATCTCCCTCGCACGCTGCCGGAGAATGTCAAGGCGGTCTTCGAGCAACAACGCTGGCGCGTGCCGCCGATTCTGCAAGAGCTCGTCCGGCGCGGTGACCTTGGCGAAGAACGATACCGCATCTTCAATATGGGCGTGGGCTTCACGCTCATCGTGCCGGTCACCGATGCCGCGGCAGCGATCGCCGCGGTTCCCGATGCGAAAGTCGTCGGTTGGATCGAATCGCGCACCGGCGAGGAACCGCGCGTCGTCGTTCATCCCTGACGTGGCGACGCTCTGCAATCTCGTCGTCGATCTCCCCGCGTTGCCTTCGGACTCATCCGCCGTAGCGACCGAAGTTGCCGACGATCGCACGCTGGCGTGGATCGACGAAACGTTTAGTGGCACGTGGAGCTCCGAGGCGACCGCGGGCGTTACGATCGTCGCGCGTCGCGAGGACGCGCCGCTCGGCTTTGCGACGCTCGATGCGCGCGGGCTAAAGTTTCGCTGGCTCAATGGACTGGCACGCGAGCGCGACGTCGGGCTCTTCGGTCCCTTTGGCGTCGTGGGACAAGAGCGCAAGACCGGCCTCGGCGGTTTTATTTTGCGCCACGCGCTGCAAGCACTGCGCGAACGTGGCTACGCTCGTGCGTTGATTCCCGCGGTGAGCGGTGACGGGCTCATCCGATACTACGCCGATTCCGTAGGCGCGGTCGTCGCAGAAGAGTTCGATCGAGCGGCGCTGCTCGCGCCGCGGCCGCGCACGGTCGTGATGGCTTCGGGGAACGGAAGCAACTTTCAAGCGGTCGCCGACGCCTCGCGCGATGGCAGCCTCCCGATCGAGATCGTCGCGCTCGTGAGTAACGGCGCGCGCGCGAATGCGATCGAGCGAGCGCGCGCGGCCGGCGTTCCCGCGCACGTAGTGTCCTGGCGTCGTAATGAAGAGACGCGCGCACAGTATGACGAGCGACTGCTCGAAGTCGTGCGTTTCGAGGCACCGGACCTCGTGCTGCTGCTCGGCTGGATGCATTTGCTCTCGGATGCGTTCGTGGCGGCGTTTCCCGAAATGCTCAACCTCCATCCGGCGTTTCTGCCGCTCGACCCCGGGCGCGACGACGTCGGACTCCCCGACGGCACGCGCATGCCGGCATTTCGTGGTCCGCGTGCGGTCCACGACGTGCTCGCCGCCGGCAGCCGTTGGGCCGGTGCGACGGTCCATCGCGTGACCCCCGCAACCGATCGAGGACCGGTGCTGGCGCGCAAGCCGCTGCCCGTCGAGCCGCAAGAAGAAGAGGCGCACCTAATGGAGCGCATCCACGCTGCAGAGCGTGACTTGGTCAGAGGCGCGATTACTCGGTGGCTTTTCGAGCGGCCGTTGCCGCAGCCGAAGCCTATTTTGCGTTAAAGGCGATGCAGTAGCCGCTCGGCGAGATAACCCCGTCGACGATTTTGCACGTGCCGTTCGCGTCGGCCGTCTGACCGGGAATGAAGAAGTTGCACTTCGAGCACTGCTTATCGCCGTTGGGTTTTGCCTGATATTGAACCGACGACGGCGTTACCTTCGTGTCGTCGGCCAGGACGCTTTTGGTGAGCAGCCCGGCAAGTGCCGGCAGCAGGATCGCGCCGCGAACGAACGCCCCTCGGGTTGGTGCCGTTCCAAATCCGCTGATCCACGTCGATCCCTTCGAGGAAGTTTCTCTGCGCATGATTCCTCCCTTATTCCCTGTTAGAAGTAAGCATTGGAGATGAAAAAAGTCTGAAATGCCTGGCTAGGGTTAGAAGGCAAACAAATAAAGGGGCTCGATCACGTGGGCCCCGCTTTGTGCGGTCCTCTTCGTGACGGCCCCCTTCGTCGATCAGCGAAGCAGCGATCTACTGAAACGCGGCGACGCTCTTAGTCGGGAATCGGGAACTTAGGCGGCGTGGGTCCTGGCATCGGCCCGGGATGCGTCGGCGGCGCTGGCCGAATCGGCATCGGGGGAACCGGATGGGTGCCAGCGCCTCCACTAACCTGGTCTACTTCCTCATCCTGGTTTGGTTTCTTTTCGTCGCTCATGATTCAACCTTTCTCGCGGCTACTTGCCGCTGATTACAGACTAACACCGTCGTGAGAAAATATTGTGAAGACGGCGCTGTTAGTTGAGTCGGCTTCGTGCTTGCAAACTCCAGGGCGTGTTCTTGGACCTACTTTTGTCGTATGGCAACTATCGCCACGCCGCCAGAGCAAACGCTCGTAGAAACAGGCCTTCTTTGGTGGAGGCAAAGGAGACTCGAACTCGTTAAAGAGCAAATTGCGCTAATCTAAGGCTACTCATGACGGTTACTCCTTGAAGCCGAAACAGAATCGGCGCTATTCGCATTACCTAGCGTGGTTTGGCATTCAGCGGAAAGGTTACAGAGTAAAGATAACCACCATCGGACGCTGCGCAGCCCACGATTCGCTGAGAGTACCGACTATGCATGGCTGCGTTGACCACGGCTTGGTCGACCTGCGCGTTCCCACTTGAATGATTAATCGTGGGGCGGCTCGGTCTTCCATCTAGTCCGATGAACACAAAGACGTCCACTATCCCTTTGAACGTCACCCCACGAGGCAAAACCGGAGAGGGCCCGCCGAGATAACGCTCGTCAGCATAAGGTTTGGGGCACGTATCCGTAGGTATATAGTTTTTCTTCTTACAATATCCGCTCGGCGACGCATAGGGCTGGGGATTGGCCGCGTCATCGACATTCGCTTTGCCCGTGGCGATCTCTCTCCGTACGGCGGCGAAAAAGTGGTCGGAAACGGCAAGGTCGCCCTTCTCGCTCGGAGCATCGCACTGGAACGCTCGCTCTTCGGCTGCGCCGAGAGCCTCGACAGCGTTCTCAAGATTCGCATTAACCTGTACGTACGACGACCTTGGGTTGCCCGAACTCGGAAGTCCATCGACTCGATTCTGCAAATCCGCACGCTGCTGCTCCCACCTATTGTACATCTCTGGGATGCGACCGATCGCAAGAGCAGAGCGAAGCAATACGTACTCATTCGCCAAGCTCTGAAACACACCGTTCGTTCGAGCATCTGTGAGCATGTCAGATGGCCGTGCCCTCGCCATCCCCGTCGTAAGAATTTGAATCATTACCGGCCGCGCCGCTATCACGTTGTAGTCACCGAGATTTCCGTCGGCGACGATCGTGTATTTACCGGGTTTATCGAGGTGATAGCCCAGGTATCCAAGATCGAACCACTGGCGCCAGATGCGCGCGCCGCGCCAGCCGTACGTTTGCAGCGCGGTATTACCCGGAGGGAACTGCCCCATTCGCGCAGGGGCGACCATTCGAAAGGGGTTGTCGACGGGGCTCGTCTGGCGAACCCGCTTGTTTTGGGCGTCAACAATTTCTAAGTCGGGCGTGTACCCCGACGGGTAACCCAGCGTTGTCTCGGTGGTAATGACGAAACGCACGCGCACTGTTTGGCCGATGACGTATACCGGTCGATCCGTCTGAAGGTGGATCGCGAGAGTGTAGGGGCTCTCTGCTCCAGTCGCCATCGGATGCCCGAGTGCCAAGACGACGGAGCCTACACAAACGGCAACGGCTCTCACACCCGCTCGATACGTATAGACCAGCGTAGTACCCTGCGAGTCTCTTCGACTCTATTTTGGGAGCTCGCATCTGATCAGATCGTACAGTTCAGATCGTACAGCGCGGGCCAGTGCCGCGGATGCGGAATCTTTGCGCCCGCCCGTATGCGCGAGCAGGCCACGAGCAATAGGACTGTGGCCCTGCCGATCTCCTTGAGCGAGAACGCATCGAGCCTCGGCGCAATCTCCCGCTTGAACCAGGCCTCGTCTCGCTGGCTCGGATGCTCGCGCGCCCAACTGCGGTTTCGCCGATGACCCTCGCCGATTGCCTCGCCGGCCTCCTCCACGGCGCGCTTTCCTGGGCGCTCGGTCTCGAACTCGTAAGCCGAAACGTCTGCGATACGGAAGCGGCAAGGCCCCCGCGGCCTTCGCGCTCTCCCGCAAAGGCGCTCGACGACGGCGAAGTCGCGCGGTTGCTTAGTGCGGCAGACGCTACCCGATGGGGGCCGTTCGTTACGCTCGCTTTGGCAACCGGCGCGCGTCGGGGCGAGCTTTGCGCGCTCTCGTGGAGCGACGTTGACTTTGAGGCGCAGACGCTCACGATCGCCAAGAGCCTGTCGCAAACAAAGAACTGCATCGAGTTAAAGGGCACAAAAACCGGCAGCATACGGCGTCTAGCGTTGTCTCGGCTCGCCCTTGACGCATTGTGCCGCCAACGCGCGACACAGGCGCAAGATAAGCTTCGTGCTCGCGGTAAATACGTCGATGAAGGCGCCATCTTCGTAACCCCTCTTGGCGCTCGCGTCACGCCGATGTCTGCGACCAAGGCGTTCGTACGACTTGCCAAGACCGCCATTATCTCCACGACGCGGCTGCATGACACCCGACACACTGCCGCTACGCACCTAATCGTGGGCGGAACGGATGTGCGGACGGCCGCGGGCGTGCTCGGTCACGCAACGCCAAACGTCACGCTCTCGACCTACGCGCACCTATTCGGCGACGCGCAGCGGGCCACGATCGACGGCCTCGGCGAGCGGCTGGAACGTATCTCGGCAGCCGCCGCGAACGGCGGTTCGGCTCCCGATTTTCAAGCCGACGGCAACCGAATGGCAACCGTCACCTCCCTGACAAAGAAAAACGCCCGTAAAATCAGGCGTTCTATGGTGGAGGCAAGGAGACTCGAACTCCTGACCCTTACGCTGCCAGCGTAATGCTCTACCAGCTGAGCTATGCCCCCATCGGCCTCAAGGCGCCGCAATTCGCCCCACTTCATGGCGCAAAGTGCGACTCCTCCGTTTTCCCGGGCTCGCCTGGAGCCATGTCATCCTGAGCTTGTCGAAGGGCGAAGGATGACAAAGGCGACCACCTAAACGTATGAATGTCACTGCGTGGGGATGTAGCTCAGCTGGTAGAGCATCTGCTTTGCATGTAGAGGGTCTGGGGTTCGAGTCCCCACATCTCCAAATAAGTAACGATAAAGGCGCCTGCAATCGCGGCCGCTTTTGTTATAACAATCATGCCGCTCCGCAATTCGGTTTATGTGAACTTAAGCAAAGCAAGCTGATGAATGATGCTTTAGTCTGCAGGAAAGCGCCTTCGCTAAACGGCATGTAACAGCTTTACGTCGCTATTAAAGGAGTTTAAAAGTGCGTTTTATCAATCTGTGCGCGAGTAGCGCAATTGCGGCGAGCCTGGTACTCTCTGCATGTTCTAGCAGCGGCGGCAGCTCGCAGGCACTGCCCAGCAGCTCGCAAGCGGTAGCCCCGATGGGCCATTCTGGTCGCCCTCACTTCACGGTCGTCGGCGGCCGGCAGTTCACGGCGTCGTGCAACGCCACGCTCTACGTTGCCTGCGTCACCGTGAAAAAAGGGTCGCCGGGCGCTCTCGAGATCTGCGTTAACGAAGCGGGAAGCGGTTGCACGTCAGGATCCTTCCCTTCGCTGGAGTGGTACGAAGCCGTTTATACCGTAAAGGGTGGAGCTACCAAGAAGATCGTCGGGTCGTTCTACCCGAACCCCGGCAATCCGAGTGAAGACACGATCACTGCGAAGAAAAAAGTCAAGAATAGCCACGGCAACATATCGTACGTGCAATTCATCGAGGCTTGCTTCTCCACCAGCGATTGCATCAGCGGTTACATCGGGATCTATACCAAGTAGGAACGCGTAGCTAATCCGTAAGTTTGACGGAGAGGAGGCCCGGCATCTGCCGGGCCTCTTTTAGTCGTCACCGAGGATATTTGCCGGCCTGCTGCGCGCCCAAGACGAGCGTTCTAGCTGACTCCAGTATGCCGCCGGCTTACCGCCCGGGATACTCTTGAACGGCCGCGGCTTCTGTGCGTAGTTGAAGGCATCGGCCGCGGGATCGTTGGCGCGCGCGTCACTCTTCGCGAGTGGCGGCAAGCCGAAGTTGTCTTCGATAAAGCGCAGAACGCTCGAGGTTTCGTATTGGACGTGTGTTACGTAGCCTTGCTTGGCGTACGGCGAGACAATGAGCAGCGGCACGCGGAATCCCAAGCCGTCGTAATCCTCGTAGACGGGCGGCACGGGATCGAACCATCCGCCCCAATCGTCCCATATCACGAAGATTGCCGTCGATTTCCACAGCGAACTCGTCCCGACGGCGTTGACGACGCTCGCAACCCACGCAGGACCCTCACCTGTGTCCAACACCGCGTGGTCGGACGCCTCAAAGGTCGGCGCGATCCACGTGATGCTCGCGAGCTTCCCTTTGGCGACATCGGTCAAGAACGCAGACTGCGGGCTGATGACGTCGGCCTTCCAATCGGGGCCGCTGAAGATTTTACTGTCGGCCTGGTAAGACGACCAGAAACCGCCGTCGCCGCGTATCGACCCCGCGTAGAAGCGCCACGATAGTCCGGCCGAGTCCGCTTCACCGGCGATGGTAGGGTTTGTAAAGCATGCTGGAATGTTAGGCCCGCCAAGCCGCTGCGCGGTCAACGTCGCGACTGTATCCTGGCTTCCGCCTTCGCATCCCCAAGTCGAGATCGGATAGTTCACAGCTCGACTGGCAAATGCCGCGACGGCGTACTGGTGCGCAACAAAGCTGCCGTCGAGGTTCGACGCGAACGTGTGATCGGCGAGCACGTACTCTCGCGCGATCGTCCAATACGGCCGAATCTCGCTTCTTGGCACGTATGCGTATGCGGGGTTCGCGGGATGCCCGCCCGATGCAAGCTCGTTGTTCCAGCCATCCATCTTGCAATCAGTTCCGGGTCGTTTCCCTTGGCCGTCGCAAGCCGCAAAGAAGCCGGTCGAATCGTGTGCCATGTCCCAATCCGTTACGAGCCCGACCGGCTGCAGGGCGATCTTATTGCCATATTCATCGTAGCCATAACGTTGCGTGGTTGCGCCGGGATAGCCTACGAACAAATCGTTGAACGAGCGGTTCTCTTGTATGACGAAAACGACGTGCCGTATCGGGCTCGTGCGAGTGTCACTGGTCGCCAGAGGCGCGGCAAACGGCATGCTCGTGACCGAAGAGCCGGTGCCGCCGGAGCAAGCGGCGATTGCGCAAGCCAGAATCATAGCAAACGCGCCGGCCCGTCGAATCGTCATCCGCGGTGATTTCGATGGCCGCAGGTGCGATACTTCGCCCCTTCAAAAGAAGTTTTATGACGGTGGACGAGCTAATCGACGTGGTCGTCAAGCCTGGATCGCGCAAACCGGGGCTTTCGAGCGAGGACGGGGCGCTCGTTTTGCGGGTGCGTGAACGCGCCATCGAAGGCGCGGCCAACAGCGCCTGCATTCGCGCGCTTGCGGAGGCGTATCGCGTCGCGCCTAGCGCCGTGTCGCTCGTCCGCGGGCTTCGGAGCCGCCATAAGCGCTTTGCAATTCACCGGCCGGAGAAGCCGAAAGACAGAGGAGAAACCACACGATGATCACCGGTATGCACGTGATTCTCTTTAGCCGCCACGCTGAAGAAGTGCAGAAGTTTCTCGGCGACGTGCTGGAGTTGCCGTCCGTTGATGCGGGCGAAGGGTGGCCGATTTTTATGGCGCCGCCGGCGGAGATTGGCGTGCACGCGACCGACGCCGAGCCGGAGCACGAGGTCTACCTGATGTGCGACGACGTCAACGCAACGGTGGAAAACCTCGCCTCGCGAGGCGTTCAGACGGACGGCCCCGTTGCCGATCGCGGCTGGGGTCTCGTGACGACCTTGATCCTCCCCGGAGGAGAGCGAATGGGGCTCTACGAGCCGCGCCATCCGTCGCCGCTCTCATGAGTTCCGTACGGCTGCTCGTTGGTACGCGCAAGGGCGCGTTCGTGCTTACTTCCGACGGCAAACGGACGGATTGGAAGATTGAAGGTCCGCATTTCGGCGGTTGGGAGATCTATCATATGAAAGGCTCCCCAGCCAATCCGAACCGGATCTATGCATCGCAGTCCACGAGTTGGTTTGGGCAGCTCATTCAGCGTTCGGACGATGGCGGCGCAACGTGGGAGCCGGTTGGCAA
This sequence comes from Candidatus Cybelea sp., assembly GCA_050008615.1. Classification (GTDB taxonomy): domain Bacteria; phylum Vulcanimicrobiota; class Vulcanimicrobiia; order Vulcanimicrobiales; family Vulcanimicrobiaceae; genus Cybelea. The sequence goes on from JBEKMH010000004.1 coordinate 46,396, forward strand.
CGAGTTTGTCTACGACGGCCAACCCGGAACGCACACCTGGTACGACGGCACGCCGCATCCATGGGAGTTCGCGCGGGTCTGGCATCTCGAGCCCTCGCTGCACGATCCCGATCTGGTGTACGCGGGCGTCGAAGACGCGGCGCTCTTTCGCTCGAGCGACGGCGGACGAAACTGGGAAGAACTCTCGGCGCTGCGCAGGCATCCTTCCGGGCCGTCGTGGCAACCCGGCGCCGGCGGCATGTGCCTACATACAATTCTTCTCGACCCCCGCGACCCCGCTCGCATGTACGGAGCAATCTCGGCTGCCGGCGTCTTTCGCAGCGACGACGCGGGCGCGAGCTGGCGTCCGATCAACCGCGGGTTGCGGTCCAACGGCATTCCCGACGAGGATGCGGAGGTCGGACATTGCGTTCATCGGATCGCGATGCATCCCAAACATCCCGATACGCTCTACATGCAGAAGCACTGGGACGTCATGCGCAGCGACGACGGCGGCGAGAGCTGGAGCGAGGTCAGCGGAAATCTCCCGACCGACTTCGGGTTTCCGATCGACGTTCACGCGCACGAACCGCAGACGATCTACGTCGTTCCGATCACCAGCGACTCCCAGCATTTCCCGCCCGACGGTCGGCTGCGCGTCTATCGTAGCCGCACGGGCGGTAACGAGTGGGAGGCGCTAACGAATGGGCTTCCCCAGGAGCACTGCTACGTCAACGTGCTGCGCGACGCGATGGCCGTCGATAAACTCGACTCGTGCGGAATCTATTTTGGGACGACGGGCGGCCAGGTCTACGCCTCTTCGGACTCGGGCGACCATTGGACGGCGATCGCGCGCGACTTCCCCGCCGTCCTCTCCGTCGAAGCGCAAACGCTGCCGTGATCCGCGTTATTCTGCCGGCGCACCTGCGCGCGCTCGCGCGGGTCAACGGCGAGGTCTGTTTCGAAATAACCGGTGAGATTACGCAACGCGCGCTCCTCGATGCCCTCGAGTCGCGCTACCCGATGCTGCGCGGAACGATTCGCGATCACGTCACGCAGCGGCGGCGGCCGTACGTGCGATTCTTTGCTTGCGAGAAGGATCTCTCACATCAGCCGTGCGACGCGCCGCTCCCGCAGGCCGTCGCAGACGGAACGGAACCGTTTCTCGTCGTCGGCGCGATGGCCGGAGGTTGAATGTGAACCGTATGCTTCTTGCGTCCTGGACTTTCGCTGCAGCCCTCTCGCTCGCGCAAGGTACGGCGATCTCGGCGGCGCCGACGATGCGCGAGGTTCTTACGGCCCTCTATGGTGTACACGATCTCGGCGGCGTCGGTCTTTCCCCAACTGGAGAGGCTATCGTGTGGCAAGAGAGCTTCCATGACGCGCGTCACCTGCTGGATTCGCCACGGTCGAACGCACTCTATTTGCAGCGGCTTACCGGCGGGGCGCCGGTGCGCATTACGGCCGGGGCACCGGACGCGTTCTACGATGAGGAAAACCCCGTTTGGTCGCCGGATGGCCACGCCATCGCCTTTCTATCGGACGCGCGATCGACCGGACAACTTCAGCTCTTCGTCGCCGGCTCGGACGGCAGACACGTTCGGCAGATCGGCCGGCTCAACGGCAACGTTGCGCGGCTGACGTGGTCGCCCGACGGCAGAACGGTGGCCTTTCTTTATATTGCCGCGGCTCATCGCAAGGCCGGTGCGCTCGCCCCGGGTGCGCGCGACGTCGGCGTCATCGGCTCGATCGTCGACGAACAGAGGCTCGTTACGGTGGACGTTGCGACCGGCGCGCTTCGCAGTTTGACGCCCGCCGACTCGTACGTCTACGAATACGGCTGGTCTCCGGACGGCGGCGCGATTGCCGTGACCTACGCAAAAGGAAACGGCGACAACAACTGGTGGATCGCGCGACTGGCGCGCGTTGACGTCGCCGGCGGCACGATGCGCGATCTTTTCGTGCCCGCTTTTCAGTTGAACGATCCACAGTGGTCTCCCGATGGAAGCCGCATCGCCGTGATCGGCGGCATCATGAGCGACTTCGGATCGACTGGAGGCGATCTGTATTTGATTGATGCCGGAACGGGTGAAGCGCGCAACGCAACGCCCGGTGCCCCGTTCTCCGTGCAATCCCTGCGCTGGAACGACGCGTCGAGTCTCGATTTGGTCGCGCACGTCCCGGGCGCGATGCACTTGTTACAGTTCGATATCTCAACCGGCCAGGTGACGACGCTGATCGGCCGCGACGAGTCGATCTGGAGCTGGTCGAGCATTCGCGGCGGCTCGATGATCGCGCTCGTGCGTTCGTCCTTCGACGATCCGCCCGAGGTCTTGGCGGGCCCGCCGGCGGCGCTGCACCAGGTTTCCCACCGTAACGCACGCGTGGTTCGCTTCTACGGCAAGGCCGTCTCGCTACGCTGGACGAGCGATGGTTTCTCGGTTCAGGGTTGGCTCGTCTATCCGCTCGACTACGATCCCGGTCGCACGTATCCGATGGTGACCATCATTCACGGTGGGCCCTCCGCGCAGGCGGTCCCCTCCTTCGCCAGTCGCGATGTCAGCGGACTCTGCTCGCAAGGCTACTTCGTTTTCATGCCCAATCCGCGCGGCAGTTTTGGTCAGGGCGAGGCATTCACTCGCGCCAACATCAAGGATTTCGGTTATGGCGATTGGCGCGACGATCTCACGGGCGTCGACGCGGCCGTCAAGGCGGCGCCGATCGATCCGAACCGCTTGGGACTCATGGGCTGGAGTTACGGCGGCTATATGGCGATGTGGGCCGAGACGCAGACGGCGCGCTTCAAGGCGATCGTCGGCGGTGCCGGCATCGTCAACTGGCAGTCCTACTACGGTCAGAACAAAATCGATCAGTGGATGATTCCGTTCTTCGGCGCTTCGGTCTATCAGGATCCCGCGGTCTATGCGAAGAGCTCGCCGATTACGTTCATCGAGCAATCGAAGACGCCGGTGCTGATTCTCCAAGGCGAGTTCGACGAAGAAGTGCCCGCGCCGCAAGCGTTCGAGTTTTGGCATGCAATGGAAACCCTTGGCGTGCCCACCAAGCTCATCGTCTACGCCGGCGAAGGCCACGGGCCGCAGAAGATCGCCAACCAAATCGACATCCTAACGCAAACCCTGCAGTGGTTTAATAGGTACTTGTGAGGTTGCCGGCCCGCGCCGCGCACGCCGCCTGCGTAGTCGCCACCGCCTCTGGTCTACGGTCGTCATCCGCAAGATCCGGCGCAACGCGACTAGCAGCACCCCAAAAGTGGGTAAGACGCCAAAATGTACACACCTGCCGGCCCCTCTGAACCGGGCGACCCGAACCCGGGCTCTCCACCCGATGGCGACGAGAACATCGACGGAAGAAATAACGACGGCGACGACGACGAAGGTTAGGGGAAAGAAGCGTAGTCACGCGGGATTCGCGCTTGCAGTCGCGCTGGCGGCGGGATGCGCGCACCATATTCCGTACGCGCTATCGAGTGGCGACCAAGCGCGCTTTGGGACGAGCGTCCTTCGCGTAAATGTGAGTGGGCACGCCCCGACGATTCTCGGCCTCAACGACTGTATGTTGTACAAAGCGCGGACCGCGCACGAGGATATCGTGGGATGGGACGTCGTGCTCGCTTCCGACTGGGGGATGCACAGTTATCCGAAATGGATGACGGGCTGCACGTCTCAGCAAGTCGCTTACAAAAATAGGTACATTGTCGTAAGCTTCTGCGCACAGGCGCTCGGCGCCGGCGGCGGCTGTGCCGGCGGCGACGGAACGTACCGCAGCCGTACCGCGGATCCGACGAGCTGGCAAATCCAAGACGGAAGTCACTGGCTCAGTTTGGCTAAGTACTAGCGCGCTGTCGATAGATCTCTGCAGCGGCTGCAACCGGCGTTCTCATGCGGGTTGTTCGAAATCTCGTGCCGGTGGTCTACTGGGAACTATGCGGCCACCGGCACGCTCATATTACGGGCTTAACGAGAACACCGTTGGGTAGCCGTACGCGCCCCCTCGTTGGGTCGTGCGGTAGTGCCTTCACGCGTATGGGTGGTATTAAAACAGCCTTGGCCGCACGCGGGTAGTGCCGGACTTCTTTGCAATGGTTTGCCAGCTAGACTTACTAGCCCGGAGGCGCCGCGGCCCTCGGGGGCGCTCCACGCTGCTAAAACGTCTGACCGTTAGTGAGCGCGAGTCCCTCGATCGACTGACCGGCGTTGCTTTCGATCTGCAGCGGTTCACTCGGGGCGAGTGGATAGGCAAGGCGGTAGACGATGCCGTCGACGCTCGACACGAAAAGTGAGTTTTCTTGTTGGTCGAGCACGAGCTGCGTCATCTTCTCGCTGGTACTGATCGTTACTTCAGGCGTCTTCGAACCGGGGGCAAACGCCTCGATATTCGTTGGGCCGTCCTCGACGACGACGATCGTGCCCTGGCTATCAACGGCGAGGCCTTGCGGCGACCCGAGGTTCATCCCGAGACTGTGATGCCGTTTCAGACCGTGCGTGAACTCATCGATGCCGGAGCCATAAACGCCGCCGCGGTACGCGACGTAGAGGTTTCCCTGGCGGTCAAAGTCCATACCGTCCGCTTCAGTGCCATCCGTCTGCAGCACTCTCGGGTGCGAAACGTGGCCTACCGGGTATTCGACGACGGTTCCGTTGTTCGCGTTGCTTACGAAGATATCTCCGGCTCCATCGACGAGCGGGTACAGCGGTCGATCCAGGTCCTTCCTGTACGTGGCCGACGGCCGCAGTATTCCGGACTTGTACTTCACCACGCTGCTGCCGTATTCGTTGACCACGTACAGATTGCGCTTCGCATCGACGAACAGACCCCACGGAAAGGTCACGCCGTCGGTTATGGTTGCAATCGGAATCGGGTGCTGCACCGGGGTTTCCGGAAGCATCAAGATTCCACTTGGTGCCGCGACGTAAGCTAACGGTTGCGGCGCTTTGAGCGCCGGCGAACTTAGCGCAGCCGTCGACGTCCGAGCGAGCGACGCGCTCGCGCCGGTCAAGCCGCTTTCCTCCCCGATGCTCACCGATTGCCCGTAAGGCAATTTAGGAGCCTCGTGAAGAAGCGAAGACGGGTTTTTGCCCTGGAGAAAGTCCCAAGAGCCGACCTCGCGCTCGCACCAGAGGTTGCCGCCGACGACGGTCTTGGCAGCCGATTTGTTTACCGGCGTATTCGCTTTGCCGACGAGGAACGGCTGCGCCACGTCCGCATAACCATTGTTACATGTGTCGGTCAGAGTGACGGTGCCAATAACGTTGATATAGCTTCCCGAAAGCGTGGCCGCGTAAAGTCCGGTTTCATAGTTCTGATTAGCGTCCTGATCCGCGAAAATCAAGTATTTTCCGCCCCACATGACGCTGCCCGGAAAGTGTATCTGCGCCCCAAAGCCGATTGCGCTCATCGACTTGCCACCCACGGGAACCCAGCACACATCGATCGAGCTGTACTCACCCTCCGCGAAGAGATTGCCCTTGGCGTCGTACCCGGGCGGCCAAACGTAATAGCACTCCGAAGGATCGGAATACTCTGTCGGCGTGCCGCCCGCATCCTTAAAGACCAAGACGTTGCCGGGCCCGCTCTGCGTCGAGAAATTCGCGACGGCAAGATCTCCCGCGGACGATACGGAACAACCGATCGGATAGCCGTTGGTTTCGAGCGTTTTGATCGGGATTGTGCCGCCGTGTGCGTACTCTAAGACGGTGCCCGCGTCAAAGTTGGTGATGTAAACGTCCCCCTGGGCATCCACGCACTGACCGTCAGGGTAATTGAAGCCGGTCAGCTTGCCGATCTCGGTTCCCTTCGGGTAATCGTAAACATATACGTCGTTCGTCGCTCCATCCGAGACGTAGAGGAGCTCGCTCTTCCCCTTAGCGTCAGCCGACATCCACGACGTGCCACTATCCACGTGGGCTGCGATAGCTGGCGCTTCCGGCACTGTGCCCGTTGCGCCGATCGGCGTCTGCGATGCGCCGCAACCGACGAGCAATGCTGCTGCGATGCAACTTGTGAGTACGCAGCGGCTCAAACCGAAAATCCTCATCGCAGGCCTCCTGAAGCCGAACGGATCGGCGTTAGGACGTTCGGGGCGACGGCGTTAGAACCCTAAGTCCGCTAATAACTCACGGGCGCGGTTGGCGTTCTTAGCGATCGCCATCCGCGAACGGAAGTAACCGTTATTTTTCTTCACCGCCCGCTGAACGCATCGATGCATTCCTCGCCGAGGGCCTTCCCGAGGCGAAATAGCCCTCGTTAGTACACGCGTTGCTACACGGCGCCCGTCCGTCCGATTCGGGGAAAATAGAAAACCCTTACGGAGTAAGCGTTCGCGATGGTGGGCCGTCCAGGGATCGAACCTGGGACCTCATGCTTATCAAGCATGCGCTCTAACCAGCTGAGCTAACGGCCCGACACCCCGGAGAGTATAGCACGCGGCTCCAGGCTCCCTTTTAGATGAGGGCGATCCACTTCTTGGTGATTCCGTCCTCGTTCTTGAGGTGCGCCATCAGCATGGTTTGGAGTACCTCGTGTTCGCGAAGGATCTCGGCGCGCTCGGCCGCTTCGAAGTCGAAGGCCTCGAGTTGCGTGGCGATCTGCTCCTGTCCCTCGGCATCTCCGGCGGTAGGGCAAGACGTACGCTCGATGAAAGTTGGGGCGTGTGGTTCGCGCCGAGGCCGACAAGAGCGGGGCGGCTGCTGATCATTGCGACGTTGCTGTTCGTCCCCGTAATCTATTTGTATGTCTGGTGCCGTCTGACCCCACGCTGGTACGACGGAAAGCTCAGGCCCCGATTCGGCATACTCGTCACCGCCGGCGCGGCCGACGCCTTGGAAGGCGAACGTGTGAAGTAAGGCCGCCGGCCCGTGCATCGCTTAGACTCTTCCGGCTTAGGTTGCAGGGCGCGGTGCCGTCGGGAAGAAGCGTCATATCATCACGAAGTAGTGAGGTATGCGATGCGCTGTTTGCTAGGAATTTGCTTGCTTGCGCTCGTCTCGATCGGGTGCGGCGCGGTGCAGCCGCCGCTCGGCGCGCCGGCTGGAAGTGCGCCAGCTCCGCTAATCCGGCGAAATTTGACGTACGAAGTACTCTACAGATTCGAGGGCCGCGGGTCGCGCAACGGCGCACATCCAAGCACCGCGCTCATTAAAGTTGGCGGCACTTTTTATGGTGCGAATGCTGGGACTACCCGCGGGGCCGGTCGCTACGGCACGATCTTTACGATTACGACCTCCGGCACCGAAAAGCTGTTTTACCATTTCAGAGGCGGCCCGAAACAGGGCGCGCATCCCACGGACCTTACCGATGTCAACGGCACGCTTTTTGGCACTACGTCGGAGGGTGGAAGCAACGGGCTCGGTACGGTGTTCTCCGTCAGCCGTTCCGGCAATGAGACCACGCTCCACAGCTTCGCCGTGGGAGCCGGCGATGGCGCGAAGCCGAACGGTTTGGTCAATGTCGAGGGAACGCTGTATGGTACGACTTCGGCCGGGGGCACGAATGGCGAGGGAACGGTCTTCTCGATCACCCCCTCCGGCACGGAAACCGTAGTGTACAACTTTGGGGGGAGCCAGACGGATGGCGAGAAGCCGACCGCACCTCTCATTAACGTCGGGGGGACGCTCTACGGCACGACGGCAGCTGGGGGCACAGGCGGGAATGGGACCGTTTTCGCAATGACCCCGTCGGGTAAGGAAACGGTGCTCTACAACTTTAAGGGCGGCGCGAAAGATGGCGCGAACCCGGAGGCGCCGCTTTTCGACGTCGGTGGCGTGCTCTACGGTACAACCTGGGACGGCGGCAGCAGCCAGAACTGTGGCAATGGCTGCGGGACCGTCTTCGCGATCACGCCGTCCGGTAAAGAGACGGTTGTTTACTCCTTTAAAGCCGGCACGCCGGATGGCGCGTACCCTGATGCACCGGTAGTGGACATCCGTGGCACTCTCTATGGCACGACGTTTTTTGGGGGCACAAAGAGTGCCGGAACGATCTTCGCGATCGCACGCTCCGGGAAGGAAACGATGCTCCACAGTTTTGGCGGCTCCACCGGGGGAGTCTTGGATGGCCGACTCCCCGGGACGGCCCTTCTCAACGAAAGCGGCACGCTGTACGGCACGACCACACAGGGAGGCGGTACCGGCGCAGGAACGGTGTTTGCGTTGACGCCATGATCCTTAAATCAGGGCGATCCACTTCTTCGTGATCTCGTCCTCGTTCTTGAGATGCGCCATCAGCATGGTTTGAAGGACCTCGTGTTCGCGTAGGATCTCAGCGCGCTCGGCCGCTTCGAAGTCGAAGGCTTGGTGTTGCGTGGCGATCTGCTGCTGACCGTCGGCATCGCCCGGAGAAGGCGGGGACGGCGGACTGCCGCGGGGCGCGGCGAGGCCGCCGCGCGCCGAGGCACGTTCGTTGCGCCCGACCGGAAGCGGGCCGTTCATTCGGTGATCGATTGGATGAACTTTTTCGTAATCGAATCGTCCATTTTGCGCTGAGCCATGTCGACGTTTCGAAGCGTGTCTACTTCGCGCATGTTCTCGCTGCGCTCGTCCATCATTTGATCGAAGGCCTCCGACTGCACTTGCAGTTGTTCTTGGTTTTGGATCTCGGATGAGTACATGCCGAGTTGGAAGGTTTCGTCTTGGGTGTTGAGCGCGTTCATTGCGGCGTTTTGCGCGTTGCCGGCAACGCCGCTGCCAAGTGACCCACCGATCGCACTGCCCAGAAGCCCCGAGCCGAGCCCTTCGAGAGCCGGGAGAAGGAATGCCATGTCGTTGCTCCTTTAGCGAACGCTCAGTTCGAGCCGTCGAAGGCGTAATCGAGCGGTTGGGATTGATAGCCCTGACTCTGCGGCAAACCCGGCAGCGTCGGCGGCGTCAAGGGAAGGCTTTGAGCCTGATTGGAGAGCGAGCCGAGCGACGAAATAAGGGCGTTGACCTCGGCCATCGCGGCGTTCTCCGGTGATTCGCTCGAGTCGCCACGAAGCGAGCCGCCACGACCTCCGCTCGAGCCATGCAACTTACCGCTCTTATCGCAACCATGCAGCATGCCGCTATTCCCGCTTTCGCGACCACCGGTGACGCGGTGATCGTGCCCACCGGCGACGCGGTGATCGTGCGAACCGCCGACGCGGCCGCTCTCGTCGCTGTGGAAGGGTCTGGCTGAGATGGTTCCTTCGTGAATGGAAGACAATGAACTCATCGTATGATCTCCTTTTCTACGAGTCTGTCTCGTCGGTGTCGTCGCCCAGGAGCGACATATAATCGGTTGACTGCCGATGGTATGAATGCGCGTGCGAGCTGCTCGGCAACGAAGGCGCCGGTAGCGAAGGCGCCGGCAACGGATAGCTCTGCGCCGCCGCTCCGAGCGCCCCGACCGAGGAGACTGTCGCGCTCGATTCGGCAATCGCGGTGGACTGCGCCGATTCGTCCGGTTTCGGGCTGCCCGTTAGGCGTGAATAGTGGCGCATCACCGAGTCGGCATATCCTAGGTCGGCGCCGTCGGCCCAGCGCGTTTTGGTGCCGGTTGATGCCGGCGAGCCGCTGTTATAGGCGGAGAGCGCTTCGTGCACGTTGCCGCCGTAGCGCTTGAGCAGCCCGGAAAGCATGCCGGCGGCATAGTCGGCGTTCTTGCCCGGATCCATGGCGGCTCCGGTCGAGGCGAAAGGGTGCCAGCGGTCGTCGATCTGGAAGAGCCCGCGCCCGTGTCCGCCGTCGCCCACGATGTTGTGGCCGGCGTTGGTATCGGGGCCGCCGGTTTCTTGTGCGGCGACCGCAGCAAGCAGGCCGGGATCGAGGCCGTAACGGCGGGCCGCGCTTTCGATCTGAGAGGCGAACGCGACGCCCGTAGCGGCGAGGCGGGAGGCAACCGGGTCGAGGCTCATGACACGCCTCCATCCCGCGTCCGAGGCGTTTGACAAGGAGCGGTGCGGGTTCTAGAATGGCAAAGTCGTGGCGGCCCTGCCTGGTTGGCGGGGCCTCGTGCTGCGGCGGGTCTCATTTATGGATCGTTCGCACAGGGTTGACATCAGCGGGCTTCTCGCCGGCGGTCGCCAGTTAATGGTGATTGCCGACGAAGTACCGATCGAGCCTTTCGAGGGAATCGCGTTCGCGGAGCCGGTTCGGGTGGCGTTGGAGCTGCGCGAAGCCGACCGAATGCTCGCGGTCGAAGGAACCGTGGACGCTCGCGTTCACGGCCCCTGCGACGCCTGTCTCGAAGACGTCGATTTGGAGGTTCACGTCGACGTCGAGGAGCGGCTAGACCCCTCCCATGGGCGAGACGCTGAGCCGTTCGGCGAGAACAACGTCTTGACGGGGCAGCGGCTCGACGTGGCGGACCTAGCACAACAGACCGTGCTCAGCGCGCTGCCGATGGGGCTGCGGTGCAAGGAAGACTGCCTCGGTCTTTGCGGCATATGCGGGGCGAATAGGAATATGGGCGAATGCTCGTGCGACCGCGCCCAATAGACTTTTGAACGGAGAACTATGGCGAACTTAAAATGGAAAACGCCGCGCAGCAAGACGCGCAGCCGCCGGGCGGCGAACTGGAAGCTCGGCGCGGTAACGACCGTCCAATGCGCGCAGTGCCATCAGCCGAAGCGGCCACACTTTGCCTGCGCAAACTGCGGTACGTATAACGGCAGGCAGGTCATCAAGGTACAAGACGAGCCGGCCGGTTAAGCATAGGTGTCCTTGTGCGGCGTGAAGATCGTTGGCGTCGGCCATTACGCGCCGGCCCGCGTGGTCACGAATCACGATCTCGAGGCGTGGCTCGATACGACGGACGAATGGATTACGACGCGCACGGGAATGAAGCGCCGTCATTGGACGTCCGATAACGAGGCGACGAGCGACCTAGCCTCTGCGGCGGCCGAGGCCGCGCTCGTGCATGCCGAACTCCAAGCGACCGACGTCGATTGCTTCATCGTGGCGACGGTAACGCCCGACTACTATTTTCCGGCGACGGCCTGTCTGGTCGCCACCCGGCTCGGCGTCCGCGAAAAGCCGGCCTTCGACATCGCCATTGCGTGCAGCGGTTTCATTTACGGTTTGACGGTCGCATCGGGTCTCATCCGCTCGGGCGTCTACCGGAGAGTCATGCTGATCGGAGCCGAGTCGCTCTCCAAGATTCTCGACAAAGGGGACCGCTCGACCGCCATCCTTTTCGGCGACGGAGCGGGCGCCGTCATTCTGGAACGGTCCGAGCAGGACTCGTTCCTCGCCTCGGATCTCGGTGCCGACGGGAGCCGCCCGGAGTTGCTGTACGCTCATGGCAGCGGATCTCGCGAGCCGATAGATCACGCGGCGCTCGATGCGAAGCTGCATCTCATCCACATGCAAGGGCGTGAAACTTTCAAGCTCGCCGTCAACAAGATGGTCGAATCGACCGGCGCGGTCTTGAGCAAAGCTAACCTAACCAAAGCCGACATCGCCTTCTTGATTCCGCATCAAGCCAACAAACGCATCATCGATGCGACCGCGCGGTACTTGGGCCTCCCCGACGATAAGGTCGTGATCAACATTTCCGAATACGGCAACACCTCGGCAGCATCCATACCGATGGCGCTCTCGGAAACGGTTCGAACCGGGCGAGTGAAGCCTGGAGATTTGATCGTGTTCGTAGCGTTCGGCGGCGGCCTTTCGTGGGGCGCCGTCGCCTGGAGATGGGCTTCGTAGATGCGGTTTGCCGCCGTGTTCCCCGGCCAGGGATCGCAGTGTGTCGCAATGGGGTGCGACGTTGCGGCGAACTCGCGGGCGGCGCGCGGCATCTTCGAACGTGCCGCGGCGGTACTCGATTACGACCTGCTCGAGGTGCAGCGCGAGGGCCCCGACGAGAAGCTGCGAGAAACCGAGTATAGCCAGCCGGCAATCTTTACGACCAACGTTGCGCTCTATGAAGCCGTCGGAGACGAGGTTGAGCCGGTGGTTACGGCGGGCCATTCGTTCGGCGAGCTTTGCAGCCTGGTCGTGGCCCATTGCTTACAGTTCGAGGAAGCGCTGCGCATCGTGAACGAGCGCGCCAAGGCCATGCAGCATGCGGCGCAACTTGCGCGCGGCGGCATGTCCGCGGTTCTCGGATTGGAGGCCGCGCAAGTGCGCGACGTATTGCAACAGTTGCAGAGCGCGAACGTGGGGCGAGTCTCCATGGCGAACTTCAACTCGCCGACGCAGATCGTGATCAGCGGTGACGTCGCCGCCGTGCAAGCCGCGACGGCGCCGATGCTGGCCGCCGGCGCCAAGCGCGTCGTGCCGCTGAACGTGTCGGGAGCGTGGCATAGCGTGCTGATGGAGCCCGCCGTGGACCGCCTGGCAGCCGTGGTTGAGAAGAGCCACTTCGCGATGCCGGAGTTCGACGTAATCTCCAACCTGGACGGACGACCCTATCGCGACGTCGCCACAATTAAAGCCAATCTCGTTCGATCGGTGGTTGAAGAGGTGCGCTGGCACGACACCGCGCAGCGGCTTCTCTCGTACGATCTCGATCGCGTCGTCGAGTTCGGAGCTAGCGCCGTACTCGGCCCCTTGATGAAACGAATGCTCGCTAGCCACGAGCCGGGCGCAAGGTTTCCGGCCGTGAGCGTCGTCAACGATTTCGCCGGCGTCGGGAAGTTTCGCGTCGAAATCGAACGCGCGACCGGAGCGACGGTATGATGTTGACCGGCAAAATCGCGCTCGTTACCGGTGCCAGCCGCGGAATCGGGCGCGCGATCGCCGTAGAGTTTGCGAGACGCGGCGCGGATGTGGCGCTGGTTGGCCGCGACGTCGCTGCCCTGGAAGAGACCGGCGCCGCCTGCGCTAGCGCGCGCGCGGGCGCGACCGCGGAGCTCTTCGAGGCCGACGTCACGGATCGGGAGTCGATGGACCGAATCGTCGGCGAAACGCTGGAGCGTTTCGGGCATCTCGACTGCGCGATCGCCAACGCCGGCCAGTCCATCGATGGGTTGCTCCTGCGACTAAAGCCCGAGACGATCGATCGAATGCTCGACGTCAACTTGAAATCGGCCTTTTTTCTGTGTGGCGCCGTCGCAAAGCCAATGATGAAGCAGCGTGCCGGCTCGATCGTGCTCATGACCAGCATCGTGGGGATTACGGGTAACGCCGGCCAGTCGGCATATGCCGCTTCGAAGGCCGGGCTCATCGGCCTGTGCAAATCACTGGCAAAGGAGTTGGGTTCGAGGAATATAAGAGTCAACGCCGTCGCACCGGGCCTCATCGAAACGGCCATGACGGAAAAGATGCCCAGTGCTGCCAGGGAGTTCTTGATCCAACAAGCCGCTCTCGGCCGAGCCGGGAAGCCGGAGGACATCAGCGGAGCGGTTGCCTTCCTCTGCTCTGATGCCGCCGGGTACATCACTGGACAAACGCTCGTGGTCGACGGCGGGGTCCTGATGTGACTTCGGCAACGACACGCTTTGAAAGGAGACGAAATGTCCACCACCTTCGATAAAGTGAAGAAGATCATCGTCGAACAACTCGGCGTCGACGAGTCGGAAGTGACGCCCGAAGCGTCCATTACCGACGATCTCGGTGCCGATTCGCTCGACCAGGTCGAGCTGGTGATGGCGTTCGAGACGGAGTTCAACATCGATATTCCCGACGAGGAAGCAGAGAAGATCAAGACGGTCGGCGATGCGGTCAAGCGCATTGACGAAACGACGCCGGGTTCTGCGACGTCGTAGTTGTTCGACCAGCTCAGTGACCGCCTCGGCGCCATCTTCGACCGCTTAAGCGGACGAGGTAAGGTAACCGAAGGCGAAGTCAACGAGGCCCTGCGCGAAGTTCGGGTCGCCCTGCTCGAAGCGGACGTCTCGCTGGCCACGGCCAAAGCCTTCGTCGCGCGCATCAGAGAGCGGGCGGTGGGCGCGAACATCCTGGAATCGCTGACGCCCGCACAGACGATTCTTACCGTCGTTCACGCGGAGCTCGTCGAGCTTCTCGGTCCCTCCAGCACGTCGGCGCGCGGCCGTTTGCGGTTCGCCGACGCTCCGCCTTCAGTCATCATGCTTGTCGGCTTGCAAGGATCCGGAAAGACGACGCAGGCTGGAAAGCTCGCCCTGCGCCTCAAGGAGCAAGGGCGGCGTTCGCTGTTGATTGCGGCCGACGTCTATCGCCCGGCCGCTATCGAGCAGCTGGAGACGCTGGGCAAGCAGATCGATCTGCCCGTTTTCCAGCGCGGCACGATCGCGCCCGTGCGCATCGTGCGCGAAGGCATTGCGGAAGCCAAACGCCTTGCGCTGTCGACGGTCATCATCGATACCGCGGGACGGTTGCAAATCGACGAAGCGCTCATGGACGAGCTGGCGGAGATCAAAGCCGCGGCCGCGCCGAGCGAGATCTTGCTGGTCGCCGATGCGATGACCGGTCAAGAGGCGACCAATGTAGCGAAAGGATTTCACGATCGCCTCGGCATCACAGGCGTCATCCTTACGAAGATGGACGGCGACACGCGTGGCGGCGCGGCGCTCTCGATTCACAGCGTTACCGGTGCGCCGGTCAAGTTCGTCGGCGTCGGCGAAAAGCTGACGGCGCTCGAGCCGTTCTATCCCGATCGGCTGGCCTCGCGCATTCTCGGTATGGGCGATGCGCTCACGCTGATCGAAAAGACCCAGAACCTCTATTCCGAGGAGCAGTCGCGCACGCTGCAAGAGAAGCTCCTCAAACAGACCTTCACCCTTGAAGATTTCTTGGAGCAAATGCGCCAGATGCGAAAACTGGGCTCGATGACCGATCTCTTGAAGATGGTCCCCGGTTTGTCGCGCGCTCTGCCCAAGAACTTCGAGATTCCCGAGCGCGAGCTGGTGAAGGTCGAAGCGATCATCTGCTCGATGACGCGCAACGAGCGCCGGAATCCCGATGTTCTCAACGGATCGCGCCGTAAGCGCATCGCTCGCGGCTCCGGTACGCAAGTTTCCGACGTCAACCGGCTCGTCAAGCAGTTCGAACAGGCACGTCAGTTGACCAAACACCTTGGCGGAAAGAAGCGGCGAGCGCTCTTGCCCTCTCTTACGTCTTAACTTGTAACGAAAGCACTGTAGAAAAAATGGTACGAATTCGATTGCGCCGGATGGGCGCCAAGAAACAACCGGCTTACCGATTTGTCGTGGCCGACGCGCGGGCGCCGCGCGACGGGCGATTCATCGAAATCTTAGGGCACTACAATCCGCGCACGGAGCCCCGCACCGTGGTGGTTGACGAAGAGAAAGCGCGAGCGTGGCTGGCAAAGGGCGCGCAGCCCTCGGTGACCGTTCGCCGGCTCTTCGCCGAAAAAGGACTCGTCGAACGCGGTCCGATTCCGGAGACGAAGCGCAAGCCCAAGGGCGCAAAGGGCGACGGTTCGTGAGCGCGTTCGACGACGAATTTGGCCTCTTTAGCGAAACGGTTGTCGACGAAGTAGAGCGGGAGCCTACGCGCCGGGCGCAGCCGCCGCCACGCGCGCCACAGACGCAGCACCGCTCGGCACAAGCGCCGCCGCATCCATCA
This sequence comes from Candidatus Cybelea sp., assembly GCA_050008615.1. GTDB lineage: Bacteria > Vulcanimicrobiota > Vulcanimicrobiia > Vulcanimicrobiales > Vulcanimicrobiaceae > Cybelea. Next base: position 61,860 of record JBEKMH010000004.1, read on the forward strand.
CAAGCGCCGCCGCGACCCGGGCGACCGCCTGAGCGCCGGGAGCGACGGCCGAACACTCCCTCGAGCGACCCGTGGGCCGGACACCGGCGCGCAACCGAGCTGCTCTCGTTTCTCGCGCGCAAGCTGGTTGCGAATCCCGACATCGTCGCCGTCGAGCTTTTCGTGGATGAAAGCGCGCAGCCGGTAATCGAACTGATCGTGCATCCCGACGATTTGGGAAAAGTTATCGGTCGCAGCGGCCGCGTCGCACACGCGCTGCGCACGATCGTTCGTGCGACGGCGGAGGGACGGGTCGCTGTAGATATTCTCGATAGCGAAGAGGCAGCCGAGGGCGCCGAGGATGATACCGGCGACGGATGACGGAGATTGATCCTTCGACCGATGAGATAATTATAGGGCGGATCGCCGGAATATTCGGCCTTCGCGGAGAGCTCAAATGCGACCCGACCAGCGCGGGTCGCATCCTCTTTTCTGAGGGTACGGTCCTGCGCTGCGAAAGCAAAGAGAGTTCTTTACCTATTCGGTTGACGCAGATCCGCCCGCACAAGGGACGTCTCCTGATTCGCATCGAGGGCGTCGACGACGCGGACGCGGCGAGCGCGTTCGCTGGTGCGGTGCTCTATGCGCCGCGTCAGGACGTCGTGTTGAACGAGGGCGAATATTTCGACGCGGACCTCGTCGGATGCGACGTGCGCGGCATTGACGACACGCTCTACGGAACCGTGGAGCGCGTCGAACACTATCCCGCCGGCGATATGCTCGTGGTTGCCGGGCACCTCGTGCCGATGGTGCGCGCGATCGTTTGCGAGATCGATCTCGATCGCCGCCGCATTCTCATCGATCCACCCGCGGGACTATTGGAGTAAGGTCAAGGAAGCTCTGATTTAGTCCAGATTGAGGAGCCGAAGAGCTGGGCTAAATCAGAGCTTCCTTAGCTGTTGTCGGGGTGCGCGGCGGCGTAGGCTGCGACGGCTGCATCGACCGCCGTTTTGAGCGACGTGCCCTTGCCGACTTCACGGTCGAGCGGCGCGCCGAAACACGTAGAGACGAGTAAGGCGAAGGTCACGGCCACGTTGTGCTTGACCGGCGTCTCCGTCAGCGTGCCCGTCGCAATCGTATTGTCGCGGTTCGGGCCGCAGATGGTATCGGCCGATTGCTCCGGCGGTGAGGTGACGGCCGTCATTTGTGTGACGAAGCGGCGATTGAGCGCGAGATAGAGCTCGCGCAGGGCGTTGGTCAGTTCGGCGGGCGCGACATATCCCGAAGCCGTGACGGGTGCAATGATGACGCCGCGCGACGGCTTGACGACCGGAGCGGGCGGCGGCGTTTGCGCACCCTTATGCTTAAAAACGGAATCGACGATGTTCGTGATGCCCGAAATCGGAACTTGCGCACCGTTGCTCGACGTCGGTGCGGGCGTATTTGCGGTTTGCGCTCCGACGTTCTGAGTTTCGCGCCCGACGAAAGCCAGAATCTGCGCGCGGGCGAGCAGCGATTGCGAAGCGACGTCGGCAACGCTCGAGACCTGAGCCGTCTGAGAGAAAAGAATGACGCCGCTTTCGACGCTGACCACTTGCTCGACGACCGCGGCGGACTCTCCGACCGGCGTCACGTAGCCGCTGATATAAAAGTCTGCTTTAGCGGCACGAGCGTTGTCGAGAAAATCGGGTCGCTTTACGCCCTGGGGAATCGCAAGCACCGTGATGCCGCCCGCGGCAGCCATCTCCTGCCCGAGAATCTGAGCGATCGCGGTCCCGATCCGTGCGTCGGCACCGGTTTGTACGTCGAACGGATAGACCACGATGACGGGCTGCTGCTCGAGGGAGGACGGGGTCGGCGAGGGCTGCGGCGACGGTTGGGGCGAGGGAGTCGCCGCCACGATGAAGCCGAGCAGCGAGCACGAGAGAATCAGGCCGGCCAGCCGGTACTTATTGCGTTTTTCAGCCATGAAGCGACGAGTCTTCGCGCGCGGCAGCTTGATATCCGGTCGAGAGCGCGATGCTGTACTCGGCGCCAAAGAGAAAGATCGAGCCGATGCAGTAGAACCACAGCAGCAAGACGAGCGGTGCCGAGAGGGCCCCGTAGATGAGCGAGAAGTCCACGTGTGTCACGTACGCGGCGAAGGCGTATTGCACCGCCGGCCAAGCGACGGCAACCACTGCGGCTCCGCGGAGGGCGAATGCCCAGGAGTTGCGGCGATTGGGCAGCCAGCGATAGAGCACGACCGCCACGATGAAGACCAGCGCGATGGATATCGAGTAGGCCAGAATATGCGTGATGCGGCGCGGATCGTGAATCCCGGCGACGTGGAACGTAACCGAGAGCACGACCGGTAGCGCGATTGCAATCAGCAAGAGTACTCCGGTGACCGGCAACATCACGAACGACAGCAACAGGTTGTGCACGAGCGGGCGCCCTTTCGGAACGGCCAGCGCCCGATCGAGCGCGAAAGCCAGGCCCATAAAGAGATTTTTGCCAGACCAAAGCAGAACCGCGGCGGCGATCAGGCTCGAAATGCCGCGCCCATAGATATACGTATGCAGGTTCTTCGCGATGTAGTCGTGCAGCGCGGGCGCCAATGTATTCACGAAGGCTAAGGTCCGGCGCTCCGAATCGGGAAAGAAGAGCGTGGCGGCGCTCAACACCAAAACCGCGAGTGGAAAGACTGAGAAAAGCGCATTAAACGCAACCGATTGCGCCAGAAACGCGCAGCCGTCGCGAGAGAAGCGAAGCAGGGCCTCACGAAAAGCGGAGATGAGTCGCCGCATCGCAAGCGGTATATCGTGGGAACGTGCCGCTATTCCCACCGGTTCCGGTAGCGATTCTGGTCGATGGCCGCCCGCTCGCAAGCTACGTCCGCGCGTATGTGGCCGGCGGCCGCGTCTTTGCGCCGGTTGCGCCGCTGGTGACGCGATTGGCCGACCGCATTTGGTACGAGGGCGACACGCTGGTCATCCAACGGGGTGCGCAGAGGGTTCGAGTTCGTCTTGCGCAGACGGTTCCCGATCAGTTCGATGGTGAGTACATTGCCGTGGCGCCGGTGCTGCAAGCGCTCGGAGCGTCGCTCTGCTGGGAGCCCAAGCGCCGGCGGCTGCTCGTGCGCCTTCCGAAGCAAAGCGGGGTTGCGACGCCGGCCCCCTTCGATCCGGCGGCGCCGTCGGCTCCGCCCGCGACGGTGTTCACACCATCGCCACCGGTGACTCCGCGTCCGGCCTGGACCGGCTCGCCGCTGCCTCGGCGGACTCCGCTACCGCTTCCTCCGCCCCGCCCGGAATGAGCACGACCTTTCCCAGGACGCCACCGGCGACGCGTTCGTAGGCTTCACGGGCCGCCGAGAGCGGAAATCGAGCAGCGATGGCCGGAGGCGTCAGCGCTCGCGATTCAAAGAGCGGGCCGAACTTTTCGTAGAGCTCGGCGATCTGCGCGAGGTCAAGCTGGGCCGTATCGAGCCCCAGGAGCTGTAGCCGGCGCCGGTAGAGCAAGAAGAGATCGAGTTGGACCTCCCGGCCGCCGGCCGCCGAGAAAACGACCATGCGGCCCCCGATTGCCAGCGACCCGGCGAGCTGGGCAAAGACGGGCGCGCCGACGGCATTGAGGGCCACGTCGGCGCCCCGGCCGCCGGTCAGCTCGAGGACGGCTTTGGGGACGTCGTCGGCATCCGAACGCAGAACCGCGTCGACGTCGAGGCCGGTCAGCGGCGGCCCAAGGTCGACTTTGGAAAGGTCCACGGCGATCGCGTGACCGCCCAGCGCTTTCGCCAGCGCCACGGCCGCCGATCCGACGGCGCCCCCGGCACCGGAGATAACGGCCCACTCGCCCGATTGGAAACGGCCCAGTTCGACCAACGCGCTCCAAGCCGCCACGAAGGGCACTCCGGCGACGGCGGCCGCTTCCGCGCTCAAATGCGACGGACGCGCAATCACGGCATCGAGCGGCAACACCATATGCTCGGCGTGCGAGCCGTCCTGGGTCAGTCCGAGGATGCCGCCGCCGGAACCCCAGACTGCGACCCCGATGAAGTCCTCCGGACCCTCGATGACCCGTCCTGCAAAATCGCGTCCGAGAATCCTCGGAAGCGTTACCTGCGGGAAGTGGCCCAATGCCACGCCGGTGTCGCTCGGATTGACCCCGGCGGCCTCGATTTTGATGCGCACGCAATCGGCAGGCAGCGGCGCCTCTTCCACGTCGCCGACACGCAAGTTTTCCAGCGGGCCGAACTGCTCGATTCGCAGCGCTTTCATGCGTCGCCGGCGCCGGGTATGCGGGCGCTCACGACCGGCACCATCCATACGGCGTAGCCGATGGGGTCGCGAATATTTGCAATCATTTGATTGAAGTAATCGATTGCCGACTCTTGGCTGATCGGCGTCAACTCTCCGATCGCACCGGCATATCCGTCGCGCCAGGCGGTGATAATCGTTGCAAACGTTTCGCGCGGGACGCGGATCGTGTCGACCACGATGTAGTCGATTGCAACGTTCTCTAAACCGAGCGCGGTGAGTATTCCGAACGTGTTTCGGCCGATCGAGAGGTCGGTATTCGTCGCGCGCTCCATAGCGCGCGGCCCCTCATGCCAAAAGTCTCGCGGGTCGAGTTGGCCGCGTTGAAAATGAAGCATTCCGTAGTCCTCGACGATGAGGTGGAGGTAGCCTCCGGGCCGCGTCACGCGCGCAAGCTCGGCAATGACGGCGTCTGCCTGTGGAATGGAATGAAGCACGTGACGACAGACGGTCAAGTCGAAGTTTCCCGTTCGTTCCTGGAGCGCGAAGATGCTTTGATGTTCGAAGGTTAGCCGCGGAGCCAAATCGGCATAGAGCGCCCGCGCTCGCGCCAAGTGATCCTCGAGAATGTCGACGGCCAAAACGTGCGCGCCGGGAAAGAGCCGGGCGACGCGCGATGCGCCTTCGCCGGTGCCGCAACCGGCATCGAGAATGGACGCATCCGGCGGCAGCCCATAGCGCTGCAGCAGCGCGACTTCCTGCGGCCAGATCGCTCGCGCCTGAGCGTCCAAGTTTCGTACCATGGATTCATCGGCCATCTGCCGAGCCTGTGGGTTAAGGTCCATGAGTTCCACTAGCGCATTGCGACGGCGCCGAGGTCGCGATCGCCCATGCCGCGCTCCGAAACGTTGCGGAGCAAAGCCTCCATGGCGTCGATAACCGGCAGGCGTTCGTGGTGGGCCGCGGCTTGCATCAGCGCGGCATCCTTGCGCGCCATGTCGACGCTCCAGAACGGATCGTAATCGTTGTTGACCATGCGCTTTCCGCGGCCGCGAATTTGCCCCGTCGGGTCGTAGAAGTCGAAAAGCTCGTAGGCTTGTACGCGAGCCAAGCCTTGCACCTCGGCCATGCGCAGCGCGTCGTTGATGCCGCCGACGACCGCCAGAATCATCGCGTTCCCCATCAGCTTATAAATGGCTGCGAGGTCGGCGCGTTCGCCGAGGTAGCGCAAGTCGCTGCACATTGCCTCCAGTGCAACGCGAAGGCGCGCGAAGAGCGACAGATTGCCCGACGTCATCATCACCCCGGTGCGCTCCAGCGCCATCGGCGGGCCCATGAAGACCGGCGCGTGAAGCAAGGCGTGCCCCGACTCCTCGATCCGCGCAACCCGCTCCGCGACGCGTTGCGGCAGCACGGTCGAATGGTCGACGATCGGGCAGTCCAATGCGATTCCCGCCAGCGCCGCATCCAAAACGGCGTCGACGCTCGCGTCGTCGCTCAGGCAGAGATGAACGCGCTCTACACCGGCGGCCGCTTCAGCGGGATCGGTGAACGCGCGTGCGCCGTCCGCTTCGAGCGCTTGCGCTTTGGCTGCGGTACGGTTCCAGACATTCACCGCGAGACCACGGCGCAGCATCGCGCGGATCATCGCCGAGCCGAGCATTCCGGTACCGTAGAAAGCAATTGTTTCCACCGGCGCTATTCCGTTTTCGGGGCCGGTCTGCGCGCGAGCAGGTTGAGCCCCGCGACGACGACCGCGGCCGCCAATGCGTACCAGATCTGCATGGGATCGGTAAGGAACTGCAGATTGAACGCGTTATCCAGAGAGTAGAGTCCGCTACCCGCGAATGCGACCGCGATCGCACCGGCGATATAGAGCGCGTTGAGCTCCCAGCCGCCGTTGGTCACAAAGAAACCTTTGGTGATATGGACCGATCCGATGGCGACGAGCATGACGAGAACGATCAATACCGGGCCAAGCGCGCCGCCGAGACCAAGCACGGTCAAGAGCCCACCGGCGGTCTCTCCCAAACCGGCCATCAATGCGAAGATCTTGCCCGGGCGAAAGCCAAGATTCTCAAAGAACCCGCCGGTCCCATTGAGCCCATGCCCGCCGAACCACCCGAAGAGCTTCTGCGTCCCGTGGGCAGCTAAACCAAGCCCCAGGATCAGTCGAACGATTAACAGCGCGACGCTCATATTCCGTTGTTCCCCCGATTTGGGCGATTGACTCCCAGCGTCAGTTCTTGCCGGTGAGGTCTTGGGCGAGAACGAACCGGATGCCGAGTGCCTGGAGCTTGGGAATCATCGCTCTCACGGCCGCCAGCGTCGTCGGACGCGGATGACCGATCGCAATGGCACTCCCGGTGCGTTGCGCGATAGCAGCCGCCTGCGAAAGCTGCGCTTCACTGTAAGCAACGTCGGCGCGATTATCCAGAAAGACGTCGCGTCCCGCCGTCGGAACTCCCATCTGTCGCGCGGTCTCCTCTCCGACCGACGCAGCGTTGGTGCGCGAATCGATGAAGAAGAGGTTGTGCTCTGCGAGCACGCCGATTACCGCACGCATCACGCGGGGATCGGCGGAGGCCTTGCTGCCTTCGTGATTGTTGACGCCGCGCGCGAGGGGCACTTCCGCGAGATCGCTTTGCACTTGCGCGACGATCTGCGCGTCGCTCATCTCGGTGGTAACTTTTCCGGGCCCCGGATTGAGGCCGGAGAGCGTCTCCATCGGTAGATGGAGCATCACGCCCTTCCCCGCGTCCGACGCCTCGGTGGCGATGACGCTCGTGTAGGGGACGTCGGGCAAGACCGAGAGCGTCAACGGTATGTCGAGTGCGACGAATCCACGCTCGGTTGCAATCCACTGGCCGCAATCGTCCACGATCAGCGCGAGCTGCGGACCTTGCGGGTTGACTGCTGGTGTGGACGTGGGCGTCGCCGCCGGCGCTGCCGACGGCAACGGAGTCGCGGCGGCCGTTTCGACCGGCGTCGCCGCCGGAGTTGCCGGCTCGGCGGACGGCGCAAGCGTGTGGAAGACGTAGTGAGTGACGGAATGCGGTTTGGGCCGCAACAGCCACCATCCGGCAATGGCTGCGAAAAGGATCAATACGATCAGCGAAACGAGCGGCCCCACGCCGGAGCTCGAGCGTCGCGAGGCTCTCTTCGGCACCGGACCTAGTTGTTCGCCAATCCAGGATATGGCCCTCGCCGGGATGTAGCAGTGGTCCCTATGCAATTACAGGGAAAGACATTTATCGTAACGGGCGGGAGCTCCGGACTGGGAGCGGCCTGCGTTATGGAGTTCGCGCGCGCCGGCGCGAACATCGTCATCTGCGACGTCAGCGATCGCGGAAACGAGCTAGCGCGTGAGATCGGCGCGGCGGTTCGCTTTGCGAAAACCGACGTTACCGATAGCGCGCAAGTTCAAAGCGCGGTGGACCTGGCAGCAGAAGCCTTCGGCGGACTGCACGGCGCGATCAACTGCGCGGGCATTGCAACGGCGGAACGAGTCATCGGCCGCGACGGGCCGCTGCCGTTGGAACGGTTTTCCAAGGTCATCGCGGTGAACCTGATCGGGACGTTCAACGTCATTCGACTGGCGGCGGCCAAAATGATCGAATGCCCCGTCGAACCGGGCGAGGATCGCGGCGTCATCGTGTGCACCGCATCGGTGGCGGCCTACGATGGGCAGGTCGGTCAGGCGGCCTATGCCGCCTCGAAAGGCGGCATAGTCGGGCTCACGCTGCCCGTGGCGCGCGAGTTCGCGCAGCACCAGATTCGCGTGATGAGCATCGCTCCCGGAATCTTCGACACGCCGATGCTGGCCGGGCTGCCCGAGCCCGCGCGCGAGTCGCTGGGCAAGCAGGTTCCGTTTCCGTCGCGTCTCGGAAAACCGGCAGAGTACGCGGCGCTAGCGCGGCATATTGCCGAGAACCAGATGCTCAACGGCGAAGTAATTCGCCTCGATGGCGCGATCCGAATGGCGCCACGCTAAGCGCGACGAAGCGATTATCGTGAAGGCATTATTAGCATGCTTGTTTGCTTCGGCATGCGCGGTGATTGCGTTGTCGGCGCAGGCCGGCCAAAACGTGCCGCCGTGGGGACACCTTGCTACGTCGCGACCCGTTACTGCGACGCCGATCCCGCTTCCGTCACCAGAGCGATTGCTCTCTTTAATTCGACGGCAGTTCCGGTCGCATCGGCCGCCGCCGCCCTACGTTACCTACACGCTGATTCGGAAGCAGACGCTCGACGACGGCTATCCCGATCTGCTCAACAGCTATACCTATCACATCTGGTGCCGAACGTCGGACAAGGCGGCGTTAGGCCGGCGCGTCTATCACGGCTCGGCTCGCGGTACCCTCGAGTTCTTGCGCCCCTCGTTCAACGAGCCGTGGGATCCGGGGCCTCCGACGGCCGATCTCTTCGAGCCGGCGCCGATCCATCCTCATACGAGCCCGCGCGACTTCGTGCCGACTCCGGAACCGACGGGCAAGCTGCTGACAATCGCCAGCGTTACCGCGCTGGGAGAGTTCGACTATCGCGTCACCCGAGTCGCGAACGAGGGGAACCAGATTCACGTCAGCCTTCAGGCCCGTCGCGACCCCGATCGTAATCGGTTGCGCGAGCTGTACGTTGACGCGAAGACTCTAGAACTGCAAGAAGTCATCGCGACCGATAAACTTTACGACGAAGGGGATGGCGGCAAGAAGGTCTATCCGATGCTCTTTACGGTCACCCTAGGATGGATGCACAACATGCCGATCGTCACGCACATCCACGGGACTCCGACGTACCAACAGGACGCCGACTACCTCGGGATCGACGCGACCGTCGATTATGATTTCACGGAGATAACCTTTCCGGATTCGTTACCGGAGTGGTACTTCGATCCGCATACGTACGCGCAGCACGTCGCCGACGCGCCGTCCTAAGCTGGAAACGGCGGGTTGGGCTTGATCAGCCCCGGAAACTCCTGGCGCAGCCGCTTGAGCTTTGGCAGATCGTTGAAGACGATGTACGGGTCGTGCGGATTGTGCAGGGCAAACTCTTGATGGTAGGCTTCGGCGGGATAGAATCCGCGTAACGGCGCGACGATCGTGACGATCGGTGCCGGAAAGGCGTGCGTTGCCTGCAGGTGCGCTATGGTGGCGACGGCCTGCGCGCGCTGCGCGTCGGTCGTGTAGAAAATCTCCGAGCGGTACTGCGAGCCTTCGTCGGGGCCTTGGCGATTGAGTTCCGTGGGATCGTGCGCGACCTCGAAGTACACGTCCAGCAGCGACTTGAACGAAATCTTCGCCGGATCGTAGGTGATTTCGACGGATTCGGCGTGCCCGGTCGCGCCCGTGCTCACGGTCTCGTACTCGGCGGTCGCGGCGTTGCCGCCGGAGTACCCGGCTACGACGCGGTCGACGCCCTTGAGCTCCTCGAAGACGAGCTGCATGCCCCAGAAGCATCCGCCCGCGAGGACGACTCGCTCGGACGTGCCTTGGGCGACCGCCGGTGCCGTTGATGCGCCGATGCCGAGGGCAAGAAAGAAGGCGATAGCGTTACGAATCTTCACGCTCTCTAGAACGCATCTGGGGGCGAAATGGATGACCCCTCCGGTGGGCGCGCATCTCTTTGCTGGGCCGGGCGGTTGACCCTTGAGATGCGCGACGATTTCCATCCGCTCGTTCGCGAATGGTTCGACTCCAGTTTTACGGCTGCCACGGAGCCGCAAGTCCGGGGCTGGCCGGCGATTCGAGCCGGCGAGGACGTGCTGATCTCCGCTCCAACGGGCTCCGGAAAGACGCTTGCGGCCTTTACGCTCTGCCTGGACGACCTCGTCCGCCGCTCGACCGAGGGCACGCTGCCCGACCGGACGTTGGTGGTCTACGTCTCGCCGCTCAAGGCTCTGACCAATGACGTCCGCGAGAACTTGGAAAAGCCGCTTGCCGCGTTGACGGCGCTCGCCCAAGCGCGGAGCCTGCCGATGGCACCGATTCGCTCGGCCGTGCGCACCGGCGATACCACGCCCGCGCAGCGCCAAAGCATGCTGCGCAAGCCGCCGCACGTGCTCGTGACGACCCCCGAGTCGCTCTATATCTTGCTGACGGCCGAGAAGTCGCGCGCGCTCTTCGCCGGCGTTACTACCGTGATCGTCGACGAGATTCATGCGGTGGCGGCGGACAAGCGCGGTTCGCATCTGGCGCTCACGCTCGCGCGCCTGGATCATCTGGTCGTCCAGACGACCGGGCGAAAACCGCAGCGCATCGGCCTTTCGGCCACCGTCCGTCCGCTAGAAAGCGTGGCGCAGTTCTTGAGCGAGCGCGCGACGATCGTCGACGTCGGGCACCGCCGCGAAATGGAACTCTCGATCGAAGTTCCCAGCGACGAACTCGGCCCGGTGGCGAGCAAAGAGATGTGGGGCGAGATTTACGACCGCGTCGCTGCCGAGATTCACAACCATAAAACGACGCTGGTCTTCGTGGGCACGCGCCGCATGAGCGAGCGCGTCGCTTTTGCGCTCAACGAACGCCTCGGCGAAGGCTTCGCGATGCCGCATCATGGCAGTCTGGCGCGGGAGATGCGTTTCGACGTCGAGCGGCGCCTGCGAAGCGGCGAGCTGCGAGTCGTCGTGGCGACGGCCTCGCTCGAGCTGGGCATCGATATCGGCTCGGTCGATCTCGTCGTTCAGTTGGGCTCGCCGCGCGCGATTTCCGTGGCGCTGCAGCGCATCGGGCGCTCGGGCCACTGGGTGGGCGCCAAGCCGAAGGGCATCTTCTACGTGACGACGCGCGACGAACTGCTCGAGTGTGCGGCGCTGGTGCGCGCGATTCGCGGCGGCGCACTCGACGCGCTCGAGATTCCTAAAGCGCCGCTTGACATTCTCGCGCAGCAGATCGTCGCGGCCTGCGCGCAGCACGAATGGGAAGTGGAAAACCTCTACACGATGGTTCGCACGACCTTTCCGTACCGCGATCTCGAGCGCGCGGAGTTCGAGGCCGTTCTCTCGATGCTGTCCGACGGCATCGCGACCTCGCGCGGGCGCAGCGGAACGTACCTGCACTACGATCGCGTCAATGGCCGGCTGCGCGCGCGGCGAGGAGCGCGATTGGCGGCGATCACCAGCGGCGGCGCGATTCCCGATACGGCCAACTACAGCGTCATCGTGGAGCCCGACGGCCACGTCATCGGCTCGCTGGACGAAGACTTTGCGATCGAAAGCATGGCGGGCGACATCTTTCTTCTCGGCACCAACTCGTGGAAGATCCGGCGCGTGGAAGCGGGAGTGGTACGCGTGGAGGACGCGCACGGTGCCCCGCCATCGATTCCGTTCTGGAATGGCGAAGGGCGCGGGCGCACCATCGAGCTTTCACGCGAAGTCTGCGCCGTGCGCGTGGCGATCGACGAGCGCGACGACGCCGATGCGATCGCGTGGCTGGAAGAAGAGTGTGCCCTCGACCGCGCGGGCGCCGAGCAGGCCGTCGCGTACGTGCGCGCCGGTAAGAAGATTCTGGGCGTCGTCCCGACGGATCGCACGTTGGTCGCGGAACGCTTCTTCGACGAAGGCGGCGGCATGCAGTTGATCCTGCACACGCCGTTTGGGGCGCGCATCAACCGCGCTTGGGGTTTGGCGTTGCGCAAGCGTTTCTGCCGGTCGTTTAACCTCGAGCTGCAAGCCGCTGCAACCGACAACGGGGTCGTACTCTCGTTGACCGACCAGCACGCGTTTCCCCTCGACGTCGTCTTCGAGTTCGTCAAGTCGGCGAGCGCCGAACAGACGCTCACGCAGGCGCTCCTGCCCGCGCCGATGTTCGCGGCGCGGTGGCGTTGGAACGCCACGCGTGCCCTTGCGATCCTGCGCTTCAGCGGCGGCCGCAAGGTGCCGCCGCAACTGATCCGGATGCGCGCCGACGATTTGGTTGCGGCGGTCTTCCCCGATCAAGCCGCTTGTCCGGAGAACCTCACCGGTCCGATTCGCATTCCCGACCACGTCTTGGTGCGCGAGACGCTCTCGAACTGTCTCCACGAAGCGATGGACCTCGATGGGTTTCTTGCGATTCTGCGTGAGATCGAGAACGGCACGCTGCAGACGGTTGCCATCGACACGCCCGAGCCGTCGGTCTTCTGCCACGAGATCCTCAACGCCAATCCGTACGCCTATCTCGACGACGCGCCCCTGGAAGAGCGGCGCGCGCGGGCCGTGCAGTTGCGGCGAACGACCCGCGACGACGTGGACGGCGCGGGAATCTTGGATCCCGCCGCGATCGCCGAAGTTGCGGCCGACTCGTGGCCCGTCGTGCGCGATGGCGACGAGCTGCACGACGCGCTTACGACGCTGATCGTCCTGCCGCCGGTCGCGCACTGGCAAACTTGGTTCGATGAACTCGTTGCGCAACGAAGAGCTTTTGTCATGTTGAGCCCTTCGCCTGCGCTCAGGATAAACTCCGTCGAAGGGCGGCACGAGTATTGGACCTGTGCCGAGCGGCTTGAAATTGCGCGCGCAGCGTACGGCGCGGCTTCGCCGGCTCGCGAGGAAGCGGTCACCGAAATTTTGCGCGGCTGGCTCGAGTCGAGCGGGCCGATAGCGCCGGGGGAGATGGCGCAGCGCTTGAGCCTCGACGAAGAGACGATTATGGCGGCGCTGCTTCGTCTGGAAACGCAAGGCCAAGTGCTGCGTGGCCGATTTACCGCGGCGGCGCAAAGCGAGCAGTGGTGCAATCGTCGCGTGCTGGCGCGCATTCATCGCTTGACGCTCGGGCGTTTGCGCCGCGAGATCGAACCGGTGACCGCGGCGCAGTACATGGCCTTCCTGCAACGCTGGCAGCACGTGACGCCGTCGACGCGTTTGCATGGAATCGACGGCACGCTCCAAATCGTGCGGCAGCTCGAAGGCTACGAGATTCCGTCCGTCGCTTGGGAGGGACAGATTCTTCCGTCGCGGATCGCCGGCTACAAGCCCGAGTATCTCGACCGCCTCTGTTACGCCGGCGACGTTATGTGGGGACGCCTCTCACCGCATCCGGCATTGGAGCCGCGAGATGCGGCGGAGAGGAGGCGCGTACGGCCCACGCGCCTCGCACCGTTGGCGCTCTTTCTTCGCGCGAACGCCGACGAACTGATCGTTCGCCGGCAGAACAATGTTGAAGCGCTCTCGGCCGCGGGGCACGAAGTTCTCGAACAAGTGGAACGGCTACGCGCACCGTTCTTTGCCGAGATCGTGCGGGCCACCAAGCGCCTCCCGAGCGAAGTTGAAGAAGCGCTGTGGCAGCTCGTCGCCGCCGGCTTGGTAACGGCCGACGGCTTCGATGCGTTGCGATCGCTTAGCGATGCGAAACGCCGGCTGGGCGAGAAGGGCCTTCGCGCACGACCGCGCTCCTCGAGCGGGCGCTGGACGCTTCTGCAAGCGACGACCGAACGCATCGCGCCGGACGTCTTCGCGCGGCGTTTGCTGGCGCGCTGGGGCGTGGTCTTCCGCGACGTTATCGCCCGCGAGAGCCTCGCACCGAGATGGCGCGAGCTGCTGATCGCGCTGCGCCGGATGGAGGCACGCGGTGAAATTCGAGGCGGCCGCTTCGTCGCGGGATTCGTCGGCGAACAGTTTGCATTGCCGGAGGCGATCGACGCTTTGCGCGCCGTACGCCGAACCGGTGCGGGCGTCGAGCGGTTACCGCTTGGCGCTTACGATCCGCTCAATCTCGCCGGGATCATTACGCCCGCGCAAGAACCCGACGACGCGCTGGAGTCAACATTGCGTGCCGGACTGCTCGCCTGAATAGATCTCGATCACGCCGCTTACTTTAAACGGAATCTGTTCGTTTTTGAGCAGCCCTCCGATTCCGCCGATCACGCCGCCGTACTTGCCTTTGGTCGCGGTCGTATAGCAGGGACCAAACTTGACCTTGTAGCCGTAGATCGACGCTTCACCATAGGCGGAATACGGATTGCCGGCGATGATCTGCGCGCCCGTTAGGCCGCCGCCCTTCTTGATCTTGCCGCTGAATGTGACGGCGCCCGAGGTGGTAAACGCAAGATAAAAGATCGGTGTACCCGAGCCGAGCGTCGGAAAGTTATCGTAGTTTTCGGTGCTCGCGCTCACCGTGAGGGTAATCGACGGACTGAGGCTGGGATAGTTCAGCTTACCGCCGAAGCCGCCGTATGCCGGAATACAGAAAGAGCCCCCGCCGGTCTTAAGCGTCCCTTTAAGCGTCGCATATTCTGACTCGTTGACCTGGCCTTTGCACTTCGGCGGGTTGCGATCGGGAGTCGCGACCGCTTGGGATGAAGTTGGAAGCAGCGCGCCGCCGTGTTGTGCGCAGGCGGAAAACGCGAGGACTGCCACGATCGCGAGCGATCCGGACAGGCGAGGTCGCAGAAACGACATAGTTGCTCCTAGCGGTGGCTGGCTCTCAGCACTCTTGACTGACTTGCATGCCGGGATAGATCTCGATGACGCCGTATCCGGCGCCGGTAATGGTGGTATCGCTAAAGAGTTCGCCTAACCCTGGAAGGACGCCGCCATACGGCCCTTGCGTCGCGACGGCATAGCATGGAGGGAACCTCAGCACGAGATGACCGACGGTTACGATCCCGAAGGCGGCGTAGGGTTGGCCGGCCTGGATGTTTGCGCCGGTAAAACCACCTGCCGACTTTAGCTTCGTTCCAAAATGCGTCCCCGCAAGGAAGTGTAGGTTCAAGTAGAAGATCGGCGCTCCCGAATAACCGAGGAGCGGCTCGTCGTAAATATTTTTTGTACTCGAGCGAAGCACTAACTCCACGCGACGCTCGACGCCCGGGTACTCGATCGTGCCGCCAAAACCGTGAAACTCCGGCACACAGAACGAATTGGCTCTGGTTTTTAGCTTCAACCTGATCTGCGCGTATTTTGGCCGGGTGTGTTGATTTTTGCATTGCGGCGGTGCGGTCTCGGAACGGACCGTCGCTACTGGGGGCGGCGTCGAACCGACGAACTGACCGCAGCCCGCAAGCGTGAGCGCCGACGCGAATATAAACGCAAAGCGAGAGCGGTTCATGGTACGAGGGCCTTCAGGCGTGCCTCGCCGGCCTCGGCCAGCGCCGCAAGGTCCTTGTACGCCGCATATTCTGCGACGGTCGGCCGTTGATAGGCGCCTTCGAGTGAGTTGAGCAAGAAACCCAGTTGCTCGCGCACTTTGGTCTCGTGCAGCAAATCGGCTTCGCTCGAGTGAATGTCGAGCAGCACGAGATCGGCGATCTCGCTATTGACCGCTGCCACTTGCGTCGCGCTCATCTTCCTGCGACCGTCCATCGCGGCGACAATCGCGCGATCCAACGAGTCGATGGAGGTGCGGATTTGCATCTCCAAGGCTAGCCGCGCTTCGAGGTCGGCCGTTGACGAATGAACGCGGGGATCGAGAACCACGGTGAACGGAGCGTGGAGCGTTTGCGTGCCGTACCGCAGCACCACCGTGTACGCACCCGGAACAATTGTCGGTCCGTCGCTGCTATCGGGAAAGTCGTCGGACTCGAGAACGCGAACGCCCGGGACCTCATAGGCCGGCTCGTAGCGCAGATCCCATTGAAAGAGGTTGGGCCCGGGCTTGACGGCCGTGAGTTTTTCCAAGTCGCGGGCCCGCTGCGAAACCGCGTCAAGATTATCTTCTTGTTCGGGCGTTAGCTTGTGCTCGCGCGGATTCTTCGGATGCAGCGAGAAGCTGCGAACCGTTGCGCCGGTGGAATCCAAGAACGAAAGCGCCAGCGGCCACTCTCCGTGGTAGGCGGCCGGGATGTTGAAGAAAACCGCCGCTCCGTACTTCGGATTATTGGCGAAGTTCGGAATCGAAAAATCTGGGCTGCCGTAAGCATTCGAAATCCATGCGGTTTGGGGTGCGAAAAGCTGCAGGTTCGCGACGGAGAGCGTCTGTTCGCTCGCGAGCTGCTCGAGGTACGCGAGGTTATCGAGAATCCAAAAGGCGCGACCGTGCGTAGCTGCGACCAGCTCGCCTTCACGAGAGTCGATTGCGAAGTCACGGACTTGGACGCCGGGTAAGTTCAGCGTGAGCGGCTGCCAGGCTCGACCGCCATCGAAGGTCACGTAGGCGGTGCTCCGCGTCCCGGCAAAAAGCAGGCCCGGCACTAACGGATCCTGGCGCACGACGAAGACGTATTGATCGCTGGGCAGTCCGTTGGTGAGCTGGATCCAATCGCTGCCGAAGTCGGTCGTTTCGAAGACGTATGGGTGGAAGTCGTCCCACATATACCGCGAGGCGGTGAGGAATGCCGTGCCGCGCTGCGTATGCGACGGTTCGATCGAGCTGATTTGAGCCCACTGCGGAAGTTGTGGCGGCGTGACGAGCTTCCAGGTCGCACCGTGGTCGGTCGTAACGTGAACTAAACCATCGGCTGAACCGGCCCAGAGAATCTTGGCGTCGAGGGGCGAAACCGCGAGCGACGAGATGTCGGGGAAGGTTTCGGCGCCGGTTTCATCGTTGTCGATCGGTCCGCCGGTGAGGCCCTCGGTCGACGGCTCGTTGCGCGTGAGATCGGGACTGAGAATCTTCCACGTCTGGCCGTGGTCCATGCTCGAGAATACCACCTGCGACGCGACGAGTAGTTCGTGTGGGTCGGCCGGCGAGAAAAAAATAGGATGCGTCCAGCCGAAGCGGTATTTCGTTTCCGCCGACGTGGCGCCCGACATATAGCGCGGCCACGGGCTCACGTTCTTCGTATCGCCGGTGATGCGGTTGAGGCGAGCCAAGAAGCTGTAGTATCCGCTGCCGTAGGTGACGTATGGGTCGCCGGGCTCGGGCGCGACGAACGTGCTCTCGCCCGAAGCGACCGAATGCCATTCGTCCGGACCAATGCCGGGACCGACGGCCGCGCTGGGGCCTTCATACGCACCTTCATCCTGCGAGGCGCCGAAGACATGAAACGGAAACTGGTCGTCGAGCGCCACGTGATAGAACTGCCCGGTGGGTTGATTGTGGTCGTCGCTCCAGTTGTCGCCACCGTCGACCGAGACCGTTCCACCGCCGTCGTTGCCAACCAGTAGAATCTTGGGATCGCGCGGATTGACCCAAACGATGTGATTGTCGCCGTGCGGAATATCGATGAGGGTGAACGTCTTACCGCCGTCGCTTGACTTGTAGATGCCGTCGACTTGCGGCGCATAAATGACCTGCGGGTTGGTAGGATCGACCGTGAGCGCCATATAGTAAAAGCCACGCTGGCGCAGCTTCCACTCGGCGTTGACGCGCTTCCACGTCTGGCCGGCATCGTTGGATCGGAAGACGCCGCCGTCGTGCGCCTGCACGATGGCGTAGACTATGCGCGGATTGCTCGCCGCGATGGCGACGCCGATCTTCCCGAGCAACCCGGTGGCAAACCCGCGGTTGGTGGAGATATTCATCCAATGCCGGCCGCCGTCAAGCGTCTTGTACAGCCCGCTTCCGGGTCCGCCGCTGGTCAGCTTCCACGGAACCCGCTGGGCTTGCCACATTGCCGCGTAGAGCGCGTTGGGATTGCGGGAGTCCATCGCGAGGTCGATGCCGCCGGTGTTGTCGTTGACGTAGAGCACCTTGTTCCAGGTTCTTCCGCCGTCAATCGTCTTAAAGATGCCGCGCTCCGAGTTGGGCCGGAACACGTGTCCCATGGAGGCTGCATACGCAATGCGTGCATTGCGCGGGTCCACGATGATTTTCGCGATCATGTGGGTATCGCGCAGGCCGGCGTACGACCACGTCTTGCCCGCATCGGTCGTTTTGTAGACGCCGTCGCCGCTATCGAAGTCGCTGCGAATGTCGGCTTCGCCGGTTCCGGCGTAAATGACGCTGGGATTGGAGGGCGCTACCGCGAGCGAACCGATGGGATCGGCAATGCCGGGGATCTTGCCGTCGGTGATGTTGGTCCAGGTTTGGCCATAGTCGGTGCTTTTCCAAACTCCAGCCTCGACGCCGCCCATGTAGAACAGGTCCCGGTTGCTCGCGACACCCGCCACGGCGACGACCCGGCCGCCGATGTACGGGCCGATGCTGCGCCACTGCAGTTTGCTCAATAACTGTTGCAGCGGCGTCGAACTGGCCGCGCGAGCACCGAGCGGCATCGCGGCAGCCAAAACAAAGACGAAAACCCACAGACGCTTCATCGTAGCGATATCGCGCCAAGGCGCCCCGAAACCCTTCTCGCGCTGACGGGTCAGAGCGTTGATTCGACCCGATTTCCAGAGTCGAGGGTATAGCAGAACCGCCCTGCGGGATGACGCCAGAACGTGTTGGCGTCGGGATTGTCCGGTTGATCCGGCGGCGTCGGCAACTCAAACGTTGCGCAGAGCCGGTAACGAGTATTGCCTAAGCGCTGGTAGTCGTAGGGTTTGCCGCTGACCGGATCGTGGGGAGGGTGCGGAAGCGCGGCGGGCAGCGGCCCCGCGCTATAGTCTTCGTGCAGCTCCGCGGCTGCATCGCCGAGGTCCCGGAGGCGTTGGCGATCCAGCGCCTCCGCCCGCGCGCGGTTCGGGGGCCCAATGGTGAGGAAGGCCGCCACGACAATAGCGACGACGATAAAGATGGCAGCCGCCGCGATCGCTCGCGAGAGGGTCATGAAGTAGGTTTCGGGGGATCGATCGTCAGCAAATAGTACGCAAAGATGCCGCCGCCGATAACCATAAGGCCCAGCGTATCCAGAAAGAAATGAATCGTCAGTTGGCCGATGATCAACTGTTGGACGGTATACGCCGCGTCGATTACGATGGGAATCGCCGTTAACACCAGCGCGACGTACGTAAGCCAACGGCGGATGGCGGAATAATAAAGCTCTGGACGGCGCGCCAGCTCTCGCCCGATGAGCGAATGCACGACGACGAAGATGGGAAAACTTACGAGAATGAGGGCGACTTGCCAGGCAATATCGTCGCGCAACTCGCCCCCCGCCGAATTGGAGAGCGCGTCGGGAAACCAGCGGTTCACCAGATGGTCCCAAATTTGCCAGAGGGCCACCGTCCAAAATCCCAGCGTGATGAAGCTCAGCAAGTAGAGGAAGGCGTCGCGAGCATTTCCGGCCGCCTGCGCTCGACGTGGCACCGGCACACCCAAGACGCCGGCATACTGTTCGGAGAGCGCGCGGTAGATCCGCCGCTCGGACCAGCCGTTGTACCGTAGTATTCCAACTACGGATTCATCGGGGACCCCACGTTCTTTGGCGGCGCGCAAAAACGCCGCTAATTCGTCGTCAGGCATCGTCCCAGGGCTTTGCACGCTACGGCCCTTTCAAGGCCTCCAACATGCCGTCCTGGATGCACTTTTGGTAAGCCGCCATCGCAGCGTCGCTCTGCGTATTGATGAGCTTCTCGCAGGAGCGTCCCAGCGCGAGTATTGCCGGATGCCGCTTGATCTTTTGATTGAGCGTTTGGTCCGGCACCGTCGCCACGAAGCAGAGTCGCAGCCCGCGATCGTCGTACGACGGAGTTGGGCCTGGACGGAGAGCTGCGCGGGCTTGTTTGACGTACATCTTGGCGTTGCACGTGTTGATTGCCAGCACATGCTTCAAGACGTCATCGTCGCTCGCCGGTGGCGACGCCGAGCAGGCGGCAAGAAAGAGCCCAGCCAGTGCCAAGGCAGCTGCAACGGAATGCCTCACGCCTCAAGACTTCTTACGGGTGTCGAACGGCCGGCGAGACGAACGAGATTGGACTGCAGCGCACGATTGATGTCGTGACGGGTGGAGGTACTCATCGGGTAAAGGCGAGTGAACTCCTCAAAACGATTGACCGCATCCGTTGTGCGCTCGATAGTGGATCGTGATTCCGCGGCGTCGATGCCGTGTTCGCGTCCCAGTTCTACCATGAGCCCCGTAGTGATATCATCGCCCTCCCGTCCTTTGACTGCCAGGTAGTGTTCGCCGCCGCGACCGCGCGCGAACGTCAAATCGAAGCTTGGCGCTAGATCCCAGGCGCCCCGTTCGTTCATCAAAAATGCATGCTGTTTCGCATGATCGTCACGGTTGCTGGCCACCACATTGAAGACCATGCGCGCAAAGAGGCGCTCCGCGGCATCGTGGCGTTGGACGACATAGCGACCGAGCCTCAGCAAGTGGTCGTAATCCAGTCCGCCGCTCTCCCAGTCCATGTCCAGCATCGCCGCCGCAGAGAGCATATGGAGACGTCCGTCACCGGCGAGGCGATCGAATCGCTGTGTGCCGAAGTATCCGTACGCCGTGCCGGGAAAAAGACGCGTTGGCGCAACGCTGAGTCCAGCGTCACGCGCCATGTCGGCGTACGCGGCCTCTTGCGGCCCAAAATCTTCGAGATCGTTGCGCGAACTGCGAAACTTGACCAGCCACGCCTCGAATCCATTAGGCATGCGTCCCGTACCGTCCGCTATGGCATTCGTGCTCTGATTAAATGCAATCAGCGCTTTGGGGCGTGCGCCGCCCGACGATCCGCCCAAACGTTCAAGCACTGGGAGCATGGCGATATCGCGGCCCTCGAGCAACTCAAGCGACTGCGCTGCGAGTCGTTCTAGATCGACCGCCTCCGGGTGGTCGCTCGCGATTTCAGGTTCGTATGTGAGTGCGCCCATGGCGCGCGAACCAATGACCGCGAGCTTATCGAGCGGCGTCAGGGAAGAATAGCTGATGCCGGCGGCCTCGGCACGCCGGTGCATGAGCAGCCGTCCCCATGCGTCGGGTAGACTGTCGGCAATGAATCCTGGAAGTCCGTCGAAGTCGCGCGGCGATTTTGGCTCGACCAGACCCTTTGCCGGCGGCGGGAGATAGGGATTAAGCGTTAAGCCCGATGCGATGAAGTCCGAATCGTATTCCAGCAGCGCGATGCCACGGTCGAGAGCAATGCGTCCAACGCTCACGCGGCGCTGTGCCCCGAAGTTCAAAAAAATGCGCAGCGGCGTTCCCGGCTTGGTCCTCATGCGCGCGCGCGCTGACGCTGACGAGTGCGTCGCAGTACGTCGTCGATCGAGCCTGCGCTTGGCACCGTAAAGACGTTGAGTAGTTCATGTTCGGCGCGCAGTGCTAGAGCGACGTTGACAACGACATCCAAGCCTACGTTGTGGCCAGCTTCAAAGCGCCGTACCGTGGTGATTGGGACGCCGGCGGCCGCTGCAAGATCAACCTGGCGCATGCCCAAGGCCAGTCGCCGAGCCTTGGCTTGGGCGCCAAGGGTGCGGGTGATTTCGGCTGGCGAATAAAGCGTCGTATTTGGCATGTTAAAGCTGGCTCCCGAAAGTAGTATACCATATGTGGATGGTTATTTAGCATTGTAGCAAGCAGGCCATTCGCCTATAATGGAAGCACCCAAACGCCGCAAATCGCTCAGGCTAAGGACCTTACGGAGCGCCGGTGTAGCCTGGTTTATATGGCGGCCCGATCCCGCCCGGCAAGATGAGCGGCGGCCGCGGCGGCTGCGTAAAGTCAAAGTCGTTCTGCAGGTCGCCGAGCTGCGACGCGTTTTCTGCGACGCCGTCGCGCGGATCGGGCCGGCCGTCGGTTTTTGGATCGAGGCGGCGCCCACCGAGAAAATCGTCTTCGATGAACTTGACGTAGGCGTCGTGGCTGAGCGTTTGATGGTCGATGTATCTCTTGCGGGCGTACGCGCTGATCACGATCCCGGGGACGCGCAGGCCGTAACCGAAGTAGTTCACGTCCGGCGGCGCGACGTGATCGTAGAAGCCGCCCCAATCGTCCCAGCTTAGGAAGATCGCCGTCGAATCCCAATAGGGGCTGCGCATAACTG
Source organism: Candidatus Cybelea sp. (assembly GCA_050008615.1). Taxonomy (GTDB): domain Bacteria; phylum Vulcanimicrobiota; class Vulcanimicrobiia; order Vulcanimicrobiales; family Vulcanimicrobiaceae; genus Cybelea. The sequence continues at coordinate 83,784 of JBEKMH010000004.1, forward strand.
CGTTGATAAGGCCGGTGACGTATGCCTGGCCCGCGCTACTTCGCCCCGGCGGGTGCTCGCTGTACCGGTTTCCCGGCGCGAGCCACGCAACCGCCGGCAGCGAGCCGTTGCGCAGATCGCTGAAGAAGGCCGAGGTGTCTTTGATATTTGAAAGCTGCCCGTCTTGTTTTACGTCGTCAAACGACAGCAGCGGATTCCAGATGCCCGGCGTTCGCGCAGTTTGCGGTTTGAGGTTGCAGCTGCTCTGATCGTTCTCACAGTCGGGCTCGAACCCGTCCATTACGTAGTAGGCCCAGCTGACGCCGCTCGCGTGCAACAGATAGGTTAAGTCGGTCCAAGGATAGTCGGGACGGCCGGGTGCCTGCGGCTCGTCCGAGGTGAACAGGTCGCGCGGAAAATCTTCTTCCTTGAAGTACGCCCGCTCCGGCTTGCAGCTCGCCGCATCGCCGATCTTGGGGCAGTCTGCCGCCCACTCCGAAACCATGTAGAGGTGCGTCGGAAGACTCCACGACCGCACCGGCGCGAACATGCGGTCTTGCAGAACGAAATTGCGGGCATAGGCCCAGTAGTTCGGAAGCTCTTGCGCGGTGTGATAGCCCATCACGGTCGTTTCGTGGCCTTTGACGACGCACGTTGGAATATCGGTCGGGCAGCCGCCAGTGCGCTGCACTCCTTGCATGGCGTTGACGAAGCCGTCCATCTTTCCGCCGTCGATATCGAGATCGGCCGCCTTCGCGCCGTGCGGGCCGCCGCTATCTTCGTCGTTCGCGTCGTGGTACGGTCGCACGCACGTCTTGGTTTCTTCATCGGGAACGCAGACTTGCGCTACCCCGTCACGCATCGGAATGCCGTCGGCGCCGGGAAACGTTCCGAAGTAACTATCGAAGGAACGGTTCTCCTGCATGATGACGATCACGTGACGGATCTTGTGAATTCCCGGCGTTGCGGCGCCGGCCGATCCGGAGACCAGGCCCAGTACGACGAGAGAGGATAGCGCAAAACGAAGCATTAGTTCACCTCGAGACTGGTTGCCCACGCCCGCGCAACAGCAACCTCACCTCATAATCTTCGAAGCCCTGCACGGCAGAACGGCCTAGCGTTCGCGCACCCGCGCGTGGCGGCGCTTAGTTACATCCGGGCAGACCATTAAAAAGCGCGACCGCTCCATCGTTTTTCGTACCGCCTGCCTCCGTAGTCACGTACAGATGGCCTTTAGTGTCAACGGATGGCCCCGCGAATGGATACGCGCCGTTAGCACCGGTGAAGCTGTACACGCTTTCCTTGTAGGTGCCCCCCGACGGCGTCAAGGTAAAGAACGTTCCGAGACCGCTCGAGCCTGCGGCCCCGCCCCCTAGGGTAGTCCCGTAGATCACGCCCTTCTTGCTCACGCATAGACCTCCGGTCGGATCTACCCCATCTCCCGAGACGCTGCCGAAGTTCCAAAGGACTTTGTAACCGCTACCGCTCGAGGTGAGCCTGTATACCGTTCCGTCGTTGTTTACGCCCCCGTACACGGTGGTGCCGTAGAAATCGGTTGCGGTATGAGCTATTAAGCCCGACTCCGGTCGCAATCCGTCCGAATATCCCAGGAATGAATGGAGGATGCTCTCGGTATAGCCGCTGCCCGATGGCGCTAGTTTGAACACGGTTCCGTAACCCGCAGAGCCACCCGACTCGGTGGTTCCATAGAGTGCACCTTTTTTGTCGATGATCAGAGCGCCAAGGGGGCCATCGCCGTCGGTCCCGCCTTGGAAGCTGTACAAGACACTTTCAGTATAGCTCGACACCTTCGGCTGCATCCGGTAGACGGTGCCAGTGGAGTTAGTGCCGCCTGCCTCCGTGGTACCGTATAAGTTCCCGGCTTTGTCGGCGACGACGCCTCCCCACGGGGTGGCCCCGTCAGGCGTGCCGCCGAAGCTGTAAATAAAGCTTTCCGTCCAAGGGCCGCTACTGGTTGGAGTCAGCCCGACGAGCGCGCCGTTGTTGCTGGCGCCGCCGGCTGCCGCGCTGAGGAAGATAGGACTGGTCCCGTCCCATTCCTTCTGGATGCCGACGGGTTCCGACCCATCTCCATAGGAAGCACCTTTGAACGTGTAGAGCACACTCTCGGTCCACTTGCCGGGTTGCTTTCTTCTGAACTGCACAACGGTGCCGTCGTTATTCGAATCGCCGCCTCTCGTCGTCGTCGTGAGCCCGATATCGATCTTCCCCTGGAATGTTATGGACGCTTCCGGCTGCTGCCCGTCAGGAGAGCCTTCGAAATTGTAGATGTCTTGCAGGCCGGAGGCGGGCGGACGCAATCGCCAATCGAGCGATCCCGCCGGCGCACCTGGTACCGGCAAAGCCGAATGGCTGAGGTTTGCCGCGCAGCCGCACAGCAGCGCGACCAATAGGCCGGCGCCGAGGCTCCGAAATGCATAGGAAAGCGTCATGGTAAGCCCTCCGCTAGCTGGGCCGAAGAATGTTGACTCTTCGACTCCCGCATCCTTTTTTTTTTCGCGGCCGCGCCATACAGCGGTCGCCGCTACAGGTGTGTCAAGATGCGGATCTGACTCGTATAGTCGTCCGTCCACAATGGAATGTTATCGCTCGGCGGTAGGGCGTGCCACCCGGGTTCACGTTCTAGTCCGGCGAGATCCTCGTCGTTGCGCGCAACGACGATCCATTGGGACGGAAACCAACCCGGGTCTCGCGTTGCGCTATCGGACTGAGCGTCGAGACGGTCGTAGGCGACCATACCCGCATTGGCAGCGAGGGTCCCGATGACCGGGCGAAGGTCGAAGAAACTGTTGCTGATGTCGAATGCGAGCACCCCGTGCGGGGTCAACGCCTTGAGGTAGATGGCCAGCGCTTCGCGTGTGAGCAAGTGGACCGGCATTTGATCCGAAGTGTACGCGTCCAAGATTAGCAGGGCATCCTCGTGCCTAGCCTCGCGCGCCAGCGAGAGTCGAGCGTCTCCGAGAACGATACGAGCTTTCGGCAGGCACGCCGATAGGTATCGGAAGAGGTTGGAATCGGTCGCGATTTGCGCGACTTGTTGGTCGATCTCATAAAACGTCCACGTCTGACCCGGCCGCGCATAACAAGCTAGCGTCCCGATTCCGAGCCCCGCGACGGCGACGTGTGCCCGCCGGAGCGCGGGTTGCAGGTGGGCAAAGATCGCGCCGACCGGTCCGCTACGCTCGAAATACGTGAGCGGCTCCCGCTCGTGGGGTATCAGAGTGCTCTCGGCGCCGTGGATCGTCCCGCCGTGCGTGAATAGATGATACCCAGGTGTGCGCAAGACGTGCTTCACGCCAAAGAAGTCCCGGGCGTGGTAGAGGTCGCCGTTGAGGCTCGGTAGATACAACGCGAACCCAAACATTACCGCCAGTATCAAACCGAAGCGCAACGAGTGCCGCACAACGCTCAGTGCCACGAACCCGGCGAGCGCAAAAACGGTGACGGCTCCGAGCTTGAGCTCGGACACCTTCGGGGCCACAATGAGCAAGAACATGGCGACGCCGACGATGAGCGGGACGCCGACATCCCAAATGCGATCGGTTCGGCTCTTGGTGCCGAGTTCGTCGCTGCGGAGTAACAGCGCACCGACAACGAGTGCCAACGGATACTCGATGACGAGCGGAAAGATCTGCGGCGCGATCAAAGCATTGAACATTCCTCCGATCGCCCCACCGACGGCAAGCCAGAGATAGAATTGCGTCAGGCGACCCTCGGGCGGCCGGTCGTCGCGCAACGTCGTGTGGCAGTAGAGTGCGAGCAAGAAGAACACCACGACGTTCAGTCCGATCGCAAGCTCGACCGCGACGACCTGGCCGGCCATAAAGAACGCAACGATGACGAGCCCGAAGGCTGCCGCGCGACCGACGACGACGCGCGAGACGAACCTTCGCAGACCAAAGGCGATGACGAAGGTTCCGAGATACAGCGCGAGCGGTACCGTCCACAGCAGGGGGATCGCCGCAACCTCGTCCTGGAGATACGCCGTGACGCCGAGCATCAGGCTGGACGGGACGGCGGCGAGGACGATCCAGCGCACGATTCGCCGGGCCCCAATTGCGGGCCCCATATCATCCGCGATCACCGCGCTGCGTGTAGCAGGGCCTTCGCCGCGCCGGCGCAGGGTCACGAACACGCATCCTGCGAGTAGGGCTGCGAACAGAAGAAAACCGCTTTGCCAAAGCCGGCTTTGCAACGTGAGACCAGTGAAGGGCTCGAACGCGAACGTGTAGGCGATAAGCCCGAGCATGCTTCCTAAGTTGCTGGCCGCATAGAGCGCGTAGGCATCGGCCTGCGGTCGAAGGCGCGCAAACCACGCTTGAAGCAGCGAGCTGTTGGCCGCAAGTACGAAGAACGGTAGCGCGACGGTTGCCGTCGCGATGCGGAGTAAGCTCAAGACCGGCGACTTTGTCGGATCGCCGACCCATCGGGGCAAGACCGTCGGTAGAAAGAGAAAGGCCGCAATCAGCAGCACACCGTGAACGAACGTCTGTTGTCTTATCGTGAGATTTCGTCGCAAGAGATCCGCGTACGCGTAGCCGGCAAGCAAGACGAGCTGGTAAAAAACGAGCGAGGTGTTCCAAACCGCCGGCGAGCCGCCGAAAAGCGGGAGCAGCATCTTGCTGAACATTGGTTCGAGCGCGAACAGAAGAAAGGCACTAGCAAAGACCGTCGCCGCAAAAAGCGCCGTAACTGGACTCAAGGCAAGCGCCCGCGCACCGGCGCCCCGAACGGCGTTCAACTCGCGAACTCCCATGTTTCGATCAGTGCCTTACTCCTATATTTGAAGCGTCCGCCACCGTTCGAGCTCAATGTTGCTACCCGCCCGGTTTCGCGCCCACGGCGCCGATTAGCGGACCGGTTAATCGAACCATTCCCTGCTCGCTGAGCGGAGACGTTAACGCATTATCGGGATAGCGCGCGCCGTTTCGCGACGGATCCGACGATAGGGGCTTACGAGACGGCGCTCTTGGTGTTAAGATGGGCCAAGCAAACTCTTCCTTTGCCCTGCACTTCGCTTTAGAAGCTGCAGCGCTGCTCTATGAATAGTGAGACGTCTTTATGCATTTTTCTTGTACCTCCGTGCGCGCGCGGGCCTCGATCGCAGCACTCTCGATCGCGCTGCTTGCCGGATGCGCCGCCGGGGGCCGCTCCGGCAGCTTCGGCGCCCTACCGGCAATGTCCACGCAAACGAAGTCCACACAAACGACCTTCTTACGCTTCGGCACGGACGGGCCGGTTCTGCAAACGCTCGACGTTCCGCTTAGGCAGTTTCCCAGAGCGGTCGGAACCCTTCTTACCGGCATCCGTGGCAACCTGATCACGGGTTTCATCGATCAAGCGAACGGATCGAACCTGGGCGTCGTCTACGATCGAAAAACGGGCATCTGGACGCCGATTAAGTACCCCGGGTCGGCGAAGACCAGCGTGTACGGCCCAGCCGTCACGCCAACGGGCTATCGGCTCGTCGGCAGCTATGAGAAAAGGGGTCAGACGAACGCCGACGGCTTCGTCTACGACTCGACGACGAACACGTATCTCACCATCGACGCGCCGCGAAAACTGTGTGCGCCCAAATCGTGCAACTACACGATCGTTCACAGCAACTACGGCAATGCTGCTTATAAAGCCGTCGGAAACTACGATGCCATAAAATCCGGCGCGTCGCTGCCCGATTCGGGCACGTATCCTGCCTCGGGGCACGCATTCATCTACGATTCGGCCACCGCGAAGTTCTCAACGCTCGAGTTTCCCGGCTCGATCAGCTCGACGGCTTACGGTATTTGGATGGACGGCAATGCCGTCGCGATCGCCGGCGGCTACACCGATAAGAAAGGCACGCACGCTTACGTGCGCAATCTCTCCGGGACCAAAATGCTCGTCTACTCCTGGCCGAAGTCGATCCTTACACACTTCGAAGGGATCACCGGAGCGGGTGGAGCCGGCAACTACAACGTGATCGGCGACTACTTCGATCTCAAGAACAAAACCCTGGAGTATGGCTTCTTCGTGCCGATTCGCAACTGGACCGCCGGTACCGCGACAGTTATTGGCCCCGTCAGTGCCAACTCGGTCTATGGACAAACGGTCATAGGCGTCTACGTCGGCGCCGGCCTAACCAACGGGTATATCACGAAGATCCCGTAAATCGGTTGGCGGCAGCGCTAAACCTCGAAACGCGTTGCCGGCGCCATGGGAACTGGGGTATGCCGGTCGAAATGTAGCCGCCCGTCGATTCGTTGCTGCTGGGGTGGAGGGTTGCGTAGATGAGAATCTCGGTTGTTGTGCGTTCTGTGCTTGGGTTCTGCGCCGGCGCGGCCGTGCTCGCTAGCTGCTCGCTTGGCTCGCGCGGCTTCGGCTCGCAGGGCTCGCTGCCGTATATGCAAAGCGACAACGCATTGCGCGCGCTCAATGCAACCGGGGCCGGCAAGATCACGCATATCGTCTACATCGTTCAGGAGAACCGCAGCTTCAACAACCTGTTCTACGGCTATCCGGGCGCCTATACGGTCACGGAAGGCAAAGACTCGAAGAACCGAACGATCAAACTCAAGCCGTCGAAGCTCGGCGCGTTCTACGATATCGATCACTCGGTGGCCGCGATGATCGCGGCGTGCAACGGTACGGGCAAGCTGCCCGGGACCGACTGCCGGATGAACGGGTTCGATAAAGAGATGAACGACGCTGGTTTTAAGTACCCGCAGTACGTGTACGTGCCGCACGATCAATCGCAGCCGTACTTCGACATGGCGCACGAAGGCGCGCTTGCCGATCGCATGTTCCAGTCGCAGCTCGACGAAAGCTTCGTCGCGCATCAATACATCATCGCTGCGCAGGCAGCCTGGAGCGCCGACTTACCCGACAGCTTCTACTGGGGCTGCGAAGATCACGAGCGAGCCGTAGTCGCCAAGATCACGAAAGAGCGTGTCGTGACCGGCTCTCAGAAGGCGTGCTTCGACTATCAAACGCTGGGCGACGAGCTCGACAAGGCGAAGCTCTCTTGGCGCTTCTACGCCAGCCAATACGGTAGCGGCTCGAGCGGCAACGGGGGAACGTGGTCCAGTTATCAGGCCATCAAACACATTTACAATGGACCCGATTGGAAGAAAGACGTCATTTCGCCCAACTGGAAGTTCATAACCGACGTCCGCAAGGGGTATCTCGCAAACTTTACGTGGGTCACGCCCGTGTGCGACGACTCCGACCACACGAACTGTCCGGATGACTACGGACCGTCGTGGGTCTCGGCGCTGGTGAACACCGTGGGCCAAAGCAAGTTCTGGAACTCGACGGCGATTTTCATCCAGTGGGACGACTGGGGCGGTCTCTACGACCCGGTGGCTCCCGAATACAAGGATCGCGACAGCTTAGGCTTCCGCGTGCCGCTGCTCATGCTGTCGCCGTACGTCAAACACGATTACGTCTCGCACACGCATTACGAAACGGCCAGCGTGCTGCGCTTCGCCGAGGATCTGTTCGGTCTCCCTCAGATGGCAAAGGCCGATACGCGCGCGAACTCGCCTGCCGACTCCTTCGATTTCTCGCAAAGCCCGGCCAAGTTCGTAAAGATCCACGCCCCCTACCCGCCGAAGTTCTTCATGCACCAGTTCCCCGACGACTATCTCATTCCCGATAGCGAATGAAGGCGATCCGTTAAGCCGGAGAATATCTTTTTAGCTGCATCCTGAGGTCGATCCGCACGAGTCGCATTTTTCGCATGCGCCGTTGCGGACCATCGTGAGCTGGCCGCACTCCGAGCACGCGTTACCGGTGTAGCCCTTGGCTTTCGAAGCGTTGATGGCCTCGGTTCTCACCATCACGGCGACAGCCGCGCCGCCACCGATGCTGCCGGTACTGCCGGTACTGCCGGAAGTAACGGTTGGCGCAGCTTGCAGCGCAGGCGCGGCCGGCCTTGGTTGTTGGCCCGGATGAAGATGCGTGCTCACCGGATGGAACATCTCGGCGACGCCCACCGGCCGAACATTGACGCCACCCTCTTCCTCAGCGACGTAATCCTCGCGCGCTTCGGGACCCATGGCGTCCATCTGCATGGACGGTTCCACGTGTGCGAGATCGTAGCGGCCGAGATAGCTAACGGCAAGCTCCCGGAAGATGTAGTCGAGAATCGAGGTTGCCATCTTGATATGGTCGTGACCGACGACCGGTCCGTTGGGTTCAAAGCGCGTAAAGGTAAACGCTTCGACGAACTCTTCGAGCGGCACGCCGTGCTGCAGCCCCAAAGAGATCGCGATCGCGAAGTTGTTCATCAGCGAGCGGAAGGCGGCGCCCTCCTTGTGCATGTCGATGAAGATCTCGCCGATCTGACCGCCTTCGTATTCACCCGTGCGCAGGTAGACCTTATGGCCGGCGATCGTAGCCTTTTGCGTGTAACCGCTGCGGCGCTGCGGCATCGGCCGGCGTTTGGCGATGTACCGGTAGACGATCTTCTCGGCTATCTGCATCGGCGTCGCGAAGGGCTGCGGCTGCGAGCCGACAGCTTCGGCTTCGTTGCCGTCGTTGCCGAAGTCGTAACTCGCCGCTAGCGGCTGGGAGAGCTTCGAGCCGTCGCGATAGAGCGCGACCGCCTTGATCATTCGCTCATGCGAATAGCGGTAGGCCTCCTTGACGTCTTCGATCGTCGCAGTTTGCGGAAAGTTGATCGTTTTTGAGATTGCGCCACTGACAAATGGCTGCGCGGCGGCCATCATGTCGACGTGCGCGAGCGGACGGATGTAACGGGAACCATATTTGCCGCACGGCGTGGCGCAGTCGAAGACCGGGAGGTGCTCGTCGTTGAGGTACGGCGCACCCTCGACGGTCATGCGCCCGCAAATATGGGCCGAGGCTTCCTCGATTTGCGGCGTGGAAAACCCAAGACCGTCGCGGAGCAGCGAAAAGCTCCAGTCGTCGAGCTGCGCTTCGCTCAAGCCGAGCCGTTGTTTGCAGAACTCTTCGCCGAGCACGAATTTATTGAAGACGAACGGCAGCTCGAAGGCGCTCGGAAGCACCGCCTCGACGCGCGCAATCGCTTCGTCGTCGAAGCCTTTGGCCCGCAGCGTCGCGCGATTGACGTGCGGTGACTCTTCCATCGTGCCCGTACCCTTGGCGTATATCTCGATCGCGTTGATCTGCGCTTGCGAGTAGCCGAGTTTATGCAACGCGGCGTCAACGGACTGATTGACGATCTTGAAGTAGCCGCCGCCGGCGAGTTTCTTAAACTTGACCAGCGCGAAGTCCGGTTCGATTCCCGTCGTATCGCAGTCCATGACCAGGCCGATCGTGTTGTGCGAGATGAAGCCGTTGGCGAAGTACGTGACGTTGGCCGGCACGGAGAGATCGTAGGTGAACTGCTCGCCACCGTCTTCGTTGGCGGCGACGTCGTCGTAGAAGAACGTCAGAGCGGTTTTTATTTCGACGCTGCCGGTCTTCTCGAGTAACTCGCACGCCGCCGTGCGGCTGATCGCGCCTGCATGGCGGTAACCGTAGAGCGCGGTGCGCGGATACAGCTCGCTGGAATGCGGAACGAGCGTGCGCAGAACGTCTTTGCGCACGAAGACGCGGTCGCCCTTGGTTCCCTGCCACGTGTCGCTCGGCCGAACGGCGCCGCGCTTGCGATCGCCGATAAAGCCGACCCGTTTAAGGAAGGTGCGCGCGTAGTCCGCGTTGCGAACTCGCAACACGTAGAGGTCGGCGCCGCTCCAACCGGATTTGTCGATGCGGGTATTGGTTGGAATGCCGAGCGTCAGAAGGACCGTTCGCACGTCGTCGGCCAGGCTCGCGTTCGCGGTCGAAAGGTGGACCGCGCCGTTGACGACGGTGCCGTCGGCCTCAAAGAGGCCACGGAGGAACGCGCCGTAGACGACCGGATCGTTCGAGGCGAGAATCGCGTCGGGGACGTGAGCGACGTAGCTCTTGCAGCGCGAGTCGCTTGCCGGATGGTGTTTCGCGAAACCGCAGGCTTGCCACCATATGGCAAGCGGAACCGAGTGAATCCCGATTTCGGTATACGCGCCCTTCTGCGAGGCCGTTGCCTCGATGTTGAAGAGTTGTCGCGCCAAGGCGATCAAACGATCGCGGACGTCGCCATCCTCCTCGGCGACGCGCAAGCGTAAGCCCTTGGCGTGCAGCGTGCCGCCGCCCATCGAGTAGCCGACGAGTTCGGCGAGACCGGCGGTCATCGTAGTCGGCGCGGTGGTCGTAAAATCGGCGGTCCAATGCTCTTCACCCAGCGGCGGCAGGTTAACGTCCTGCGGACTGCCGGCAAAGCCGCCCATCGAGAGCGCGACGGTATCGCCCGGCGCCACTTCGGCGAAGCGTTTCCAAATCAAGTCACCCGAAGTTCGGTCGACGACCTTTACGCGATGCTCCGGCGTCCCAGTGATGGTATAGCCGCTATTGGTCTTGATGCTCCTTGTCGGTGCGACTCCGTTGATGTAGAACTGACTCGCGCGCTGCTCGCCGTCGTCGGTGAGGACCCGGATGTCGATATCCTGCCATTGCCTTCCCTCTACATTGCCCAAGCGCTGTAGACGAGTGAGGCCGCGATCGGTCGAAATTAATGCCGTTCCGGTAAGGCACCCGGTCGGCGCAATGACGACCGTCTGAGCGTTACGGAAGCCGGCAACCTCCCCGATCGAAATTGCGTCGTCCCACATCTTGCGCGCCAGTGCCCACGTGGCTTGCGTGAAGAGCGTCGGCGCATGGGTCACCGGCGTAACCGTGAGAGCTTCGTACGTTGTGGAATCCGCGGCGTACGCGGCGTTGCGATGATTGCGAATTACGCGCAGCATCGGATCGCGGTTGGCTTCGAAGCGCGCGAACGGACCGAGCTGCTGCGCCATTTCGGCGGAGGTCCGGTAGGCCGCGCCGGTCATCAGCGACGTGATCGCGGCGCACCATCCGAAGCCTTCCTCGGAATCGTAAGGCAAACCCAAGCGCATCAGCAGCGTGCCGAGATTCGCATATCCCAATCCGAGCGTACGGTAGCCGTGATTCTTTTCCGCGATGCGCCGCGACGGCATCTGGCCCATCGTGACCGAGATCTCGAGCGTCGTCGTCCAGATTCGAGCCGCTTGGGCGAAGCGCTGCGCCTCAAAATTGCCGTCGTCGTTGAGGAATTTGACGAGATTGAGGCTAGCGAGATTGCAGTTGTGCGCAATCGTGCCCTCGGCAATTACCGAATGCGTGACCGGTTCGGTCACGTCATAGACGGTCGTCGCGCCGTCGGGAACGATCGACAAGACCTTCGGCGAGCGCGGGTTCTCGAGGTGCCCGTTGAACTTGCCCGCCAACAGCTCGCGCGCTTTGAGCTCCTTTTCCGCCGAACACGGGAACCCGATCAACGAGTTGAACTTCCGCGACTGCTGGTTATAGAGATGCAACTGGCCTTGCGTATTCTTATGCCCCTGCGGGTGGGACCAAGAAATGCGTGACGTGATTCCGATATCGCTCAAGAGGAGCTGCACTGACCGCAGCAACGCGGGCGAAGAGGAGGCCAGCATCACTTCTTTTTCCGCTGCGGCGCCGTTTGCCCGAATGCAGCCATCGGCCGAAAAGAGTCCTTGGAGATAGGCAACCTTGAGGTCTTCCGGCGCCCGGTGAATGGCGCTGGGGACGTCTTTATGCAGGGCCGTCGCTTGTTTGAAGCCGTAGCGCGTTTCGAGATACGCGACGAGCGACGTTTGCGATGCGCTGGTCTGCATTACGCCATTGTCCTGAACGGAGATCCGACTCGTACGGACATCGATTGGCGGCCCGGTGAAGTTGACGGCCGTCGCCTTGAGGTCGTTGAGTTGCTCGGTCATGAACTCGGCCGTGCGCCGCTCGCGTGGACCGAAGACCAGTGCGACCGTATCCTTATGAAAGACGCCGTCACCGGTAAGCCACCCGAGCATCTGCCAACGCTTGACGTCGGCCGCATCGGAAGCAAACGTTACAGAGTTGCCCGATTCGCGAATGGCAATGCGATCGAGACCCAGTTTGAGTTCGTCGAGCCGCTTCCAGCCGTTGTCGGCGGTAAGGAATTTGTGGTCGCCGGTCGCGCGGATCTCCCGGCCGTCGGCCAGCTTCATGCGGAAGACCTCTCGCTCGCCGACCTTCGTTATATAGGCCGGACGGTGGGCACCGAGCCTGCGATGATCCACTTCCGAATGAATGTCGGTTGTAATGAGGACGCGTTGTCCGGACTCTTGCCGCTCGTAGAGCTCTTCGACGGTCCGTAGGCCGTCGGGCGTGCTGATTCGCGTCTCCGGCGCGAAGCACGCGGTATCATCTATAAAAACATATTCTGAGCAATTATGGACTCGCAAACCGTTTGCGACGAAGTGCTGCGTTTCGGATTCGGTTAAATCGAAAACGTCGGCTTGGCCGAGCGGCTCAAACGAGAAGAACTCGTCGCTCAGATCTTCGGATGCAGGCGCACCGCTGCCGGCGACCAGCGCTAAGGCCGTCGCTTTGATCGAGGACTGATGAAACCCAATCGACCGTTCGAATGCGCTCAAGAATCCCGCCGGAATTCGAAGTAAACTCTCGGCGCAAAGCTCCGAGCGAACCCCAAACGAGAGAAGCACGTACTGCACTTGCTTCAGGAACGGCGACGACGCCGATGGAAGCTCGATCGAGACTATCCCGGCGCGATCCTCGCAAACGGTCGCATCGGCCGTGTACAGGCCGCGAAGGAGCGCGGCGGTCGTCGGACGATCGAGGTCGTAGACGGCATCGGTGAAGACCTTGCGCGTAGTGCCGTCATCGATCGAGGCATAGTAAGAGCAGAACTCGACGATCGGCCGGCCTCCGGTCGTTCCGTGAATTGCGCCTTTGCTCCGAATCGAGACCCGCGACGAATGCGCCGAATGAACCTGCGCCGGAGATGCGAGCTTCGCGGCGTTGATTCCGGCGGTGACGTCCGCGAGGACCGCGGCCTCGATGTCATTGCCGTGGCCCACCGCGGTTCCCACGGCAAAAGCCAAGCGCTCGTCGAGCGAAACGTTGCCAAAACCCGAGCCGCTCAGGGCGAGGCGGTCGCCCGTTCGAAGCTCGCGGGCCGGAACGTCGCCGCGGTTCTCCGTCCACACCTGATGATCGGACGTGAGTTCGAGCTCGTAGCCGCCGGCGGTCTGCAAACGGTAGACGCTCTTGGTGCCCGTGGGAAAGATATTATTGACGAAGTGCGGCTTGCCGTCGCCGCCGATCACGAAGACGGCTTTGCCGACGAGCTCGCCAATTCGCACCGGACCATCCGCCGTTGCGATCAGTGTATCGGCCGTGACGCATGGGTTCGTGGCATTGATGCGGTCGTCGTTCGGACAGGTATGCCATTCCTGAATGGTGTCGTCGAACTGCAAGCCGGGATCGGCGCACTGCCATGCCGCCAAGGCAATCTGCTCCCACAGATCGCGTGCCTTGATGCGCTTGACGACGTCGCCGGTCGTGCGCGCGGTCAGTAGCCAATCCTCGTCGCGGTCGAGCGCGCCGAAGAACCCGTTGGTCAGCCGCACGGAGTTGTTCGAGTTCTGCCCGGAGACCGTGATGTACGCTTCGGAGTCCCAAGCGGTGTCGTACTGCTCGATCTCCAGGCGCGTATAGCCTTGACGCGCATAATCCAACGCGCTCTGTGCTGCACCCGGCGGAACGCCCATATCGATGGACTCGCGAATGGCGTTGCGCAGCGATGCATTGAGGGCAGGATCCAGACGCGCGGCGTCGGGAACGCGGGTGTCGTGCGCGGCCGAAATGATGGCGTTGAGCTGCTTTTCAAAAATGCGCGAGCCGATGACTAAGTCGGCGACCTTGCGCTCTTCGCGGACCTTCCAATTGACGAACTCTTCGATGTCGGGATGGTCCGCGTTGAGTACGACCATCTTGGCGGCGCGGCGCGTCGTGCCGCCCGATTTAATCGCGCCGGCCGCGCGGTCGAAGACCTTGAGAAACGACATCAAGCCGCTCGACGTGCCGCCGCCGGTCAGTTTCTCTCCCGCGGAACGAAGCTTCGAAAAGTTGGCTCCGCTACCCGAGCCGCCTTTGAAAATGCGCGCCTCTCTCAACACGCCGTCGAAGATGCCGCCCTCATTGACGAGGTCGTCCTCCAATCCAAGGATGTAACACGCGCTAACCTGCGGATGCGAAAAGGTGTCGGCCGACGCTCGCGCCGTTTGGTCGGACGGGTCGACGTACCAGTGCCCTTGCGCCGGGCCGGAAATGCCGTACGCCCAATGCAAGCCGGTGTTGAACCATTGCGGCGAGTTCGGCGCGCCGATTTGGCGGGCCAGCATCGCGCACATCTCGTCGTAGTAAACTTGGGCGTCGCCTTCGGAATCGAAGTAGCCGTACTTCCAGCCGTAGTACGTCCAGCACCCCGCCATGCGGTTGAAGACTTGCCGCGCATCGCGCTCGGGCCCGAACTGCTCGTCGCGGGGCAGCTCCTCGAGCCCGGTGCCGTCGGCGATCGAGCGCTGGAGCCAGTCCGGCACGCCCTCCTCGGCGACTCGCGTGGTGCACCTCGGAACGCCGGCCTTGCGACAGTACTTTTGCGCGAGCACGTCAACGGCGACCTGGCTCCAAGAAGCGGGGACCATGACATCCTTCGCCTCGAAGATCACCGACCCGTCGGGGTTGACGATGCGCGAGGTCCGCGGCTCGAATGCAACGCCCGCATAGGCATTTCCAGGGGCGGAATAGGTACGCGAAAACTTCATACGAACTCCTCGATAATTGCGAACACGCGTTCGAGCTTTATGGCTGCGCTATAGGCCGGTAGGTTACCTATTGTGCCACATCAAGCGGCTTACCACAAGATATTGTGGTTGCCAGTGGGAATCCTTGTGGGTCCGCTGTGGTTAGGTGGGCAAAGGTGTGGACAGGTCCCTGGGCCAGCAAGCGGGCGAGTGGAGGGCGTGTGGAGAGTCCCGAGGATACCGTGGATAACCTTTGCGAACGCATGCCGTATGTTTGGGCCCGACCGTTTCGCCCCACGCCTGCACGACGTGCCTCACGAGGAGCTTGAGGCCGCGGGGATCCGCGGCCTCATCGTGGACCTCGACAACACCCTCTTGGGTTTCCGCGAGACCGAACTTGGGGAGGAGCACATCTCCTGGGTGGCCCGGGCGCACGAGCGGGGTTTCCGCATCGTGATGCTTTCGAACAACCAGTCGGGCCGGGTCAAACTGTTGGCCTCCCAGCTGCAAGTGGAATGCATCCCCAATGCCCTCAAGCCTCTGCCTTTTGGTTTCCTGCGGGCTAAGCGCCGGCTGGACATGCACCGGCACGAGATCGCAGTGGTCGGCGATCAGCTCTTCACCGACGTCCTTGGCGGCAAGCTCTGCGGGCTCTATACGATTTTGACCGAACCCATCGAGGGCAAGGATTTTCCCGTGACTCGATTCTTTCGTTTCTTCGAACGCTTGATGTTGCGTGGGCGCCGGTGATACGGCTGGCGTTGATCGGCGACCCGGTCGACCACAGCGCGAGCCCGGCGCTGCATCGCGGATTTCTCGAAGAGGCCGGCATGGACGGCGAGTACGTCGCGATTCGCGTGGCGAGCGGCGATGGCGCTCGCGTGATTCGGCGGCTGCGAGCCGACGGCTTCACCGGCTGCAACGTCACGTATCCACTCAAAGAGGAAGCCTTTGAGGCGTGTGACGCGCGCACCGAGGAAGCGCGACGCATCGAAGCGGTTAACACAATTCTGTTCGGACGGGAAACGCTCGGCACGACGACCGACGGCCCGGGCGCACGCACGGCAATCGAGGCGTTCCTCGACGAGCCGGTCGCGCTCAAGCGAATCGGAATTTTGGGCTACGGCGCGACCGCTCGCGCGATTCTCTCCGTGCTGCAAGAAAACGATGCATACACCTTTGTTTGGGGACGCGACGAGAAGCGCGTGATCGAGACCTGCCGCCGTTATGAAGCAAAGCCGTGGCAGGGCTCCAATCCGCCGGAGATTGTCATCAGCACCCTTCCGCCCGAGGCGACTCTGCCCGACGATTTGATTGCGCAGCTGCAGAACGCCGACATGGTAATGGATGCGAACTACGGCGACCGTTCGCGACTCGCACGCCGGCTCAACCGTGAAGTGATTCCCGGCGATGCAATGCTGGAGGCTCAAGCTCGCGCTAGCTTCGATTTTTGGCTCGCGCACATCGATCGCGTCGGGGGCGAATAGGAGAACGCGTCACGGGTTCTAGCGGCTGCTCGTTCTACGAGTAAGCTTGTTTTGATAGAGGTGCCCTCATGGGGATGCGAATTCTACTCGTCGCGCTCATTCTTGCCGCGCTCGTTGCGCCGCTGCGCCCGAGCGCCGATCCGGCGGAGCGCGCCAGCACTGTCGGGGAACGCCTCTCGCTCAACGTCACCGTCTATAACGGTGGAGCGGCGCTGATTCACGACCGGCGCGTCGTCCCGCTGGAAGAGGGGCTCAACCGCATCGCCTGGCGCGATGTCAGCGCCCAAATGGATGCCACCTCGGCGATTCTGGAACCCGTGGGCGGAACGAATCTCATCGGCGTCCGCGAGCAGAACTTCGATTACGATCTTTTGGATCCCGAAGCGCTGTTGCGAAAGTTCGTCGGCCGCGAGGTGATCGTCGTCCACGAGGCGCGCTTTTCCGGCGATCGCGATACTCGCGAAACGGCGGAGATTCTTAGCGTAAACGGCGGCATCGTGCTGAAGTACAAGGACGGCATCGAGACGGGCGTGCGCGGTCACATTGTCTTCCCTGACTCCGGCGGTGCCTTTCGCGCTTGCAGCTCGTCGCCGGCAACGTCAACATCGCAGCGGCACAAGGCGCGCTCCGAACGATCGCCCGCGTGACATCGTCAGCCGGTACATCCTTGGTGGCTCCCATGCAGCAGGAGAACTACTACGAGTATCACCTATACACCCTCGCGCGTCCGACGACGATCCTCGATAACGAAACGAAGCAGCTGACGCTGTTAACCGCGCAAAACATACCGATTCGCGAGACGCTCGAGCTGCGCGGCTCGCCGGACTACTACCGGAGCGCCGAACCGGATATCGGCGATCGCCTCCCCGTGGGCGCCTACGTCACGTTCGAAAATCGCGGTGGCGAACTGGGCATCCCGCTACCCGGCGGCATCGTGCGCTTGTATAAGAACGACTCGCACGGTCTTTCGCAGTTCTTAGGGTCGGATCAAATCGACCACACTCCCAAGAATGAGACGGTACGCCTCCACGTGGGCGATTCGTTCGACGTTACCGCGCGCAAGAAACGGACGGATTTTCACCAGTGGCCGAACTGCTCTAACGACAGCTCCTACCAGATCGTCCTTTCGAATGCAAAAACCACGGCGGAGAACGTCTTGGTCGTCGAACCCATCCCCGGCGATTGGCAGATCACGGACGAAAACGTGCAGCATGCTAAATCGTCGGCCTCGACGGCGAGCTGGAATCTTCGCGTTCCCGCGGGCGGACGTTCGACGCTCACCTACACCGCGCACGTGCGCTGGTGCGGCGAATAAGCTCCTAGCCTAGCCGTCGGTCTGGCGGAGAGGGAGGGAGTCGAACCCTCGAGAGGCTCATCACCTCTGCTCGCTTTCCAAGCGAGTGCATTCAGCCGCTCTGCCACCTCTCCCGATTTCGAAGCCCGAACGACCGGAACTGCCCCTTGGCGCTTGCGTAGCCAACTCCTCGGCAAGAGGCGGTGCGCGTGGACCCGAACGGTCGGGGCCGTGCGGCTCACGCTGATTCGCCACGGGTCGACGGAATGGAACGCGCTGCGGCGCTTCCAAGGAAGGACGAACATGCCGTTATCGGCGCACGGCCGCGTCCAAGCGCGGGCGATCGCGGAAGAACTGCACTCCGAATCGTTCGATCGAATCTATTCGAGCAATCTTGCGCGCGCGGCGGAGACGGCGCGAATACTGGGCGAGTCGAGCGGCGCCGAGGTTGTGGTTGACGACCGTCTGCAAGAGTTCGATTTCGGGCGTTGGGAAGGGCTGACGTGGGACGAAATTGTTGCAGCCTATCCGCACCTCACCGGCCTCGGTTCGACGGCGGCCAAGCTTTACGCACCCGAAGGAGGCGAATCGTTCACGCAGGTCTGCGAGCGCGCCACGTCGTTTCTCGACGACCTCAAACGGCAAGATTTCGCCGCCGCCGCCGTCGTTACGCACGCCGGTGTGCTGCACGCCATCTTCGCGGTGCTGGGCCTCGCACCACCGGAGCGCTTTACGCCGGGCGGCATAACGCGAATCGCATTGGAGAGGGGCGATGGCGCGGCTTGATCGCCGTTGGGCGGCGGTGCTCTTCGCCATCGCAATGCTAGCAATTGCGGCGGCGCCTGCCAAACCGCATCGGCATACGGTCGTCGGACACTATAAAGTGCCCAAACACAGTGCGCATCGTCCTCCGAACTACAGTGCAAACGTCATTACGAATCCCGGCTTTGAAAGCGGCAACGTTAATGGCGGCTGGCATCAGTGTGGTGACGTGCGCGCGTACGTGACGCACGTTCACCCGTTTAGCGGCGTTTACGACGAGTATTCGGGAACCGCAAACGGCCGCAGCGAGCCCATGCGAAACTCCGGCGTCTGTCAAGTGGTAACGATTCCCCTAGGCGGCGTGCTGACCGCGAAGCTCTATCAGCTTTCCAACGAAACGGACACGACGTTTGCCTATCAGGAGGCCGATCTACTCGACAATCACGGGAACGTCGTCGTGAATCTTTACACCTCCGTTAACGACAACCCAACCTGGGTTAACGGCACGTGGAATCTCGGCGCTTTTGCCGGGCGAACCTACTGGTTGTACTTTGGGGTGCACGGAGACGGCTATTCGAAGCTCTCGACGCAGCAGTTTGTGGACGACGTGCGGCTGACCGGAAGCGTTCCTCCGGGTCAGAAATAGGGAGTAGGCGCCCCACGCCGCGAATAGGACGATCATGCAGTCGCGTAAGATGATGTGGATCGGTCTGGGAGTGGGCGTAGCCGGCTTAACCGCGGCGCTGGCGTACCTGGTCTACCGCTTGGCATCCAGCGAGCCGTGTGAGGATCCGACAACGCAGCGCATCCAACACCTGATCGACGAAGCGAATTCGTTGCTCAAGGCGCTTGACGAGCAGCGACACAGCGCCTAGCGCGCTGAGGGCCGGCGCCGAACTCGAGATCGAATTTACGGATGTTCTGGCCAACGGGCAAGGTGTCGGCCGAGCGTCCGGCATCGTAGTTTTTTGTTTTGGCCCGCTCCCCGGCGAGCGGGCACGCGTTCGCATCGAGACGGTCAAGCAGCGCTACGCGGTCGCCGAGATGCTCGAGTTGCTGGTCGCGTCGCGCGAGCGAGCACGTCCTTTCTGCCCGGTCTTCGGAGCATGTGGCGGATGCCAGCTCCAGCACCTCGCCTACGACGCGCAGCTAAGGTGGAAGCGCGACGTCGTCCGTAACGCGCTGCTGCGCATTGGCGGCCTCCCGGACGTCGAGGTGCGCGAAACGATCGGGATGAACGAGCCGCGTGCCTACCGGAACAAGATGGCCGTCGTGGTCGACCACAGCTCGAAGCCGCCGGCGTTGGGTTTTTACCGGCAACGCTCTCACGACGTCGTTCCGATCGTCGCCTGCCCGATCGTTACGCCGCAACTCGACGCGGTACTGGGCGCCTTGGCCGAGCAGCGCCGGGATTCAACCTTCGCAACGATGCTTCGGAATGCGCGCCATCTCGTTGCGCGCGTCGCCCGCGCCACGGGCCAGGTCGTGCTCACGGTGACGACGACCGACGCTCTCGTTGACGCGAAGAGCATCGCGCGGTCGCTCCGGCGCGAGCTACCCGCCGTTGCGGGCGTCGGCAACTCCTATGGTCCCGCCAGCGAGAACGCTATCCTCGGCCGCCACTATCAGCTGCTCGCCGGCGAGGGCGAGATCGAAGAGTCCGTCGGCGGCCTCCGCTACCGCATCTCGGCCGCCTCGTTCTTCCAAATCAACGTCGAGATACTCGAACGGATTTTCGACCTTATCGAACCGTGGCTGGAGCCGCCCGGCAACATCGTGGATCTCTACTGCGGCTCGGGAACCTTTGCGCTCTACTTTGCGCGGCATGGCTGGAACGTTACGGGAATCGAAGAGAACCGCCACGCGATCGCCGAAGCGCAGGAAAACGCGCGCCTCAACGAGTTAGAGGGCCGCGCCCGCTTTGAAGCCGGGCGAGTCGAGCAGATGGTCGGCGTTCCCGAGGTGGCACGCACGTTACAAGAGGCCGGCGTCGTCTTTCTCGATCCGCCGCGCAAAGGTTGCGAAGAGGTCGTCCTGAGCGCAATCGCTCAGGCTCGCGTGCGGAACGTTTGGTACCTTTCTTGCGACGCGGCCACGCTCGCACGGGATTTGAAGTTCTTGGCATCCAAGGGCTATCGCCCCGGTGTGGTGCAACCCTTCGATATGTTTCCACAAACCGGGCACGTTGAGACGCTGGTCCAGTTGGAGCATTTTGAGATTGACACCCGACACGATTGATATCGGTTACGTCGCGAAGCTGGCGCGCATCGCGCTGACTGACGACGAGATCGAACGTTTTTCAAAGGAGCTGGGCGAACTGCTCGGGCACGTTCGCGCGCTCGAAGAGTTGGATACCTCCAGCGTTCCGGCGACCGCACAGGTCGTCGAATCGCGTAACGTCCTGCGTGAGGACGTCGAGCGGCCGTGCCTCGATCGCGAGGTCGTTCTCGAGGGAGCTCCGCAACGCCAGGGCGGATTCTTTCGCGTGCCGCGCATCATCGCGCAATGACCGCCGCCGAAATCGCGCGCGATGTAAGCGCCGGTCGCGTCAGTGCTGCCGAAGTCACGGCGGCGACGCTCGCACAGGTCGAAGCCGTCGAAGGCGAAGTGGGGGCTTATCTCACGGTGCTCGGCGAGTTGGCGCGCTCCTGCGCCGCGCGCGTCGACGAGCGCATTGCGGCGGGGGAACATCTCGCGCTCGCGGGCGTGCCGATCGCGGTCAAGGACAACATGTGTCTGGAAGGTACGCGGACGACCTGCGGCAGCAAGATCTTGGAAGGCTGGATCGCGCCCTATACCGCGACCGCCGTTGCGCGGTTGCTCGCGGCCGGCGCCATTCCGATCGGCAAGGCCAACTGCGACGAGTTTGCGATGGGCAGCTCGTGCGAAAACTCGGCACTGGGCGTCACGCGCAATCCCTACGACTTGAGCCGCGTGCCTGGCGGATCGAGCGGCGGCTCTGCCGCGGCGGTCGCAGCCTACGAGGCGGCAATCGGCTTGGGAAGCGACACCGGCGGTTCGATTCGGGAGCCGGCCGCGTTCTGCAACTTGGTGGGATTCAAGCCGACGTACGGACGAGTTTCACGCTATGGTTTGATCGCGTTTGCTTCCAGCCTCGATCAAATCGGGCCGCTCGCCCGGACCGTCGAAGACGCCGCGCTGACCTACGATATCATGGCGGGATACGATCCGATGGACGCGACCTCGCTCGACCGCCCGGTAGAACGCACCGCGGACTCGTTGCGTACCGATCTCGCGGGCCTGCGGATCGGTCTCGTGCGCGAGTTCGACACCAAGGCGTTGGGCGAGCGTTCCGACGCGCTCTATCGCGCGGCGTATCGGGATCTGGAGCGCCTTGGCGCCGAGCTGGTCGAAGTGTCGCTGCCGACCGCCGACTATGGACTGGCAACTTATTATCTGATCGCGCCGGCCGAATGTTCGTCGAATCTCGCGCGTTTCGACGGCGTCCGCTATGGACTGCGAGTTGAGAGCAACGACGTTCGAGCGATGTATGACGAGACTCGCGCCGCCGGTTTCGGGCCCGAGGTGAAACGGCGGATCCTCATCGGAACGTACGCGCTCTCGAGCGGCTACTACGATGCTTATTACGTGCGCGCCCAAAAGGCGCGCACCTTAATCGCTCGCGATTTCGAACGTGCCTTTGCGGAGTGCGACCTCATCGCGTGTCCGGCGGCGAGCTGCCCGGCCTTCGAGTTCAACGCCAAGGGCGACCCGTATAGCATGTATTTAATGGACTACTACACGATTCCGATGTCGCTGGCCGGACTGCCGGCGCTCTCGGTTCCGTGCGGCTGGACGACGCCCGACGGATCAAATCTCCCATTGCCTATCGGCCTGCAGCTCTGTGCCCCGCTCTTTGGCGAAAAGCTGCTGCTCGGCGGGGCTGCAGCGTACGAACGAGCCACGAATTTCGCGCTCGCTCACCCTCCGCAGACCGGGGCGGTGCGCGCGTGAATCGCGAGTACGAAGCCGTGATCGGGATCGAGTGTCACGTCGAGCTCAAGACGGCGACGAAGATGTTCTGCGGCTGCCGCAACGAGTTCGGCGGCGAGCCCAACACCAAGACGTGCCCGGTCTGCCTGGGCATGCCCGGCGCGTTGCCGGTGCCCAACGCCAAAGCGATCGAGCAGATCGTCCGAACCGGTCTCGCGTTCGGCTCGGAGATCCCCGCGTTTTCGAAGTTTGATCGTAAGAACTACTTTTATCCCGACATGCCTAAGGACTACCAGATCTCGCAGTACGACATGCCGCTAACCGTCGGAGGCGTCGTCAAATACTGGCTTGAGGACGGCACGATGAAACAGTGCCGTCTGACGCGGATTCATCTGGAGGAGGACACGGGGAAGTCCACGCACGCGGGTTCGGGCGACGGCCGCATTGCCGGCAGCTCGTATTCGCTGCTCGATTTCAATCGCGCGGGCGTTCCGCTGATGGAGTGCGTCTCGGAGCCGGAACTGCACAGCGCGCGCGACGCCGTCGCCTACTTGGAATCACTGCGCCGAACGCTGCTGGCTCTCGAGGTCAGCGACGTCAAGATGGAGGAAGGCTCGTTGCGTTGCGATGCAAACGTGTCGATTCGGCCGGCCGGCACGACGCAGCTGGGCACCAAGAGCGAGATCAAAAACATGAACTCGTTTCGTTCCGTCGAGCGCGCGATTGCCAGCGAAATCGCTCGCCAGACCAAGATCCTCGATTCGGGCGGGCGCGTCGTGCAAGAGACTCGCGGCTGGGACGAGCTGCACGGGGTCACGCATCCGATGCGCAGCAAGGAGGAGGCGCACGACTATCGCTACTTCCCCGATCCCGATCTCGTGCCCCTTGCCGTGGCGCGCGAGGACGTCGAGCGGTGGAAATCCGAGCTTCCTACGATGCCCTGGCAGCGCTTCGAACGCTACACCGCGCAGTACGGCCTCGCCGTCAATGCGGCCGCGCAGCTCGTCGACAACCTTACGCTGGCGGGCTACTTTGACGCCGTCGTTGCCCGCAGCGGAAACCCGCAACAATCCAGCAACTTCGTGCTTGGCGAGCTTTCCCGGCTGGCCAACGATACCGCCGTCGACGTCGCCGATTCCAAGGTAACGATCGAGCATCTCGCCGAGCTCATTTCGTTGGTCGAAAGCAAACGGATCAACTCGAAAATTGCCAAAGAGCTTCTCAGCCGCATGTGGGAAGGCGCCGGGTCGCCCAACGCGATCGTGGAGCGTGAAGGTCTCGCGCAAACCAGCGATCCGTCCGCGGTTGAGCGGTTCGTCGATGAAGTCCTCGCCGCCAACGAAAACGTCGTCGCCGATTATAAAGCGGGTAAGGTGAACGTACTGGGCTTTCTCGTCGGCCAAGTGATGAAGGCGTCGCGCGGGAAGGCCGATCCCGCGCTGGCCAACGAGCTGGTAAAGCAGAAGCTCTCATCCTAGGAACCGTAGCGCGCCGCCTCCGATGACGATTGCCGATTCCCGCACGCTCGATGCGCTCGATTTTGCAAGCGTGCGCGATCGGGTCGTGAGCGCGACGCGCACGCAGCGCGGCCGCGCCTTGGCAACCGATCTGTTGCCGCACGCCGATTTCGAGCTCGTGCGGCGCGAGCAGTTGCGCACCGAGGCGATGCGCTCGCTCGCGGCCGGCGCCGACGTCACGATCATGCCGGCCGTCGAAACCGTAACGCTGACCGAGGCGGCGAAGGTCGGGCAGACGCTCGGCCCCGTCGATTTGCGTGCCATCGGCGATACGGTGGCGGCTGCCGCGGCTGCCTACAAAGCGGTACGGGAGCATCGGGATCTGACGGCGGTCGTGGCGCCGTACACGCCGCTGCGGGAGCTGCAGCATTCGCTTACCGACGCCATTGACGAACGCGGTACGGTGCTGGATCGGGCCTCGCCGGCGCTGCGCCGAATCCGGCGCAGCCTCATCCAGGCGCAATCGGAGGCGCGGGACCGCATCAGCGCGATCCTCAACGGCGCGAAGTATGCCAAAGTCATCCAAGATCGCGTGGTCACGATCCGCGACGGACGCTTTGTGATTCCGGTGAAAGCCGAACTCGCCGGCGCGCTGCCCGGCATCGTGCACGACACCAGCTCGAGCGGACAGACGCTCTTCGTCGAGCCGCTTGCAGCACTCGAGAGCAACAATCGCGTCCGCACGCTGCAAATCGAAGAAGAACGCGAAGTGCAACGCGTCCTGCAGGCCTTGTCGGCGGACGTCGGCCGGTCTGCCCTCGAGATTGACGCCAACGTCGAGGTCTTGGCCACGCTCGATCTGCTCGCCGCCAAGGCCGAGCTCGCCCGCGTAAGCCAGGCGATCATGCCGGAGCTGAGTGACGAACCGGCCGTCACGATTGCCGGCGGGCGCCATCCCCTGCTCGACGGTCGCGCCGTTGCTCAGTCCTTGACGCTCGGCGAGCAAACGCGGCTGCTCGTCATTAGCGGCCCCAACATGGGCGGCAAGACCGTCGCCTTAAAGATGACCGGGCTGTTCGTCGTGATGACGTACTGCGGCATGCAGGTTCCGTCGGGCGCGGGTACCCGTATCGGCCGTTTCGAACGCGTCGTCGCCGATATCGGCGACGAACAATCGCTCGTCGCCAACACGTCGACGTTCTCGGCGCATTTGCAACGGATGCGCGAAGTGATGGACGGCGCAAACGAGCGTACGCTGGCCATCGTTGACGAAATCGGCGGCGGGACCGAACCGACGGCCGGCGTCGCGCTTGCCATCGCGATGCTGGAGTGGCTCCTGCGCAGCGGCGCGCGGGGCATCGTTTCGACGCACTCCACGGAGCTCAAGCTTTTCGCGCATGCCACGCCCGGCGTTGCGAATGCCAGCGTGCGCTTCGACGCGGCGACGTTCAAGCCGACGTTCGAGCTCGACCTCGGCGCGCCGGGGCAATCCCTGGCCTTTCCGCTGGCCGCACGCCTCGGCATCTCAGAGGAGATCGTCGATCGCGCGACGGCGCTGATGGAGGATCGCGAACGCGATTACGAAGCGGCCCTGGCCGAGCTTGCGTTGCGAAATAGCGAGTTGCGCGAGGAGCGTCTGCGATTCGAACGCGAGCGCCACGACCTCGCGGGAGAGCGCGAGCTGGTGGCGCGCGATCGTGCCGACCTCGACGCAGCTCGCCGCCGGTTCGGCACCGGTGCCGAAGAACGCCTGCAGCAGGCACTTCGCGACTTCGTGCGCGAACTGGCGCGCCGGTCGGAGGAGTCGGGCTCGCAACGATCGGGAACTCGCAGAGCGCGGGTGACGCCGTCGCAGACGGCATTGCTGGCGCAGACGATCGAGCAGATTCATCACGACCTTGGAATTCGGCCGGAAGAAGAGCGCGCGAGCGACGAGCGAACCTATGCGCCCGGCGATCGCGTTCGCATTCTGTCCGTGAACCAGGAGGGCGTCGTTGCAGAGGATTGGGATGAGAGGTTGCTCGTTTCGGTCGGTTCAATGAAAATGATGGTGGAAAAAAGCGACGTTCGCCGCGAGGCCGGCGGATCGAAAGCCGTGCGCACCGCTACGCGGAGCGTGGACACGCGCATGGCGGCTGCGGGGCGGACGACGGCGGCGCTCGACGTGCGCGGGAAGCGATACGCCGAAGCGGAGCCGTTGGTCGAGCGCTGGATTGACGATGCGCTGCTGACCGGTAACTCACCGCTGCGGTTGATCCACGGCAAAGGCACCGGCTTGCTGGGGCGCGGCCTACAGGAACACTTGCGCGGCCACCCGGCCGTGACGAGCATTCGCTACGGCACTGAAGAGGAAGGCTCCACCGGCGTTACGATCGTGGAGCTGCGGTCGTGAACGCAAGCGTTGCGGGTTTGCTCGACGGTTTCGATCACGTCGAAACGGCGCAGGACTTCGAGCAACGCCTTGCGCTGGGGCGTCCGTTGCGCGTCAAGCTGGGAATCGACCCGACGAGCGCCGATCTGCACCTCGGCCATATGGTCGTGCTGCATCCGCTGCAGCGCTTCGCGCAAGCGGGGCATCACGTCACGTTGATCATCGGCGATTTTACCGCGCGCATCGGCGATCCGAGTGGCCGCAACGTCACGCGCCCGCAGCTTTCGCAAGAAGAGATCGAAGCCAACATGAAGACCTACACCCAACAGGCCGGCAAGGTGGTTGACCTCGAGCGAATCGAGATCCGCTACAACTCCGAATGGCTCGACAAATTAAACTTCACCGGCCTGGTGAAGCTCTTGGCGAAGACGACCGTGGCGCAGATGCTCGAGCGCAACGATTTTCGCGAACGCTACGAAGCCGGCGCGCCGATCTCGTTGCACGAGCTGCTCTACCCGGTCGCACAGGCCTACGATTCGGTCGCGATCGAAGCCGACGTGGAGCTCGGAGGGACCGATCAGCTCTTCAACTTGCTGCTCGGGCGCCAGTTTCAACGGGAGTTCGGTCAACGGCCGCAGATTTGCGCGACGGTACCATTGCTCGTCGGGCTCGACGGAGAGAAGAAGATGAGCAAGTCGCTCGGCAACTACGTCGGCGTCGACGAGCCGGCCGCCGCGCAGTTCGGCAAGCTGATGAAGATTTCCGACGATCTGCTTCTGGTCTACGCGCGTCTTGCCGCATTTCGCCCGGAGCAAGATTGCCGGCAGTTGGAAGACGGCCTCGCGGCTGCTCGGCTCAACCCGATGGAAGAGAAGAAGCGTCTCGCCTCAGAGATCGTCGCGCGCTATCACGGCGAGGAGGCCGCTTCGGCGGCACGTGAGTATTTTGAGCGCACGGTTCAGCGCAAAGAGATTCCCAGCGAGGATCTCGACGAAATTGAAATCGGCGATTGCAAACGCGTTACGGACGTGCTCGTCAGAGCCGGTTTCGCGCAGAGCCGGCGCGAGGCCGAGCGGCTGATCGCGGGCAATGCCGTTAAGATCGACGGTGAAACCGTGAAGGACCAAAAGCAGCTCTGGACCGCGACGGAACCCGCCGTTCTCTCCGTCGGCTCCCGCCGCTTCATCCGCGTCCTCCCGTGACGAATCTAAATCGAAGAGCGATGTTGAAAGCGTCTGGATCCGCGGCGGTGCTGCTGCTGATGCCTGGAAAGCTACCGGCGAGCACGAGCTTCGCACGGCGCCGGCCCGGCGATGCGCTCTGGCCATCGAAAGCCGCGTGGAAGCGCTTGAATAGCGAGGTCGGCGGAAATCTGATTCCGGTGACGTTTCCGCTCGACGCGTGCAAAGCTCGTTCGGAGAGCGCCGAATGCGCCGAGTTGTTTAAGAACCTGCGCAACCCATATTATATCGGCGATACCGCGGGGCTCACGCAGACGCTTGGCTGGACTGACGCGTGGACGACGAAGCCAAGCATCTACGCCGTGCGCGCGCGCAACGCTGCCGATATTGCGGCCGCGGTGAGTTTCGCACGCGAGAACGATCTGCGTCTGGTCGTCAAAGGGGGCGGCCACAGCTATCTCGGTACGTCGAACGCGCCGGACTCGCTCCTCGTGTGGACACGCGCGATGAACGAAATCGAAGTCCTCGATTCGTTCGTTCCGTCAAACTGCTCAACGCCGCCGCGCCGCGCGGTGACACTCGGCAGCGGGACGATCTGGCTGCACGCCTACGATGCGGTGACGACGCAAGGCGGCGGTTACGTGCAAGGTGGCGGATGCGCGACCGTCGGCTGCGCGGGGCTGATTCAGAGCGGCGGCTTCGGCAGCTTCTCAAAGCATTATGGCTCGGCCGCCTCGGGGCTACTCGAAGCCGAAGTCGTAACGGCCGACGGCAGCGTGCGCGTCGCCAACGCGTGCACGAATCCCGATCTCTTCTGGGCGCTCAAGGGCGGCGGCGGCGGAACCTTCGGGATCATAAGCCGCTTGACGCTGCGCGTGCGCGAGCTGCCCGAGTTCTTCGGCGGTACGGCGTTTACGGTAAAAGCTTCCTCCGACGCCGCATATCGCCGCCTCCTCCGGCGGTTCGTGAGCTTCTACGCCGAGTCACTCTTCAACGACCACTGGGGCGAGTCGGTCGTCTTCGCGCCGAGCAATCGGTTGCGCGTTTCGATGGTGTCGTACGGCCTCAGTCAAGACGGAGCGCGCGCCGCTTGGAAGCCATTCCTCGATTTCGTTGCGAGCTCTCCGCGCGATTACACTCAAGAGTTCGACCCCATCATTCTCTGCGGGCCCGCGCGACATTGGTGGGATGCCGATTTCCTTCACAAGTTTGTGCCGGGCGCGATCGTGCTCGATCCTCGTCCCGGCGCGCACGCCGGCGACTTTTGGTGGTCGGGCGACGGCGGACAAGCCGGGCAGGTTCTGCACGGCTACGAATCGCTCTGGCTGCCGGCATCGCTGCTTCGCGCCGACGCGCAAGCGCAACTCGCCGACGCATTCTTCACCGCATCGCGTCCGTGGGGCTTCGCGCTGCATTTCAACAAGGGGCTCGCGGGCGCGCAGCCCGATGCGATCGCCGCGGCGCTCGACACGGCCACCAATCCCGCGGTGACGACTGCGTTTGCGCTCGCGATCAGCGCGGGGGAGGAGCCGCCGGCGTATCCCGGCATTCCTGGGCACGAGCCCGACGTCGCAGCCGGCCGAGCCGCGTCTGCGGCGATTCACCGGGGAATGAACGTGCTGCGCACACTGACGCCTGACGACGGTTCGTATGTTTCGGAGAGCAACTTCTTCCAAGACAACTGGCAGCGCTCGTATTGGGGCTCGAACTATTCCCGCCTAGCGGCGATCAAGAAACGCTACGATCCGACGGGTCTCTTCGTCGTCCACAACGGCGTCGGCTCGGAGGAATGGAGCGCCGACGGCTTCTCGAGGGCCTGAATCCTGTCATCCTGAGCCCTTCGTCCTTCGACTCCGCTCAGGATGACATTACTGCGCTCAGGATGACAAGGTGTTGGGTGTCATGCTTAGCCTGTCGAAGCACGACACCATCGAAACGCCCCAGCCAAGTCCTATTCCTCGGACTGTCGCTGCGACAAGTCGTCCGCCTACGTCCTCTCCACCAGTTGGCGGAGTTCTTCTGATGTAAAGACGTATTGCGTCTTACAGTATTCGCATGTTGCTTCGGTGAGATCGCGTTCGCGCGTTAGCGCGAGGATCTCTTCGGCTCCCAAGCCCAGTAAAACCGATTCGACCTTGGCGCGATTGCAGCGGCAGGCGAAGCGGACGTCGATGGAGCGGTACGAACGCAGGTCGGAATCGCCGGTCAAGGCGAGCAGTAGCGCTGCGGCGTCGGCGCCTTGCGCGATGAGCTGCGTAACCGGCGGCATCGCGAGCGCGCGCTCCTCGAGCGCCGATAACGCTCGTTCGTCCGCGCCGGGCAGGACCTGCGCCAGAATGCCACCCGCGGCGACGATGCCGTCGGGATTGGCCAGTACGCCAAGCGCGACGACGCTGGGCGTCTGTTCGGATTGTCCCAGATAGTGGGCAAGGTCTTCGGCGATCTCGCCCGATACGAGCGGTACGACCCCGACATAAGGCTGACCGCCTTCACTCGAACGGGTGACGTGCAGCGACCCTTTGCCGATGGCTCCGGCGACGTTGAACTTTCCGCGCGCGTCGACGGGAAGCTCGACCTGCGGGCTGCGCGCGTATCCGCGCGCGCCGATGGTCTCCTCGTCGAGTAGCCAGCCATCGGCAGCCACCGTTCCGAGAGGACCGCTACCCGCGATCTGCAGCGAAATTCGCTCGTTCCCTTTGAGATTCGTCGCTGCAAAAAGCGCCGCACCGGTCGTAAGCCGTCCGACCGCCGCAGTTGCGGTCGGCCACAGATCGTGCCTGTCGCGAATTTCCGCGACGAGGTCGGTGGTGACGGCGGCAGCAACCGCTATCTGCGCGCCGGCGGCCGATGCCGCCAAAATCATGTCGGGCATGAGCGCCTCTGGCTCAAAGGCTCGCGCTTTTCCTCCACGAAGCCAGCATCATGCGCGTCTTGGTGCTGCACGGCCCGAATCTCAATTTGCTCGGTGAACGAGACCCGGGGGTCTACGGGAAGCAGACGCTCGACCAGCTTAACGAAACGATCGCGCGCGAAGCGTCGGCCGCCGGCGTCGAGGTACGGTGCGAGCAGTACAATGGCGAAGGCCAGATCGTTGACGCCCTTCACGCGGCTCGCAAAACCTATGCCGGCGTCGTGCTCAATCCGGGCGCTTACGCACACTACTCCTATGCGATCGCCGACGCAATCGCGGCTATCGGCATCCCCGTCGTCGAGGTACATTTGTCAAACGTGGCCGGCCGCGAAGCATTTCGCCGCACGAGTGTCACCGCAGCCGCTTGCCGAGGCGTCGTGAGCGGCTTTGGAGCCGCGAGCTACCGCCTCGCCTTGCGCGCGCTCGTCGAAATCCTGGGCGCCTGAAGGCCGTTCGCAAGGTACCGGCCTTTGCTGCCGAAGAGCCGCTCGGAGAGAAAAAGCTAACGGGCTGTAGCGAAGCTTGGTTATCGCGCTAGTCTGGGGGACTAGAGATCGCTGGTTCGAATCCAGTCAGCCCGACCATCACTCGTATGAGAATCGGCACCCTAGAAATGAAGATCGCCCGCGTTGAGGGCTTCCAAGTGCGAGTCCGTACGTCGGACGGTCGCGACATTCGCTCGGACCGGGAAGGGATGCCTTCCTGGCCCTATGAGAAGGCGGCGCGCGACCGCTGGTCGGTAGCACGCTGGAAGCAAGATCGCTTCGTCAGCCTGTATCCTGGTTTTGGCGTTGACGTGCTCGACGGCGACGGCACCGTGGTAGAGTTTGGTCAAACGTTGCTGGAAACGGTTCGTGAGAGCTATGATTAGGGAGATCATGAATAAACGATCGTATCTGATTGCGTTGCTGCTCGGCGCCGCGGTTGCCTTTAGTGGCTGCGGCGGCGCTTCGAACGCGATTCCTTCGGGAAGCGTATTGCAAACGGTCGCTCGCCACCGTGGCTCTTCGTATCCGATAACGCATATCGTGCTGATGGTGCAAGAGAACCGGACGTTCAACGATTTGTTCGCAACCTTTCCGGGTGCCGATGGAACGACCACCGGCTTGGAACTCATCGGCAAAGGAAAGAAAGCAAAACAGGTCTCGGTCGATCTAAAAGAGACCAACTTAGCGGATAAAAAGAACCTCAATCATTATTACGCGGCCTATACGACGGCCTACGATAATGGGAATATGGACGCCTTCAACCGCATCAAGTACGCGGCGAAAGCGGGCGACGAAGGCACGCTGCCCTATACGTACGTGAATCCCACTCAAGTTGCGCCGTACTGGACGCTCGCGACCGATTACGCGCTGGCCGATCATCTCTTCCAAACGCAAGGTAGTGGAAGTTTCACCGCGCATCAGGACCTGATCCGCGGCGGCACCGAGATCAACTCCACAGAAAGCCTCATCGACGATCCGACCGCTTCAGCCGCTTGGGGCTGCACCTCGCCCCCAGGTACCGTAACCTCGCTCATCACGACGAGCCTCGTGTACGAGCCGCGAAAGGGGCCGTATCCCTGCACGAACAAGTTCCCGTCGTCGGGAAGCAACTACGAAACGCTTGCAGATCTGCTCGATGCCGCCACCGTTTCGTGGAAATACTACGCCCCGGCGCCGAAGAACTACACGGCTGGCGCGCTATGGAACGCGTTTCTGGTCATCAATTCGGTCTACGGGAATAAGAGCGAATGGAGCGAGCATATCTCGAGCCCCCAAACCAACATTCTAAAGGACATCGCAAACGGCAATTTGCCCGCGATGTCGTGGGTAGTCCCCGATGCGCTCGATTCGGACCACCCGGGTTATAAGTCCGACCACGGGCCGTCGTGGGTGGCAAACGTCGTGAACGCGCTCGGCAAAAGCTCGTATTGGAACTCGACGGCGGTCATCATCGTCTGGGACGACTGGGGCGGCTTTTACGATTCGGTCGAGCCGCCGAAACCGGATAATCAAGGCGGCCCGGGCTTTCGCGTGGGCATGATCGTCGCGTCGCCGTACGTGCCGGCGAACGAGATTTCCCATACGGTCTACGGCTTCGGGAGCATTATCAAGTTCATCGAGAATACGTGGAGTCTCGGGAGCCTCGGAACGACCGACCAAAGCTCGACGAGCATCGGCAACATATTCAATTTCAAGCAAAAGCCGCGCACGTTCAAAGCGATTCCCACGAAGTATTCGCGCGAGTTCTTCTTGCGTGAAAAGCCTTCCGGGCTCCCGGTCGATACGGAATAGCGCTTCCGCCGATGAAAGTGCGCGCCGCCGGCATTTGGTTTGCCCTCATCGCCATGAGTGCGACGGTTCTCGGGTGCGGCGGCGGATCGCCCGGTACGATGCCGGCGTTTCGCTCCGGAACGAACGCGGGAGTCCGCGCGGCGACCTCGGGGTCAACGAAAATACAGCACGTCGTCATCGTCATCCAAGAGAATCGCAGCTTCGATAATTTCTTTGCGACGTTTCCGGGCGCCGACGGGACGACGACGGGTAAGGCGGCGGCGATGCCGGGGTCGATCGCCGAGAGCTGCCCCGTGAAGATTACCAAGCCGACGACGATCCCGCTGACGGAGGTCGATCTCCAGGGCAACGGATTCCCCCCTTCGTACGGCTATCCGGCGAATGAGGATCTCGATCACATCTACTCGGGTTTCCAGATCGACCGGGACAAAGGGAAGATGGACGGCTTCGACCTCGAGGGTGGCGGCGCGCGGGGAAGCGGCACGCCGGCGTGCACCTATCCCTATCAATACGTCAATCCGAAAGATATCGCCCCGTACTGGGACATGGCGCAGCAGTATGTGCTTTCCGACCATTTGTTTCAAACGCAAGGCAGCGGAAGCTTTACGGCGCATCAAGATCTGATCGCAGGCGGCACGCAGCTTTCGAGCAGCGAAGCACTGATCGACACACCCTCGTATTTTCCGTGGGGTTGCGATGGAAATCCGGCGCACTTGGTCACCTCCGTTATCAAACGCGCCACGCGTAAGGTCTACGAATTCGGCGGGCCGTTTCCGTGCCTGACGTATTCGACGATGCGCGATCTCCTCGACGCAAAGTCCGTTTCGTGGAAGTTTTATGCGGTGAGGGTCTACCCATACACCGACTGCCCCAAATGCCAAGGCGCCGGAATCTGGAGCGCGTTCGACGCGATCAAAGCCGTGCGCTACAGCCCCGAGTGGAAGAACAACGTCACGCGGAGCAATACCGACATCTTTACCGACATCTCAAACAAGAAGCTGCCCGCCGTATCGTGGATCACCCCCAACGGGTGGGACTCCGATCATCCCGCCACCAAGAGCGACAAGGGTCCTTCGTGGGTGGCGTCGATCGTCAATGCCGTCGGGCAAAGCTCCTATTGGGATTCCACCGCCGTCGTGATTGTGTGGGACGATTGGGGCGGCTTCTACGATCACGTCGTTCCGCCGGCGGCGCCCGGCTGGCAAGGAGGCCCGGGCTTCCGCGTCCCGATGCTAATCGTCTCGCCTTACGTCAATGCGCACGTGGAGCACACGCAGTACGAGTTCGGCAGCATTCTGCACTTCATTGAAGACAACTGGAACCTGGGCACGCTTGGGAGGAACGACGCGAACTCCACCAGCATCGGAAACGCGTTCGATTTCAACATGCCGCCGCGAAACTTTAAAGTGATTCCGCAAAGGTATCCGCTCCAGTATTTCCTGCATCGGCCGCCTTCGAACGAACCGCTGGACACCGAATGAAGACCGCTTGTCTCGTGCTGGTCGTGGCGCTGGCTCTCACCGCGTGCAACAACCGGAGCTCGAGCGCGCTTCCGTCGCTTTCCTCCATACAGAACGCTGCGACCGGCGCCGGCAAAATCGATCACATCGTCTACGTCGTTCAGGAGAATCGCAGCTTCAACAATCTCTTTCAAGGCTATCCCGGCGCCTATACGGTTCCGAGAGGGAAAGACTCCAGAGGGAACACGATTAAACTGCGCCCGTACTCCTTAGGCGGGGGCGCGTACGACATCGACCATTCGGCGGCGGCGATGTTCGCGTCGTGTCACGGGACCGGGAAGTTGCCTGGAACCGACTGCCGGATGGACGGATTCAACAAGGAAGTGGGCTTTGACGGCCCGTTCAAGGATCCGCAGTACGTCTACGTTCCGCACAGCGACTCGAAACCGTATTTCGACATGGCGCACGAATGGGTGCTTGCCGACAGGATGTTCCAATCGCAGCTCGACGAGAGCTTTGTCGCTCACCAGTACATCATCGCCGCGCAGGCGCAATCGAGCGTCGATTTGCCGTTTGGCCTTTGGGGCTGTCCAGGAGGAGCGAGTGACGAGGTGGCGACGATCACTGCGCAGCGCACGTACGGTTCGTATCAACAGCCGTGCTTCGACTATCAGACTCTGGGCGACGAGCTCGACAAAGCGAAGCTTTCATGGCGCTTTTATACGAGCAAATACGGCAATAGCTCGAGCGGAGGCGGGAGCTGGTGGTCGAGTTATCAGGCGGTCCGGCACATTTACTACGGACCGGATTGGAAAAACGACATCGTTACGCCGCAGAAAACGTTCTTGACCGACGTGAAGGCCGGCAAGCTCGCGAACTTTACGTGGGTCACGCCGCTTTGCAGCGATTCCGATCACGTCAACTGCGGCGGTGGATATGGGCCGTCGTGGGTTTCGGCGATCGTCAACGCCGTCGGCAAGAGCAAGTTCTGGAATACGACCGCCATCTTCGTGCAATGGGACGATTGGGGAGGCCTCTACGACCCCGTTAAGCCTCCCTACCTCGGGCCCGACGGCCTCGGGTTTCGCGTGCCGCTCTTGGTCATCTCGCCGTATGCCAAGAAAGACCACGTTTCGCACGTGCAATACGAGACGGCCAGCGTGCTGCGTTTCGCGGAGGACCTCTGGGGCCTCGATCAATTAGCGGCGGCCGATAAGCGCGCCACCTCGCCGGCCGCGGATTGCTTCGACTTCACCCAACAGCCGCGCGCCTTCATTCCGATCAAGGCGCCGAAGTATCCGTCGTTCTTCCTCCAGCAAAAGAACGACTATCGCGCCCCCGACTCGCAATAGTCTCCTCGCCGCGAGCGAGGGCGCGACGATGGTTGAATACGCCCTGCTCATCGCTTTGATCGCGATGGTCGCGTTCGCGGGGATCTCGATCCTCGGCGTAAACCTGCAAACGCTCTATACGTCGGTCGCAGGATCCGTCTAAACTTGGTTCTGCCCGGCTACGGGCTTCGCCGCTTTTCGCATCTGCTCGAGTAATACGCCAAGGTAATCGGGCTCGCCGGCCTCTTCGTGTTCACGATAGGCCGCCGTATCGAAGAGCCAATCCGGAAGGGTGGCCGGCAAACCGATCTCGTCGTTCTGAACGTCGAACTGATATGACATCGGCGGATCCTCATAGGTCCACAGAGCATGGGTAACCACCCAGCATCCAACCACTTGGCGAAAATAGACGGTGACGTCGGTCGGACTTACGGGCGCTTGCGGAAAGGGCCGGTACGTTCCGACGAAGTGTGCCTTGAGCAGATCGAGGGTTTCGACGTCGACCCACAAGTCGCGCAGGTTATGTTTGTGCGGTTCGTCCTTCGGCCGCAACTCCAAGTGATAGGTCGCGCGCCCGTTGACGATCTCGACCGCTTGGGAGCCGCGGCCGATCGTATACGACGGCTTGGCTACCGCGACGACGCTTGCAATGGTCTTTAATCCGGCGATGTCGGGCTGCATCATCGCCTCGTCGCCGGCGGCGGCAGCGGGCGCAACGTGTACCGACGATCGCATCGTCCAAGCGAACGGCCCAAGGAACTCCGGCTCGATCGTGGCCGGAGGAAGCTTCCCGTTCGTTGAGGGGTCGCTGATGTTTTCCATTCCATCGGAGAGCCGCACGGCGTACCGGTGTACTTCAACCGACGACGACTCGCCCGTGTAATACCCCATTGGCCGTGCCCGAATGTGCCAGGTGGCCGTCCATACGGCAAACGGCGGCACCGGATAAGATTGGAGCCGGCGGAAGCTTTCATCGAAAATCTGCTGGGTGGTCGCGGTTTGCGGCGGCGCTACGGCCGGCGTGAGCAGCATCGCGAGTGCCGCGAGGGCCCATCTCATCAGAGCCTCATTACTCCAGGTGGGGGCCGGCGGCCCCCCGGCTCGAAGTTTGCCGGCTATGATACGTAAAATTTTCGCTACCGCGTGTTTCGCCGGGCTGGTGATGGCTCTTGGTTCAGCCGCCATCGCGCAGCAGGCGGCCGCCGCACCGGCGGCGCTTCCGGCTGCCGAACTGACGCCGCGGTTCACGACGTTCCTTAGCGACGTTCTCGCCGGCCACGTGCCTCCGGATATCTCGGAGACGTTGAGGTCGCAGTCCTCGACGATGCTGACGCAGGTCCGCAGCGACCTCGGCAAGTTCGGCGCGTTTCGGCGGCTGCAGTACGCGCGGCAAGACACCTCACAAGGATACCTTCAGTACCATTACGTGGCCGTCTTCGACAAGGGATCGCAACCGGTCGTCTTTGTCACCAACTCGAGCGGCATCATCTATGGATTCTTCCAGGACCAGCCGACGCCGAAAGTAGCGGGACCGCCGAGCGCCGCGCTCACGGAAACCTTTTCACGATTTTTCAGCGACGTGCTGGCCGGAAGAGTCCCTTCGGCAAACATGTCGGCAACGATGCGAACCGGCCTAACGCCCGCGATGATGTCGCGAGTTCGCAGCTCGTTCTCGTCGTTGGGTGGGTTCGTGCAGTTGCGCTTCGTCAAGCACGATGCGTCTCAAGGATATCAGGGTTATCACTATAGCGCCGTATTCCAAAACGGTTCGCAACCGATCTTGTTCGTCACGGATTCGAACGGGACGATCGTTGGTTTCTTCCCGGACCAGCAGCGATAGAATCTACTCAAAAAATCTGCCCGTCGCTAAGCGCTAGGCCTTGGACGATGCCATAGCTGCCGACGCTGATCTTCTCGCGAAGCACGTTGGGACTTCCGTTGGGATTGAGTAGCGGATATTGGGAAGCGTAGATGTCGTTGTAATCCAAGCTCGAAACGAAGAGCCTGTTCTCGTGTGAGTCGATGGCGAGCTGTGTCGGGATGTCCTTCACACCTACTTCGAGCGTCGGGACCTGGTAGCCGGGCGGAAAGACGTCGATGCGATCGGTTCCGCCGGTCTCGACGGTAAGAATCGCTCCGTCGTTTGTCACGACGACACCCTGCGGCTGATTGAGCGGCATGCCCAAGACCGTGCCTTTACCCGAATGGGGATTGAACTCTTCGATGCTGCCCGGTTCGCTTGAATAGTATGAGTAGTAGCGATAGGCAACGTAGAGGTTTCCTTGGACGTCGAAGCCGAGTCCGTCCGCCTCCGACCCGGGCGTCTGGAGGACTTGCTTTGCGTGTGTGCTGCCGTGCTTATACTCCACGACGGTTCCGTTGTCGGCATTGGTGACCCACAGGTTTTGATTGCTGTCGACCGCCGGATAGAGCGGGCGTTCGAGATCCTCTGAGTAGGTCTTTGAAGGCTCCGTCGAGCCGACCGGGTAGACGGTGACGTTGTTGCTATACTGATTGGCTACGTAGAGGTTGCCGTAGCGGTCGATGCAGAGGCCGTACGCGGACGACACCCCATCGGTAATCTTGCCGATCGGTGACGGATTGCGAGGCCCTTGCGGAAAGATCAGGATCTCCGAGTCGTCGGCGACGTAGACGGTACGCCGAAACCGTGCGGAGGCGGAGATCCAGCCTCGCTCTTTGCTCCCGTGATGCGCACGGAATGCGGGCGATGCGAACGGCTGCGGAACTCTCGTCGACAGATCGGCAACGCCGGCCGGCGAGCCTGCACTCGAGCACGCCGCAAGCCCAACGGCGAGCGACGCTATCGCCGCGCAAAGTGACGCTCGTAGAATTACGCTCATGGAGCCACTCCTTCGTATCATTCGAACTAGTGCGCTGCGCTGACCGTCACGCCGTAAGGGTGCCTGAAGTGATGGAGGCGTACGGTGGGCTTGCCGCCGCCGGGATAACGGTAGAGGCCGACGACGTTGAGATTTGCGTCGGGCCCAATGACGCTCGTATCCTTAATGTCAAAACCCACGATGTCTTGGGCGCCGGTGAAAACTGTCGTGCCGACGATCTCGCCGCCCGCGCCCGTGGTTTGATAGGCTGCCGATTCCACTTGATCCTGATACATCTGGTCGCCCACGACGACGTACGTGCCGTCCCACTGGATCGCGCCGGGCCAATAAATGGTTCCGTTTAGCACGATGTTTTTGAATTTGCGCTCGTGACGCGGAAGCTCGGCGAACTTGAAGTCGCCGGATGTGTCGAAGCCGTCAATGTAGAGATTGCGCTGGTTATCGAACCCGCAAAAGTAGACGTAGTAAATATCGGGGTCGGTCAGAATGTCCGGCGGCCCGGCATCCTTGTGATAGATGGCGACGCTGCCTTGGCCACTGCCCAACGTAAAGATGTTGGTAACGGCGACCGCATCGCCTCCCGGTTCGACCGCACAGCCCAGCGGGTACTCGCCGGGATCGCTGAGCGCCTTGATTTGCGTCGTTCCGCCGTGCGCGTACTCGACGACGTCTTGCCCGAGATTGTTGACGATCCAGACGTTTCCGGCAAAGTCGTGACAGAGGCCGTCGGGTCCGTTGAAACCGGTGAGGGTCCCGAACAGTTTGCCGCGTTGAAAGACGAGCACGTCGTCATCGTAGTAGTTCGAAACGTAGAGCAGGCCGCAGGGCGGCAGTTTTCCGTTGTAGGCGCAACTCGCCGGCGACGGCAGCATCCA
Organism: Candidatus Cybelea sp.; assembly: GCA_050008615.1. Lineage (GTDB taxonomy): Bacteria > Vulcanimicrobiota > Vulcanimicrobiia > Vulcanimicrobiales > Vulcanimicrobiaceae > Cybelea. Next base: position 122,679 of record JBEKMH010000004.1, read on the forward strand.
CGATTTAGCACCATCGGGCCGGATGACGCCCCCGCCGCGAACCGCGCCGCTGCTTGCGATGGTAAGGCCCGCCGGGTGCGCTGAACCGCCGGCTCCTCCAAGCGTAGTGAACTGCGAGGCGCCGCAGCTGGCGAGAAAGGCCGCAATGGCGGCGGTGGCGGCTGCACGTATCAGGGAACGCTGACTCTTCATCTGCGTCGCTCCTTTTCCGTCCGGAGGTCCCGGAAACCGGGAAAGTGCGACTAAAGTCAATTTCTCCCTGCAACGCTTAGCGCGGAAGGGGCGCTATTGCGTAGCTAGTCGCTGATTTGCGTTATCCATCAGGTAGATTTTGTCGGCGTGAGCGGATCCCAGAGCTTTGCGATCATAGATGACGGCGACGTACTGACCAGCCTTTACCTTGCCCATCTGATACGTCGTTTTGCCGTCGGCTGAGAAAACTTGGTCGAACTTCGGAACGAGCAAGAAGCTCATGACCTGTTTGGTTCGAGGGTCCTCCACCTTGATGTTTTGGGTCGAAACGTGGACGGTTATGCCATAGAAGGTCCAGCTCGTCGCCGCCGGCGTTCTTTGCGGTAGCCCCCAGACCAGGGCGGTCGCGAGCACCAGGGCGACGGTTCGAATGAGGGACGATTGCGTCATCTCTGGGATGTACCCGCGGAGCGGGCGGTCTATGCCTCATCACCGCCGAAGCCCGCGCAGGAATGGAAGCGACGCTTTTTGCCGACGGCGGCTCACGAGGTAATCCGGGGCCGGCAGCCAGCGCCGCGGTCCTGATCGACGCGTCCGGGGAGACGATCGAGGAGGTCGACGCCTACCTGGGGATTGCCACCAACAACGTGGCGGAATGGACCGCGCTGTTGCTTGGTTTGCAAGCCGCGCAAAAACGCGGAATACGCCGTTTGACCGTTCGGCTGGACTCGGAGTTGGTCGTCAAGCAGTTGCTTGGCGAATATCGCGTGAAGCACGAGAGCCTCCAGCCGCTCTACCAGCGGGCGCGCGGTCTCTTGCGTAGCTTCGATCACGTCGACATCGCGCACGTCCGGCGCGAGCAGAACGTCCTGGCCGACCGGTTGGTGAACCGCGTGCTCGACCAGGAAGCCCACCCGTCGACAAAGTAGGCGCCGTACATGCGGCGTTTCCCCATCGAGATCGTGATCGTCGCGCTATGCGTGGTTTTTCTGATCTTGGGATGGCGAATCTACGGTGCGGGGGAGATGGGACGTTTCGCGCCCGCAATCCATGCGCAAAAGGCGCCGAGCGAGCTTTACGCCCGCCTGACGATCCATTACGCGAAGCCGCCGATCGACACCGAAGAGTACCGCATGTCCGATCTCGAGGGCGTCTCGTCGTTTGCCTACTCGGTTCGCGGCTACGACGGGAGGCAGATCACCGTCAATGCGCCGGCGGCGCGCGTCTACGACGTAAGCTTTTTCTTTGGCCGGCTCGTTCAGGACGGAGTCTGGGATCTCGTCGACAAGCCCTCGCTGCCCGACGCCAACGCGCACTATACCGTCTACGTGAAGCAGCTCGCGGACTACCAACACGGCCAGCGAACCGTCACGTTCACCGACCCGCAATATTGGGCGACCAAGAGCGGCCGGGAATATTCGATCGATCTCTCCAAAGGCGTGCCGCGCGATCTGCTGCACGTCTCGAGCACGGAAGTTGCCGATCCGCGTTACACACAGATCATCAAGGATTTTCGCGATTTTGGCCCCGACGTTTTTCGCCACAACGTCGCCGCCGCGCAGGAACGCATTCGCGGCACGCACGGTTGATCGCGTGAAGCGGCGCTGGATCGTGGGTGTGGCCGTCGCCCTAGCATTGCTAGGCGTGGTCGCGTACAAAGGTTACGAACTCGTGGAGAGCCCGGGCAGCCAGCTCTTCGGAAAAACGCTTGTCAGCGGCCCGAAGAACCAGCGCGTCGTCGCGCTCACCTACGACGACGGGCCAAATCCGCCGTATACCGACGAGCTGCTCTCCGTTTTGCGCGGCGAGGGCGTTCACGCGACCTTTTTTGTTGTGGGGCGCGCGGTGGCGGCCTACCCTGACGTCGTGCGGCGCGAAGTGCTCGATGGAAACGCAATCGGCAATCATACGTGGAGCCACGAACACCTAGTCCTCGACGGGCAGAGCGGCCTTCGCCGCACGCTCGAACGCACCGACCTCGCAATCTTCAAAGCCGCGGGAGTTCACACGCGAATCATGCGGCCGCCCTTTGGCGGGCGCGACTGGCTGGTGCTCGGGGAAGTGCGAAAGCTTGGGTACACACCCGTAATGTGGTCGGTTCCGCTTGCCAACGATTGGGAATACCCGCCGGCGCGCGTGATTGCCGCGCGAGTCTTGCAGTATGTCGACGACGGCGCCATTATCGACCTTCACGACGGCAATCGCGGGCTCGTTTGCGCGCGGATACACGGGGCTGGACGCCTCTGCGATCGCAGCGCCGACGTGGCGGCAACGCGTTTGATCGTCGAGGCGCTCAAGCGCCGCGGCTACCGGTTTGTCACGATTCCCGAGCTGCTGCGGATGCAGGCCCCTACGCGTACAGCCTCCCGTGCAAGCGAATGAATCCCCCGCGGCGCTCGTGCTCGGGGTCGTGATGCGTCCAATGAACGATCGGCAGCCTTCCGGGATCGTGCACCATCTGGCCGCAGATCTCGATCGAGTCGCCGGCCTGTACCGGGCAGCGGGGCGCGATGCCGACATTATCGACGACTTCCAGGGTGCCGGCGCTGCTTGCGACGTCGAAGGCCTCGTGCATGCAGTGCGTGCGCGAGCCGTAGAAGAAGCGCGGCGCGGAGGAAACGGTTCCGGTGAAATCAACCCACGCCGGCGCACGGCTCGCGTAAGCAGCAGCCAAATCCATCGCGGCGGCTATCACGCGCAGCGGTGCGCGCGTCAAGGGAGAGCGTCGTCGCGATGCGATTGATTCGAACCGCGCGCTTACGGCTCGTGCCCGTATCCGCCGCCAACGCCGGGACCCTGTGGGACGTGTTGCAAGAGCCGGATCTGCGCGATTACCAGGACTTGCCCAACCTCAATCGCGCCCAGTTTCTCCGAGCCGTCGGGGCCCGGCCGACGCGCTTTGGGCCCGGAACCGTCGGCCGCTTCGAATGGCTCGTGCACTTCGCCGCGCCCGCGAGCCCGGCGCTGGGCTGGGTCTCGCTGCGCATTTCCGAGCACGACCGCTTGTCGGCCGAGATCGGCTACAGCGTCGTGCGCACGTATCGCAATCGCGGGATCGCGACCGAGGGGGTTATGGCGCTCATCGAAGAGGGTTTCCAGGAGGCGGACCTTCAGCGAATTCGCGCCTACTGTCTGCCGGAGAACCAATCGTCACGCGCGGTCCTCAAACGCAGCGGCTTCGAAAATGAAGCGACGCTTCCGCGCGGCGCAACGGTGCAAGGAAGGCCCGTGGACGTGATGGCGCACACGCTGGAGCGCCAGGACTGGGAGGCACAGGTCAGGCGGAATCGTCAGGCCACTCGATAGTAACTCCCGCCTCGTGGTAGCCCGCATAGCGCCGTTCGAGCGAGCCCTCGAGAAAAGCGACGAGCGGCTCGCGCACGACTGCGACCGCGATTCTCTCACGCAGGTCGCTCAACGCCACCCACTCCACCGCAACAACGTGATCTCCCGGTGTCATCCCTTCCGGTGTCATCCTGAGCTTAGCCTGCCCTTCGAGCACCTCCACCAAAAACGTCGCGTTGAGGAAGTGCCGGGCGCCGTCGTAGCTCTCGCTGACATAGGCGAGCTCGCCAGCGCGAACGCGCAAGTGGGTCTCTTCGTAAAACTCTCGAACCACGGTTTCTACGAGAAGTTCTCCGGGCTGTTGGCGCCCCCCAGGCAGATTCCACAACGGGTGCGGTTGATTGGCATAACATGACGCGACCATCAGCAGGCGTTCGTCCTTCACCGCGATTCCGGTTGCAAGATGGATTCCCGATTGAGGCACGCGGCTATAACGTCCCTTCGATTGTTTCGAGCGTTCGCGATGCCGTTCGATCCCACGTAAAAGCCCCGGCCCGAGCCAGGCCGCGGCCGCGCAGTTCGTCCGCGTATGCGCGATCTCCAGTAACACGCGCGATCGCCGCCGCAAGCGCGGCGGCGTCTCCCGGCGGAACGTACGCCGCGGCGTCGCCGCCGGCTTCGGGCAAAGAGGAGGCATTCGACGCAATAACCGGCGCACCGTAGCTCATCGCCTCGAGCACGGGCAAGCCGAAGCCTTCGTAGCGCGATGGAAAGGCGAGAACGGCGCACGCGCGATAGAGTGCCGCCAGCGTATCATCGTCCACATATCCCAGCTCGACGAGTCGCACGTTCGTCGGCAATGCAAAGCAACGGTCGAGACGCGTCGTTACGACGACTGAGAGCTCCGTGCGCTCGTGCGCTAAGAGAGCCATCGCTTCGAGCAGCGTATCGAAGCCTTTTCGCCGCTCGGCGGTTCCGACGTACAGGACATACCGCCCGAGTGAGGTAACGTCGAGTTTTACGTCTTTGGGCGGCCGCGGTGGACGAACGCCGAGCTCAATTGGAACGATCCGCTCGGGGGAAACCTGTAACTCGCGCGCGAGCTCGCCCTGCGCGAAGTGCGAATCGGTGATCAGCGCTCGACAGCGCTCCGCTGCCGCTCGAAAGATCCGCTGTGTCTCCGGCGCATAATCTTCGACGACAAAGTTCGACGCGTCGTGCAGCGTTGCGGTCGCAGGCAGGGTGAAGTTCGTCCAGCTGCATCCATTAAATGGAAACCACAGTGCGTCCAAGCCCGCGCGAGCGTGCCCTCGTCGCGAAACGATGCGATACTGCGCTGGTTCGACCTCGCGTAAGTAGCGCCCCCGCACCGTCCACGAATGCCACTCGGGCACGATCAACGTCACCTCGACCGTATGGCGCTCGCGCTCCCGCCACGCCCGCAGAATCTCACGGAGATAGCGTCCGATTCCGCGGTGATCGCCGGGGAGGTTCCATGCGTCGACTCCGAGGTGAATCATCGCGCGACCGAGCGAAAGAGCGCCACGTGCTGTTCCGCGCTTCGATCCCAACTGAAGAACCTCGCTCGTTCTGGTCCGGCCGCGCGAAGCGAATGCCGAAGCTCCTCGTCTTCGACGATGCGCCGTAACGATGCGGCCCATTCGCGTGCGTCGTCCGCAGGCGCATAGAGGGCGGCCTTGCCGCCGATTTCGGGGAGCGAGCTCGCCCGCGAGGCCACTACGGGCGTTCCGCACGCCATCGCTTCGAGCATCGGCATGCCGAATGTCTCGTGGTATGACGCCAGCGTCAATGCGATGGCTCCGCGGTAACAGGCGCGCAGCGTTTCGTTGCCGCCGGCCGTCAAGTCATCGCCGAGATTTCCGACGTGTACGACTCCCGGCAGCTCCGGCGCCCGTGGCCCGACGATGGCAAGAAGCGGCCCATCGAGAGCGGGCCACGCCTGGCGATAGGCCTCGTATAACAGGTCGAAGTTCTTCCGCGGCTCGCCGATCGGGTCACCAACGAAGAGCAAGAAGCGCCGGCCCTGCAAACTCAGTGGCAGCGGTTCCGCCGCGCCTGGCGCAAACGTTGGCTCGATGCCGTGCAGAATTACTTCGATTCGTTCCAGCGGGAGGTCGAGCATTGCACCCAGCTCGCCGCGGGCGAACTCCGAGACGGCGATCACGCGCCTCGCCGTGGATGCCGACCGCAAGAACGGGCGTTGCGCGTGCTCGCAGCGCTTTGGATTGCGATCCGGATAGCGGAAGGGGACGGCATCGTGAATCGTGGCGACGCTGGGAACGCGCGAGGAGAAGAAGGTGCCGTTTGCGGGATGCCAGATAATCTCGGCGTCTCTGGGAACTCGCGATCGCACCGCAAAGCTGCCGTTGCCGAGCGCGCGAACGTATGCGTCGCGCCGGCGCTGCGGAAAGAATCCGTCGGCAAGCAGCGTTAGCTCGAGATCATCGCGGAGAACCAGCCGCCGCAGCACGGCCCGCGCGTATCGCCCGATTCCGCGCGTATCCTCTGCGATGACGCGCGCATCGACGGCCAAGCGCAAAGGCGGCATCGTGCTCGACTTCGCGCAGCTGGCGGAAACTCCGTTGGCGCGCGCGAAGCCCTGACGATGAGGCCGCCGGCGGACGACGTGGCCGCTCATTTGATTCTGGGAGCGCGCGACGAACCGTTCTTGAATGCGATGCTCGCGTCGATTGCCGATGCCGCGACGCTCTTGATCGTCAACGACAACTCGCCTGGAGGTTCGCCGCACGCCTCGATCTTGGCGGCAAGCCGCTTCGGGCAAGAGGGCCGGCTAGTCGTCGATCGCACGCCGTTCTGCGGTTTTGCCGCCGCCCGAAATATTTGTCTGCGCATCCACGAACAGCTCAGCGCCGGCAGATGGGTCGCGTTCGTCGATGCCGACGAAGTTCACGGCGCCGGCGTGGGCCGCATCGCAGAACGTCTCGCCGGCGTTCCGGCGGCGTACGATTTCGTGGACGGCTACACGTGGCATTTCTTTGCATCGTTCGAATATTACACCTCGATCGAGCGGCGGATGATGTTTTTCCGCTACCGATCGGGCCTGCGGTGGGAGGGGACCGTGCACGAACGACTGGTGGGATTGTCCGGCAAGCGGATCGCGTTGCCCTACGTGTACGCACACTACGGGCACACGCTCGAACCTCGTCGCCATGCCGAGAAAGGGCGCCAGTATTCGTCACTCGGCGCACCGGGCGACGTGCTGCCGCAGGATCAGCTCGCGGACTTTGATGTTGTACGATATTTCAAGCCGGTCTATCCACGCTTGCTGCATTTCGGCGGCTCGCATCCGCCCGCGGCGTTGGCGACTCTGGATCTCCTCAAACCGAGGTTACGCGGCGACCACGAGCTTACCGAGCGCATCGTTCGCTCCCAGGGCGCGGCAATCAAAGCTCGCAACGTCGTCCGCCGGCTAAACTATGAAATGCGGTGGAGGGCCCGGGCTATCGATCGTTTTGCGGGCCTGCTCCTCGGATAAGAAAGCGCCTGGTTGCTCATGCTGTAAGCCGCCTGGTTGCACGGACAACGAAAAAATTATATACTGGGCGTCCAGGGAGGTAATTGTATGAGCCCCTCTGGGAATCCATGAACCGAAGGATGCCACGCCAGGGTCCCACGATCGTGCGCCGCGCGCGAATCGAAGAATGGTTGGAGCGCTTTAAGAGCGCCCCGGTTCGCTTTTTGGTGGCTCCGCCGGGCTTCGGCAAGACGATGGCGCTACTGGATTATCTGCGCCATCGGGCAGCAAATGGATATTACTACGCGCTTGCTGCCGGTGCGACGAAGGATGTGGTTTGGAGCGAGCTGGCCGGCGTGCTGGGAGAGGATGACGGTTTCGCTTCGCAAGAGGAACTCTTACGCGCGCTTGCCGAGCGGGCACCGCTGGAGTTGGCCATCGATTGTGCGGCCGTCCCCCCCGCGGACGGGGTCGCCACCATCCTGCGCCTGGTCGAAGAGGTGCCTGAAGGGGTGTCGTTGCTCATTGCCTGCCGTTCGCGCGCCGAATTCCACGTCAGGGACTTGGTCTCTCGAGGACTCGCTTCACTCTGCGATGCCGAGCGTTTGGCGTTTTGTGCCGATGAGATCCGCCATCTGGCCGAAACGTGCGGCGTGCGTTTCGTACATGCCGACGTGGTGCGGCTGCTCGAGCAGACCGAGGGCTGGCCGCTGGTCGTGAGCGGTGCGATCTGTAAAGCCGCAGAGGATAACTGCAGCCTCCAAGAAGCCTTCGGAAATTGGCGCATGCGTCGCGGGCATTTTTTCAACGAATTCGTCGCTTCCGTTTTGGCGGACGCGCCGGAAGATCATACCGCGCTTGTCGGCAAATTAATGGCCGGCTCGCAGCTCGACAATCTGCAACAACTGCAGGCGCTCGAGGAACAAGGCCTTTTCGTGATCCACACTGCCGGCGGCTATCGTGCGCTGCGCGCTCTGTCGCGCAGCGCCTTGTATCATCGCTACGCTAGCGCGCTCCCGGCCTCTCCAATGCGGGTGCGGCTTTTTGGATGGTTCGAAGCCGAAATTGACGGACGTCCGATTCAGTGGATCAGACGGCGCGACCGCGAAATCTTCCAGTACGTCGCACTCAAATCGGGCGGCATCGCTTCGCGCGGAGAGCTGGGCGAAATTTTCTGGCCCGGCGTTGACAAGCATCTCGTGGCCCAGAGCTTGCGGACTGCTTGCTCCAACATTCGTAAAGCCATTGCGCACCTGGTCGGTTTCGACCAAGTCGAAACCTATTTTAGGACGGGTCACAGCGACGTTTCCATCGATCCCGATAACGTCGTGGTCGACGTCAAGCGTTTCATCGCCCACGCGGACGATGGCGACGAGCAATACGACCGCGGCGAACTGCAAGCCGCACTCGTACATTACCGCATGGCCGAAGGGCTTCATACGGGGTCGCTCTTGATCGGGCATGCGAGCGGGTCGTGGGTAGCCTTACAGGCGGCAAACCTCGAACGGCGCCATCTTAGCGTCCTCGAACGGCTTTCGGAGATCTCGACCGGCCAGCAGCGGGCGCACTGGCCGGACACGCGCTTCGCCGCCGGCGCCTAGCCCGGCGCGGTGCGCGCAAACTCGGGCACCGGTAGATCACCAACCCACCAGCGGCGCGTCGCGGAGTCGAGATGGACGTGATCGTCGTAGTAGCCGATTCCACCCGAGATCGCACGCGACCAGCACGCATCGAAGAGATCGCGCATGGAGACGCCGGGCACGTACATGTCCGCGGCCTTCGCGTAGACGTGCATGCTGTTGCGGGCTGCATTCTCCGTCGCGTTGTTCGTTTGCAGCGTACGGTAGCCGCTCGTGATCACCAATGGTTCGCGGATTCCGTGGAGCAGCAGCGCTTGCTGCACTTCCCAGAGCGCCTCGATCTCGACAATGTCGACTTGAACGTAGCCCTGCGCCGGCGGGACGTGGCGATCGCGCATGAGCCAGCAGATTTGCCAATAGCCAGGCGCATAGACCGTCCGTCCGTCGACACAGAAGGGGGCGACGATTTCATCGCTGTAGCCCGCCCGGCGCAACCACAGCACCCGCCGCGTCGCGGTGGGGACCGCCGCCGCAACGGCCATCGGCGACATGCCGGCAAGCGCGGCGGCGGCCAGGCTAAGCAAAAAGTCGGGACGTCGCATAGACGGCCCGATTATAGCACACGAACGACGCGGTCGCTAAACGGGACCGCTGGATGAACCGGATTACGGTCGCCATCCTCCTCGCCTCCCTTGCCGCGCTGGCTGCGCAGACGGCCGTCGTCACTCGGACCGGCTTTCTGATGGGAGACTTCCGCGCGTTCTATTGCGCGGCCCGCGTTACCTCACAGGGCGCAAATCCGTATCTCGCGCAGCCATTGCGGAACTGCGAAATCGGTATCGGCCGGAATCTCTTCTTTCAAAGGAACCCCGGCGTGACGATTCCTGCGCCGCTCCCAGGCTATGCGCTTGCGGCGCTGGTGCCGCTCGGGGCGCTGCCGTTCGTTGTCGCGGCGACCCTCTGGACGATGCTCCTGCTCTGCGCGTGCGCGGCCTGCATCGCGGCGCTCTCGCGGTTTGCCGGCATCGATTGGCAGGTCGCACTTGGGGTCTTCGCACTCTCGCTCTGCACGATCTCGCTTCCCTTCGGCGAAGTCGTTCCGCTTGCGCTGGCGTGCATCTGCACGGCGGCATACTTCGCATGGCGACATCGCTGGCGGACGGCGGCGCTCTTCGCCGCAGGAACGATGATCGAGCCGCATCTCGGGCTTCCCGTTTGCATCGCGCTTGCCGTTTGGGCGCCCGCCACGCGATTGACGCTGGTGCTCGCGCTTGGCGTTCTTGCGATCGTCTCGCTTGCAGTGCTGGGCCCAGCGACGAACTTCGAATACTTTACGAGCGTGCTGCCCGCGCACGCGCTCTCCGAAGCCTCGCGCGATACGCAGTATAGTCTCACGGCGGTGCTCTTCTCGCTGGGGGCGCCGGAGAGCGTTGCGCTGCGAGTGGGGTTAGTCTGGTACGGCGCGATGCTGGCGCTGGGAACGCTCGTTGCCGGACTGCTCGCACGAAAGACGGGAAATAATGCGTTTTTCGTCTGCGTTCCGCCGGCCTTCGCCGTCTTCGGCGGCAGCTTCATTCACGTGACGCAGATCGCGGCGGCTCTGCCGGCCGCCGTGTTGCTTATCTTCTGCGCAAGGCGAGAGCAGCAATCGCTCGCGGCCATCGCGCTGCTGCTGCTTGCCGTGCCGTGGACGTGGGCCGTCTCGCCGGCGCTCGTCATCGCGCCGCTCTTCCCAGTGGGGTATCTCGCATGGCGCTATTGGAACGGCAACGCCCGCATCGCGTTGCTCGCAGCGCTCGCAGCGGCCGTGCTCTTGTGGGGCTTAATCCAGCTGGCCGGCGCCGCACCGGGCGCCGCCACGCACGCGCGAGCGCTTGCGATCGACCCCCGCCTGGCCGAAGCGACTTGGAGCAACTTCACCCAGAAGAGTTCGACGAATAGTATCGCGGCGTGGATGCTGCGCGTGCCAACATGGGCGGGTCTGCTACTGCTGCTGACGCGCGCCACGGCGTACGCCCCGCGCGAGGCCCAGTAGCCGTGCGCACGAGTTTCGCCATCGCACTGGCCGTCATCTGTACGGTGTTGCCGTTTGCCGGTCAGTTCACCGGCGACCGCGCCGGCGGCTGGCTCATGATCGATTTTCGGGCCTACTACTGCGCGTCGCTGGCGCAACGTCAGGGGCGCAATCCCTACTTCACCGCATCGGTGCACGAGTGTGAGAGCAACACGCCTGTGCCGTACTATCGCGCTCCCAAGAACGTGACGGTGCCCGCGCCCTATCCCCCATATGCGCTGGCATTCTTCGCTCCACTGACCTTTCTGCCGTTCGCTGCAGCTGCGATCCTGTGGTGGATAGCTCTTGCGCTGAGCTTACTCTTGGCAGCCTACGCGTTGGCGCGCATCGCGCGACAGGCGATGTTGGTCGCCTGGGGCGCGCTCGTGCTCTCGCTGGGGCTAAGCTCGTTCTGGTCCGGCAACGTCATGCCGATCGCGTTTGCGGCGATAATCGTAGCGGCGCTCGCAGTGCAACGCGGCCGCTTCGCGATTGCCGTGCCGGCCTTGGCGATCGCGATGGTCGAGCCGCAGGTAGCGCTTCCCGCAGCGATAGGACTCTTTGTCGCGTGTGCGCGAGTCCGCCTTGCACTGATCCTCGCGGCCGCGCTGCTTGGCGTCATCTCGGTCGCGAGCAATGGCGCAACGCAAACGCTCTCATACCTTACCGCCGTTGCTCCGGCGCATGTGCTTTCGGAGGTGTCGCGGGACAACCAATACAGCCTCGCGACCGTGCTCGCCGCCCTCGGCGTCCCCGATGTTTCGGCCGCGCTGGCCGGAAGCATTTCGTACGTGATCGTGTCGGCGGTTGGCCTGCTCGCAGGGCTGCGGCTGGCGCGGCGCTTCGACGATCCATCACTAACGGTGCTCGTCCCGGCGGCCTTCTCGGTGCTTGGCGGATCCTTCGTGCATACCGAAGAGATCGCTATAGCAATACCGGCCTGCCTCCTGCTCTTCGCGCAAGCTCGAGCGGAGCGCCCCTGGCTGTTCATCGCGCTGATCTTGCTCATCGTGCCGTGGATGCTCGCGACGTCCGCGGCGATGTTCCTGGCGCCGGTCTTTCCGGCCGCTTACGTCGCATACAGGCTCTCGCGAGGCGACCGAATCGCGACCCTCGGCACGGCGCTGGTATCAGCTGCGATGATCGCGGGGCTCTTCGCGCTTTACGCGCTGCCGGCGGGACATCCAGCGGGGCACGTACACCTGTATCCGCCGATCGATCCGCGCCTCGCAGAGTCCAGTTGGCGCCAGTTCGTCCTGCCGAATGTGACGAACCATCCGGTGATGTGGCTGTTACGGCTCCCCACCTGGGCGGGACTGATTATTTTCGCGACGTGTGCCACGCTACTGGCGGAGCGCGGGGGTGCGCGCGCGCTCGTTGCAGAAAGTGTGGCGCATGGGCGGTAGAGGGCGTCTAGTCCTTCTGAGCTTTCTCATGCTCTTCGTCGAGCTGGCACTCATCCGATGGGCCGGCGAGAACGTTATCTACCTCTCGTACTTCTCGAACTTTGTGCTCCTGGGCAGCTTCCTCGGCATCGGCGTCGGCTTTCTGCGAGCGCGGTCGCGCACCGATCTCTTTCCCTGGTCGATCGTTCTACTGGCGTTCTTGGTCGGCTTCGTGCTGCTCTTCCCAGTGACGATCAACCGCTCGGGCAACGACCTCATCTACTTCGGGACGGTCCCGGGCGGTCTGCCGATGTGGGTCATGCTCCCGATCATCTTCCTCGCGGTCGCGGTCGTTATGGCTGCGATCGCGCAAGGCGTCGCGCGCGCCTTCGCGGCTTTCGAGGCACTCGAGGCCTACCGTCTCGATATTCTCGGGAGCCTCGCGGGAATTGTCGCGTTCTCGCTGCTCTCGTTTACGGGCGCTCCTCCGGTCGTCTGGGGCACAGTTGTCGCGATCGCATTCCTCGTGTCGTATCTGCCGGCGGTCCGCCTCATCCAAGTTGTGGCGGCTCTCGGGCTCATTGTTATGCTCGGCCGCGAGTCGCTGACGCCGGGATTGAGTTGGTCGCCATACTACAAGATTTACGCTGTCTCGAAGGGACCCGGGCTCACTGGCCTCGCTGTGAACGGCATTCCGCATCAGTGGATCGAGTCGATGGCGTGGCGCAAGAAGCTCGAACCGCTCTACTTCGTGCCGTACGCGCGAATCCGCGGAAATCCACTGCGTAACGTGCTCATCGTCGGCGCGGGTGGCGGCTCGGACGTTGCGATCGCGCTAGCTCACGGTGCGAAGCACGTGGATGCCGTCGAGATCGATCCCCGCATCTACGCACTCGGGCGCCTGCTCAATCCCGATCGCCCCTATCAGAGCCCACGGGTGACGATCCACGTCGACGACGGACGGGCCTTCCTCCAGCGGACGCACAGCACGTACGATCTCATCCTCTTTGCGTTGCCGGACTCGCTCGCGCTGGTTTCCGGACAGTCCGCGCTGCGGCTGGAAAGTTATCTGTTCACGCTCGATGCAATGCGCGCCGCCCGCGCACACCTCAATCCCGGCGGCGCCTTCGGGATGTACAACTACTATCGCGAAAAGTGGTTGGTCGACCGGTACGCCAACACGCTGCAAGTCGCATTCGGACACGCGCCCTGCCTCGATGCCTACGGCGGGGTTGCCTGGTTCGGGCTGTTGATGGTCGGCCTCGAGCCGGGCGGCGTTGCCTGCGCCACGACATGGAGTCCGAGCATCGGAACGATCCCGGCGCCAGTCACCGACGATTATCCGTTTTCGTACCTGCGAACTCGCTCGATCCCGCCGTTGTATCTCGCCGTGCTGGGACTGATTCTGCTGGCTTCGTTCGTCTTGGTCCGTGCGGCGGCGGGCCCGCTCGGGCAGATGCGAAGCTACCTCGACCTGTTCTTCATGGGCGCGGCGTTCTTGTTGCTTGAGACGAAAAACGTCGTGCAGTTCGCGCTGCTCTTCGGGACGACATGGTTCGTTAACGCGCTCGTTTTCTTCGGCATTCTGCTCTCCGTCCTCGCCGCGGTGGAGGTCGCGCGGCGTACTCGGTTGCGTCACCCGAACCTGCTCTACCTTGCTTTGTTCGGCAGCCTCGCCCTCGCCTGGGCGATTCCACCGGAACTCGTCCTTTCGCTCGACGTGCCGGCGCGGCTCGCGGTCGCGGTCTCGCTCGCGTTCGCGCCGGTCTTTCTGGCGAACCTCGTCTTCGCGCAGCGGTTCCGCGAGGTGGGCTCCTCGACGATCGCTTTTGCTACGAACCTGCTCGGTGCTATGGTCGGCGGAGTACTCGAGTACTCGAGCCTGCTGTTGGGATACCGTACGCTCTTGGTTGTGGTCGCGCTGCTCTATGGTTGCGCATTCATCACCGGCAGAAAATACCTCGCTCTCAACCGGAGCGGCCAGGAGCCGGCGATCGCGGACTCCGGCGTGCAGCAGTTCACGTAGCGAGGCTCAGCCCACGACCTGCTGGCGCTTCGCTTTGGAGTAGAGCGCCACGGCGCATAACGCCGCTCCACCCAGCGTTATGATCGCGAGCGGGTTAAACCGGATCGCCGCGTCGATTGGCATCCACAGTGCGGCGAGCAAATATGCTGCGATTATAAGCCTCGTTCGCCATGGCTCCGCGAGTTTCGCCATCGCGTAGAATAACGCCGGGAGCACGACCGTCGCGTCGTACATCCACGCATGAGCGCTCAGCGCGAGCGAAAGAACGGACGTGCAGCTCATCGCTAGAAGGACGTTAGCTCGCGATAGCGCGGGCAGGAAGCAGATGAATGCGATCGCGCCAATCGCGATCGCAAGAGCTTGCGCGATTCCCAGACGAATCAGAATCATCGGTAAGGTGATGCCGTTATAGACGGCGCCCATGTCGACGTCGTGGAGAGTACGCATGACGGCGACATAGTGAGGTATCCACGACCACTCGCCCGCCGTCGCCGCGACGCTCGCCAAGTACCACGCCCCGGCAAAGATTGCCACGACCGCACAGGCTCGCCATTGCTTTCGTACGAGGAGCAGTCCCGCGAATGGAAGAGCGATCGTCGGCTTTAGGAGCATAAACCCAACCGCTAATCCCACGATTCGCGAAGATCCCTGGGCAGCTCCGGCCATGGCGAGCGCAATAAGCAAGAGCCATATGGCGCTGATTTGCCCGACGTCGCCGGAATAGATCGCCGGCTGCCATGCGAGCGCCGCAATGACGCCAAACCTGCGCTGGAAGCCGAATACGCCTGCCAGTATCCACCCTGAGAACGCGACCAGAATCAGCATGAAAACGAAGTTGACTGCGTACCCCACTGCGACCGTTAGGTGCGCGGCGGGGAGAAAGGCCCAAGCAAAGGCCGGCGGATAGGTCCAGATTCCCGTGCCGATTCCGTGCGCCGCCTGAAACGCGATGTGCTCGCCCTGATTGAAGAGCGCCGAGGTTCCTACGGTCGCTCCGCCAGCCCAGAAGCGCTGCCAGTCGCCGGGGTGCCCGAGCAAGGCTGGGAGCGATCCAAAGACAAAGAGCGCAATGCCGTAGAGCACCACGCGATCGGGAGAGAGCCGTAGCGGCACGCTGTCTATTCCGGCAGCGCCAATCGGCAACGGAGCGCGTTCAGCGCGCGCACCGATCGGACCGCGCTTGGAGCGCATCCAAAGGATTGTAACACGCTCGAGGGTCCGGCGGACCCGGCTCAGCTCGTGGCTGGAGCCAGGCAGGAATTCGATCCTCCTTGGTGCCTAAATAGTACACTAATCTATGTCATCGAGGCTCGTGGTCTTACCGCGTGGTCGTGATACTATTGCGGTGCTTCTCTGCGTGGCGTGTATGCTCGTGAGTGCCACGCTGCTCTTCCTTGTGCAGCCGATGTTCACGAAGATGGCACTTCCCGCGTTCGGCGGGTCACCCCAGGTATGGAACGTCTCCGTCGTCTTCTACCAACTCGTCTTGCTGCTCGGGTATTTGTACGCGCACATTCTCCGCAGGCATCTCGCGGTTCGGTGGGCGGCGCTCCTCCACATCGCTCTGGTGCTCGCGGTCGTTGTGTTTCTTCCGATTCACATACCGAGTGGATGGTCGGCCCCGCCAGATCGGGTTGGCGTACAATTATGGCTTCTTTGGCTGTTGGTCATCAGCGTCGGTGCGCCGTTTTTCGTCCTTTCGGCGACGAGCCCGCTCGTCCAGTCGTGGTTTACTACCACGGGCCACGACGATGCTGAGAATCCGTATTTTCTCTATGGCGCGAGCAACGTCGGCAGCCTGACCGCGTTGGTCCTCTATCCGCTTGCGATCGAATCGATACTCGGCATTTCGTGGCAGACACGGATCTGGAGCATCGGCTACGCGGCCTTCGTGCCGCTCATGCTCGGGTGCGCATGGCTTGCCTGGAATTCCAAGTCTGCTCCGCACGCGGTCGCTGTGCCGAATTCGGCTGTCGGCGACCGTACGTGGATCGAGCGCGTAACCTGGATTTTCCTCGCCTTTATCCCGTCGAGTCTCATGCTTGGGGTGACGACGCACCTCTCCAATGCCGTCGCTCCCATACCGCTGCTTTGGACCTTTCCGCTCGCGCTCTACCTTCTAACGTTCATCTTGGCCTTTGCTCGGCGCCCAATTGCGTTGCCCACGATCGAACGCGTGCTCCCGTATGTTCTATTGCCCTTGGTATTGATGCTGGCGCTGCAGCTGCGCATCGATCTGGTCTTTTACTTGGCACTCAACCTGCTTGCGTTCTTCGTACTCGCGCTGGTTTGCCATAGTAGATTGGCCCTGCTGCGTCCCTCCCATCTCCGGCTCACCGAGTTCTATCTTTGTCTCTCCATTGGCGGAGCGCTCGGCGGAATATTCAACACGTTCGTTGCGCCGTCGATCTTCCCCGACCTTGGCGAATACCCGCTGGCGATTGTCATCGCTTGCCTCGCGACCGGGGTGCTCCGCGGGCGCGGTCGCTTTCAAACGATTCTGGATTTCAGCTGGCCGCTCGCGCTCGCCGCGCTCTTGGCCGTATCGCTCGTTTGGATTGACAAACGCATCGCACTTGGTGCGGCGCTCGTAGCCGCGTTTGCAGCTTACGGGCGCAGCGTTCGGTTTGCGGGTAGCATAGGCGCGATCTTTATCGTGAGCGCGCTCGTGATCCATCCCTTTGGAAACGCGATTGTCGGGGAACGCAACTTCTTTGGAATAAAGTGGGTGCTCGCCGATGCGGCCGGCAACTATCATCTGCTCATCCATAGCGGTACCCTTCACGGAATGCAAAGCCGTGATGCCTCGAGGTTGAGGCAACCACTCTCCTACTACAGCCGCCGGGGGCCGCTAGGGCAGGCATTTCAAGCGCTGGGCCCGCGACTGCACGGCCGTTCGGTTGCCGTGGTGGGGCTGGGCGCTGGGGCCGCTGCATGCTATGCGGATCCGACCGAACGCTGGACATTCTACGAGATCGACCGCCAGGTCATACGTATCGCGGAGAATCCGAAACTCTTTTCCTTTCTCTCGCTTTGTACGCCCGGCGCTCCCGTGATCGCGGGCGACGCGAGGTTGCAGCTAGCCGCACAGCGTCCTGTCTCCAACGCGCTGATGATCCTC
>JBEKMH010000040.1:0-5526 GCA_050008615.1 Candidatus Cybelea sp.
AATCACGGATTGCTATGCTCGGCTCGACCGTCCGACGGTCGGTACGGCGCGAGGTTGTCCAGCCCGGAACGAGCGTGCTCCGGCGCAGTATGAGTTCCCCGAGGTGGCCGACAACGCGTAAGCCGCCCGCAATCATGAGTCCATCGAGTGCGAGTGTTGCGGTTTCGGCGCCGGTAACGTCGACCAAGTCGGGGCCGCCGGCGCGCGTATCCACCATGCGAATGAAGGGCCGCGCGCCGTTTGCAGCGCGGACCTCCAAGTACTGCCCCGCAGAAAGGTCGAGGTCGAGATCCTCCTCGTCGTATACCTCACTATCTTCGATCTCGATGGTCGCGCGGGCCGGAGCATCGGACTTCCAGCGCGCCAGTGCCGCCGATAAATGCCGGTGAGTCTCCGCACCTCCGCTCGAGACGCGGTAGATGCGCGGTGGGAACGCGACGCTCACCGTCGTTGCGCCGCCTACCGTCACGCACTGTGCCTGCGCAAGCGCCGCGATACCTGGTATCCCCAGTGCGTCGATCGCTTTAGCGACGGCTGTCGCTACCGACGAAGCGGTGTCGGAGGCGGTGGACGTATAGGACGCGGTGGCCGAGCCGTCAATCGCGATCGCGACGTCGATACCTGGGATCGGGGTGCCGCTGAAGGTCACCACGTTCTCGTCCGCTGCGGCGACCAACGGCGCGTTCGGAGGCGCGCTAAACGCGCGCGAATATTCGCCCGCGCCGATCTCGAAGCTGAAGCCGTAGTGATAGGCGACAAACACGCGGCGTGGGATTTCTGCCGGTGGGAAACTCATCCGGCCGCGCAGCGGATCGACGGCGACCGTGCCGATTTCGGGCTCGTGACGCCAGTGCGATAGGTTTGCCGGTACGATCGCCTCGATCGGCACCAACCGCGGCTTCGTCTTTTCGCCTTCATCGCTGATCCAAATCGCGAGGCTCTTTCCCTTACCGTAGTGCACCGGGCTCGAGACGTCATCTCGCGACAACGCGACCGGAAAGATGCTAGCAAAGAGTGCGACATCTTCGCCGACTGGGCTGAACGTAAAGCAGTGATCTCCGGCGTTGCGGATCCAACCCGCCGTGCAGTACGAAATGGAATACGACCGGTAGCGCGGGACGAAGAGCCCGACACCGCTGGTTGGAAGCGACCCGAATGCCGACGGCGATGCATTGCCCCTTACCTCGGGGGCGCGCGAGAATGCATCGCGCGGCCCCATGACGTCCTCGAGAGCAGATGGCGAGTGCACGTCAACGGTGCGGCCGCGAGCCGTCCACAGATCGTTTACTGCTTGCGTAATGCTCGCAAGCATTCCGAACTCAACCGCAATCGCCGGCCAGCCGGCAACGTCACGCGCAAGCTCCGGCAGAACCACGAGCGTGCCCTTCCGGCGTCGCGCGTGAACGGTGTTGCCGATGTCTTGGCGCGGGATAAGGATTCGATCGAGCGCGCGCGCCTCGGAACTCGTCGACTCCGTCGGCTCACCGCTCTCGTGCAAAACCTCATATCCGATAAGGTCGCCAATATACGGAACCACCCACTCCTGGCACGTTTCGATAAACCAATTGTCGTAGAGCTGGCCGATGTCGCCTTCGACGAGGTCGACCTGTTCGGAAATTACGCTGAGTATTGAGCGCAGCGGCTGGTCCGCCGATGCCCGGTCTTGTACGCGCACCGCCATCGGCAGTAACGAGTACAGACGGTCGTTGAAGCCGTTCACGATGTGATCAACGCAAGCACGATGGACTCCGGCAGGGCACTCGCGAAAACCGCAATTTGCGCCGGCAAGATGCTTCCGTCACCCGCTCGGCGCGGCGGTAGAGGGGTGATCTGTGCGCGCGGCGTGCTTGCCACCGTCGATAGACCAGGAAGATTCCCGCTCTCGCTCGTGTCGGAAACACTGTCGAATACCGTGACGTTGACGTAAGAGACTCCCTCGACGTTCTGTATCGCAGCAATGACTTCGCTCAAGTAGGTCTCTTGAGCAAGGCCTCGCCCATCTAAGCCGAATTGGTCGAGCAGCGTCGCGCGAATTGCCGGCTCGACGTCTTCCCACTCTGCACCCACGTTCAAAGCAACGTCCGCTGAAAGCACCAGAACGAGAAGACTACACGGCTGTACCTTTATCGTGACCTGCTGGCCGGCAAGCGCAATCAGCGCCGCCGACAGATTTGTTACGAGGGGCGAGTTCGACGTGATCGAAGTATCGCCGCCGGGCGCAATTGTGACGTGTACGAGCGGCGGGGTGCCGGCAAACTGCATCGCCAGCGCCTTTGCAACCCCCGCAAACGTGCGGGCGACCGACTCGTAGTCGCTTAACGATACGACTCGATCGAGAGCCGCCGTAACGAGCGGCACGTTTGCGCGCCCTTGATCGACGCTCTCGGGGTCTACGCCGCCGCTTGCGGGCTGTGGGTTTGTAATCGACCTGACGCCAAGGGGGCGGCTCGCAAGCAGCGTGATCTGACCGGCGTCAACGTTGCCCGGAGTGCCGATGCCGGCGCGGTACACGGTGGTCACGTTCTCGACGCCAGTCGGCAGACGCGCACCGTGCACGCCATCGCCAAACATAATGCTGGTATTCATCGCGTTGTCGGTCCGCGTCACGTATCCGCGCTGTGTCGGCGTCATATCGTCGAGACCGCCGGCCTCGGTCCACGCGACGCCGTTGACACTTACCTGCAGCGTCGTCTCCACACCGGCTGCCGACTGGTTGGCTACGAACGTCAGCGGTTTCTGCTTCAGCGTGAAAAGCTGGAGAGCGAGGCTGCCGCTGCCGCTGCCGAGCGTCTCATTCCAGGTTTGACCGTTCGTAGCACCTACGACGTTCCCGTAGATCTGCACGCTCGTCCGGTCGTATTTGTACGCGAGCGCGGTCGACAGAGTGAGTTGCGTGTGAAGCGTATCCCCCGGCCTTGTCGCATCGGCGACGTGGTCGATCGCCAGGATCATCATCAGTTCGGCGCCGGGCACACCGGGGACATCGGTGCGCGTTCCGGTAACGATGATCCATCTACCGGTCTCCAGACCTTCGTATACCCCGTCGAGAAGTATCGTGTCGTCCTTGACGTCGTCGGTAATGGCCACGTCCGCGAGCGCTAGCTTCTGGCTCTGCGCAAACACGTTCGACTTTCGCAGGAAGCCGATCGTATACTCCTTGACCTTACGTACGCCAGCCTGGACGTCGATCGCTGCGTTCTCCTTGTCGTACCAAGGCGCGGAGAGCGTTAAATGGGCCGGCGATCCCGAAAGGCCGTACTGCGCGCGTCCCGTTTGCTCGATATCCTTAACTTTCGTGATCGAGGGCGCCGATAGGCCAGGGCCTGTCGTAACGATCCACGAGTCCGGCGCAAGCGCAGGATAGTAACGATCGAGCCACAGCTCATCGGGAGCCTCGTCGTCTGCCAGCATCCACTCCGCGTAATCGGGTACGTTGTTCAGCTTGGTGCGATCCTCTTCAGCGCTCGATTTGAAGCCCAGAAGCTGGAGCGGAGCATTCGCTCCGAACGGAAGCGCCTTGACGCCGAACGTGTAGACTTCGATCGGAGAGGGCGGGGTTGCCATGGCTTGCTCGAGCGCGACAAAGATCGTCGCAGACAACTCCGGGTGAATAACGGTCAGCGCCTTCGCGATCGTCGCTTCGTTGGAGAACGTCTTCTGTACGCTCTGCTTCAACTGCAAGGGACTCGCCGGCTGGGCAGCCGGCGGCTTGAGCAAGTTGTCCGCGATTTGCGCATAGCCACCGAGAAGGGCTACCTCCGTGCCAAGTTGCGGAGCGGTCGATTTCAGCAAAGCTTGGCCGATTGTCGCGTAACTACTGAGAGCCGTTGGCGCCGCGCTACTGAGCGCAACGACCGGCTTGTGCGCCAGCACCCGGCTCTCGACATCTTCCTTTAGCGCTTCAAACTTGCTCGCGACGCCCTGCTTCAAATCTTCAACTCTGGTGGGGATGCTAGGCTTGGGCACCGGCGCTGGGGCGACTGGTACCGCGAAGGGCGCAAGCGTAACCCGCGTACGGGACTCCGCCGTCTGAATATCGACCTTCCGAATCCGGGCGGCGACTTGTTTCGCGTCGCTGCCGGTTTCGACGAGCAGCAGCACGTCGTCTGGGTTGAGGCTCAGGTTCGTCCCTTGCAAGTAAAGGTCCGACGGCGGGCCATTGGATAGGTCGAAGGCCAACTGCGGTTGATCCATGCGCACGCCCAGCGTGTTCCACGAACCCGTGGCGTGCAGATCGGCGGACGTCTCGAATGGTTGCGCCGTTTGTCCCTGCCCCGGCGTGCTCTGCGCAAGCGTTCCGGCGGGAATCGTAACGTCGGCCGTGGAGTCCATCGTGTACGCGAGATACGCGGTGGCGGCCACACCTGGACGCAGCGCGTACCCGACCGTCCTTCCGAGTTCCAACACCGAGAGTCGCTGCGTCGCCGTTCGCAGGTAACCTTCGTTGGCTATCCGTTCCTGGTAGAAAGTGAGCACGTCGGCTATTGAAGCCCAGCCGTCGAGAAGACCGATCGTCCAATCGGCGACGTCACGTGTGCGAAGGCTGGCGAGGCCAGGATACTCCGTGCTCGAAAGCCGCGCTTTCATCGCACCCAAGAACGACCCGTAGGTGCCGGCGCGATACGCGATCGCGTCCAGTCCCGGACGATTCCAAACGCGTTGAGTCATCGCCCGCCCACCATATCGAGTTGGAACGTTCCGCGCTGCGGCGCGCTCGGATCGTTGTCGAGTTGCGCAACCTCGAGCGCGCCCAATACGAGCGTTTCAGGCGGCGTGTCACCCGCGTTTTCGTCGAGGAGCCGCGCGAGCCGCTCGACACTGACGGTTTCGACGCCGGTTACGGCCTGTGCGGCTCCGATCAACTGGCTCTGATAGACGGAAAGACCGAAGCCGAGATTTTGCGGATTGAACATCGCTGGGGATCCATCGGCCAGGGTTCCGGTACCAAAGACTTGGAGCAGATCCATCTCGACGTGTCCGCGTAAGTAATCGGGCGATACGGTAACCTTGAGTACGATGTCGAGCGGTACGTAGAACGCGGGGATGACTTCGAGATCGTATCCGATCTGCCGGAACTGCGCGAGCTGGGTGGCGACGGTCGCGAGCAGATCGGCGGAGACCACCTCCGTATTTGT
The DNA here is from genome assembly GCA_050008615.1 of Candidatus Cybelea sp. GTDB lineage: Bacteria > Vulcanimicrobiota > Vulcanimicrobiia > Vulcanimicrobiales > Vulcanimicrobiaceae > Cybelea. Next base: position 5,136 of record JBEKMH010000040.1, read on the forward strand.
GGGATCGATCGCAACGCGAACGGCGGCACGGTTCCCAGTCCAGCGCTTCTCTGCCGCGGCCTGGAAGACCCCGGGAACCGCCTGCGCAATTTCTACATAGTCGTCGTTGGTGATCGCCCTCAGCAGTTCAGCCTGGTACGCATTAGGCGCGAGGAGCTTGACTTGCGCAATCGACTCAGGATCGACTCCGCCGCTTGCCGGCAGCGGGTTCCGGATCGTTAGTGCTGCCCCTGCGATGCTTCCCGAACGCAGTACCATCTTTGTGATCGACTCCGCACCGGCGTTGCCGGCCGCGCCGTTGCCGACCCGATAGCTCGCGCAAAACTGCGCGCCGGCTGCAGGTTGTTGGCCGAGATAGCCGTCGCCGAATCGCAGGTGCGCCTCGCGGCCG
>JBEKMH010000041.1:0-5065 GCA_050008615.1 Candidatus Cybelea sp.
CCAGCATAAACTGCGCGTAGAGGACCAGCGCCACGAAGATCGGCGTGTACCCAAGCCCGAACCACTCGACGAGGACGGCCAGCAACGCCAGGCTCGGAATCGTGTAGATCGCGCCCAAGGCTCCGAGCAGCCAAGGCGCCACGTTCCGGCGCCGCGCCGCCCACAAGCCGAGCGGTACGGCGACGAGCAGCGCGGCCGCAAGTGCGACGGCGACGAGCTCGATGTGCGCGGCCGCCAATGCCGCCACGCGCGCGGGGTGAGCGGCGAGGTACGTCATGTGTTCGCAGTCCTCAGCAGCTCGCGAGCGTGTACGAAGTAGCTCCGGTAGACGTCGTCGCCGGCATGAACGAGGTCGCGAACGTACGGCGTAGCAGGCCGGTCGAAGAGGTCGAGCGGCGTCGCCACTTGTTCGACGCGCCCGTCGCGCATGACGACGATCCGATCCGCCAGCCGAAACGCTTCGTCGACGTCGTGCGTCACGAAGAGCGTCGTCGTTTCGAGTTCGCGAACGATTCGCACGAGCTCGCGCTGAAGCGCGGTGCGAGCCAAGACGTCAACTGCCCCGAACGGCTCGTCCATCAGCAGGGCGCGCGGCCGCGCGGCGATTGCGCGCGCAACCCCAACGCGCTGGGCCTCGCCGCCCGAGAGCTGACTGGGACGGCGATTGCGATACGCAGGCGGCTCGAGTCCGACGAGCGCCAGAAGCTCGTCCACGCGTTGGGCGATCTGCGAGCGCGTCCACCCCAACAGCGATGGGACGACCGCGACGTTTTGGGCGACGCTCATATGAGCGAAGAGCCCGATAGCCTGGATCACATAACCGACGCTGCGCCGCAACTCCACCGGGTCGAGTTCGGCGACGTCGCGCCCGTCCAAGACAACTCGTCCGCCGTCGAGCGGCACCAAACGGTTGACGGTGCGCAGCAGCGTCGATTTCCCACAGCCCGATGGGCCGAGCAGCACGACGAGTTCGCCGCCATGTAACTCGAACGAGACGCCGTCGACGGCGTTGCGGCCGGAACCAGGGTATCGAACGACGACGTCCTCAAAAGCTATCTGTGCTGCATTCACGATTGGTTTGTCCGTCCTCCGAGCGCCTTCAGAAAGGCGGCAGCGACGTCGGCCGGATCCGCCGCGGAGTTTTCGACCGCTGCGTTCATCGATCGAGCCGCCTCGTCGGTGATTGCGGGCGAGACCGCATTGAGGACGCGCGCAATTGCGGGGCGCGCCTGCAGCGCTGCCTTTCGAGCGAGCGGGGCGACGTTGTAGGCCGACCACAAATGACGATCGTCGCGCAAGATCACCAGGCGATCCGATTCGATCGCGCCGTCGGTCGTAAAGGCGCTGGCCACGTCGGCTTTATTCTCGAGCAATGCTCGGTACTTCAGCGCGATGTCGTACGTGCGGATCTCTCGAAAACGAAATCCGCCGTAGCGCGCTTGCAGTCCGGGTAGTCCGTCGGGCCGTGCGAGAAACTCTTGAATCGTTGCCAAGCGCAAATGGGGCGCCGCCGTCGCGACGTCCGACAGGGTCGCAAGGTGCAAAGTTGCTGCGATTTCCCGAGTTGTCGCCAGGGCCTGCGAATCGTTCATCGGCGACGGGTGCAGCCAGACGATGCCGTAGCGTTGCGCGAAGAGCCGCGCGACGACGTCGTACGCGGTGTGCGAATCCGCAATGGGCGGCAGGTGTAGAACGTCGATGAGGGCCGTTCCGGTATACTCCGGATAGCAATCGATGTTGCCGCGCTGCATCGCTGCCATCGCAATCTGCGTCGAGCCGAGATTGAAGAGCCGTTCGACGGGCACGCCGGCATTCTCCAGCGCTTGCGCGTAGATTTCGGCGATCAGAAACGACTCCGTGAAGTTCTTGGATCCGACGCGAACGTGCGACCGATCGAACGTGCAGCGCGCGAGCGTGGGTGCCGCAGCGATGAGCGTCAGTGCGCGCGCGCGAGAAATACTCACTGGCTTTCTGCCATCAGCCTGCCGGCCACACCCAGCGCGAGATCGGCGCCCAAGGCAAGCGCGGCGACGAGCGCAGCCGCGACGAAGAGCAGCGTCGCGTCGTCGGTTTGGAGGCCACGAACGATCTCGTCGCCCAGACCTCCCGCGCCGATGAACGTCGCCAGCGTCGCGCTTGCGATCGTCTCGGTCGTGGCCGTGCGCAGACCGACGAAGGAGACGGGCAGCGCCAGCGGTACGACCACGCGCGTAAAGCGCTGCAGCGACGTCATCCCCATGCCGGTCGCGGCGTCCACTGCCGCGCGGGAAACGCCGCGGATGCCGAGGTCGACGCTGATGACGATGGGTGGAATCGCCAAAAGCGCGAGCGCGATGACCGCAGGCGTCGTGCCGACGCCCAACCAGGGCAGCAACAGCATCAGGACCGCCAGACTCGGAAGCGTTCGTCCGACTCCAGCCAGCGAAAGCACGATGCCTCGCAGCCAGGCCGATTGCGTGGCAGCAATCCCTAAGGGCAGGCCGGCCGCCAGCGCGATGGTGAGCGCGCAAAGAGCCAGGGCAAGGTGTTGCGCGACGTGCGCCGGCAGGTCGTTTAGAGCCACCGGCAAGTTTTTGGCCGTTTGGGAGGCGAACCCCGGTCCGAACCGCTAAGCACCAGAAGAATCGTGATAACGCAGCCCCGCACCCCGCAGCCGGCGACTCCGGTCGCAAGCCTTGACGATCCGGCTTTCTATATCAGCCGCGAGTTGTCGTGGCTCGAGTTCAACGACCGGGTCTTGGAGGAAGGGCTCGACGAGCGTAACGCTTTGATGGAGCGGCTCAAATTTGTCGCGATCTATGGAACGAACCTCGACGAGTTCTTTATGATTCGCGTCGCCGCAATCAAACAGCAGATCGAGGCTCAAGTCATGCGCCGTTCCGAGGATGGGCGCACGGCGACCGAACATCTGGCCGCCATCTCGCAACGGCTGCGCGCTTCGCTGCCGCTTCAAATGCGGTTACTCAACGAACAGCTTTTACCCGCGCTCGATCGCGAAGGCATTCGGTTGACGCGCGTCGCCGAGCTCGACGAGGAGACGCAAGCCGCGTTAGAGCGGACGTTCGACGATAACGTCTTTCCGGTGCTGACCCCGCTGGCCGTCGATAGCGGTCACCCGTTCCCGTACATCTCCAATCTCTCGCTCTCGTTGGCAGTCGAGCTCGAGGAGGCGACGAGCGACGGTGTCGAGCTGCACTTCGCGCGCGTTAAGATTCCTCCGACGCTCCCGCGCTTCGTTCCCGTCGAGGGCGCGAAGGAGCGGCGCTTCGTCTTGCTCGAGGATTTAATAGCGCATCACCTCGACGGACTCTTTCCGGGCATGCACGTCCGCGACTCCTATCTTTTCCGCGTCACGCGCGACGCCGATCTGGACTTGCAGGAAGACGAAGCCGACGATCTCTTGCGCGCGATCGAATCCGAGCTGCGGCGGCGTCGCTTCGGCGAGCCGGTGCGCCTCGAGGTCGAACGGGGAATGCCCGAGTATATTCGTGATTTTCTCTGCAGCTCGCTCGAACTCGAGCCGGTCGATTGCTACGAAATCGAAGGGTTGATGGCTCTGAGCGATCTTTGGCAGATCGTCAATCTTCCCGGCTACGAGCATCTGCGAGACAAGCCGTACATGCCGGCCATTCCCAAGCAGTTGATCGGCGTCACGGATATTTTCGCGCAGATTCGGGAAGGCGACATCCTGCTGCACCACCCGTACGAGTCGTTCGATCCGGTGATTCAGTTCCTGCAGCAGGCTTCCGAAGACGAAAAAGTTCTCGCCATCAAGGCAACGCTCTATCGGACCTCGGGTAAGAACTCTCCGATCGTCAGAGCGCTCCTGACCGCGGCGGAGAACGAAAAACAAGTTGCCGTCGTCATCGAGCTCAAGGCGCGGTTCGATGAAGAGAACAACATCGAATGGGCCAAGCGGCTCGAGCGCGCGGGGGCTCACGTCGTCTATGGTTTTGCCAATCAAAAGGTGCATGCCAAGACGCTCTTGGTCGTGCGCCAAGATGAAGATGGCCTCCGGCGATACATGCACTTTGGAACCGGCAACTACAATGAGAAAACGGCGCGCCTCTATACCGATCTAAGCCTCTTTACCTGTCGTCATGACCTCGGCACCGACGACGCTGCGCTCTTCAACGCGCTAACGGGCTTTTCGAAGGTCACCGATTACGAGGATCTCTGGGTCGCTCCCGTCACGTTCCATCGCGAGCTGATCGCGCGCATCGACCGGGAGACCGAACACGCCCGCGCGGGCCGCCCGGCCGGCATTCGCGCCAAGATCAACGCGATCACCGAAGGCGACGTCGTGCGCGCGCTCTACCGCGCCTCACAGGCCGGCGTACCGATTGACTTGATGGTGCGCGGAATGTGCGTGCTGCGGCCCGGCGTTCCGGGAGTCAGCGAGAGCATTCGCGTCCGCAGCATCGTCGGGCGCTTTCTCGAGCATTCGCGCATCTTCGTCTTCGACAACGGCGGCGAGCTCGAGACGATCATCGCGAGCGCGGATTGGATGGGACGCAACTTGGACCGGCGTGTCGAGCTCGCCGTTCCCGTTCTCGACCCGGTGATGGCCGAAACGCTGGCGTCGCAGATCCTTACCGTGTTGCTCGCCGACAACGTCAAGAGCCGGGAGCTGCGCAGCGACGGTACGTACACGCGCCTGTCGCCGGGCCCCGGCGAGATGCCGGTCGATGCGCAACGCGTTTTCTTAGCGCAAGCGCAGGGTCTCTGATCGACGGCTTAGTGATGGTGCTGAAGTGATGCGGCATCCGTGGCCTTCGGGGACGACAACCCCGGGATAGGAGCCAGAGCCCTAAAATTGTGCACCCCAGGCGCCTGGTTGCCTGGCCCTGAGCGATCGAAGTCCGGGCTACGCGGGGCTATGCCGCTTCCATGAGAAGGCCTATTTTGTCAAGGCCGACGTGGCGGCCGGGCGCGTTCAACTAAAACAATTCGCCGCGTTTTGGTTGACTGCGGTATGCCGCTCGGTCGTCTCAGACCGCCGCTTAGATAGCAGCACCAAACTCTACGAGGAAACCCCAACGTGCACCGAGCCCTCAACGGCTCA
>JBEKMH010000042.1:0-4605 GCA_050008615.1 Candidatus Cybelea sp.
ACGCGAGCCTTGCAGGGACTCCGCTAGCGTGGCGATAGGTGTCTTACACTCGCGGATACCGCTGTAACGGGGTCAAAAGTGGGCCGAAAGCGACGCACCTGCTCACTAACGGCGAGGAAACGTACCGGAACCGACTGATACGCCAGCGGATGAGGATCGGCTGAGGGGCGGGGGCGTTCCCCATCCGGCTCGCGCACGAGTTTTCGCCATCACGCTCGCACGCGCATGATAGGCGCCCACTTAACGACAGCGCTGAACGGTGGTTTGTAGCAACTTGGAGGATTGCCTACCGGGCGTGCGCCACTTTATAGTGACGTAAATGGGGAACGAACGTCCTGCTCAGCGCCGAGTGCACTTAACGGGAAGAATCGGCCGATCTCAGGACGCGCGTTCGCGTCGTCGCGTGAACCTTTCGCTGTCGCACGAGAGCTACGACCGCCTTGAACAGATCGCGGTTTGGGAGGGGCGGCTGCCAACCGTCGTCGCGGAGATGCTGATGCACCTTTAATTAGAGGTGTACCAAGTGCTCCTCGATCGGATCGCCGGACCGGATGGGCGGCTCACCCTGCCGGAAGGGATGCCGGCGATACCGAGCAGCGAGATGCTCATTGAGGCGTGTGGGAGGGGCGTGCTGGCGCGAGAGGCGGCAACGCGGGTGGAGCAACGCAGTCGCGAGATTGTCGAGGAACAGCGGAGAGAGAGAGAACGTGCGAGCGCGGTTTTTTCGGCAGCAATTTTTGAAAGCAACGCGCCAGTCTGAATCAGTCCCTAGCATTTGATCCAGGCCTCGCGAAGCGGCCTTGGCCCGGCAGCTTATTTGGCGGGGTTTTCCGAAGCCTCGGCTACGATGGAAGGCTACATGTGCATCACTGTGAGCAAGCTCGAATAGTCATCACTCCAAATACGCAGGCTGTGGTCCGGTGCGAGTCGTTGCCAATGCGCGTCAGAGGCGATGGCGCTTACGTCGCTAGGGTGTCGCGCGACCACTACCCACTCCGATCCCACCTCCCCAAGCGAGATGCGCTTTAGCGTGAACCCCACGTCATTGTCAACCCAGGCCTGCCAACCCACGGAGGCCGCGAGGTTGCCGATGACTGGAGCTAGATTGAAGTATCGGTTCGATATGTGAAAAGCGATAAGTCCGCTTGGTGCCAGCCGACTCGTAAACAGCGCAAACGCCTCGCGTGTCAGCATGTGCACTGGGGGCTGATCGGATGAGTACGCATCTAACACGAGCAAGTCGTACGCATTCGGCGATACTTTCGTAAGTTCCAGGCGCCCATCGCCAAGCACGAGGTTAGCGTTGGGCGCACAAGATGAAAGATACCAAAAGAGTCGATCGTCCTGCGCCAACGCGACAACTTGCGGATCAATTTCGAAGAACGTCCACCGCTCTCCCGGTAGGCGATAACACGCGACCGTTCCGGTGCCCAGCCCGACGACGGCAACTTTGCGTGTCCCGGCTCTGTTGGAGCGCGCCGCCGCAAAGATCGATCCGAGCGGACCGTGCTTCGAGTAGTAGGACAGCGGAATGCTGCGCTTGTCAGGCTCGGTATTCTCTATCCCATGGACCGTGCCGCTGTGAATGAGTTCGTGTCGGCGCGAGCGCGGATCGTCGATAACGAACTTCGTGCCGAAAAAGTCTCGAGCAAAGAAGATTCGGTATTCAACCTGGCGGGTTTCGAGCCAGTAAGGCAATATTGCGGCGACGAGGAACAGAGAGCCGATACCCAAAGCGAAGCGGAGCCGACGGCCGACGAATCCAAAGCAGACTACGAGGGCAACGGAAAACCCGATCTGCAAAAAGAGCGAGACGCCACTCCTGCGCGTGGTGGCCGCGTCGAGCAGCAGCAGTGCGGTGGCGAGTAACACCGGTGCCACGACGTCGAAGAAGCGGTCTCTCTTTTGACCCCCGACGACTCCGAGCGTTGGAAGGATGGCGCAGGCGAGAACGAGCGTCAACGGGTACTCGGCAACTGTGTGAAAGACGTACGGCGCGATCAGCGCGTTGAAAACTCCTCCCAGAGCGCCGCCGATCGATAGCAAAAGGTAAAACCCCGTCAGGTAGCGCGCTGCTGGCCGCGAGGCGGAGAGTTCACCGTGACACGTCAGCCCTATGAAAAAGAGCGCAATCAGATTCAGTGCGACGTTGAACATTGCCGGTATGCCAGAGCCAATGACAACCAACAAAACCAGCGGCAGAATGGTAAACGGCAACACTCGACCGATCCGCTCTGGCGTGAGGATCGGCCGGCGTGAAAATGCGATGATGAATGTCAGCAAATATATTCCGAGTGGCAGCGTCCATAGCAGCGGGATTGGGGCGACCTCGTTCGTGATGTGCGTCGTGATTGCTAAGGACAGACTTGCCGGTACAAATGCCAGCGCGATCCAGCGTATTCGCTGCCGCGGCGACGGCGGCGCAGCTTGTGCGCCCGAGCCGTCAGACGCTCCGGGATCGCGATCCGGGCCGGCACCAAACCGCCACGTAACGAAGCCGCAGACAGCAAGCCCAACGACGAGCGTGAGATAGGCCACTGCCCACATTCGACCCTGAAGTGCGACGCCGAAGAACGGTTCGAGCAGCACTGGGTAGACGGCTAAGCCCAAGAGGCTTCCGGCATTGCTAGCCGAGTAAAAGAAGTAGGGGTCATGGCTGTGCGAATGGCCGAGGCGCGCGAACCAGCTCTGCATCAGAGGCGCCGTCGCGGAGATCACAAGAAATGGCAATCCGGCGCCAGCGAGTAGCGAGTACAATACGAAGGGTACCGGATGCGTAATTGCGCCAGCGCTGGAGGGTATCAAGTGAAACGGCAGCAGTGCTAGCGCCGACGCGGCCAGGGCGACGTGCAGTATAGGCTGCGCCCTGAGCGGAATTAGCGAACGCTCGAGATGTGCAAGAAGATAGCCGCCTACGAGCGCGAGTTGGAAGAAGACGACGACGGTGTTCCACACGGCTGGCGCACCACCGACAAGCGGTAGCAGCATCTTGGCATACATCGGTTGAATGTCGAACAGCAGCGCTGCGCTTAGGAACATCGTGAGCGCAAACAGCGTGACGACGCTAGCCGATCTGATATACCCGACTCGCACGCTTGGCCTATACGTCGCTCCAGGGCAACGTCCCCCCGAAGCGCCATGCCCGTTCCCTGTCGCCTCGTTTCATGCTGACCCACGCCCCCTATTGCGCGCGTAGGGGCACGCAATCCCAGTCCCATGGCCGCACGCTGCGACGCGACGCGACTGTCGCGAAGCGCCGCACCCAAATCCCAGAATCACTAACCGAAGGTTCACCTCACAAGGCTCCCTCATTTTTCCCTCAGCTTTGGGCTCCCAGGCCTTGGGCTCCACGAAAGCCCCTCTAAGCGCCTGTAAGGTGTTTAAGACTCGCGCGGTACGTTATGCGGGCCAATCGCGCGACAAGGTAATGGACTCTAACAAAAGCGCACGCGAGCGCAACGATGTGGAGAACCGCCTTGTCCTTGCCGCCTTGGAGCTTGCTGCTCGCAGCTGTTCGCCAGCGGAACTACGCACATTAGACGGAGGAAAGTAATGAGCATCTACAGACGCAAGAGCGGGCGTTACGCCGTTCTTATCGACCTCGAATCAAGCGCGACGGGCCTTCGCCGCCGTAAAAGCGTGGGAACGTTCCGCACGCGAAAAGAGGCGGAGGCAGGTGAACGAAAGGCGCTCGACGCGCGCGATCGAGGAATCGACCTTTCGCCAAAGACGGTGACGGTCACGCAGCTTCTCGATCGCTTCATCGCGGACCGCCGCGCGAAGGGCCGAGCGCTTCGCACGGTTATGCGCTACGACGAGCTTGCGAAGCTCACGATCTCTCCGCATATCGGGGGCATTGCGCTTGCGAAGCTCTCGCCCGCGCACCTATCGTCCTGGCTTGCTGCGCTTGCGGAACGCGGCAGCGCGGCAGAAAAACCGCTCGCGCCAAAATCGGTGAAACACGCATTCGCCCTTCTTCGCTCAGCGCTCCGGTGGGCGATTCGCCATGATCTCGCTTGGCGTAACGTCGCCGATGCAGTCGATGCGCCGTCTGTACCACGCTCGCAGGCACGCGCGATCGACGAGGACGAGGCAGCGCGCTTCTTCCAAGCCGCCGACGCGACGCGCTGGGGCCCGTTCTTTCGCCTTGCGCTGGGGACAGGCGCTCGGCGCGGCGAGCTTCTGGCGCTGCGTTGGGAGGACGTAGCTATCCCCGAGGTCGGCCAAGCAGCGCTTACCGTGCGGCGCGCGTTCGTCGAGCCGAAAGGCAAGGGCGGTCGAATCGTCGAGAAGAGCACCAAGACGGACCAGGTTCGAACGATTCCGCTTGGCGCGCTCGCGGTCGAAGCCTTGCGCCGTCAGTGGGCGATGCAGGCCCAGGAGCGCCGTGAAGCCGGTTCCGCCTATGCCGACACCGGCCACGTCTTTCAGCACGAGCTAGGGGGCCCTGTAGGGCCGGACCGGGCGACGAAAGCCTTCGCACGGTCGCGCAAACACTCGAAGGTGAATGCGACGCTTCACGACTTACGTCACACCGCGGCGTCCTGGATGCTAGCCTCGGGCGTCGATGTTGCCTCTGTCGCGCGGATTCTCGGTCATACGACG
>JBEKMH010000043.1:0-4320 GCA_050008615.1 Candidatus Cybelea sp.
CGATCGTGGCTGCGGCCAAGCCGCCACGAGCCGACGCTGTCCCCGCGCCCATGGCCTTCACCCGTATTCGTGTGACTCCGGGCGGCACGGTGAACGTTTGCTTCTTGCCGGTGTAGTGAAATTTCTGACTCTTTGTCTCGGCGCGTGCAACCGCGCCGGCCGTTGAACGAACAACAGACATGCCTGCACCACTGCCAGAAATCATCGGCGAAACACCGCCTCCGCAAGCCACGAGCAACATACCGGGCAGCGCGTACATCAAGCTGGCTTTTAGAGAAGCGACAAACCGTATGGAGAAAGTCGAGTCACCAATCATTGCAATTCACGTCTCCTCTGCGATACCTAGTAGCATCGCTAAATTGACCATAGAAACGCAGTCTCTCATTACGTTAGTCGCAGCCTCCGTTCCCGCCGAATGAACCGGAGTACGTGCCGAGTAAGTCTTGCGAAGGTCACGCGCCGCTTTTTGGAAGCGCTTACCGGCGCGAAAGAGGATTCATATTATCGCGTCCTCGATGGCCTCTCGCTCGGTCGCCGCGATGACCTCTCGGCTACCAAGGCAGCGAGAGCACGTGGCACAACCGTCAAGACGATGCTCAAATATGCGCCAGGGGCGATCGAGATGCGCGGCGGGCGATACGTCATCGCTCCCTCCGATCGTCTCCCGCGGCGCATGCGGATGCTCACGGCGCAGGGCGAGGAGATCGTCCGGACCACCAGCTCCCGCACCGCGACCAGGATATCTGACCACAACAACGCCATCCGCGCCTACGTCCTCACGCAAGATACAATGGATCTCGCGCGATTCAAGGGCAAGACCGTCCGCGGCGGTGGCCAGGTCTACGAGTTCGCCACCGATCGCCGCACGATCGACCGCTACGTCCGTGCCGGTGCAGTGCATTTCGTGGATATCTACGCGCGAGGGGCGGCAGCATGAGCGGCTATCCTCGCGATCTCGACGCCGACGTAGCGAGGGCGAAGAAGCTGCTCCGCTTCGGTACCGATTGCCCGCAGTGCGCCAAGTGCAAGACGACCGACGAGCGCGTCCTGTGCTGCATTGCAAGCCCGGGGAAGGCTTCCCAAGCGATTCTCTGCCACAACTGCAAGGACAAGCGTGGGAAGCTTTCCCCGAAGGCTTCTACGCGGAAAGCGCTCCGGTTCGCCGATGCGGGGTACCCCGACCCGTCGTGCGTGATCTGCGTAACGCGCGCCGATGTGGGCAGGGCATATGAACGTGGATGCGTCTTGTAAGTATCGGCGCCCGGTCTCAGGCTCTCATCGGCCTCCAACCCCTGAACTGAGCGCGACCGGAACTCCCGCGGCAGTTCCGGTTCCGGTGATTTTCGGGGCCTGGTCCGGGCGGCGGAGCCTCTGTCGAGCCGCTCCGCGCTCGCGAAGCCGCGCCTAGGGGCAGAGGCGCGGGGCTACTCTTTGGAGCGTGGGTTATAGGCGGCTCCTGAATCAGTGTATCGCAAGCTATGGCCTCAGCGAAAAAACCACACCGTCGCCTTTTGAAGCACCGCCGGTTGTCGTACCATAGAGCGTGCCGCCGACATTGATAAGGCCCGCTTGTGGACCTTCGCCGTCGAAACAGCCGTAGTAGCGACCCTTGCTGCAGAAGTCGTAGATCACGGTTTCCTTGCCCGAGGTTGTGACTTTGAAAATCGTTCCGCAATAGATGCTTGAGTAGCAGTTCGTGCCGCCGTAGAATGTCGTGCCATAAAGATCGCCGTTCACAACGATGAGGCCAGCGAGTGGCTCGAGGCCGTCTACTCCATAGCTGCCATCACTGCCGAAACTATAAAGGATCTTTTCCTTGCCTGAGGTCGTAATTGAAAAGACTGTTCCGCAATGAGGCGGCCCGCAGCTCGTTCCTCCAAACTCAGTAGTCCCGTAGAGCTTGCCATTAACATTCGTCAGGGCGGCGGCTGGATTTTGGGCATTCGGGATGCCTGCGAAACGGTAAAGCACGTTTTCTACGCCAGAAGTCGTTATGGAAAAAACGGTGCCGCAGCTCGAATCAAATCGAGTATAAGTACAGGAGTGACTGCTCGTTACGCCGCCTTTTAGGCTCGTGCCGTACAGCTTTCCTTTCACGTTTATAAGCGCAGCGACCGGGGTTGCACCGTCTCCGGAGCCGCCGAAGCTGTGAAGCACCGTTTCTTTGCCGGACTTGGTAATCTTGAAGACCGTCCCGCAATCCCCCGAGCTGCAGTTCGCGCCTCCATTTCGCGTTGTGCCATACAACGTTCCCTTTACATCAAGGAGAGATGCGACCGGGGTTGCACCGTCTCCGGAGCCACCGAAGCTATGAAGTGCTTTCTCCTTACCCGATGTCGTAACCGCAAACACTGTTCCGCTGTTCGCTGTACCACCAAGTTCAGTCGTGCCGTACAACGTACCATTGACGTCGATGAGTGACGCTCCTGGGTCGCTGCCGTCCGTCCCGCCAGTGAAACTGTAGAGCACGGTCTCCGTGCCTTGCTGCGTGATTGCGAAGACCGTTCCATCATTGTTTGCGCCACCACTCGACGTCGTGCCGTAGAGCCTGCCATTGAGCGCGAGCAAGCCGGCTCCGGGTCCTGCGCCATCCGGATCGCCTGTAAAGCTGTAACGCACTCGGTAGTTCACCCTTGCTTCTGCCAGTATGGACGATGCGTTGCGATCAGCGTACAACGCGATCGCGGAGGTTTGCGGTATCGCGCCCGGCACGCCGATCGGCGGCTGCGACCCGCCGCACCCTGCCAGCATTGCCACGGCCACGCAGCTGCTTAGCGTGTTTCGTCCTCGCGAGAGATCCATTCGCCTCACTCCTTACTCTTTCGAACGCGGATTGTATGCCGCGCCCATGCCTCGACTCGCCGACAGTCCATTATTAAAACTGTAAATGTATTTAATGCTGGTGGGGGTGTACTTGTAAATGTCGATCTGACCGTACTGGTAATCTGCGGCGGCAAACCGAGAGCTGTCTTCGTTGAGGTGCCCGTACGTGGACGTGCCCTGTAGCGAGAATGGGCCGCCGATCTTCTTGCACTTTGGTTTACACCCGGAATAAACGTACAGCGCCGGAGTTGAGCAACCAGCCACGGAGCAGCTGATGGAAACGAGGTTTCCGTTTTTGTCAATGTCGAGGCCGCCCGCAGACGGATTCGCGTAACCGGTCGCCAGTTGCCCGGACCCTGAACAGCCTTTGAAATACGTAAGCGCCGTCGGTTCTGCGGAGGAGGCCCAGCAGTCGGCCTTCCTGTTCATCGCAACGGCAAACACTAAATTCATCTGATACCCGTATAAGAGGTTTGTGGTGCAGCCGCTTTTTAGTGTGCACAACTCGATGCTGCCGACGCCGCTCCCGGAATCCTGGACGATCCCCACCGCGATCGTTCCGTTTGCAGCATCGGGGCTAGTTGCGTCGGCCGGATAGTCGTCGTCCCAGATTGTGTGAAAGGACCCGAGCTTCCGCCCGCACATTCTTGGACCCTTAAAGACGGTGATCGTACCGTAAGAGTCCGGAACGATCAGATTGCCTTTGCCGTCAACTGCGACATTGTACGTGGACTTAGCGTTTTCGCTGCAAGTCGGCGGGCCATTGCTCCGATTGTTGTTCGGGTAGCCGAAGACGTCTGGCCCTGAAGACTGCTCCTCGCTGGCATAGATGCCACCCCTTGCCGAATCAGGCGCAGGAACGCCGAAAACGGTGCGCTGCAAGCTGTACGTAGCAAGCGCGGAGGTTTGCGGCATCGCACCCGGCGCGCCGATCGGCGGCTGCGATCCGCCACATCCTGCGAGCATCGCTGCTGCCACGCAGCTGAGCGCGTAACGCGTGAGCGTGCAATCTAAAGACTTCATTTGTTATGTTACCTGCCACGAGATGACGACCTGGCCGTTGCCGGGAGGCGCCTTCCCGTGAAGGTTTTTGACGTGTGTCGCGCCTGATTCGATGAACGACGAACCACCACCACCGCCACCGCCGCCACCAATCCCGCTCGTGCTCCACGACCCAGCGCCGCCACCGCCGCCGCCATAGTAACCACCGCCGCCACCGCCGCCGCCACTACCACTATAACCGCCGCCACCACCACTTCCACCAACGCCTAAGGCGCCGCGATTACCATGGGCACCTCGATGAAACGAGCCACCGCGCCGTCCGCCGCGGCCACCTTTTCCGCCAGCAAATTGCTTGCCGCCTGCGCCGCCGTAACCTACCGGTGAGCCTGGGTAACCACTCCCGCCATGGCCACCAATTTTACCGCCACCCGCGCCGCCGTTTCCCGCGCCATATAAGCCGGTAGTGACGCCTCCGCCGCCACCCCCACCCGCTAC
>JBEKMH010000044.1:0-4024 GCA_050008615.1 Candidatus Cybelea sp.
TCTATTTGGCACTTGGCGCTCTATAGCCCGGTCGCTCTGAATGTCTACGAAGACGACTTGCGGCTCAACATGGAGACAAGACGGCACCAGCCGAGAGAACAGTAACCGGACGCTCGGAGAGCTGTTGGAGAGCGCGCCGCAATAGTCTACGACGGGCATGGGCTTCCCAAATTCGCCGCTTCTCATTAAAGGCGGCATTGTGCTGATGGACCCGAACTCGGGTGCGGTCCAGCGGATCATCGCGCTCCAGTACAACCCCGACACACTTTCGCGAACCCTTCAGGTTCAGGGTGTCGGCGAGAAGGCAAACCCTTCGGAGGCGCTTCGGCTTAAGGGCCCCGCGATCGAGACGTTCAAGGTAGACGCCGAAATCGACGCCACCGATCAGCTCGAGGTCTCTGACCAGACCGCGGTGCAGGTGGGCCTCTACCCGCAACTGGCGGCCTTGGAGACACTGATCTACCCAGCGAGCACCGATCTGATATCAAACAACAATCTCGCCGCCGCCGGTACTCTGGAAATCATTCCCATGGAGAAACCGCTAACGCTCTTTATCTGGAGCCGGAACCGCATCGTGCCGGTCCGCCTCACCGAATTCTCGGTCACTGAAGAAGCGTTCGATCCGACGCTGAACCCGATCCGCGCGAAAGTGAGCCTCGGAATGCGCGTGCTCAGCGTGGACGATCTGGGATTTGATACTCAGGGAGGCAACCTGTTCATGGCCTACCTCATGCAGAAGGAGCAGTTGGCATCGATGGCTCCGGCTGCAGCGCTTGGCGCTCTTGGAATCAACTCGATACCATGAGCATGCTGCCACCGAACAGTCCGGTGCCGAACAGCGGAACCGTGGTGTATCCGCCAAACAGCCGTTACCAAAACGTTCCCACGACGACGTACACGACCCCGTCCGGCAAGACGATCGTCTACCTCCAGCGCCGCTTCGTTCCGTCGCCCAGTCAGTACGCCACGATTGCGGTGTACACTGTCAAGCAGGGCGACCGGATCGACAACGTTTCGGCCCAGGCGTTCGGCGATCCCAAACTTTACTGGCGCATTTGCGATGCAAACCTGGTCGTGCGGCCTTCCGATGCCACGACGACGATCGGGACGCAGCTGAACATTACCCTGCCGCTGGGCATCCCCGCAACGCCAAGTGCTTAAGGGGATCTACTTAACCATACTCGTGGGACCCGTGGTGCCGGTGCCGATCCCGAAGGTGGCGCTGGACGCGCTGCAGAGCATTCAAGTCAACGTCTACGCACAGCCTAAGCAGCAGAGTGGTTTCCGCCTCGAGTTTTCGCTTTCCAACAACTCGCCGCTCGAAACGATCTTTCTCCTTGCGGGCGGCGCCGGCATCGTGCCCTTCATGCGCGTGATCCTGATCGCCACGATTAACGGCATTCCCAACACGCTGATGGACGGGGTAATTACGAAGATAGACGTGGCGCCCGGAGCAGCTACTTCATATTCGAAGCTTACGATCACCGGCGTAGATCTAACTGCGATGATGGACTTCATACCCTTCGACGGTTTGCCCTATCCGGCCATGCCGGTCGAAGCCCGCGTCGCGCTAATCCTGGCGAAGTACATTTTCCTCGGCATCATTCCGATCGTGATTCCGACGATCCTAACCGACGTTCCGATTCCAACGGAGAACATTCCTCGCCAAAAAGGGACGGATTATAAGTACATCCAGCAGCTCGCGGACGATTGCGGATACATCTTCTACATCACGCCGGGTCCAGCGCCCGGAACGAATTACGCCTACTTTGGACCGGAAGTAAAGATTGGCGTTCCTCAGTCGGCGCTCAACATCAATATGGACGCGCACACCAACGTCGAGAACCTCTCCTTTGCGTTCAACTCCGAAGGCGCGACCCTGCCGATTTTCTTCATCATGCCCGACGCGACCGGGCTCCCAATTCCGATTCCGGTCCCCGTTCCAAGCGTCAGCCTTCTGCAACCGCCGCTCGGCGTAATCCCACCGATTCCCAAGAACTTCGAGATCCTGAACGATACGACGAACCTGAGCTTTGCGGAAGCGGCGATGCGGGGCTTGAGCCTCGCCGGACGGTCGCAAGATGCCGTGACGGCGAACGGTTCACTCGACGTCGTGCGCTATGGAAGTCCGCTCTCGGCGCGACAGCTCGTCGGCGTCCGCGGAGCTGGGATGGCGTTCGATGGGTTGTATTACGTCACGAGCGTCACCCACGACATCAAGGCTGGGGAGTATAAGCAAAGTTTCACGCTCAGTCGAAATGCATTGGTCTCCATCACCCCGACGGTGCCGGCATGAGCGGAAAACAATTTTGGGGCAAGTACCGCGGCACCGTCTTCAACAATGTCGACCCCGAGTTCAGGGGGCGGATCTTGGCAATGGTGCCCGACGTTTCATCCCTGCTTCCGACGTCGTGGGCTTTGCCGTGCGCACCGATGGCAACGCTCCAGGGCGGTACCTTCGTCGTCCCCGCGATCGGAGACGCGGTTTGGATCGAGTTCGAACACGGCGACCCGGACTATCCCATCTGGGTTGGCGGGTACTGGAGTGCGGTGACGGCGCCGCTGCTGGGCAAGCTCGCCAATCCGCTTACTCCACCGATCATCCTGACCACGAAGATGCAGAACGCCCTCGTCGTCAGCGACACGCCGATTCCGCCCATGATCGCTCCCGGCGTGATGATGATGGGTGGACCGGCGTCATATATTTCGGTGAGCCCCGCCGGAATCCAAATCTTCGCGCCGCAGATCCAAATTACCGGAATGACGATTATCAACGCGGGCGCCTTAACGGTGGCGCCGTGAGGCGCATCAACGTCCGAATCGACCGCGTCGTCGCCGATTCGCAGTTCGCGCATGCTGGTGCGCCCGCGGCCGCTGCCGAGGCGCTCGCGCGGGCGATCAGCCATGCGCTCGCGACCCCGCTTCCGGCCGAGCAAGGCGAAGGCCGGCCCTTGGACCCCGACAGGATCGTCGCAACGGTCAAGCGCGTCGTTCGCACGAGCTTCGGCCGAGCCGCAACCCGCCCATAGCATTCTCCGAGAAGGCTCGGAGAACGGTGAGAGAGCGCGAGTTGGGATGATTTCGCCGTGTTTTGCACGCGCATGCGTTCTCCGTCGCGGCGTTCGTGCCGACGCGACAGGTTCTGATGCCTGGCTTCCTCCTGCACCAAGGTGCGGTCGTCATGTGCTCGCATGGAGGACAGGCTCAGCCGACCGTGCCCGTCCCGACGGTTTTGGTTTCGGGCCAGCCGATCGTTACGATCTCGTCTCCCTACACGATTGCCGGCTGTGCGTTCCCGCCGCCGCCGGCCGCGAACGGACCGTGTGTCACCGGGACGTTCATTACGGCATCGCTCAGCGTGACGTCGTTTGGGCAACCCGTGCTTTTGTTCGACAGCATGTCGGTCTGCGTAACCAGCGGCACGCCGATGCTCATCGTCGAGACGCAAGTGCTCGTTAGCGCGATGTGACGCCGTGAACGTCCGGTATCCGTACGGTTTCGACACGAGCGGCCATACTGCCGAATGCGACGACACCGATCATATCGATCAGATGCTCGAACAGCTTCTGTTTACCAATCCGGGCGAGCGCGTGATGCAACCGAACTTCGGCAGCGGAGTAATGCAACTGGTATTCGCCCCCAACAGCCCGCAGCTCGCCGCGACCGTGGAGTACACGATGCAGGGAGCGATTCAGCAGTATCTCGGCGACATCATTGCGTTACAGTCGCTGACCGTCACCGCCGAAGACTCAACGCTGACCATCGACATCAACTACGTGGTGCGCAGTACCGGACAAAGCGCCAGCCTCAGCCTGACGCAGGGTTCGTGAGCGTGGCTTTTCCCTCAGTACCGTTCGCTCGAGAAAGGCAACGCCGCGCTGACGCTATTGCCAAAGGGCTCAACGGCATCGACTTCGTGGACGTCGCCGAAGACCGGCGCACGTTGTTGGTCTACTTCTTCCTAGCGGCCCCCAGCGACATCGAGCACGCGCACTATCGGATAACCGGCGGAGAGCAGGTCCGC
>JBEKMH010000045.1:0-3954 GCA_050008615.1 Candidatus Cybelea sp.
GTCTTTGGGTTCGTGTTATGCTTGGTCATGAGGGTCGGTCTCCTTTCATTGCACCTTGAGTGCGTCACGGATACTTCGTCAGAAGTCCGTCTTGGGGACCGGCCTTCTCATCCCATCTAAGCCGCAAGGCGCAACGGGCTCGCGAGCGCATCGCCGTGCAGAGGGGCAGAGGCGAGTGCACAAAAAGGCGCTCAAACCTCCCGCCCGAGTGGAGTTGCCGCCTTAAGGCGGACGAAGCACTCGCCGCAGCGTAAGGACCATTTATGGAAAACCGTTTACGCGTCGAACTCCTCATCGCAGTTTGTGCGCTACTGTTAACCGGCATCGCATCCATAGCGTCAGTATACCAAGCGCACGTGATCGCACGGCAGTTCAGTTCTACGGAACAGCAATTCAGTGCTACGGTGTGGCCCTACCTGACGCTTACAATCAGGCAAACACCGACGACCATCGAATCTTCGATCACCAACGACGGACTCGGTCCCGCGATCATTCGTTCGGCGGCCATTGGGTGGGACCGAACGAAAAGTTTTGGTTCCTGGCAAGATATGGCGACGGTGCTACTCGCGCTGTCGCCCCGTCCGAAAGTGCGCAGCGGTCTGAGCTTCACCGGCAGCACGAGCTCGCTGGACCCTGGGGATGTGATTCGGGCCGGCGATTCACGCTCGTTGTTCTCGCTGCGTGGCTGGAACGGGTTCCCTGAGGCGCTAGAACGCAATGCAATTCGCCACGGTCTTACCGTTTCGATTTGCTACTGCTCATTGCTCCGTACCTGTTGGATGAAAAGGTGGCAGGCCCAACCGCCGAGCGCGACCGCGCTACAAGACGTCGAGCCCTACGAGATTCGCAGCTGCCCTGCCCCGCACGGAATCTCTGGCTGATCGCGTTAGTAACGCTGCTAGGCCCAGCGATCGAAGCCACCGCGATCCAAGCCGCAACGCGTTAAGCGCCGCGATCCGATCCGCTAAACTGCGAGGCTGCTGCGAGCGAAGCTGCCGCGCTGCGAGGCGTGCGCAGCTGCAATGCGAGCTACGCGCGCCGATCGAAGCTGCTAAGCATAACGGCCTCGCATTCGCGAAGCCGTGCAGAGGGGCAGAGGCGCGGGGTCAGCGGTTCTCCGCCTCCTTATCCCACAGTAGCCAATCCTCCGGCTCTTGCCGCTTCTTGAATAACGCACTGAACAGCGCTGCTACGGCAGCCATACAAACGCCCATAATAAGCCAATATCCAACCGAAAAAGGCGCGGGCTTGCCGGTGACTAGCGGGACCAGAAACGCACCAAAGGCGCACAAAAAGCAGAAAGCAAGATACCAAGGAACCAAAAACAGTGAAGCTGGAGTCGGCCCCATAGCGCGAAGCCAGCCTTGAAACCGAAGCCACCAAGGCGTCCGTCGGCGCGCTAGGATGAGGCTGACAATAACTAAGGCGCCATAAACAACAGCTCCCGGTCCAAACTCCACGGCGTATTGCAGCACGCCAACTTCATTAAGCATATCTTGACGGCCCCCTTGGGGTATTTGCACACTGCGCTTTGCTTCCGTTGTTCTAAGAACACTGCACGCTCAAAGCCACGCTATGCGGGCGGCCCCTTCCGGGCTGCCGACCCGCAAGGCTACGAGCGATCGAGGCTGCTGCGAGCTACGCCGCCGCGGTGCGAGGCGCGCGCAGCTGCAGTGCGAGCGAAGCGCCTAAGCAACACGATCGTGCGATCGCGAACGCCGTGCGCGGGCAGAGGCGCGGTGGCTATTTCGCGGCGAGACTCACGGTCGAGCCATCCGGGACTTTATAATCGCCAGTGATCGCCGCCTTCGGCTCGCGGCCTTTCGGATAAGAATAAAAAAGCACATTGCTCGATGATTGCAGATTATCGGGTGCAATCAACGTGGAGCCTTGAATCCAAAAGTGCGCGATCTCACCGGCTTTAGCGAGGCGCGTCGTACTGACGACAGTCCCGTGCGTGCCTTTAACGGCTACCTGCAGGATAGATGACAACCCCTTGCCACCGGCATCGCCGTCGGCAACGACAACGTACTTACCGTCCCATTGAACGCCGGCCGGCCAAAAGACGACGCGATTCAACGAGATATTCTCAAATGTCGTCTTGCCGTTCTTTAGTTCGCCGAGTTGAAAACCACTCTCTAGCTGCGCGTTTCCGGCGGCAAAGAGGTTTCCTCGGGAATCGTAACCGCAGTCGTAGAAGTATGGTATCTCCGTGTCCGTGATGCCGACCGGCGTCCCCGAGGCATTCTTGTAGATGTCGACGTTGCCTGGCCCGATGCATTGGGTGCCTGAGAGTTCACAAAAGTTCGCCACCGCGAGGTCGCCTGTTGAAAGGTCGACGGAGCAGTCCAACGGGACGTAGCCGGCATCGTCAATGGTCGCGATCGGCTGGGTCCCCCCATGCGCGTATTCAAAGATTTCTTCGCCGGTGCGGCTCGTGACGAACACGTCGCCAGATTTATCGACGCAGAGTCCCACTGGCTCCGCTACCGAAAGCGTTCCTTCAAGCTTACGGCTGGGGTACGAGTAAACATAAACCGTAGAAGAAGACAAGTCAGAAACATAGAGCAGGTTCTGCTTCCCCGAATCCGAGGCCATCCACGATCGCCCGTATGCGCCCTGGTTCTGCATCGGTGTCAGGCGTGTCTCCTGCAAACCGCCACCGCACGCCGCGAGAAGGGAGCCAGCGAGAAACATGCTCGCGGTATATTTCGCAACAGTTGAGAAGGTCATGATTAGCTCGATCGCTCCTTTGCTGTTAACAGATGGGCTGATAGACCCTTACAACTTAGTTGGGATTGCCCTTTAAGGCGCGGTATTTTGAGTCTGCTGCCAGTAAGGAATATGCCCGTGAACAGCCCGCCGAACCGATCGGCGGGCTGCGATCCACCGCAGCCTGCCAACAATGCAACCGAAACGCCTCCACTGAGGGCGTGCCTGCCAAGACTCAAGCTCCTCATCCTCCGCGCTCCCCGCTCGGTAACGAACCGACCAGCTAGAGCGTTCGCGGCGTCGGCCGCCGTTCCATCGCAGCAAGCTAGCGGGCAGCGATAAAAGCAATCATGGTCCACCGGCGGCGGCTGCCTCGCCGAATCGGCGGTCCCTCGGCGTTTTACTTCCTGGGTCGAAAGTGTCAAGTGCGTTTAACAGCAGTCACAGCATCGTACCATTGCGGCTTTTCGTCAGCATCCTCGCGGTAAGGACAGAGAGGGAAGCGCCGCATCTCCGTTGTGCCGTCCACGTGATATTTAATGTACAAGTTGTGATCTGACACGTCATCTAGCGTCACCATGTGTCGCGCGCGCGCAAGCCCCGTCGCGAAACCGCATCGAACGCTAGCTTCGCCCTAAACTCGTGGTTTGGCAAGACTATGAGGCCCGCGAGATCGTGGCAGTGGTCAGCTTGGCAAGGGTGCGTCCTCTGGTGTTCCAGCATGTATCGAACGAAGTCGGAACCATTTGCTGTGACAATAGTCGAGCCCTCATCCCAAGCATGACGCACAACCGTACGGTCGTGCAACTTGGGATCAGCAACGCGACCCCCGAACCATCGGACCGCAAAGCGAATATCGGCATCGATCAGGAAGATAGGCATGGGCTATCCGCGGAAAGCGGGGGCATCATTCCCTCCACCGTAGCATTTATCTCTCGGCTAGTTCCAGCAAGGCATCCCAGTGCCGCGGATGCGCAAGGCGCGCCCCCGATCGGATGCGCGAACACGCGACGAGCGATAGCCCCGTCGCGGCAGCGATCTCCTTCAGCGTTAGCTTTAGCGGCGATTGCGCCGACGTGTGCGCCACCGTTGCATGGTGCGAGGATGCCGTGCGAGGTGCGACGGCCACCCGATGTTCGCGCCCTACCGAACCGCGGAACGCTTGTGCGAGGTGCGCGACAACCGGTGCCATCAGTTGTCGCCATTTTGGCAGGGTGAGTGCGAAGTCGTGCGTCAGCGGAG
>JBEKMH010000046.1:0-3594 GCA_050008615.1 Candidatus Cybelea sp.
CCGCCCTTGGCGTAGGCCGCCAAGACGCGCCCCTGCTTGAGCACGTCGGGTTTGCTATACACGTGATGGTCGTTGTAGAGAATCGGAATCTGGCCCGACGGAGGCGAACCGAAATCTGCCGCGGAGCTCATCTGCGCTACTGGTGTTGCCTGCGTTTCCGCCAGCGCGTACGACGTGCTCCCCAGAACGATTGCCGCCGCCAAAAGGCCAAGGCCAAGGCCAACGTGAGAACGTGACACGGTCAGGGATTCTCCTTAAGTAGGCGAGGAAGTAAGCGTGTAAAATAGAGTCTAGCGACTGATTATTAAGGTTAGTTTAAGTTGGATTGTTAGAACCTTATCCGTATCGGCCGGTTATGTAGTCCTCGGTCCGCTTGTCCTTCGGCTTGGTGAAAATCGTCGCGGTCGTATCGGTTTCGAGCAGCTCTCCCATCAAAAAGAAAGCGGTTTTGTCGCTAATACGCGCCGCCTGCTGCATCGAATGCGTCACGATTACGACCGTATATTCCTTTTTCAAGGCTTCGATCAGGTCTTCGATCTTGCTCGTGGCGATTGGGTCGAGGGCCGACGCCGGCTCGTCCATCAGAATCACTTCAGGGTCCACGCCCAAGCAGCGGGCGATGCAAAGACGCTGTTGCTGGCCGCCCGAGAGCGTCATCGCCGAGCGGTCGAGTCGGTCCTTGACCTCGTCCCATAGCGCGGCCCGGCGAAGGCTGCGCTCGCAGATCTCCATCAGCGTTTCTTTGTTGGTCTCCCCGTGAATGCGCGGGCCGTACACGACGTTATCGAAGATCGACTTTGGAAAGGGGTTCGGCCGCTGAAAAACCATGCCGATGCGATAGCGTATCGTGACGGGGTCGATCTCCGGAGCGTAGATGTTCCGATTGTCGAGCAACACCCGTCCCTCGACGCGAGCGCCCGGAGTCAAGTCGTGCATCCGGTTAAGCGCGCGGATGAAAGTCGACTTGCCGCACCCCGACGGGCCAATCAACGCCATCACCTGGTTCACCGGCACGGCGAGTGACGCGTTCTTGATCGCTTGAAACGCCCCGTAGTAAACGTCCAGACTCTCGACGTTGAGCTTCGTTCCGGTAGAGATTTTGGCCGGCTCGGCAGTATCGGCGAACATCGCGTGGGCTTGTTCGTCGCCCGCCGAGACGGGAACCTCTTAACGCTTGATGCGCATGATCGGCAAACGAATCGTAAATGCCGTGCCGCGCCCGAGCATGGATTCTGCCGAAATCGCGCCGCCGTGAGCGTCGACGATTCCCTTGACGATCGCCAGCCCCAGGCCTGCGCCGCCGGAACCGCGGTTTCGCGACCGGTCCACCACATAAAAACGCTCGAAGATATGGGGAAGGTCGCGATACGGAATTCCCTCTCCGGTGTCGCGCACGCGCAGTACCGCGTCGCTGTCTCGCGCGTCGATCTCGACGCGAATGCGACCCCCCTCGGCCGTATGACGCAGCGCGTTGTCGATCAGATTGACGAAGACTTGCGCCAACCGGTCGGGATCTGCTTCGACGCGAACCGGGCGCAGCGCCGCCAGCTCGAGCGAGACGCCTTTGTTCGATGCATGTTGCTCGAAGGAGGACACAATCGGGCGGGCGACCTCTTCCAAATCGACGTCCCGCAGTGCGAGCTTCAACTGCCCGGACTCGGCACGCGCCTGTTCGAGCAGCTGTCCGACGAGCGCCGTCAACCGGTCGACCTGTGCCAGAGCCTGCGGCACGAAGAGTTCGCGCGCCTCCGATTCGGGCGCCTCGAGCACCGTCTCCAACATCAACTTGATTGAAGAGAGCGGCGTTCGTAACTCGTGCGAGACGTTGGAGAGAAACTCTTTGCGCGCACGGTCGAGCCGGACCAGAGCCGTCTGATCGTCGGAGATGACCACGACGCGGCTCGATTCCTGATTCTCGTCGGTCAACGGATAGACCGAAACGCGATAGGTTCGTGCGACCCGGGCTCGGGTGAGCATGAGTGGGGCTACGGAGCCTTCACCCCGCAGCGCGTCGGCGATTCGCCGCTCCAACTCGACGTTGGGAACCGCCTCGATGATGTGCAGCCCGATCGCGCGCTCCGGATCGAAACCGAATATCGCTCCGGCCGCGGCGTTGGCAAACTCCACGTGGCACGCGCGGTTGACGATAATGACGCCGAGCGGCAAGGCTCGCACCAACGGCGCGAACGTGCTTTCGACCCTCACGGGAAGCGCGGGCGCCTGCTGCGCCGGCGGTGGCGCAGCTCCCGGCAGTGGCTCATGACGCACGGCGCGAAGTCGTCCGAGCGTCAGTCCGGCGACGATGCCGGCAGCCAACGCCAGCACCGCCCATTCCGCCGGCGTCAAGCTTTAAACATATAGCCGCGGCTGCGCACGGTTAGAATGTGACGCGGCGCGCGTGAGTCTTCCTCGATCTTTTCGCGGAGCCAGCGAATATGAACGCTGACGGTTTGCTGCTCGCCCTCGAAATCGTAGCCCCAGACTTTGTCGAGCAGCGTTTGTCGCGTGACCACGCGACCGTGATTCTCCATGAGCACGCGAAGCAGCCCGAACTCCTTGGGGGCAAGAGCCACGCCCTTCCCTCTAACCGTCAGCTGTTGACGCGAAGGATCGAGAACGATCTCGCCGAGAGCGATCGCCTCGTCGTGTCCTGGGGCCACGGAGTTTTGGCGGCGCAATCGCGCCTTCACGCGGGCGAGAAACTCGTGGAGGGCAAACGGCTTGGTAACGTAGTCGTCGGCGCCCAACTCGAGCGCCAAAACCTTGTCGATCTCCTGATCCTTCGCGGTCAGCATGATGATCGGCACGGGACTAAACTTGCGAATCTCTTTGCAGGCTTCGACCCCATCGAGCACCGGCAACATGATGTCGAGCACGATCAGATCCGGCTGCTCGCGCTGGGCCATTGCAATGGCGGTGCGACCGTCGCCGGCGGTAACGACCGCGTAACCGCTGCGTTCGAGATTGAAGCGCAGGGTCTGTAGGATCGCGGACTCGTCGTCCACGACCAGGATTTTCTTGTTGAGATCCGGGCCCTTGATCGAGGTGCCCCGCGGCGGCTTAAGCTCCTGGATTACTGTCATAAGCTTTTGCGATCGCGCTGTAATCCAGCGCGCCATCTCCCTTAGCGCTACGGCTGGTATAGAGTTGGTATGCCAGTCCCGTGGCCGGCATCGGTAGTTTTGCGGCCCGAGCCGCGTCGAGCGCAGCCGCGACGTCTTTGCGCAGCAGATCCAGCGCAAAGCCGCCCTCGAACGTGCCGGCCAGCCAGGTTCTGGGCAGCCACTTTTCGAGAACGTAGTTTGAGCCCGTTGCCGAAGCGAGCACCGCGCAGACTTCTGCGAGGTCCGCGCCTGCCTCTCTTGCAAAGACGAGCCCTTCCACGTTTGCGATCATCACGTTTGCGATGATGATCTGGTTAACCAGTTTGACGGTCTCACCCATGCCGACCGGGCCCAAGTGATGCGGAGCCCCCATCGCGTCGAGCACGGGCTTCGCGCGCTCGAACGCGACGGCCGACGCCCCGACCATGATCGTCAGCGTGCCGTCGGCGGCGCGAAGCGGGCCACCGCTTACCGGCGCATCCACAAACTC
>JBEKMH010000047.1:0-3768 GCA_050008615.1 Candidatus Cybelea sp.
CAACCGGTAGTGCGCGCAGTATTTGAGGCGCTCTGTATCGTGAGATAGACATCGAGGGCTTGCTTCTGCGCCGGCGTCCGCTTTCCCGGGGATGCCAGCGATTGGCCTCGATCAAACCAGGCTCGAGATTCACGCCGTCGCGCAGCACTTGCCTATCGACCTGCCCTCGCTCTTGCGTTGACTTGAGCGCGGCGTTGAGTCTTTTTATGACAGAGCGACTCACGAGCGTCAGCCGCCTGATCGTGCGCTCAAGCTCGGCACGGTCTCCGTTCGTCGCCGCTCACTTTCCCTCCGCGTTACCAATGACAGCGTTTTCGAGTTGCATTCCCTGCTCAAATGCTTTGGGGAAAGTGAAAGCCGAAACGCTGGCGCTGGTATCTGGAGGGCTCACCTAATATCGCGTCGTGCTCAGCGTACAGCCAATGCGCCTCGCAATGCCGCTCGTATCCGGTGAGTTGGACCAAGACAAGACTCGTAGGCCCTGAGTCCCCCACGCAGCACCGTTGGCAGAGGAATCCAAGTTGGAGCTACACCTCACTGATATACGCTCCATTCGCAGCGTTGCGGATGCTACGGACCTGCTTCGTCGTCTCGGATACACTCAATCTCCGCGCCAGATCAATACGAAGGATCTTGATCTTGGAGACTTCAGTGATCACGCAGTTATCAAGCTTGGCTCGCGATTGCGAGACGGCTACGGCGTGTTTATCGGTGAAGTTGACCGCCTTCCGTCATCCCTCGCGCCCATCGGGAGCTTAGGAGCCTGCTGCAATCAGCGGGGACCATCGCCATGACCAGCACGGACCAAGCCGCGATCATGCGGGGGCAGCCGTAACTCAAAGCGCCAGTGCCGTCTCGATAGCCTGCTCCTGAGTCATTGCCGCACCCTCTTCCATAAGGTTGGCGACAACGTCGACACCGATTGCGCAACGTAGCACGGCCAGGATTCGCTCGTATTGTGGCTGCTCAATAAAGTCGCGTCCCGTTGCCAGCGCCTCCAACTGCGCGTCAACGAAGCCCAAGACTTGCCCGGCTTTCGCGTAACCGCTGGGCGCGCGATCTGCTTCTTCTTGCGGTCGCAGTATCGCCACGCAGGTCGCAAGATCGACGGCGCATGCAACTTGTACGTCCACATGGTGCTCACGCGCCAGAAGGAGTAGCTCGTGCGAGTTTTTCTTGGCTTCGTCGTAACGTGCCACTTCCACTAGATAGCGCGAAAGCCAGTTGAGTGCAACCATTCTCGCGTAGCTATCCGACGGAGTGATGACTAGTGCGTCTCTCGCGTGTTTGAGCGCCAGATCGACATTTCCCGCCCGAAACTCGCATGCTGCGAGAGCCACGAGGCAGGGGGCTTGGCCCAACGCATCACTAATTTGCAGCGCCTCAGCAATGTAGCCGCGCGCAGCAGCCACGTCATTAGTAGAAACGGCGAGCCGCCGCAGGACTATCGCGAGGGACTCGCGACAGCGGCCTCCTAGCTGACGCGCGAGCCGCATAGCCTCTTCAAGGACCTCTTGGGCCTCTTCGCGTCGTCCAAGGAAGGACAGCGCCTCACCCAAATCGCACTGCGCGCGCATAACACCGAGCGAGTCGCCGACCTCGCGGTAAAGCATCACCGCTTCCTCCGCGCTCGCGAACGCTGCGTGGTACTGGAAGTGTTGAACAGCTATAGTCGATTGCGCAAAGTGAAGCGCGGCTAGAACCTCTTTCGGGGTTTCTTCGTGAGCGAGATTGAGCGCCGCGGTAGTCCAACTCCGCCCGTCTTTAGCGACGATGGATTTCCAGGCCGTCACAGTGCTTGCCAATCGCTGACCCAGCAGTACGTCATTTCGATCACTCAAGGACCACTCAAGTGCGGCGCGCAGATTGTGCTCCTCGCCGGCACTGCGCGACTGCCAAACGTGCACCGGCTCGTACTCCTGCACTTCCACAAGCGATTCGGCAAGGCCGACGTAGGCAAGAGTGTGGCGGCGAGCAATGAGCTGAACTTCGCCCCGAGCGACGAGTCGTTCGCGCGCATATTGGCGGAATGATTCGAAAAGGTGATATCGGGGCTCGTATCCTTCGAGATCCGCCACGACCAGCGACTTGTCGACCAATGACGCCAGCAAGTCGGGTACATCATCCTCGCTGACGCCCTCGCACGCGCAAACATCCGTCGCGGTGTTGAGCGCGCAGCCGCCGGCGAAGATCGCCAGCCGTTCGAAGACGCGCTGTTCCATCCAAGATAGCAGATTGTAACTCCACTCTATCGTGGCTCGCATCGTCTGCCTTCGAGGGTCGGCGGTCCGCTCACCGCCGATCAAAATACCGAGCCGATCTTCCAACTTTGCGGCGAGCGCTTTCACTGAGAACACGTTCACGCGAGCCGCTGCGAGCTCGATTGCCAGAGGCATGCCATCGACGCTCCGGCAGATCTGCTCGATTTCCGGAGCATTCTCGTTGGTCGCGGGAAAGCGGTGATCGACGGCGCAGGCCCGGTGGGCAAAAAGGATGACGGCATCGTTCGCGGCCAGAGGTTGCAATCGGTAGGCGCGCTCGCCGGCGGCACGGAGTCGTTCGCGGCTCGTCGCCAGGATCCGCACGCGCGGGCAGCCATCCAGCAGAGTTTCTGCTACGACCGCGGCCTGCTCGATGACATGCTCCAAGTTATCGAGGATCAGCAGCAGCGATTTGTTCCTGAGGTACGCGCGAAGCGTCTCGAGCATCGGCCGGTTTGGCATTTCTTGCACGCCAAGGGTGGACGCTATCGTCGCCGCGACGAGCGACGGATCACGGATGGGAGTGAATGAGACGAAGCAAACCGCACCGTCTCCACCATCGCGGAGTTCCCGCGCGATCTGCGTCGCCGTGCGCGTTTTTCCGATTCCGCCCGCGCCGGTCAGTGTGACCATCCGCTGCTCGCGCACCAGCGTCCGAATCTCTTCTAACTCGGCTTCTCGCCCAACGAAACTGTTCAGCGCAGGCGGAAGGTTTGGGATTGCGGTCTCGGGCCACGGGCCTACCGTGACCGAGGCCCCGCGGCCCAGCAACACCGAACGGGCGGCACACGTCTCGAACTCTTGGCGTTGCTCTTTGTTGAGCGTTAGCGCACTAGCGAGGAGCGCGAGCGTTTCGCGCTGGGGCGTGCGTCGATAACCGCGCTCGAGTGCGCTGACTCCTTGGGCGCTCATCCGGGCAAGCTCGGCGAGTGCCTCTTGCGAAAGCCCAGCGGCCAGTCGGTATTGGCGCAAGCGCATCCCGAAGTCCGGCGAGCCTGGTGCCCGCCCGCGGTTTTCCATCGCGCTGCCATAGTTCGAGGCCCTCTTGTAGCATCCTCACCCACGCGGACGCCCAGTTGTATGGGTGCTTGTAGGTTACGGCCGTCACAAATCGGTGGGACGATTCGCGCATCAAGCACTCAACACAGTGGCCGCCGGCACGCCCAGAACGGCCTTGGAGGGAGCAAAAATGCGAGGCTACTCTACGCGACTCACTGGATTCTTCATTTGTTGCCTGCTGCTTACGGGGTGCAGCGGCGGCGGGACCCCCTCACCAATCGCGCCGATTCCACCGATGCCCCTTGGGCGGCCCGACTCGCGCATCGTTGGCTTCGCGTACGTGCCGAACGCCTTTGGCAACAATATTTCCGCCTACACCATCAAGGCCAACGGAAGCCTGTCACCACTGGCCGGGTCGTCGGCGACGGGCAGCGTGCCTTGGGGTGCGGTCCTTGATCCTAAGGGCAAGTTCCTCTACGTGACCAATCTTCAGTCAGACAATGTTTCC
>JBEKMH010000048.1:0-3062 GCA_050008615.1 Candidatus Cybelea sp.
TAGCGTGTTCTTCTTCGCGCCTTCCCTGGGCACGGGGTTCACTCCCGAACGCTTCCCCCTATTATCGGCTTTTTTCGCGCGCGTAGAATCCGACGTGGAGAAACTCGTCGACGCGGCAAAGCTCCATTGGCGGCGCCCGCGCCCGCCGTACGCGCGCGACAAGGACGATTCTTATCCAAGCGGTCATGCGGCCTTCGCAGCCTCAGCGGCGATCATCCTTTCGGAAATGATGCCCGAAAAGCGCTACGTCATTTTCGCGCAGGCTCGGGCCTTCGCTGAGAACCGGATTATTCTGGGCGTGCACTATCCCAGCGATATCTCGGCCGGATGGATAACCGGGACCCTCGCGGTGGCCGCAATGATGCGCGAGAAGCGATACCAAAGTGATTTTGCTACCGCCAAGGCCGAACTGAGACGTCAACTTGCTGAGGCCTCTGCCGTAAGGCGAACGAGCCTTCGCAAGACGCTCCGCCCGGGCCAGTTCGTTCCTCAGAGCTTCACGAGGGCAGCCTATCATGCCTATCGCGATTGAGCCGTCAGATTTGGCCGCGATAGGCACCCTTGCAGAGGGCGATCCAGCACGAGAACTCATCGCCGAAATACCGAGCGTCGTCTGCGTTTCTCACTGGAGTTTCGCACGCTTCAGCGGCGGTGGGTGGCCTGACGAACTG
Organism: Candidatus Cybelea sp.; assembly: GCA_050008615.1. Taxonomy (GTDB): domain Bacteria; phylum Vulcanimicrobiota; class Vulcanimicrobiia; order Vulcanimicrobiales; family Vulcanimicrobiaceae; genus Cybelea. The sequence continues at coordinate 672 of JBEKMH010000048.1, forward strand.
CTGTCGTCGCTGCAGAGAGAAGGTGATAGACGCGCAGAGTTCGAGGACCTCCGAGAAGAATTTCTCCTCCAACGCGAACCTACGAAATCGGGCCCGACGCTTACGGGGCTCCATGAGCCGTACGTGCGCGGCATTACCTTGGTATTCGCCAACAGGCGCAGGGAGTTTGGAATACTGAGCTTGCTGCGCACGGAGGCTCTCGGGCCGTTCGCGTCAGTGGAGATTCACGCGCTTGCCTTAGCGCTGGACTCGTCGACAGATCGACTTACCGGCCTTAGCATCGCCGACGATCTGCCCGAAGCATCGCTGTGCGTCGACTTGGAGCCTCGGTAATGCACGTTCTGGATCGAGAGCTCGATCTGGTGCTCACCTGGGGCTCGGAAGGGCACAGCACAACAACCGCCGCGAATCATCTGGGGCTCCGGCGGCGCCTGCCGACAATCATAGAACAAGCGGTACGCGAGATTATTGTAGCGTGGACGTCCGATCCCGCGCGCGAGCGAATGGGGGTGTCTCACCCGGTTTCGTTTCTCACCGTTCGTGCACAACCGCTCCTTGGCGTCTCTAGACCATTCGTCGGCGTTTTACTCGAGCGCCCTGCAGGCGGCGAAGTATTCGGCAAGGCGGCTCGCTCATTCAGGCTGTCGCCGCGCGAACTTGAGGCGCTAGCGCTGCTCCTGGACGGGGCGACCCTGAACGAGATCGCTGATAAAATGCAGATCACTTCGTCAACTGTACAAGACCATATCAAGAGCATGCTCGACAAAACGGAATCGAGAAATCGGTCGGAGCTGCTTGCGAAAGTCCTACGCCCGCGCAGAGGGTAACAGCAAATGCAAATACTTATCCCCAAACTTCACGATACCGCACAACGCGTTGAATCACTATAATCTTTTTAACGGCACTTTTGCCGTGCAAGCGAGAGATCAATGAACAAAAAAGTAATCTGGCTTACATTGGGCGGCGCGGTTATAGCCGCTTTAGTAGTATTTGCCGCGCTGAACCATGCGCGTGCCATGTTTGCCGGCTCCGGGCAAACGCCGTACCTCTCTTCGGACCACCTTGTTCTCAAGAGCGCTCGCGACGTCGACCTCAAAGCGGGCACGGTGGTTATCCCAATCCACCGCGGCGTTGCGAACGGCGAGACTGTCTGGTACATTATCACGGACGTTTCGGATTATGGGATCGCGCACGACCTCAACGCGCTCTATGCGCCCAAGCTCGTGAACATGGCAATCAACTGCCCTGAGTGCGTGCAGACGGTGACGCTCGGCAAACCAACTGGAAAGTTCAACAACGAAGCGATCGTGCACTTTGAAGGCGCGCCAGATTTCAGCCCAACGCGGGCGTACCGTCCTTCGGCAACCGGCTTCCCGCCGGTCGCGGCCGCGCCGGGCGCCGTCGGCGACGCGCACTACTCGCCGTTCGTGCGGATTGCGGGATCGAACATTATTTACAACATGCCGATCATCGCGACGGGCAACGGTCCGTTCGACGTGATCCATCACACTAACACGGCCGATCGCGTGCTCGCGATGGACACGGTGCAGGACGACGACGGACCCGAAGCGACGATGCTGCTGGCGCGCGGGTTTGATTCCGGCCAGCCGATCGTTTATCTGAGCACGGAAGCTTCGGATCCCGGCGCGGCTGCAGTCGAGCGCGCCACCTACGTGCCGCTCTTGGCTCGCGCGTCATTCGCAAACGGCGACGACAATCTCGGCTCCGCGCGCGAACGCATCTTCGTGTTCGTCAACGGCGTCACGTCGCCCGACACCGGCCAAGGCCTGATGTTTCTCGGCTTAAACGGTAACCTGGGGGAAGATGCCACGCTTGCAAACGCGGCGACGCTGGGCTCGCCGATGAACGTCCAAGGCGATTTCCCATCGCTTGACGATCCGCGCCACGCGAACGCGTACAGCCCGCTCTGGGACGTCCAGCTCGGCGTATGGACCAAAGATGCAGTCGCTGCCGGCAAGAACGTGCGGCAAACCGATGAGAATCAGATTCTCAATCTCGTTGGTGACGGTGATATCACGGGGCCCGGAGGCGCCGCGTATGGATCCGCCTTCGTCGTCAACTGCCCGCCCGTGGCGTTCGTCGATCAGCGTCCTAGCGCAGACCTTGCTGCAAACGTGTTCAACCGATGAGGAGGCGCGTCACGTTGCTCGGTCTGGTGTTGCTCCTCGGCTCAGCGTTGGCTCGAGGAGCGACCCTCCCGGCCGTCCACGTTGCAATCCACGATCACACGTTCATCCCCGCCGTAGTGCACGTCAAACCGGGTCAGGCGATCGTCTGGCAAAATATGGATCAAGATCCGCACACCGTCACGAGTGGCGGCCATAGCCTTGACGATGGGCGTTGGACCAGTTCGCCATTGATTCCGGACGG
>JBEKMH010000049.1:0-2964 GCA_050008615.1 Candidatus Cybelea sp.
CTCGCGACAGAATGACGCCAGGCCGTTCTGCGCGGCGACGTGAAACGAGAAGTTCAGCTTGCCGTAGTAGTTTTCGTAGAAGCCCGCGGGGCGCGCGATGATCGCTTGCGCGCGAGCGACGACGTCGCGCTGGTGAGCGCGCGACCAGGTGTACGAGTCGGTCAGGGCGTGCATGCAGGCCGCAACGCCGGCTGGGTCGCGCTCGTAGACGTCGCGGCGCGCGGCCCAGACAGCGAAGACCGTCTGTAGTCCCGTCCATTCGTGCCAAAGCTTTCCAAGATCGTAAACGTGGTCCGCGGGAAAACGCTCGATCGCGTCGATCGCGGAGTCGCCGATGAGCAGCGTCGGCTCGCCGAAACGCGCCCGCTGCAACGGTTCGGGTTCGGGAAAGTAGCGCGGCCGCAGACCGAAACGGCGCTCCAAGATCACGCGCAGCAAATAGCGGCCGCTCGCGGATTCTTCGGAAACGTAGACCGGCACGCCGTCGAGCTGTTGCGGCGGCACGGCTGAGATGAGAACGACGGAGACCACCTCGTCGCGCGCGCCGATGCACAGATCGGGCAGGAGCACGAGCCGTTCCCAGTCCGCCGCCCACGTGAACGCGCTGATCGGGCTCAAGTCGAGTTCGTCGTGCAACAGCATCGCGTTGAGCCGCGCCGGAACGTCGGCATGGAGCGTGCCTGGGTACTCGATCACGCCGGCGTCAAACGCCGCGTAGATCGGGAGGTCGTTCGTGTATTTGATCCGGCCGCAGCGAAGTATCACGCTTCGACGGAGCCTGTCCTGAGCGAAGTAATGTCATCCTGAGCGGAGTCGAGGGACGAAGGGCTCAGCATGACAAAGTCGCTGACGCAGCGGGGACCAAGGGGGCCCAGTCCCAGGGGAACTCGTCGTACGTCGAGTTGCGACGGACCGGAACGTAGCCGGCCTCTTCGATCAAGCGGCGAAACTCGCGGTCGTCAACGTACTGCCCGGATTGGGTTCCGGCCGAATGATAGATCATCTCCGCATCGGTCGACCCGTGCGTGCCGTCCATGTCGTCGGCGCCGAACTCGAGCGCGACCTGGCATACCTTCAATCCTTGAATCATCCAGTAGGCCTTGATGTGATCGAAGTTGTTGAGCATCAGTCGCGCGACGGCAAAGGTGCGAATGTCGTCGAGGCCCGTGGTCCAGCCGCAGTACGAGAGCTCGTTGCCGTCGGGATGAAACGCGAGCGGAATGAAAGCGTTGAACCCGGGCGAGCGTTCTTGTGATTCACGCAGCCGGATCAAATGGTCGACGCGGTCTTCGAGCGACTCGATATGCCCGTAAAGCATGGTCGCATTGCTGGCGACGCCTTGGCGGTGAAGCTCTTCGTGCAGGAGCAGCCAGTTCGACGCCGAGACCTTGTTCGGACAAATTTTGCCGCGGGTCGGTTCGGCGAAGATCTCCGCGGCGCCGCCGTTGACGTTATCGAGCCCGGCGCTCTTTAGCTCCGTAACGATCTGCGGAAACGGCATGCGATGCCGCTTGGCCATGTATTCGATCTCGGCGGCGGTGAAGAGTGAGAGTTGAACGTGCGGCAGTTGGGCCTTGAAGCGGCGCATCAAGGGCAACCAGTAGTCGAGCGAGAGCTGTCGCGGATCGTGGCCGCCGACGATGTGGATCTGGTTGAAGTTTGTTCCGGTCTCGACGGCTTTGGCGAAGACCTGATCGGCGGTCATGCGAAAGACGCGCTGCGGCTCCTTGAACTCGTCGGCAGCAAACGAGCAGAAGGTGCATCCGGCAAAGCAGACATTTGTCGAGTTGATGTAGCGGTTGAGGACGTAGAAAACTTTCTTGCCGCTCTTGCGCTCCTTCTGCTTGCGGGCGAGCCGTCCGAGCGTATGGATATCCCAGGTGCGATAGAGCGCGAGCCCGTCGTCCATGGAAAGCGGAATGCCGGCATCGAGCTTGCGCTCGATTTCAACCATCATTGGGTCGGCGAAGGCCATTGGGCTCCTATTCTGCCGCGCTGGAGACGCGACCCCCAACGCCACCAAGGGCGCCCCCAGCCAGGACGCCGAGCACAAGGCATGCGACGACCATGCCCAGCAGCGTGCCGCCGACCAGATCGGTGATGTAGTGCGCGCCGAGCGCGAGTCGCGACCAGCAGATCGCTAGCGCCAGGAGCACAAGCAAGGCGGCGGCGACGTTACGAGTCGTCTTCGGCAAATCGGAAGCGAAGATCATCAGCGCTAAGAGCGCGTAGAATCCCATTGCGATCGCGGCGTGCGAGCTCGGATAGGAGAACGTCGTTTCGTGCTTCACGACCCAGTCGACCGGCCGAGCGCGTTCGAAGACATGCTGAAAGTAGTCCGCGGCCCGCCACGAGATCAGCAATGAAGCGACGCTGAGGATCAGGCGTACTCTCCATTCCGAAAAGCGCCATGCCAGGGCCAGGACGACGATGCTGATAGGTACAAGGACAGCAGGGTAGCACGCCCAGGTCAGCCACCATGCGACAAGAGTCGAATGGTCGAACAACGAGCGCTCCCACGGAACGAAAACGCCCGGCTCGCCGTGCGTCACCACGGAGTTGCCCAGCTCGACGAACGCACCGAACGCAATGAGCGCGAGCGCGAAGCAGAACGCGACGGCTGAAAGGCGGCTCACCCTATTCACTGCTCGCAAAGAGATCTTGCTGCGCTTCTTCCGTCTTGCCCAGTCGGGGCGCCACGATCTCCAGGTCCGCAAGCCCGATAAGGATCTTGCGGGGCTTGGTTCCCTCGTGCTGGCCGACGATTTTGAAATCCTCGAGTTGCTTCATCAATCGCATTGCGCGCGGGTGGCCGATCGAGAAGCGGGATTGCAGCGCGGCGGTCGACGCATAGTTTGTCTCGATGAGGAACTTGGCAGCTTCATAGCAGAGCGGATCGTTCTCTTTTCGCGCGGCTTCGTCGTCGCCGAGCGGAACGACCTCGACGTCGAGCAGGTTGTCCGG
>JBEKMH010000005.1:0-263399 GCA_050008615.1 Candidatus Cybelea sp.
AGCGTCTGCGTCATGCATGATGAGGGCGAACGAAGCCGTGCCGCGCGGCGCCCCACTCCCGGCCAGCGACGGCGAGCGGGTTGTGCCACCGCATTGGCGCGCCATGAATACCTTCGGAATGGCGTGACCTGCGACAATGTCGTTGCTTTCAAGGTGTAACCACGCCGTAGATGCTATCACTATGATGCCTGCCGCCAACAACGTCCGAACCATCCAAGCATCGTTGGCGACGGCAAGGCAGCTTCCTCGCGCTCGCCGGGCGTATGCTATCATTGCCTGGCCATGATGGGAGTTGGGCTTCACGCGGCGTAACCTTGTGAACCCCGCCAGAACCGGAAGGTAGCAACGGTAAGCGAGCCCTTACGGGTGCCGTGATCCACCTGACTCTCGTCGTGGTCTTTAGACGCTTAATTATGCAGGAGTTTCAAACTATCTATGCGGCCGTCGTAGCCCTAGCAGGCGCCCTGCTGGCGCTTGCGCTCTATCACGCCACCGTCGTGCGCCCCGCGCTGCGGCGTGCCGGCTCGTTGCTCGAGCTGCACGACGGTCTGATTTCAGGAGGCGCCGGCGGGGCCGCCGGGCGCCTCGCGGCGCTCGAGAGTAGTGATGCTTCGTTGCGTGCGGCCCTGGACAGCGACGCCGCGAGACTGGGGTGCCTCGAGGCGCTCGCCGCTACCGATCTCTCGCGCTGCGGCTTCGTGCGATACGACGCCTTCACGGATAGCGAGTCCGGCCTGTCATACGCTCTGGCGTTGCTCAATCGCCAGGGCGACGGCGTAGTTGTGACGAGCATCTATTCCCGCGACGGCACGCGCACCTTCGGAAAACCGGTGACGGCTTTCAAACCGACGGTCCAAGCATCGCCCGAGGAGCTCGAAGCAATCGAGCGGGCTCGCGTTGCGGCTTCGTAGAACGGGCCGAACGTGAACTTGCTCGTTTGCGATTTAGCACAGGGGCTGCAGTGGGTCGTCACCATTTACACGATGCTGCTCTTCGTGTATGCGATTACGTCATGGTTTCCCGATTTGCGCCGCGGGCGGTGGATCTACTACCTGGCGTCGATCATCGAGCCGGTGCTGATCCCGATCCGCCGGATAATCCCACCCGTCGGGGGGCTCGATCTTGCGTTTCTGATTTTGTTCCTCGCTTTGCAGCTTCTCGTTCGTCCGGCGCTCGGGCATCTCGCCTTCGATAGCTGCATACAGGTTTTCTAAGCTTTCCAACTTGCCTCTTAAAACCGATCGCCCACATCGTATCGAAGTCGCGAGCAACGTTCGCAACTTTTGCATCATTGCGCATATCGACCACGGCAAGACGACCCTCTCCGACCGGCTGCTCGAGATCACCCGCACCGTCGCCTCGCGCGACCTCGAAGAGCAGGCACTCGACGCAATGGACCTCGAGCGCGAGCGCGGCATTACGATTCGCATGCACCCGGTTACCCTTAACTATAAAGCACTCAATGGCGAGCAATATCAGCTCAACCTGATCGATACGCCGGGGCACGTTGATTTCTCGTACGAAGTCTCGCGATCGCTGGCGGCCTGCGAAGGGGCCGTCCTGATTATCGATGCTGCCCAGGGCATCGAGGCGCAGACGCTGGCCAACTATCACCTGGCGCTCGAGCACGATCTCACGATCATTCCGGTCATCAACAAGATCGATTTGCCGGCCGCCGATCCGGAGCGCGTGATGGGCGAGATCGAAGAGTTGCTGGTGATGGAACGCCGCGAATGCATTTTGGCAAGCGCTAAGAACGGGGTCGGCATCGAAGAGATCCTGGAAGCGATCGTCCATCGAATTCCGCCGCCGAAAGGCCATCGCGATCTCCTGCGCGCGCTGGTCTTCAACGCACAGTTCGACCCGTATCGGGGCGTGGTCAGCTACGTCCGCGTCGTGGACGGGAGTCTGGAAGCCGGCACTCGCTTTATGTCGATGGCGCACCAGCGCGTCTTCGAATGCACGGAGGTCGGCATCTTCGCGCCCCAGATGCGCCCAACGAAGTCGCTCGAGCTCGGCAGCGTCGGCTACGTCATCGGCAACATCAAATCGTTGGGCGAGATCGACGTCGGCGATACGATTACGTCGACGACCAATCCGGCTCACATAGCCCTGGCCGGCTATCGAAAAGCGGTGCCGATGGTCTACTGCGGCCTCTATCCAAATGAGGGGCAATACGACGCGCTGCGCGACGCGCTCGAAAAGCTCAAGCTCAACGATGCCGCGCTGCTGTACGAACCCGAGAGCTCCGTGGCGTTGGGATTCGGCTTTCGCTGCGGTTTCTTGGGCCTGTTGCACATGGAGATCGTGCAAGAGCGGCTGGAGCGCAACTACAGCCTGGACCTGATCGCAACCGCGCCGTCGGTGCTTTTCCGCGTCGTGCGCAGCGACGGCAGCGAGCTGATGGTCGATAATCCGTCGAAGCTCCCGCCGCCGACGACGATCGCCTCGATCGAGGAGCCGTACGTCAAGGCGACGATCATCTCGCCGCCGGAGTACGTCGGCGCCATCATGGAGATAACGCAAGGCCGGCGCGGGACGCTGGACAACATGGAGTATTTGCACGACGGCCGCGTGATCATGACCTACGAAATGCCGCTGATCGAGGTAATCGTCGATTTCTTCGATGCGCTAAAATCGAGGACCAAGGGATACGCCTCGCTGGATTATGAGGTGATCGGTTATCGCGAGGGCGATCTCGCGAAGCTCGAGATTTTTCTCAATGGCGAGGTGGTGGACGCGCTCTCGTTTATCGTCGCGCGCGACAAAGCTATTGCCCGCGGACGCGCGATGGCTGAGAAGCTCAAGGAACTGATTCCGCGCCAGATGTTCGAGGTACCGATCCAGGCGGCGATCGGGGGAAAGATCGTCGCGCGCGAAACGGTCACGGCGATGCGCAAAAACGTGCTATCGAAGTGCTATGGCGGCGATATCTCGCGTAAGCGCAAACTTCTCGAGAAACAAAAAGTCGGCAAAGAGCGGATGAAGCGCGTCGGCAAGGTCGAGCTGCCACAGGAGGCGTTCATGGCCGTCTTGCGGCTCGGCTCGTGAAGACCTACGTCGCTACGCAGAACGCGGGAAAGCTTCACGAACTGCGGGCGATTTTTTCGGGGAGCCCGCTCGAACTCGCAAAGCCGCGGAAGTACGCCGCCGTCGTTGAGGATGCCGACACCTATGCCGGCAATGCGCTTATCAAGGCACGGGCGCTCGCGGCGACGCTACGGGAACGGGGCATTGAGGGAATGGTGCTCGCCGACGACAGCGGCTTAGAGGTCGATGCGCTCGAGGGCAAGCCCGGCATCTACTCGGCCCGCTACGGCGGAGCGGATATCGGATGGCCGGAGCGCCGCGCGGCGCTGCTGGCGGAAGTGCGGGGTGTCCCACCCTACCGTCGCGCGGCGCGGTTTGTCTGCGCGCTGGCCTTCATCGAACCGGGCCGAGAGCCGATCATCGCGACCGGTCAGGTGACCGGTTACCTCTTAGAGGTCGAAAGCGGGGCGGGCGGTTTTGGCTACGATCCTTTGTTCTTCCACCCGCCGTCCGGCCGCAGCTTCGCCGCCCTGACCGAAAAGGAGAAGAACGCCGTCAGCCACCGGCGTCGCGCTGCAGATGCATTGCTCGCAGCGTTGCGCAACCGTGTCTGATCTTGCGATCGGACTTGCGGGCGCCGATGAGGTTCGATCGCTCCAGCGACGGCGAAACTGCGACGACGCGGCGATCCGGCTGGCGGTAGCCTCCGCAGAGCGCGGGACCGTCTGGGTCGCGCGCGACGCCGGCGAAAGCGTGGGAATCGCCGTTGCGCACGACTCTGAGGACGAGCGATACCTGGGCGATATCTTCGTCGAGCCTTCGTATCGCGGCACCGGTGTGGGCGGCGAGCTTTTGGCCGACGCTTTTGGCGATGCGGGCGATCGCGCGCGCACGATGCGCGTCGACCCGGGTGATGCCGGGAGCCTAGTGCTGGGTCTGCGGCAGCGCATGATGCTGCGCGAGCCGATCGTGCGCCTCGCCGGCGCGATTCCGCGGGAGGAGGAGCTCGCGAAGATGGCCGCCGGCGACTACCGGTTTGAGGTCGATAGGGTCGATCCCGTGTCGCACGGTTTCGGCTTGCGGGGCCTGGACGCCCAGACGCGCGGTACGACGCGCGACGCGGATCACGAGCAGTTCGCGCGCAACGCCACGGGGCACGCGTTTTTCCTGCGCGGAGAGTTTATTGGGTATGGTTACGTCTGGCCCGACGGCCGCATTGGGCCGTTAGCCTGCGCGTCGCAAGCCTATCTCGTGCAGATCTTCGCTTATGCGCTGCTCTCGCTAACACGGACGTACGGGGCGTCTTGGTGCACGGCGTTGGTTCCGGGATCGAACGCGCGGATCGCGCGTGCCTCCGTTCGCGCCGGTTTGATGATCGAAGGGGTTTCGTTACTTGCCGCCGATGCATTTCAAGGCGATCTCTCAACGTACGTCGGCTATCATTCTCTTTTGTTTTAATATATTGAACAAGGACTTTTCCGAGTGCAATACTGTTGGCACTCTTGCGTGCTACGGTCTTCAATATGAAGAAATGTGGAGTTTGTCATCAGCTGCTTCCGTTCGAACATTTTGCTTAAACATCGCAACGGCCTCGCTTGCCGCTGCCGAGCATGTCAGAGCGAATACTGCAGGGCTCATTATCGCCGGAACAAGAAAGTTCATAACCAGCGGCGCATCATAAACACCGCGCGCTACCGGGCGCGCAATCGCCGCGGGGTTACTGTGCGTGTCCTTGAGTTCGATCACGTAAGGGGCATTAAAGAGTCAGATACTAGCACTTTGGTTCGGGTGGGAGCGGCATGGCAGAGGATAGTTCGAGAAATCGCGAAGTGTGAGGTCCGCTGCGCGAACTGTCACCGCCGGAGAACGGTGGAAACCCTTCGATGGCCACAGGCGTCGGGACGTAGCTCAGCTTGGTAGAGCGTCCGGTTTGGGTCCGGAAGGCCGCAGGTTCAACTCCTGTCGTCCCGACCACTTGCGCCCGTAGTCTAACAGGATAAGGCACGAGTCTTCTAAACTCGAAGATGGGGGTTCGAGTCCCTCCGGGCGCAGGATGCTTCGCGGCTCAAGCGTGAATGCTGGGCAACCGAAAGGAAAGAAGCTTCTCGTATGGTGACTGTAGCTCAATAGGTTAGAGCGCCGGTCTGTGGCACCGGAGGTTGCGAGTTCGATCCTCGTCAGTCACCCCAAAACGACGTGAGCGCCTTTAGCTCAGTTGGTAGAGCAGCGGCCTTTTAAGCCGTTGGTCCCGGGTTCGAGTCCCGGAGGGCGCACGTTTTTCATCCCCGAAGAATTGACAAACGCACCGCTAGCTCAATTGGTAGAGCAGGTGACTCTTAATCACTTGGTTGGGGGTTCAAGTCCCTCGCGGTGTAAGAACTCGAAACCCCCGGAACAAAGTTTTCGGGGGTTTTCCTTTGGGCAGCGGTTGCCAGTTAGGATTGGGCGCAACGGGTACATTGAGGGAGCCTTGTCAAAGGCCAAAGTGCGTCCGGCCGAATTTTCTCTGGGAACTATCGGTCGGATTCATGATGTTTGGGTGATCGTCGTGGTGAGAGCGTCGACGTCACCACCGCCGCGGGAGGCCAACCCAGAGTACGCGCAACCGCCGGCACCGCAAAACCACTGCGGACTCAGAGTAACGAGAAACAGCCTTCACATGGCCTCGCGGAATTGCGAGGCCGTCTTGCTCAGCGGAAAATATTCTTCCGCGACGCTGCGCTGGGTGCGAGAAGGCAATGCATTCAAGGCGTTGGTGAGCCGAGATTGGCGATTTTGGAGCACAAGTTCGCCGGCGGCAAGAGGGGGGAATAACCAACCTTGTTAAGCAAGCGTTAAGGTGCTAGGATAGTCGCCTAGCCCACTATTGCTACAGTCGAGCGTCCTTGAAATATGCAGGTGTGCGACGCCAGGGCGCTTTTTAACCGGAGGGAAGATCGTTCGTGCGCACTTTAATCCGAACCTCGTACGCGTTCGTCGCAGCAGCAGCGGTCATTACTGCGGTGGCATGCAACAGCTCTCAACAGGTCCCCGCAATAGGCAACGTCACGGGCCAGGCGAGCGTGCATCATGACAAAACTAAAGGGAATCGGCCGGCGGAGCTGTGGAATGAGATCCTGCCGTATCCCTGCTATTCGGGACAGAAGTGTCCAACGGATTTCGAGATCATCTTTAAAGGCAACGTAACCGCCGACATCCCTTCAAATATTCCGCTGAGCACGCATGAGAATGCGTTCTGTCCGGCATCAGGCTCCGGTTGCGACCCGAGCGTTACGTACAACGCTTCGAATAACACGACGACGGTAGAGTATTCAGGCTCGACGCTCTATCACAATCGCGTAGGAGGGGCGGCCGGCGTTCATTTTGGCATGATGGCGGCTCGAAACTACACGACGAACATCAAAGGGCTGGCGCAGAGCACTGAATGGACCTACCCGTCGTCACAAGCGGCGCCCGAGCCGGTCGTGAGCATTAACTCCACCCAGCCCACAACCAGCAAGAGTTGGAAGTACGCGGTCGTTTACGTCGCCGGCACGACGTCAAAGTCCGGCGGCGCCGAGTATGCGACGTGGAACGAGATTGCGTACGTTCCCAAGACGACGCCCGGCTCGAGCGGCCAACAGCCGAAGTTCTCGTTTACGAACTACGGATCGCAGCCGATTTACGTCACGAGCTCGGGCGGCGTTTTCGATCTCCCGGTGCCGACCGATCCAGAATGTTTGAAGACTCCCGCATGCAAAGAGAATCTAACGCTGCTTTCTGAACTCGAGCAAGTCAGCTACCCGCCGCCATTTTACAGCGGCTCTCCGTTCGTTGCGCTGCAGCATCCGCCGAAGCGGATGCTGCCCCCCGCCAAATAAAGCGCGAGAAGCGCTGCGCTAGAGTGCGAGGAGGAAAAGCACCCGGCGCGTTCTATCTATCGGGTCGCCGGGCAAGTGGCGGAACTGGCAGACGCGCTGGACTTAGAATCCAGTGGGGCGACCCGTCAGAGTTCGAGTCTCTGCTTGCCCACGTGCCGCGCGCCCCCCACCGGCATATTCCGGCGGGGTCCCCCCCAGGAGGTCGGACGCGGAAGTAGCTCAGTGGTAGAGCATCGCCTTGCCAAGGCGAGGGTCGCGAGTTCGAATCTCGTCTTCCGCTAATTTTCTCATTATGACCAGCTCGACATTGACGCGCCTCGCCCCAACCCAAGTGGCACTCGAATTCTCGATCACCGGCCAGGAGCTTGCTGAGGCGGAGGATCGTGCCTTTCGAAAGCTGGTGAGGGAGGCCCGCCTGCCGGGGTTCCGCAAGGGGAAGGTGCCGCGGAAAATTTTTGAACAGGCCTACGGTAGTGAGACCGTTACGAGTCAAGCCGTCGAGGACGTTGTGCCCGAAGCGTACGCGAAGGCGGTTCGCGAGCACGATCTGGACCCGGTCGACCGGCCGAAGCTGGAGGTTATTGAAGAGAGCGAGGGGCGCCCGACGCGTTTGAAGGCGACGGTTGAAGTGCGTCCCAGCATCGAGTTGCGGCCTTATAAGGGCATCTCAGTCAGCGGCCCTCCGGTCGAAGTGACCGAAGGCGATGTCGAGCAGAGTCTGCAGGCGCTGGCCAAAGAGCGGGCCATCCTCGTCCCGGTCTCACGTCCCGGTCAGCTCGGCGACGTAGCCACGATCGACTACGAGGGCACGATCGACGGGGTGCCTTTTGAGGGGGGGCAGGCCGCTGGCCAGACGGTCGAGCTTTCCGAGGGCCGATTCGTTCCGGGATTTGTCGCCGGCATCGTCGGCATGACTCCGGGTGAAAGCAAGAACGTCGAGCTTCGCTTTCCCGATGACTATCCGTCTGCGGCCGTCGCCGGAAAGCCGGCCGTCTTCGCCGTGAATCTGCACGATCTCAAAGAGTTCGAGCTTCCGCCGCTCGACGACGAACTCGCCAAAGCCGTCTCGAACAATCAGACCCTCGACGAGCTACGAGCGGATTTACACCGGCGGCTTACGGCCATCGCAACGGGACGCGCCCGCCGCATAATCGGTAATACGATACTAGAACGCCTGCTGGCGGAACACGATTTTGAACTGCCGCCGTCGATGGTTGAGGGCGAAATCGACCGTTTGATGGAGGACGCCACGACTGCGGCTATCGGGAAGACCGAAGCGGAACCACGCGAGAGTTATCGCGGCGAGGCCGAGTCGCGAGTAAAGACGACCCTGCTGATCGAGCAAATCGCCAAAGCAGAAAAGATTACGGCGACGCCGGGCGATATCGCCGCCGAACTCGAGGTTCTCTCGCGGCGCTACGGTCAGCCCGCCGCCCGAATACGCAAGGCGCTGGGCAATAATTTACTCTCTCTGATGGATGGCATCGTGCGGAGTAAGACGCTCGAATTGCTAATTGATAACGCCGAGGTCGTGCCAAACGAAGAATCCCCGCCGCCGGCGTCGTAGTTAAGCCACGTGAGAATGCAACATTTAGTACCGATGGTCGTCGAGCAAACGGCCCGCGGCGAACGAGCGTACGACATCTTTTCGAGGCTCCTCAAGGACCGCATCGTCTTCGTGGGTGGGGCTATCGAGGACCACCTCGCGAGCCTCGTGATCGCTCAACTGCTGTTTTTGGAGAAGGAAGACCCCGATAAAGATATTGATATGTATTTGAACAGCCCTGGCGGGAGCGTTACCGCGGGCCTGGCCGTTTACGATGCGATGCGCTTTATCAAGCCCGACGTAGCGACCATCTGCATGGGGTTCGCCGCGTCGATGGGCTCGATTCTGTTAACGGGAGGCGCTCCTGGCAAGCGGTTCGCCCTGCCGAACTCCAAGGTCGTCATCCATCAGCCGTGGGTCTCGCAGATCGGCGGGCAGGCTACCGATGTCGAAATTGCGGCCCGGGACCTTATCGCGACCCGCCGTACCGTGGCGCTAATTTATGAGGAAACCACCAAGAAGCCCCTCGAACAGGTTCTCAAAGACATCGAGCGGGATTACTATATGACTGCCCAAGAGGCCAAGGATTACGGTATAATCGACCAGATCATCTCAAACCGTACGAGCTTGCCGGTGCCGGCGTAGAAGGAGTGGAGGAGCCCCCGGGCGCGCGATGTTCCGATTCGGAGACGATAAGGGTCAGCTAAAGTGTAGTTTCTGCGGCAAGTCGCAGGAGCAGGTCCGCAAACTCATTGCTGGGCCCGGCGTTTATATTTGCGACGAGTGCATCGAGCTTTGCAACGAGATCATCGAAGAGGAGCTCTACAAGAACGTCGACGAGAATCTGAAGCTTCGGAACATTCCGAAGCCCAAAGAGATCAATCACATCCTCAATCAATATGTGATCGGGCAGGAACGCGCGAAGAAATCTTTAGCCGTCGCCGTCTACAACCACTATAAGCGGATTAATGCCGGCGCAGCCGCCGACGACGTCGAGCTGCAAAAGTCCAACATCATGCTGGTTGGCCCGACCGGCTCCGGCAAAACCTATCTGGCGCAGACGCTCGCAAAGATTTTGGACGTCCCCTTAGCGATGGCGGATGCTACATCGTTGACCGAAGCCGGCTACGTCGGCGAAGACGTAGAGAACATCTTGCTCAAGCTCATCCAAGCCGCCGATTACGACGTGAAGCGGGCGGAGAAGGGCATCGTCTATATCGACGAGATCGACAAGATCGCACGCAAGAGCGAGAACCCGTCAATCACCCGCGATGTCTCCGGCGAAGGCGTGCAGCAGGCTCTGCTCAAAATCTTGGAAGGCACGACAGCCAACGTGCCGCCGCAGGGCGGTCGCAAGCATCCGCACCAAGAGTTCATTCAGATCGATACGACCAACGTGCTTTTCATTTGCGGCGGAGCCTTCGACGGGCTCGAGCGTATCATCGAATCGCGCGTCGCCGCCAACAACATGGGATTCCGCGCGAACCCCGAGGGTAAGCGCGACCTGCACGTCGGGAAGCTCTTCCAGCAACTGATGCCCGAGGATTTGCTCAAGTTCGGGTTGATTCCCGAGTTCATCGGTCGTTTGCCGATCGTCGTGACGCTCGACGCGCTCGACGAGTTGGCGCTACGCCGAATCCTCACCGAACCGCGTAACGCGCTCGTTCGTCAGTTTCAAAAGATCCTCAGCATGGACGGCGTCGACTTGCAGTTCACGAAAGAAGCGCTGGTCGCGATTGCGCACAAAGCTCAAAGCCGTAAGACCGGCGCCCGCGGGCTACGCTCGATCCTCGAAGAGACGATGCTCGAGGTCATGTACGATCTCCCGTCGCTCCAAGGCGTTAAGAAGTGCGTCGTCAACAAAGACGTGATCGAGAAGAAGGAAGCGCCGGCGCTGATCTACCACGAACAAAAGAAAGACATGCCTGCCTAGGGGCCATCCTTCGACTGCGCTCAGGATGACAAGCGGCTCACCCTTTGTCTGGGGTGACCGCAACAATCGATTGTAAATTTCGGGACGACGCCGCTTCAGTTTGTCATCCTGAGCGCAGTCGAAGGATGGGGCAAATCTGACCCCTAAGCCCCTACGCAGAATTTGAAAGGCGGCGTTGCCCGTCGTGCGGAACGCAGGGGCTCCGATGGAACTCCCTAAGCACTACGATCCGCAGGCGGTCGAGCCGCGTCTGTACGAGCAATGGGAGCGCAACGGCTACTTTCACGAAGAGCCCGATCCGGCGCGGCCGCCGTTCATCATCTGCATGCCCCCACCCAACGTAACCGCGCGCGCACATTTGGGGCATGGTTCGACGTATCTACCGATGGACGTGCTCACGCGCTATCACCGGATGCTGGGCGACAATGCCGACTGGCTACCCGGTACGGATCACGCCGCAATCGCCACCGAGGCCGTCCTCGTCAAAGCCCTGGCGAAGGAAGGCCGCCGCCGGGACGATCTCGGCCGGGAAGCCTTCATCGCGCGTGCGTGGGAATGGTCGCGCACTTATGGCGGCGAGATCGACGCGCAGTTTCGGCGGCTCGGCTTTGGGCCCGATTGGGAGCGGTCGCGCTTCACCATGGACGAGGGCCTCTCCGCCGCGGTGCGCCGGGTTTTTGTCACGCTCTATCGCGAAGGGTTGATCTATCGCGGAACGCGTCTGGTGAACTGGGATCCGACGGGCAAAACGACCGTTTCGGACGCGGAGCTCGAGTACGTCGAGCGCGACGGCACGCTCTGGCGCATTCGCTATCCATTTTCAAACGAGGATCGCCGCGACGGCATTGAGATCGCAACCACGAGGCCGGAGACGATGCTCGCCGACGTAGCCATCGCAGTTCACCCGCAGGACCCACGTTACTCGGCCATCGTCGGGCGGAGCGTCTGGTTGCCGCCGCTCTTCGACCGGGCGATTCCGATCGTGGCCGACGAAGCCGTCGACATGGGGTTCGGCACCGGAGCCGTCAAGGTAACGCCGGCGCACGACCAAGTCGATTACGAGATCGGCTTGCGGCATGGCTTGGAAATGCCGTCGGTTATCGGGCTCGACGCTCGAATCGCCGGCACCGGCGTCAATGTCGGCCCATACGCAGGGCTCGATCGCTTCGAGGCGCGCGAACGAATCGTCACCGACTTGGAACGCTGCGGCGTGCTTCTCGAGGCGCAGCCGCATCGGCATTCGGTTGCGACGAGCGAACGCAGCGGCGACGTGGTCGAGCCGTTACTTTCTCTGCAGTGGTTCGTCAAGATGGCGCCGCTGGCAAAGCCGGCGTTGGACGCGTATCGCGACGGTCGCGTCCGGTTCGTGCCCGAGCGCCATGGGCGCACGTACGATCACTGGCTGGAGAACATTCGCGATTGGAACATCTCTCGCCAGCTCTGGTGGGGGCACCAACTGCCGGTCTGGTACACGCCTGACGGCCGCGAAGTCGTCGCCGAGAGCGAAGAAGAGGCGCTCGACATCGCGCTCGCAGTCTACGGAACCAACGAACTAACGCGCGATTTAGATACCCTCGACACCTGGTTCTCCAGCGGCATTTGGCCCTTCTCGATTCTCGGTTGGCCGCAGTCGACGCAAGAGCTGCGCTGTTGGTATCCATCGCAAACGATGATCACCGGCGGAGAGATCATCTTTCTATGGGTGGCGCGGATGGTGATGCTGGGACTGCACTTCATGGATGGCGTTCCATTCCGCGACGTCGTCATTACGCCGTTGGTCTTCGATGCGGCCGGGCGAAAGATGTCGAAATCGCTCGGAAACACAATCGATCCGATGACGCTGGCGCAAACCTACGGCGCCGACGCGTTCCGCCTCTCGATCCTGCGGCAGATGCGGCTCGAAAGCCAGGAGATTCGCTATCAGGAGTCGCGCTGCGAAGAGGCGCGCAACTTCAATAACAAGATTTGGAATGCGACGCGGTACATGCTTTCGCTGCCGGAAGGTTTGCCTCCGGCGATGGCGCTACCGGAGGCGAGCACGCTCACGCCGGCCGACCGGTGGATCCTCACCCGGCTTCGCGAGACGGTCGTGCGCATCCGCGAGTTGCTAGACGCGTACGACTTCGGCAATGCGGCCGAGGCCGTCTGGCGCTTCCTCTGGTACGAAATCTGCGATTGGTACCTCGAAGCGACGAAGGCGCAGGGAAACCGGTCGAGCCGGGCAGCCGTGCTCTCCTTCGTTTGGAATAACGCCATGCGGCTGCTACATCCGGTCGCGCCCTTCATCAGCGAAGAGATTTGGCTGGCATTACCGCACGACGGACCGACGATCGTGACCGCGACCTGGCCCGATCCGCTCGAGATTCCGGCGTTTGAAGCCGAGGCGCAAAGCTTTGAAACGCTCAGACGAACGGTCGAGCGAGTCCGCAATATGCGAGCGGAGTTGGCGCTGCCTCCCAAGGAACGAGTGGTACTCGAGGTTCCGGCGAACGTGCCGGAGGAGATGGCGGAGTTGCTCGCTCTCTTCTGCATGGCCACCATCGAGCGATCCGCCAGGAGCGGTGAAACGGTGGACGAGGCGCTTGGCTGCGTCAGCGTGCATGCACCGCACGGCATGCTCGAAGAACGCTATCGCAAGGAGGTCGCGCATTTGCTCTCGGAAATCGACCGGGGCGAGAAAAAGCTCGGGAACGAAGCCTTTGTTTCGAGGGCGGCTCCGGAGATCGTCACCAAAGAGCGTGAAAAGTTGGAAGCGTATCGCAGCGAGTTGGCGCGAGTCGAAACGGCGTTGCGAGCCTTGAAGGAACCGGCATGACGGCCACGGCAGCGCACGGCGTTTTGGCTCGCACCGATGAGATTGCGAGAATCATCGCGCGGCTCGCCCACGAGATCGTCGAACCCAACGAGGCCCAAGAGGGGCTCGTGGTTCTGGGCGTGCGCCGCGGCGGGGAGGCGCTGGCCATACGGCTCGCGGCCGAGATCGAGCGCATCAGCGGGCGCAAACCGGCACTGGGCTTTCTGAACATCAATCTTTACCGCGACGACCGCGTCATGCACGAACTGCCGGAGTCCCAAATCCCCGTCGACGTCTCGGGCCGGATCGTCATCGTCGTCGATGACGTCTTATATACGGGTCGAACGATTCGCTCCGCGCTGGACGCCGTGACCGATCTTGGGCGCCCGTCGGCGATCAGGCTCTGCGTTCTGGTGGATCGCGGCTTGCGGGAACTGCCGATTCAACCAGATTACGTTGGCCGCTTTACCCCGACGTCGCCGAATCAACGAGTGAAGGTCGTGCTCTCGCCCCAACCCAGCGCTTCCGACGAAGTGACGATATTAGGACACGCCGATGCGGATTCGTCGTAGCCTGATCGATCTAGACGATCTGACTGGCGAAGAGATCGCTGCGATATTCGAGCAGACCGCGAAGTTCGAAGCAACCGCGCCGGGCCGCCGGCTGGCCGGCAAAACCTGCGTCAACATGTTCTTTGAGGAGAGCACGCGGACGTTCACCTCATTCAACATGGCCGAGCTGCGATTGGGGGCCGACGTCGTCAACCTCGCGCCAAGCAATCTCAGCCTGGCCAGCAAGGGCGAAACGCTCGAGGATACCGCGATGACGTTGGGCGCGATGGGAATCTCGGTCTTGGTCGTGCGCCACCCGGAAGCGGGTTTTCCGCAGCGCCTCGCCTTGGGCTTCGACGGCCACGTCGTCAACGCCGGCGACGGCGTGCACGCCCACCCGACGCAAGCGCTGCTCGATATCTACACGCTCATCGAAGAGTTCGACGATGTCAGAGGGCGCGCGGTTGCCATTGTCGGCGACGTTCTTCACAGCCGCGTCGCGCATTCGGCGATCCGCGGCCTTTCGCGGCTCGGAGCGACCGTTATTCTGGTCGGACCTGAAGCCTTCTTGCCGAGCACCTATGCCGGCGACGGGGTCCGCGTCGAGCGAGACTTCGACGCAATCTTGCCAAACGTCGACGCGGTCGTCTTGCTGCGAATTCAACGAGAGCGCTTCGTCGAGATGCCGATCTCGGATCAAGAGTACGTCTCGGCCTACCGCCTCGACCACCGCAGGCTGCGTTTACTGCGGAAGGAGGCCATCGTTATGCATCCGGGCCCGTACAATCGCGGAATGGAACTGGACGATTCCGTACTGGACTTTGCGGGCTGGCGCTACGCGCGTCAAGTACACCATGGCGTGGCCATTCGCATGGCCGTTTTGGACCTGCTCGTCAACGCGAGGAGTCTGTAAGCGCTTTCATGACGGCTCTTCTCATTACGGGCGGCAGAGTCGTCGATCCCGTCGCGTCCGTCGATGCCGTTCGCGACGTGCGAATCCGAAACGGCATCGTTGCGGAGATCGGCGAGCATCTCGAATCCGATGAAAGCGAGCGCGTACTCGACGCCGCGGGTGCGGTGGTCGCGCCCGGCTTCGTCGACATGCACGTGCACCTGCGCGAGCCCGGCTTTCCGGAAAAAGAGACGATCGCTACCGGAACGGAGGCCGCGGTCCGTGGTGGGTTTAGCAGCGTGGCGTGCATGCCGAACACCAACCCGGCACTGGATTCCCCCGCGGCGCTGCAATGGCTACGCGAGCAGGCCCAACGTTTTGGGCGTTGCCGAGTCTATCCGATCGGCGCGATCACGGTGGAACGTAAAGGCCGCGAGCCGTGCGACTTTACGGCGCTGGCCGAAGGCGGCGCCGTCGGCTTTTCGGACGACGGCGACACCGTGGCGGACGCAGGCGTGCTGCGCGACGCTGCGTTGCGTGCACGCTACGTCGCGGGCGTTTTTATCTCGCACTGCGAACCCGAGGACCTCATCGTTGCGCGAGATCTCCTGATCGCTGCGGAGACCGGTAAGGGCTGGCACATCGCACACATCTCAACGCGCGATGCCTTGGAACTTGTACGCGGCGCGCGCGCGCGCGGCACGCAAGTCACGTGCGAGGCGACGCCCCACCATCTCACGTTTACGGCTGCCGATGCGAGCGAGATCGGCCTCGCAGCGCGGGTGAATCCGCCGCTGCGTTGGGAGGAGGACGTTGCTGCGTTGCGCCAGGGCGTGCGCGACGGAACGATCGATGCCCTTGCGACCGATCACGCGCCGCATACGGAAGCGCAGAAGAACGATGCGGTCAGTCCGGCCCCAGGGTTTACCGGACTGGAGATCGCCCTGGGCGCCTACGCAGACGCGCTGCCGAACCTTCCGCTGACGCGCTTCGTAGAGCTGCTGTCGACGAATCCCGCGCGAATTCTCGGCATCGCCGGCGGAACGCTGCGGCCGGGAGCGGCGGCCGACGTGACGATCTTTGCGCAACGCTCGTGGCTTGTCGATCCGCAGACGTTTGCATCGAAAGGTAAATCGACGCCCTTTGCGGGACGCCGCCTACCGTGCAAAGTGCTCGCGACGATCGTCGGCGGAGAGCTACGCTACTGCGTGCCCGAGCTAGGGAACCTGGTCGCGTGACGGCGTCCACGACTCCGGCGGCGTTGTTTTTGGCCGACGGCAGCCGCTTCGACGGCGACGCACTCGGGGTAGAAGGCACTGCGCTGGGTGAGGCGGTCTTTTATACCGGCATGACCGGCTACGAAGAGGCTTTGACCGACCCTTCGTACGCCGGTCAAATCCTGACGTTTACGTATCCGATGATCGGCAACTACGGAATCTCCGGCACCGCCGCCCAGTACCGGCGTCCGTGTGCTGCGGGAACCGTGATCAAGCAGATAGCGCACCATCCGTCGCACTATCGCTCTAAGCAGAGCCTCCCGTCGTGGCTCGACGAGTGCGGCGTGCCGGCATTGATCGGCGCGGATACCCGCGCGATCACGATTGCGCTGCGCGAGCATGGAACGATTTGGGCCGCTCTCGCCACCGGCGAAGCCGCGCTCGAGGATGCCGAACGCAAGCTCGCCGAATTCGTGCGGAGCGCGAATACGAAGGCGCTCGTGCCGAGCGTGGCGACGCAAGAAGTCTTCTCGGAAGGATCGGGAAAGAACGTCCGCATCGTGCTCATTGACTGCGGCGTAAAGCGCGCCATTCTTGCGCAACTTCAAGAGCTCGGCGCGCAACTTACCATCGTTCCCTACAACGTAACTGCCGAAGAAGTATTGGCGTACGACCCCGATGCCGTCGTTGTCTCGCCCGGACCCGGCGACCCCACGGATTTGGGAGAGACGATCGAAGTGCTGCGCGGCCTGCTCGGACAAAAACCACTCTTCGGCGTTTGCCTCGGCCACCAACTTCTCGCCATCGCATGCGGCGCCAAAACCTATAAGTTGCCTTACGGTCACCGGGGAGGGAATCAACCGGTGATGCAGTTACGAACAGGCACCGTGATGGTGACCGCGCACAATCATGGTTATGCCGTGGACGCGCGCTCGCTGCCGGACTCGCTGGAAGCGACGATGACCAATCTCAACGACGGTACCAACGAGGGGTTCCGCCACCGGACACTGCCCGTCGAGGCGGTCCAGTTCCATCCCGAGGCCTCTCCGGGGCCCTTCGACGCTCGCTATCTCTTCGCGCAATGGCTCGAAAACTTAGCGCGCCGCTAGTTCTCGTCGCCGCCGCGTGGTTCGCCGCTATGGGAACCGCGCGGCCGCAGACGCTGCAGCGACTGGCGGTCGAGTCGTTCGCGCTCTCGGCGGACACGACGCAGCCGCAAGTCGAAGTGCCTTTCCATGTGATCGTTACGCTGCACGTCCGCGAGAACGTCAGCGAAATCAACAATCTCCAGCTTCCAATGCTCGCGCAGCTCGAGCTGCTCGGCGACGAACGCAAAACGGCCAGCGGTCCGAATGGAACGCAGTACCAGGAGCTCGTGACCGTCGTCGCCCATACCGACGGCCGGATCGTAATTGCGCCCGCGACCCTTCAAGCGATCGATGCGCGCGACGGTAAACCCAAGCAGTGGTTTACCAACGACCTGCCGCTCTCGGTCCACTCGTCGGCGGCGCGCATTGCCAACGGCGTGGCCGTCGGGCTGTTCGCTCACGTCGTCCGGATCCTTGCGGCGCTTCTTTGGCTCGCACTGCTGGTCGGCGCTGCGGTTCTTACAATATTCCTTCTCCGGCGCCGCGCGCCGGTTGCCTCACCGCCGGGGGTGCCGGTCTCCTATCAGCAAGCACCGCTCGTAAGCGAAGCGGAGCGAAGGCGGCACCAAATCGAGGACGCGCTTCTGGTCCTTCGCGCCGAGCGTACGAGATCGGCTGCGGTCCGCGTTCGCGCCGCGATCTGGCGGGTTATCGGTGCGCCCGAAGGCGAAACCCTCGCCGATGTGCTGCGCCGGCCCGGCTGCGCTGAAGGGGATCTACACGACCTGCTCGTTGCGCTCGAACGGAGCGCCTTCACGTACGATGAGGATCTGCCCAGCTCCATTAACGATGCCTGCGCCGCGCTCGAACGCTATGCCGGGTCGCTGACGTGACCGTCGAGCGGCAACCCGGCGATCTGCACGACGCACTCGCCAAGACCATCGTCGGGCAAGAGAACGTACTCGAGGCGCTGCTGCTGGCGCTCCTTTGCAACGGGCACGTGCTTTTGGAAGGGCCGCCCGGGCTGGCAAAAACGTTGGCGTGCCGTTCGCTGGCCGCCGCGCTGGAAGGCGAATTCAAACGAATACAATTTACGCCGGACCTCTTACCAAGCGATATTGTGGGGACGCGAATCTTCGATCAGCGGGAAAGCAGCTTCGCCACGGTGCTCGGTCCCATTTTTGCCAACGTCGTGCTCGCCGACGAGATCAATCGCGCCCCCGCGAAGGTGCAGTCCGCCTTGCTCGAAGCGATGCAGGAGCGTCAAGTAACCATTGGTCCGGAATCGCACGCGCTTCCCGATCCGTTCGTGGTCATGGCGACGATGAATCCGCTCGATTCCGAAGGAACCTACGCGCTGCCGATCGCGCAGATGGACCGCTTCCTGATGAAGATCAACGTCGGCTACCCGACGCGGGAAGAAGAGCTGCAGATTCTCGACCGCTTCGCGATGGCCGATACGCAGCCGGTCCGTTGCGTTGCCACGCTCGACGACGTTCGCTCCTGGCGCGCGGCGGCGCATGCGGTGCACGTGGACGAAAAACTCAAGCGTTATATCGTGGATCTGGTCGCGATCACGCGAGCCGCCGACCGCGTCAGCGTGAAATCCGTCGGGGGCGCCACCTTGAAGGCAGCGGAGCTGATCGATTACGGCGCGAGCCCGCGAGCGACGCTTGCGCTGGCTTTCTTGGCGCGCGGGCGTGCGCTTTTGGTCGGACGGGATTTTGCCCTGCCCGACGACGTTAGAGCGGTCGCCGCATCGGCATTGCGCCATCGCATCGGCTTCAACTATCGCCTCGCGACGGAGAACGTGAGCGCCGATGCCGTCATCGACGCGATGATCGCCGCCATCCCCGCGCCGTGACGATTCGTGACGCGCTGCTGCGAGCGCGCCGGCGACCGCGTCACTTCGGGGCCGGGTCGCCAACGGTCTATCGCGGCGATGGTTACGAGTTCGTCGAGTTGCGCGCGTACGTTCCCGGCGACGACGTGCGCCGGATCGATTGGGCCTCGACCGCCCGTTCCGGCGAGTTGCAGACGCGCGTGGTGCTCGAAGACGTCACCCTGACGTTGGCAGCGATCCTCGACGCCTCGCCCTCGATGAGTGTCGGCAGAAAGCGGCCGCTATTAACGGCGGCACGCGAGGCACTCGCCGACTGGTTCGGGGCCGCAACCGCGGAGGATCGCTGCATTCGCATCGCCGGCGGTTCGATTACGCCCGCGGCGCTGCAGCGAGGCTCGCGCCGCGCGATAGCGCTGCGCGACGATGCCGGCGTGTTCGACTTAACGAAAACGCTGCGCACGGCCTACGCCGCGCTGCCGCGAGGAACGGCGCTGCTGGCAATCTCGGATTGGTACGATCTCGATGCGAGCGTCGATCGCGAGTTGGCCGGCCTCGGAGCGCGGTTCGATTGCACCGCATTGATCGCACGGGATCCGTGGTACGAGCAACTTCCACTGGCTGGGATCGTGCGTTTGCGCGGAGCCGAAGGCGGAACGCTGCGAGGCTACATCGGCCCGCGCGAGCGCGCGGCGTATCTTGCGGCCGTCCGGGCACGAGAAGCTTCCCTGTTACGGCGCTTCGAAGCGGCGAACTGGCGAACGGGGCTGTTGCGAGAGGAAGACGGCGGCGCATCGCTGGCGGCTGCCTTTGGATTGCGCGCGTGACGATCGACCATCCGCTGCGCCTTGGGCTCGGCATCGTCGCGCTCGTCGTTTTCGCGGCTCTTTATGCGGTGCTGCAGCGGCGCGCGACGACGAACGACCTGGCCTACTCAAACATTGCCTTCTTCAGCGATGCGGCCAAGCCGAGAACATGGATTCCGCGCGCATTGCAGGGTCTCTGGCTCGTTGCTTTCGCGGCGCTCGTTCTTGGCGTGGCGGGGCCGCATCTGCAGCTTATGCTTCCAGCTCACGACGGCAGTGTCTTCATCTGCATCGACACCTCCGGATCGATGGCCGCGACCGACGTCTTCCCGACGCGCGCGGAGGCCTCAAAAGCCGCCGCGCGGGCATTTATCTCCGAGAGCCCATCGGGTACGAAGATCGGAATCATCTCGTTCGCGGGCGCTGCAGGAGTCGTTGTGCCGCTGAGCGCCGACCATCAAGCGGTGCTCTCAGGACTCGATGAGATTCCCTCGCCGAATGGCGCCACCGCGATCGGCGACGCCCTCGCACTTGCCGCGCGAATGCTGCCGCGCACGGGCCATCGCGTGATCGTTCTTATTACCGACGGAGTCAACAATACCGGGACCGATCCGATGGAGGTTGCGCAACGGCTGGGGGCCCAGCGCATCCCGGTCTATACCGTCGGCATCGGCACCCAGAACGGCGGCCTGATTCCCGGAACGAACGAGGAGGCCACCATCGACGAGGACGCGTTACGCGGTTACGCAGAAGCCAGCGGCGGCGCCTACGCGCGAGTCGAGAATGCCACGGAGCTTCGAGACGCGCTCTCCACGCTCGGGCGAACGACCTCGCTCCAACCCAAACGCATCGATGCATCGTTGCAGTTTGCAATCGCGGGCGCCCTGGGAATGGTCTGCGCGTTTCTGGCCGGCTTGGGATTGGGGCGCTATCCGTGAACGGCGATCCGATTACGCGGTTGACCGAGTGGATTGAAGAAGCCGGCGGCGCAAACCGTATCGAGGCAATTGCGATGTGTTTGGCGACCGTCGGCGCAAACGATCGTCCTGCCGCCCGTATGGTGCTGTTGCGCGGCCTCGACGGTCGCGGCCTGCGGTTCTTTACGTCCTACGAGAGTCGCAAGGCCCGCGAACTTGCCGAGCATCCTTTCGCCGCTGCGCTGCTCTATTGGCCGTGGCTGGAGCGCCAAGCGCGGATTGAAGGCGTCATCTCGATGCTTCCCGAGAGCGAATCGGACGAATACTTTGATTCGCGCCCCCGCGGGCATCAGTTGGCCGCCTGGGCATCCGATCAAAGCGCGCCGGTCGAATCGCACGCAGTTCTTGAAGAACGCTTCGCGCATTTCGAGCAGCGTTTCGAAGGCGAAGCGGTTCCACGCCCCCATTCATGGGGCGGCTACCTGCTGGCACCGTCGTATTTCGAGTTCTGGCAAGGTCGCCCAAACCGCATGCACGAGCGCATTGAATACAAACGCAGTGGCAACGAATGGAAGGTTACCCGGCTCCAACCCTGAGCGAGGCCGGTCCGAGGTAAACGGAGCGCCTGAGGGAAGAGCTCACGCGAAAGGGGGCTTGATGAAGACGTACGGTGCTTCCCGCTCGACGACCGCGTCTCCCGAGAAGGTCTGGAGCGTTTGGTGCGATCCGAGCAACTGGAGCCGCTGGAACTCAGGAATTTCGTCCGCGCAAGTCGACGGCCCGATCGCCGACGGCGCCAAAGGCAAGATGACAACCAACCGCGGCAGCTCGCACGACGTAACCTTCTCAAACGTCGTCGAAGGGCGCGGCTTCAACATGTCGATGGCGGGTCCCCCGATGACGACGTTCACGTTCAGTTGTGAAATTACGCCCGACGGAGCTGGAACCGAAATCGCGCAGAGCGTTTCGATCTCGGGGCCCTTAGCTCCGATTCTCGGTGCGATGATGGGAAAGGAGATGGCCAAACACTTCATTCCCGTGCTCGACGACCTCGCGCGCGCCGCCGAGGCTTAAAGTGCCGCGAGACAGTCGGTTTTCAATGCCGGCTGATCGTCAAGCCGCTGGGGGTATCGAGCTCCTGAGTAATAGTGGCTATTGCTTGCCCACCCGCAGGATAGCTCCAAATGCCGACGCTATCAGAAGTTGGCTGCGGGCCAACTATCCTGTTGCCTTCTACCCAGTACTGCACAACGTCGGAGCCAGAGAGGGAAGTCGTTCCTATGACCTCCGCCGCGCTTCCCTTTACGACAAATCGGTACACGACGGATGGCTGAAGTCCGGAATCGGCCACCGTCATGTAGCGGCCATCCCACATAATCCCGCCAGGAATGTTGATAGCTTGCTGCAGGCTGAGATTTGTAAATGTCTTATGACCAGCCGGCAATACCGCAAGAACCACCGTGCCGTCATAGGCAGTGTAGCCGTCGACGAAAAGATTTCCTCGATTATCGTAACCGCAGAAGTACATGTAGAAAAAGCTTGAGTCCGAGTAAGTCTCCGGAAACGACCACCCATGTTTCCGCGTGTAACGGTACAAAGAAATGCTGCCAGGCTGGTTGCTGACGGTATACGCATTGTTTACGGCAAGGTCGCCGGTGATGGGATCGATCGAGCAACCTGCGGGGTGCTCGCCGGCGTCGCTTATAGTAGCTATCGGGCTCGAGCTGCCGTGCGGATATTCGAGGACGCTCGAAGCATTATCGTTCGTGATAAAGACATCGCCGCTCTTATCGACGCACTCGCCATAAGGTTGCGTAAAACCGGTCAGCGTGCCTACGAGACTCCCTTCCGGATACGTGTAGACCGTGACCGCACCGCTGTTCCAGTTTGAAACGTAGAGGAGATCCCGCTGCCGCGCTTCCGGTAGCATCCACGACTGGCCACGATGGGCGGCCCTTGGCTGAACGACGGCAATCTGCGGGGCGATTGCGCCCGGCGCGCCGCACCCGCCAAGCACTGCCGAAATCGCACAACCGATCAGCACGCAACGGCTAGGACTTGAAATCATCATGCTCTGCCTCTCAAGCGTGAGTAATTGCGCCCCTTCGGCGCTTCGGCACGGTTCAACTGTCGCTGTTATTGAAGACTACCGCGGTCTGGCAATCGCGCTTACGCCGGCTCTGTAGAGGGACTGACCGGCCAATCCGATAAACCAACGGCCCGAGCATGTCGCGCCGGAATGTCATGGTCATCGGGTCGGGACCGATCGTCATCGGCCAGGCTGCCGAGTTCGACTACGCAGGCGTCCAGGCGTGCCGCGCGCTCCGTGAGGAAGGCCATCGGGTCGTCCTCGTCAACTCGAATCCGGCGACGATTATGACGGATCCGGAGATGGCCGACGCGGTCTATTTGGAGCCGCTCACGGTGCAGTCCATCGAAGAGATCATCGCTCGCGAGAGGCCCGATGCGTTCCTGCCAACGTTAGGCGGCCAGACCGGCCTCAATCTGGCAGTCGAACTCGACGAGGCCGGCATCCTGGAGCGCTACGGCATCCAGCTGCTCGGCACACCGATCGACACGATCCGGCTGGCGGAAGACCGCGAGCGCTTCAAACTCAAAATGCAAGAGATCGGCGAACCGGTCGCGGAGAGCGCGATCGTCACTGATATCGAGCAGGGCGTCGCGTTTGCGCGAACGGCCGGCTATCCCCTCGTCGTGCGCCCGGCTTATACGCTCGCCGGCACCGGCGGCGGCATCGTCGCAAATGAAACAGAGCTGCGCGCGACGCTCGACGCGGGACTTAACGCGAGCCTGATCCATCAAGTGCTTCTCGAAACGTCGCTCCTTGGATGGAAGGAGATCGAGTACGAAGTCTTACGCGACGGCAGCGATAACTGCATCGTCGTTTGTAACATGGAAAACTTCGACCCGGTCGGCGTTCACACCGGGGATTCGATCGTCGTCGCGCCGTCGCAAACGCTTTCCGATCTCGACTATCAAATGCTTCGCAGCTCGAGCATCAACGTCATTCGCGCGCTCGACGTTCAAGGCGGCTGCAACATCCAGTTCGCGCTCGACCCCCACAGTAGCCAGTATGCGATCATCGAGGTCAACCCGCGCGTCTCGCGCAGCTCCGCTCTGGCCTCGAAAGCGACGGGCTATCCGATCGCCAAGATTTCGACGCGCATCGCCTTGGGTCAGCGGCTCGACCAAATCGAAAACCCCGTCACGGGCGTTACGAAGGCTGCGTTCGAGCCCGCACTCGACTACGTCGTCGTGAAGATACCGCGCTGGCCTTTCGACAAGTTTCCCTTCGCCGACACGGCCATCGGCACGCAGATGAAGTCGACCGGCGAGGCGATGGGCATCGGCCGAACGTTTCAGGCGGCGCTGCTCAAAGCGGTGCGAGGGCTCGATTTAGGCCGCGAAACGTTGACCGGTCCGCTGGTCGAATGGAGCGACGCGGAGCTCGAAGCGATCGTCGAACGTCCGACGCACGAGCGTCTCTTTGCAATATGCGAACTGTTGCGACGCAGCGCCGGCGATCCAACCCCGGTGATCGAACGAGTGCACGAACTGTCGGCGATCGACCCGTTTTGGCTCTACGAACTCGCCGAGATCGTCGCGGCAGAGTCCAGTGTCATGCTGAGCGCAGTCGAAGCACGAAGCGTCGGCGCCGTTGCATTTCGAATGGTGGATACGGCGGCGGCAGAGTTTCCAGCCAAATCGCCCTACTATTACCTCTCGCGCGGCGAACAAAACGAGATCCGCCCGACTCCTGCCGAGGCCGTCGTTGTGGTGGGAAGCGGTCCCATTCGCATCGGCCAGGGCATCGAGTTCGATTACAGTTGCGTCCACGCCGCTTGGGCCCTCAAGGATGCGGGCCGTTCGCCGGTCGTCATTAACAATAATCCGGAGACCGTCTCGACGGACTTTGACATTTCGGACACGCTCGTCTTCGAGCCGCCCGGGCCGGATGAAGTCGAGGCCACGTATCGCGCGACGAATGCCCGCGGAGTTATGCTCGCCTTCGGCGGACAGACGGCGATCAATCTTGCGGGCGAGCTGACCCGGCGCGGCGTGCGGATCGTAGGGAGCGACCGGAAGTCGCTCGATATGGCCGAGAATCGCGAGCAGTTCGATGCGGCGTTATCTCGGCTAGGCGTTGCGCGACCGCAAGGAAAGGCAGCGCGAAGCTTTCGTGAAGCCAGAGCGATTGCTCGCGAGCTCGGCTTCCCGGTCCTCGTTCGCCCATCGTTCGTTCTTGGCGGCCGCGCGATGGAGATCGTCTACAACGAGGCGCAGCTTGCCGCGTACGCGGAATCCGCGCCGCCCATACTTCCACAGGCGCCGCTCCTAGTCGACCGGTATCTGCCCGGCCTCGAGCTCGAGGTGGATGCGGTCTTTGACGGTGAGGACGTGCTCATTCCCGGGATTTTCGAGCACGTCGAGCGCGCGGGCGTCCACTCCGGCGATTCGATCAGCGTCTATCCCGTGCAAATCATTGGTCCCGAAATGGAACGGCGCATCGCTGCCGTCACGCAAGCCGTCGCACAGGAGCTCGGCATTCGAGGCTTGATCAATATCCAGTTCGTCTTGCACGACGAGCAACTCTATATCATCGAAGCCAACCCGCGTGCGAGCCGCACCGTTCCGATCATCCAAAAGGCCACCGGGATCAACATCGTCGCCGCCGCGACGCGCATCGCGCTCGGCGAACGGCTGCGCGATATGGAGTATGGTATCGGGCTCGTTCCCCACGTGCCGTACGTCGTCGTAAAGGTGCCGGTCTTTTCGTTTTCAAAAATGCGCGGTGTCGAAACCATCCTAGGCCCCGAAATGAAGTCGACCGGAGAGGTGCTCGGAATCGACGACTCTTTCGGTGGAGCGCTCCGGAAGGGTTTTCTCGCGGCCGGTATTCGGCTGCCGGGCACCGGCGCCCGGATTCTGGCTTCCATCGCCGACGAGAACAAGGAAGAATCCATTGCAGTGCTTCGCAGCTATTCCGCGCTGGGACATACCCTGGTCGCGACTCCCGGGACGCACGCGCTGCTCCGGGCAGCCGGCATCGCGAGCGAGCGCATCAACAAGATTGCCGACGGGTCGCCGCACGTCTTGGATATCATCGGTTCGCGCACCGTCGACTTGGTTATCAACGATGCCAAAGGACCTCGAGAAATCTCCGATGCTTACAAGATTCGCCGGGCTGCGGTCGAAGCGAGCATTGCGTGTTTGACGAGTTTAGACACCGCGCGGGGACTGGCGGAGGCGCTCGCAAGCAAAGCCGGCCCGCCGCGGAGCCTGCAGGAGTATCTGAGCCGCGTGTCTTTATCCTCGGCGGCAACGCCAACACGCTAGCCTGCACCAGCAGCTTTCGGGCGGCGGCGGAATCCCGAAAGGGTACGCTCGTGACGGCCAGCCTGATCCCGTTGGCGTGGACCCCGCGCGGCGTTTGCGTCGGCAACGGCCGGCAGGACGTCGCTATTCCGGCCGCCGGCATCCCGGAGTGGATCGATCGCACGTTTCCGGCCGAGGACGATCACGCTTTCGTCGCCTCGATGCGCGACCTCGAAATGCTCGTGCGCGTCGGATGGGAGACTCCTTTTCCGGAGACGATCGAGCAGCGCAGCGTGCTCAATATCGAGGATCTTCCGGATGAAATCATCGAAGGGCTCGGGCATCCGCACGGCGACCTCGTCGCCTGCGCGGCGTGCCGCTCGTTGTGCGTCCGCGACGAGTTTTTCTGGAAGGAGCGCCAGCTTTGCGCTTGGGATTACCACGCTCAAGCCTTCGGTAAACGCGGTCCGTGGCATGAAGGCGTTTATGAGGAGCGGCATTTCGAGAGCGTGCCGTCGTGCGCGTACGTCGCGCCACCGCTGCTCGAAGAGCTCGGCGTGCAAGAACTGCTTGCGATCGGCGCCGTTCCGCAAAGTCTCGCGCTGTCGCTCGTAAATACGATCATTTCGACCGAAGGCTCGCGGGCCTACATGGCCGTCAAAACGGAGTTGGGCTTCTCAGTGCTCCGCGAAGCATGACGAACCGTGGAATCCGCGATCTGGCGACGTTCTTCGTCATTCTCTTCGGCATTCTGGTGATCCGCCAAGCGTACGTGCAACTGATTATCGCTTCGGCCATCTCGGAACGTCC
This sequence comes from Candidatus Cybelea sp., assembly GCA_050008615.1. GTDB lineage: Bacteria > Vulcanimicrobiota > Vulcanimicrobiia > Vulcanimicrobiales > Vulcanimicrobiaceae > Cybelea. Next base: position 26,622 of record JBEKMH010000005.1, read on the forward strand.
GGGCAATCCGCGCCACGCGTTGCTCGACGCAAACCGGGGACGCATCGTGGCTAGCGACGGAACGGTGCTCGCGCAGACTCAAGGCGGGAAGCGCGAGTATCCATTGGGCGCGCAGACCGCGGCAGTGGTCGGCTACGTCTCGCAACGCTACGGCGCCAGCGGCATCGAAGAGGCCTTCGACCGGGCGCTCACGCCGCCCGACTCGAGTGGCGATCCGCTGGCGCAGCTCGAGCAAATTGCCGGCGCGTTACGAGGTTCGACGAACGTCGAGGCGGGCGCCGACGTCGTCACGACGATCGTGCCGGGGGTCCAAGAAGAGCTCTATTCGTTGCTCTCGCGCTACGATCGCGCGGCGGGTGTCGTCCTGGATCCGCAGACCGGCGCCGTCCTGGCGCTCGGGAGCGTACCGAGCTACGATCCCAACGACCTCGACGCAGAGTTTCCGGAGCTGCGCAACGATCCGCGCGCCCCGTTGCTCGATCGCGCGCTCGACGGCCTCTATCCGCCCGGGTCAACGTTCAAGATCTTTACGGCCTCCGCCGCGCTCGACAGTGGAACGGTCACGTTGGATTCTCGTTTCGAGGATCCGGGGTACTTGCAGATCGGCGATTTTACGCTGCACGACAACGAAAGCGAGGCGACGGGCGATGCCAACCTTACGACGGCGTTTGCCCTCTCGAGCAACGTAGATTTCGCGCAGATTGCGCTGAAAATGGGTGTCGACACATTCTATGCGTATCTGGACCGCTGGGGAATCGGCAGCCCGCTGGATTTTCAACTACCGGCGGAGCCCGCTCGAATACCCCCGAAGGCCGGGATCGTGCCCGGTGAGTTGGCGCAAATGGGTTTTGGTCAGGGCGCGCTGCTGGTATCACCCCTACAGATGGCGCTGATCGGCGCGACGATTGCAAATGCGGGACAGGAACCGCGCCCATACGTCGTCCGCCAAGTGGTGCGCGACGGCATCCCAGCGAGCGTCTCCGCAACGGCAACCCTCACAAACCCGGTATCGAGCGATACGGCCGCGAAGGTGACGGGCATGATGATCGCGGTGGTCGAGCGTGGAACCGGTACGCCGGCCCAACTGCCGCACGTGATCGTTGCCGGAAAGACCGGGACTGCGACCAATCCACTCGGCCGATCGCACGCGTGGTTCGTCGCCTTCGCGCCCGCGCAGCGTCCTCGCGTTGCCGTCGCGATCGTCGTTGAGAATGTCGGCTACGGCGCCACCTACGCCGCGCCGATCGCGCGCGACGTGCTCAAAACGGCGCTGGAGAACTCGGGGAATTGATCGAAGAGCGGATATTCAATAACCGCTACCGGCTCGATCGAAAGCTCGGCGAAGGCGGCATGGCGATCGTCTACTGCGGCACGGATATCTTGCTTCGCCGGCGCGTTGCGATCAAGGTCCTTCGCGAACAGTATGCCGCCGACGGAGAGTTCGTTCGCCGGTTTTACCAGGAAGCCGAGTCGGCGGCGAAGTTGTCGCACCCCAACATCGTCAACACGTTCGACGTGGGCCACGAGGGCGAGACCTATTTCATCGTCATGGAGCTGGTTGACGGCCCGACGCTGGCCGAGATCATCGCCGCAGACGGGTGCCTACCCGAACCGGTCGCGATCGACTACGCGGCGCAAATCGCCAGTGGATTGGCCTACGCGCATCGTCAAGGCATTCTCCATCGCGACATCAAGCCCGCGAACATCCTCGTGACCAAAGACGACGTCGTGAAGCTTTCCGATTTCGGAATCGCGCGCGCAGTCTCGCAGCAAACGATGGCGTTGACCAGACCAGGACTCGTGATGGGAAGCGTCTACTACATCTCGCCGGAACAAGCGCAGGAACACGAGCTCCACGAGACGTCCGATCTCTATAGCCTCGGCATCGTGCTCTATCAGATGCTCACCGGCAAGCTGCCGTATACCGGCGAGTCGGCGGTAACCGTCGCGCTCAAGCACATCGGCGATCCAGTCCCCGTGATCGACGTTCATTCGAGCGGCATCAGCCCGGCGTTGGCCGCCATCGTCAATCGGTTGCTACAGAAGAACCCGCAGCGGCGGTTTCAATCGGCGAGCGAGCTTGCCACGGCGCTGCGCGAAGCTCGCGAGCGCCCCAGCATTGCGGGTTTTCGGATCGCCGACGACGCCCCGGGCCATCCGCCGGGCGCGCGCAGCTCGCTGCCGCCGCGACGTTCGCCAATGCCCGATCGTCCGCTTCTTTCGCAAGAGGAAGAAGAGCCGCGGCGTTCGGCCCAAGGGGCCTGGATCGCCGCCGCACTGCTGCTGGCGTTGATCGGCGCGACGGCACTCGGCTACTTCCTGTTCGCTCGCCCGTTGCCGTCGTTCGGAGCAGGCGTCGTCGTTGATGACTACACCGGCATGACGCAAGCGGAGGCGCAGCAAGCCGTCGTGAACGCCGGCCTGCGAACGCGCTTTACCAAGAGCGCAAGCGAGACGGTTCCGCCGGATCATGTAATTCGCCAGTCGCCGCGGGCCGGAACGAAGGTCGAAAAGAACCAGGTCGTCGAGCTGGTCATCAGCAATGGAAAGCCGTTGCTGGGGCTCGACGACGTTCGCGGTTACAGCGCCAACGACGCCGCGAGAACCTTGCAGCAAGACGGTTTTGCGGTCACGCTGGTTCGCCGCTTCGACAACACGATTAAGGACAACGTGATCGATCAGGCGCCAAAACCTGGAGCGAAAGTTCCTGAAGGCAGCCGCATCACGCTGGTCGTGTCGGATGGTCCGGCACCAGTGGTCGTTCCAAACTTCGTCGGAATGAAGGTCGAAAGCGCGCAATCACGAGCAAGCGCCCTGGGGATGACGTTGGACACATCGCAGACTGTAGCGGGAATGCCACCCGATACCGTCGCATCGCAAAGTATCGCGGCCGGCACGAAGCTCGATCGAAACGCGACGGTTCACGTCGTCGTCAACAGCGGCATGCCGGTCAGCACCGTGCCGCCGGCGGGCACCGGGCCGCTGACGGACCTCCCGAGCGTGGCCGGAATGGAATACAACACCGCGGTTGCGGCGCTTACCGCGGCCGGCCTTCAATACAGCGTGCGCTACGTGCAACAGAGCACGAACAACGGCACGGTGGTTGCACAAGCCCCGCCACCGGGTCAGATTCCGCAAGGAACGACCGTGGCAATAACGCTTTCGGTCCCGGGTGAAGTCCCCGACACGAACGGGATGTATAAAGCCGAAGCAATCAAGACGCTGTCGGAAGCCGGCTACTCCGTCGGAAAATGGGAGTATACAACCAGTCTCGGTGCGGACGGCAAGGTCGTAGGAACCGAGCCGGCGGCCGGGACGGCGCTCGCCCCGGGCTCGCCGGTCGGCGTCACCGTCAACGGAACGCCGCCGCCTTAAGTGCCGGCCAGTTCGCTGCGCATCCTCGGCATCGATCCGGCTTTGCGCATTACCGGTTACGGCGCGATCGAGCGCCGCAACGGCACGGTGCATCTGATCGAAGCGGGCGTCGTCGTGCCGCGTGTCCGCGGCACGCTCGAGCAGCGTCTCCACGAGCTGCATGCCGGGATCACGGAAGTCATCTCGCAGGTTGAGCCGGCCTCGATCGTCATCGAAGAGCTGTACACCAGTTATAAGAATCCTCGTTCGGCACTTCTGATGGGGCACGCGCGAGGGGTTCTCTGTTTGGCCGGCGCGCAAGCCGGGATCGCCGTGCACACGCTCGGTCACGCGCGGGTGAAGCGAGCGCTCGTGGGTTCCGGAAGCGCGCGAAAGGAGCAAATCAATGCGATGGTGACGCGCCTGCTTCGGCTGCGCCATGCGCCCGAACCGCACGACGTCTCCGACGCTCTGGCCCTGGCGCTGGCGTTCTTAAACGTACTCGAAAGCCGCATCGAACTAACTCGTGTTCGCTAGAATCTCGGGCGCGCTGATCGAGCGAAGCGGTGACACCGCGATCGTGGAGGCGGGCGGCCTCGGATACGAGATCGTGCTGCCCCCCTGCATCGCACAAAAGATTCCAACCAAGGCCGGCGAGCGCGTGATCCTCGAGATTTACGCCGTCATCAACCTCGAGGGCAATAGCGGCCGATTCACGTATTACGGATTCACCAACGCAATCGAACGCGAGTTTTTCGAAGCCTTGCTGACCGTCGCATCCATCGGCCCGCGCTCCGCCGCGCGGGCATTTTCGTTGCCGATGTCGACGATCGCCGCCGCTATCGATCGAGGCGATTACAACCTGCTCAAAACGCTTCCCGGCATCGGGCAGCAAAAGGCGCGCGATATCGTCGCAAAGCTGCAGGGAAAGGTCGCGAAGTTCCTACTGATCCAAGATGCTCCAGCCCCAGCGGCGGTCTCCATCCCGGATTTCGCGGACGAAGCGCTCGCGGTTCTCGTTCAGCTCGGCTACAAACGCGTTGAAGGGGAGGCGATGATTCGCCAGACGCTCGAGCGCGAACCACAGCTCGATCAGGCCGAGCAACTCTTGGCGGAGATATACCGTTCCAAGTCGGCGAAGCAGACTCCATGAGCGAGCCGAAGGCACGCAAGCGGCTATTGGGTCCGGCGGATGTTTCGCCGGAACCCGCGATGGAGCGCGTGGTCGATCCAACGGACACGTTGGAAGATGAGGTATTTGGTGCGAGCTTGCGGCCGCGCTCGTTCGAAGAGTATGTTGGGCAAGAGCGCGTCGTAGAGAATCTCCGGATCGCAATCGACGCCGCGAAGCAGCGCAACGAACCACTGGAGCACGTGCTCTTTTACGGACCGCCCGGCCTTGGCAAAACGACGCTGGCCGGATTGATTGCGCGGGAGCTTGGCGCGAACTTTCGACCAACCAGCGGCCCCACGCTCGAAAAGCCGAAGGATCTCGTGGGGATCCTTACCTCGCTCGAGCATGGTGACGTCTTTTTCGTCGACGAAGTTCATCGCCTGGGCCGCGTCGTCGAGGAGTTTCTCTATCCGGCGATGGAGGATTTTCAGATCGACTTTATCGTCGATCGCGGCGCGTACGCCAAGACATTGAAGCTTCCGCTCAAACGCTTTACGCTCGTCGGCGCAACGACGCGTGCCGGCATGCTGACCGCGCCGCTGCGCGAGCGCTTCGGCATCGTGCACCATCTCGATTATTATGAGGTCGCCGAACTCGAGCGCATTATTCTGCGCTCGGCCGGCGTCTTGGGCGTACCGATCGACGTCGATGCCACGTCGATGATCGCGGCGCGCAGCCGCGGCACCCCGCGTGTCGCGAACCGGCTGTTACGGCGCGTCCGCGACTTTGCCGAAGTGCGCGCAGATGGACGGATCACGGCGGAGGTTGCCGACGACGCGTTACGGCGGGAGGGCGTAGACGAACTCGGTCTGGACCGGCTCGATCGCGCGTTTCTCCAAACTCTGGTGAAGCAGTATCGCGGGGGCCCGGCGGGCATCGCCGCAATCGCGGCTTCGCTCACGGAAGACGCGGAGACGCTGGAGGACGTAGTCGAGCCGTATCTGCTCAAAGCGGGCTTTATCACGCGAACGGCGAGCGGGCGCCGCGCGACGGCTCATGCCTACCATCACCTCGGGCTCGCCGGAGGCCCCCCCGCGCAGGAGCGACTGCTCTAACCCGTGCAGCGCAAAACGTTTTTGATGCTTGCTGCCGTGCCGCTGTTCGTCGCGCGGCGAGTGCGCGCACAAAGCGATGCGGATCCGGCGATGAGCTCCACTCGGCCCGCGTTGCGCGTCTTGCTCGGTCCGGGCGATGCCTCGCCGGCCGCGGGCGGAACGTTTGCATTCCAGGGGCGACTCTATCGCGGAAGCTTCACGCGCTTGGACGACGGCCAGATCGTGAACCTCGTGGACATCGAGGCGTACGTCAGCAGCGTCGTTCCGGCGGAGATGTCGCCGCGCTGGCCCGCGGCAGCGCTGGAAGCACAGTCGATCTGCGCGCGCACCTACGTTTTGCAGCGCAGCAATCCACGCCGCGCCTACGATCTGGTGCCCTCGGAGCTGGACCAGGTCTACCGCGGCATCGAGGGCGAGTCGCCGAACGCGACTGCGGCGGTGAGCGCCACCACCGGCAAAGTGCTGCGCTTTAGCGCGGGATTCGCACAGGTCGCCTATTCGTCGTGCTGCGGCGGACACACCGAAGCATCATCGGATGCCTGGGGTGGTGTTCCGTTTCCCTACCTCGGAGGGGTCGTCTGCACGTCGTGCAGCGACTCACCGTACTTTCGCTGGAGCTCGTCCCTTACGCTGGAGAGCATTGCGGCAAGCCTCCCGGCCTCACTCGCCTCGATCGGCGATCTCGTCGATCTCCGCGTTGCCGATCGTGACGCAAGCGGGCGCGCCCGCGTCTTCGAACTCGTCGGACGCAACGACAGCGTTACCGTACCAGGGAGCGCGTTTCGGCGCGCCATCGGGCCCCGCACGCTACGCAGCTTGCTCATCACCGCGGTGCAGCATTGGCCGGACTCACCGGACATCGATATTGAAGGCGGTGGATTGGGGCACGGCGTCGGTTTGTGCCAGTGGGGCGCCCGTGGAATGGGGGTCGCGGGAGCCGGCGCTGCGGCGATCCTAGCGCATTACTTCCCGGGGACGGTCGTCAACGATCTCGAGCGATGAGCGGTACGCGGCGGCGTACGATTACGAGCTGCCCAAAGAACTGATCGCGCAGCAGCCGGCGCTCCGGCGCGACGAAAGCCGCTTGCTGGTACTCGACGACGACGGCACGCACGACCGTGTTTTTCGCGACCTGCCGAAGCTTCTTCGCACCGATGACCTTCTGGTCCTCAACGAAACCCGCGTTATCGCTGCGCGCCTCTTTGGCGAGCATACGCGCGGGCCGGCACGCGTGGAACTGCTCCTGCTTCATCCGGCCGGCTCCCTGCGCTACGATCGCGAAGCGCTGACCTGGATCGCGTTGGCGCGGCCGGCACGGCGGCTGCGTGAGGGAGACCACGTCTGCTTCGGTGAGTTCGGTGAGGCGAGGGTAACAAAGCTGCTGCCAGACGGTATGCGCGAGATCGAGTTCTCGCTGGCGTTGCCGTTGGAAGCGTTTCTCGACCGGGCTGGGAAGATGGCGCTGCCTCCGTACATTCATAACGAGACGGCCGAGGCAGCGCAGCGATACCAGACGGTCTTCGCCCGCGTTCCCGGCAGCGTTGCGGCACCGACGGCGTCGCTCCACTTTTCGCCCGAACTGCTGCTCGAAATCCAGGAGAACGGCATCGAGATCGCGCGTCTGACGCTCGACGTAGGGCTCGGCACGTTCCGGCCGGTGACCGCCGAGCGGCTCGACGAGCACGTGATGCACGCCGAAGCGTACGCGATCGACGAACAAGCGGCGGCGGCGATCGAAGCGGCTCGGGTTGCGCGACGCCGGATCGTCGCGGTAGGAACGACGGTGGTGCGCGCGCTTGAGGGAAACTTTCAGCGTTATGGTTGCGTTAAGCCGGGCGAGCACGTCACCGACATTTTCATTCGTCCCGGCTTTCGCTTTGAAGTTGCCGGAGCGATGGTTACCAACTTCCACCTGCCGCGCTCGACGCTGCTCGCGCTGGTCAGCGCCTTTGCAGGGCGCGAACGTGTGTTGCATGCCTATCGAGAAGCGATCGCGCGCGGGTACCGGTTTTACTCGTTCGGTGACGCCATGTTCCTAGCGCGATCGCCATGATTAATAGCGCCGGAAGCAGAAGATGCGTGTGATGAGGATTTCGCAGCTCTGCCGCAACGCGGCATGGATATGGACGGGCGCTGCACCCGGCGGAAAGATCTTGGATTACCTCTACCAGCGATCAGCGCGCCGGCGAAGTCGAAGTCTTCGCAAAAGGCTCCTACCAAAAGGTCGGCACGATCTCTCGTGGGGTCGAATGGCCGTCAGGCCTATTCCTCGACAAAACGGACAATCTTTACGTTGCGAACTTTCTGGGCGGTGATATCACGGAGTACGCGCACGGTTCCGCTCGTCCGACCTTTAAATACGACCGCGGCATGGAAGAGCCGGTCAACGTCAGCGTCGACCGCGACGGCAACGTGTACGAGGCCGACTTCGACGGGAAGTTCGTCAATGAGTATCAGCAGGCGAGCAACAAAGTCATGAACTCGTGTGCCGAGTCGGGCTATGTGTCCAGCGTCGCGGTTGATGCGGCCGGCGATGTGTTTCTTGCCGTCGACTCCAGTGGGGGCGGACGCATCGACGAGTTCGCCGGCGGCCTAAATGGTTGCCATGGAAAGCGACTTGGGGTGAGGTTAGGCTACGCCGGCGGTATCGTACTCGACAAACATGGTAACCTGATCGTCTGCGACTCCTCCGACCCCGGTGCAGTCGACGTCATCAAGCCGCCCTATGACAAGGTTGCGAGAAGGCTCGGATCGCACTGGTCGTCGCCCTCTCGCTTGGCGATCGACAAAACGAACTCACTGGTTTTCGTGGCCGACAAAGACTCGGACTTGCTAGCCGTCATCAACTACGGAACCGGAAAGATCGTCTCGTCGCTTGGGAGCATGAGCGGCCTTTCCAAACCTGCCGGCGTCGTCGACGAACCCAACGCGGTCTATTAGAACGATGCGCTTCGTTGCCTTCGACGTTCCAGGCGGACCGGAGGTACTGAAGATTGCGCAGATGCCGGCGCCCCAGGCGGACGCAGATGACGCATTGATTGCCGTCGAAGCGGCAGGCGTCACGCATGCCGATGTCATGCAGCGGCAAGGAAGCTATCCGCCGCCGCCCGGCGCGTCGCCGATTCTCGGCCTCGAAGTAGCGGGGACCGTCGCAGCGGTTGGCGAGCGCGTTACGCGCTGGCACGTCGGAGACCGCGTCTGCGCGCTGACCAATGGCGGCGGCTATGCGGAGTACGTCGTGGTCCCGCAAGGGCAGATTCTTCCGGTGCCGGAGGGTTGGAGTGCGGTGGAGGCGGCATCGCTTCCGGAAAACGCCTTTACCGTCTACGACAACCTGTTCACGCGCGCGAGATTGCGCGCGGGTGAATCCGTTTTAGTACACGGTGGTACCAGTGGAATTGGAACGACCGCGATCATGTTTGCGACGGCGCTGGGAGCGCGAGTGTTTGCGACCGCGGGCAGCCCAGAGAAATGCGGGGCGTGCGTGCAGCTGGGAGCCACGGCCGCCATCGACTATCGCACGACCGATTTCGTCGTGGAAATCGAGCGACTGACGATCGGCCACGGCGTGAACGTCGTCGTCGACATCGTCGGCGGCGACTATATCGCACGGGATCTCGAATGCCTGGCGCTGGACGGCCGAATCGCCTGCGTGGCGATGCCCGGCGGGCAACGCGTCGAACTCGATCTGCGCCGGCTCTTTGCCCGGCGCGCGGCGATCCTTGCGTCGAGCCTGCGTCCCCGCACGGCGCAAGAGAAGGCCGCAATCGCGCGCGAACTCGAGCAGCACATTTGGCCGCTGCTGCCCAAACGCGATCCAATCGTTCCGGTGATCGACCGGGTCTATCCCTTCGAACGCGCCGCCGGCGCGCACGCGCGATTGGAGTCCAGCGCCCACATCGGCAAACTCATACTAACGTGGAAGGACGCTTAGTGGTAGATTCCTTGGGACATTGACGAGGGCCCCGTCGCCATAAAGAAGAGCATCGGAATGGAAAGCATGGTGTTTACGCGCGAGGCGAGGAAGGCGGCGCGCCGGGCTTTAGCCTTTTCTTCATCGGTGGCCGGAACGATGCCCAAGATCTTCTTTTGGTTTGGCCAGATCACGCCCCAGACGTTGAGCAGCATGATCGTTCCGAGCCACGCTCCAAAACCGATCGGGGCCATCACGCCCTGGAAGGTGAAGGCGGCGACGAATCCGTTCGTGCCCGCCGGTCCGGGAAAGTTCGCCAACAACGCGGCGCCGAAGATCCACGTAACGACCGCTCCCCAGCGGAAGTAGAGAAGGGCTCGCGGCATGATGTATTTTGCGATCGGGCCCGCTTCGCCCGCGGCCGTCGCCTCTTTTACCGCGGCGGCGTTGACGAAGTTGAAGAAGTAAAGCAAGCCGATCCACATGATGCCGGCCATGATGTGAATCCAGCGAAATATCCAATCGTTCGAGCTGCTCATGCGCCCGCTCCAATTGCGTGAGAAACGATCGCTCTGGCGATGACCCAGAGAACCGCGGTTAAAATGAAGCCGCTGATGACGGTGCCCCAGAGCGAGTCCAATGGATTTTTCAACGCGTACCCCTCCTCGGATTCGTGGTGCGATTTGCGTCCAGGTTGCGCGTTATGCCGCCGTGTCCTTCTGGCGAAACCCTAGGCGCGCTGGAGGCCTTCGATGGACTGCGGTTGCGTGACGATCGTTTTCGCGTGGGTATACCAGACCAGGCCGGGCGGCGCGGCGCGCTGTTTACGTACGTGCTTGCGCAGCGTATAGTCCACAGCGGTCGATGCGGCTGCCTGAGCCTTTGAATAAAAGGCCGCCAGCGACGCCGCAGCCTGGAGGTCTTCGTCGGGGACTCGGCCGCGATCGTCGCGCGAAAGAATCACGTGCGCGCCCGGAACCCCTTGGGCGTGAAACCAGAGATCGTCGGGCCGCGCTACGTGAAATGTCAGTTCGGCATTCTCGACCGGAGACCGGCCGACGACGATGCGCGAGCCCAGCAGCGTACGCAACTCGAGCATCCGCCGTTTTCGTTTGCGTGCCGCGGGACGCGGCGCAACGCGCCGGCGGCGTTGCATCTCGTCAACCGCCGTCTCGACGTCCTGGAGGTCCTCGCTTCCGGCACGTTCGGCTTCCCATCGCAAGGTGTCGACAATGTGCAAAGCGCCCGCGACAACGCGTTCGCGCTCGGCGATATGCGGCAGGCTGTTGCCGAGCTTTTTATATTCGGCAAAGAGCTTCCCGGCGAGTTTCTTCGCGGCTTCGCGCTCGTCCGGCGCCAGCGTATGCAGCGTTGCGAAAATGCCCTCACCTTGAGCGCGCAGATCCTCGCGCCGCGCTGCGCCGGCGCGCTTGGCGGAGAGCCCCGCGAGTTCGTCACGCAGCTTGCGCTCGCGGTCGCTCAAGCGACGTAACAACGCATCGCGGCGTCGAACGTCGCGCGCGTTCTGCGCATGGCGCGTTTGCTCGTCCCGAGCGCGAGCCAAAAGGTCCAGCACCGAACCTTCCGGCGGATCTTCGATCGTACGCGGATTCTCGGGCAGCGGCGGTAGGGCGTACGGTGAGCCCCCGGCAATCGCGCGCCGCGGGTTCTCCGCCGGGGTAAACTCCTTGTGGGCGCCAACGACGGTCTCGCCCTTCACCAACACGATGTTTCCGAAACGCGGAACCAGCTCGAGAAAGAGGTCGATCTCCTCGCCGACTCCAAAACGCGAGCGCGCTGAAAAGCGGAAGCGCAGGAGGCGGTCAAAACGGCGCGAGGCAACGCTCGCGAGCGTCATCCCCTTTAGCGAGCGCGCCAGCGTTCGCACGAACCCCGGCTCTTCCAGGATGCCCAGCTCGCCCTCTTCGAGCGTTACCAGCGGCGGCGAGGAGAAGAGGTCGATCGCCAAGACGTAACGTTCGCTGCCATGCCGAAATAGCAATGCCGTTCGGCCGTCGGGCAGTAGCCCCACATCTTGAACGCGGTCGCCGCGCAGGCGACCTTCGAGCTCGCGCGCCAGCCGGGCGATAAGGACCCAATCGGTCTGCATCAAACGTTTCCCGGTGTGAATAAGAGAATCGCTCTCATCGCCATCGTTCTAACGGCTTGCAGCGGTGCGTCGCCTGCGCCCAAGGGCTGGACGGCGATTCCAGGCTCAAGCGATGCGTGGTCCCGCGGCAGCGGCGCCGCTCGCGAGAAGTACTCATACACCCGAAAAGCCTTTCCGGGGACGTTGCAAGATCTCGCATCGGCGGTTGCGATCGACGCCCTGCTGCACAACCCCGGTGGGAAGCTGCGCGGCAGCGACCCCTTTCCGCCCTGTCCTGGTGCAGCCGGAGTCGCGACCATTGCATTACGAGGCGGTTCGGCATTAAAGGAGGGGTTCGCCGTGCACGACGGCTTGGCCGTGCGGACCGAATATGCGATCCCGGCCGGCGCGCAGCCCGACCCCAACGTTATCGCGGCGATGCAGAACGTGCTCTGCTAACCGATACCGAGGTCAAAACGGCGCCCGGCGTGAAGGGGGTCCTGCGTTGATCACGGGTCCGGGTCTCCTGTTTGTGGTCTCGGGGCCGTCCGGGGCCGGGAAGGACACGCTCGTCGCGGCCCTTCGAGGGCGCCGGCCGAGCCTGCGGTATTCGGTTTCGGCGACAACGCGCGAGCCTCGCCCCGAGGAACAGGCCGGGGAGCATTACTTCTTCATGTCGCGGCAGGAGTTCGGGCGGCTGCGCGACGGCGGGGGTCTTTTGGAGTCGCGCGAGTATAACGGCAACCTTTACGGGACTCCGCGTGATTACATCGAGCGGAGTCTGACCGAGGGCTACGACGTCATCATGAAGCCCGAGGTCAACGGCGCGCTGACCATTCGGGCGGCGTTTCCGGACGCAGTGCTGATCTTCGTCGTTCCGGATCGTTTCTCGAATCTCCGCGAGCGGCTGCTCGCACGGCGAACCGAGACGAACGAGGAGATCGCTCGGCGGCTCGAAATCGCGACTCGCGAGATGAAGTTCATCCGCCAGTTCGATTATATCGTCGTTAACGAGCAGGATCGCCCAGAACAGGCGGTTCGCGATCTCGAGGCAATCTTGCAGGCGGAGCGCTTTCGCATCCACCGCTACCCCGACGACTCGATACGGCGCGTCGAGTCGTCATAACGAAAGGCATCATGACGAAGTCCGTATTCGGCGACCTCGACAAACTGTTAGAGCACGCAGACTCGAAGTTTAGCCTGGTTAATATCGTTACCAAGCGCGCTCGGCAGTTGAACAACTGGATTCGCGTGCAGCAGCTTCCCGCGACCGATCGCCGCGAATATTTTGCGAGCGAGCCGCTCGTCGACCGCGAAACGATCAACCCCAACAAGCCAGTCTCGATCGCGCTCGACGAAATCGCCGACGGAAAGATCGAGTACCGGCGAACCCGCGAGGGAATCAAATAGGCTGACATGTGCGGGATTGTCGGATACATCGGCCAACGCGACAGCGTCCCAATCATCCTCGATTCGCTGCGGCGCCTCGAGTATCGAGGTTATGACAGCGCCGGCATCGCGGTCATCGATGCCTCGGGCAGACTGGCAGGCACCAAGGCGGAGGGAAAGCTCTCGCGTCTTGCCGAGCGCCTGAGCAACGGCGAAGCGCTCTCGGGTGCCGTCGGCATCGGCCACACTCGCTGGGCGACGCACGGCCCTCCGTCGGATGCCAACGCGCACCCGCATTTGGATTGCACGGAGCGGATCGCCGTCGTCCACAACGGCATCATCGAAAACTACGCTTCGCTGCGAGCGCGCCTCGCCGAGCGCGGTCACGTCTTTCGAAGCCAAACGGACACCGAGGTACTGGCTCACCTCATCGAGCTGCACTACGACGGCAATCTGGAAGAGGCCGTGCGCCGCACGCTTCGGGAAGTTCGCGGAGCCTACGCCCTTGGCGTGATCTCCAGCGACGATCCGGAGCATTTGGTCTTTGCGCGCAACGGTGCGAGCCCGCTGGTGATCGGCATCGGCGAGGGCGAGATGTACGTCGCCTCCGACACCCCGGCGATTCTGCCCTACACGCGGCGCGAGGTCATCCTGCAAGAGGGCGAGATCGCTGTCGTGGGACGTGATGGATTCCGCTTGACCGACTATGCCGGAGCGCGCATCGAGCGCGACCCGATTGCGGTTACCTGGGACCCAGGCTCGGCCGAGAAGAGCGGCTTCAAGCATTTCATGCTCAAAGAAATTTTCGAGCAGCCGCAGGTCATCAAAGAGACGCTGAGCGGCCGGATCGACGACATCGGCGACGTTCACCTCGGCGCCGAGCTGGGCACGATCACGCCGGAGCGACTCAAGGGGCTCAGCAAGATCGCCATCACCGGCTGCGGCACCGCCTATCACGCGGGTTTGGTCGGCATGTATCTGTTGCGATCGCTCGTGCATCTGCCCGTCGAAATGGAACTGGCCAGCGAGTTTCGTTACGGCGATCCGGTCATCGATCCGACGACGCTGGTCATTGCGATGTCGCAATCGGGCGAGACCGCAGACACCATCGAAGCCGTGCGGATTGCAAAACAGTCGGGCTGTGGCGTTTTGGGAATCTGCAACGTGCTTGGATCCCATTTGACTCGGCTGGCGGACGGAATGCTCTATACACGAGGCGGCCCGGAAATCGGCGTGGCCGCTACCAAGACGTACGTCTCCCAAGTAGCCGCATTGACGCTCTTCGCGCTCTATCTCGCGCGCTTGCGCGGCACCGCAGACGAGGCAAGCCTGCGCGCCATCGCCGACGGGACGAAGCTGCTTCCGGCAGCCGTCGACGTCGTTCTCAACACCTCGGATGAAATTCGCCGCGTGGCTCGCGAACTGCGCAAATCGCAAAGCGTGCTGTTCATCGGTCGCTACGTCAACTTTCCAACCGCGCTCGAAGGCGCCCTAAAGCTGAAGGAAATTTCGTACATTCACGCTGAGGGCTATCCGGCCGGCGAGATGAAACACGGTCCGATCGCATTGCTCGATTCGAGCGTTCCCGTGGTCGGCATCGTGACCGAGGACCGCGTTCGAGAGAAGATGCTTTCAAATCTTATGGAGTCGAAGGCTCGCGAAGCCCCCGTGATCGTCGTCGCGAATAGGGGAGACGCCGACGCGAAGAGCGTGGCCGATCACGTCTTTTGGGTCCCGAGGGTTCACGAGCTCCTCTCGCCGATCGTCAACGTGATTCCGCTGCAGTTGCTGGCGTACCACATCGCCGACATCGAGGGCAAAGACGTCGACCAGCCACGCAATCTGGCCAAAACCGTCACGGTCGAGTAGCCGGAGCCACTCGTGATTCGCTCCGACCGACGAGCGCCCGATGAGCTGCGGCCAGTCTCGATCGAACCCGGCTTCCTGAAATACGCTGAAGGCAGCGCGCTAATCAGCCTGGGGAACACGCGCGTCCTCTGCGCCGCCTCGGTCGAAGATCGCGTTCCGGTTTGGATGAAAGGGCGCGGACTCGGCTGGGTGACGGCCGAGTACGCGATGCTGCCGCGCGCCACGCAAGAGCGCACGCAGCGCGAATCCTCCAAAGGACGGCTGGGCGGCCGAACGCACGAAATCCAGCGCATTATTGGGCGTGCTCTACGCGCCGTAACCGATACGGCGAAGCTTGGCGAGCGGACGGTCTGGCTGGACTGCGACGTGATTCAGGCCGACGGCGGAACGCGGACCGCGGCGGTAACCGGAGCGTACGTGGCGCTCGAGTTGGCGTTGCGCACCCGTTTCGATCCCGCCGCGCGCGCGCGCTGGCCTCTGCAAGCGATGGTAGCGGCGACCAGCGTCGGGATTGTGGGCGGCCGTCCGTTGCTCGACCTCGCCTACGACGAGGATAGTGCGGCGTTAGTAGATATGAACGTCTTTATGACCGACGCCGGTCGTTTCGTCGAGCTGCAGGGGACCGCCGAAGCCGCGCCGTTCGACCGGCACGAGCTCGACGCGTTGCTGGCGCTTGCAGAGGGCGGCATTCGCCGGCTCTTCGAGGTGCAGCGCACGGCGCTGGCCGCTTCGTCCGTTGATGCCGGCTGATCCGGCGCTGCGCGATCTGGTGGCGCGCGTGGCGGCGTTCCACATTACCGATGCCGCGATGAAACGCGCCCAGCACGCGATCGAAACTGCGTTGGAAAAGGGCGGCGTCGACGCCGGCGCGCAGCAAGCATATCATAACGCCGTGCGCCGCTATTTTGAGGGCTTCGATCGGGAAGCGCGCGCGCACCTGCGCGATGTGGATCGCCGCCTCGAGCATAGCAATCAGGTTGTCTTCAACCTCACCGCCGAACGCGGGGTCGCGGTCAAGCGCATCGAGGCGACGCAGTCCGTGTTAAGCGCTCTAGCCGGCGCGGAGGCTTCGACACCGTGAGAATTCTCGCTCGGGTCGGGCGCGCGACGAACGACTTTTTCGAGTACGCCGGCGGCGTGACGTTACTCACCACGGAGTCCCTCGGCTTCCTGGTACGCTTGCGCATTCGCGTCGCCGAGACGGTGTCGCAATGCGCCTTGCTCGGCGTGCAGTCGCTGGTCATCGTCCTGCTGACGTCGCTCTTTACCGGCATGGTCATTTCGCTCGAATCCGCGCAGCAAGCCGTCGCGTACGGCTTTTCGAGCTTCGTCGGCGGGGCGGTCGCGTATGGCGCGGTGCGCGAGCTCGGGCCGATGCTCACGGCCGTGGTCGTAGCTGGACGCGTCGGTGCGGCGATCGCCGCCGAGATCGGTTCGATGGTCGTAACCGAACAAGTTGAGGCGTTACGTTCGATGGGCCTGGAGCCGTCCCGCTTCCTGGTCGTGCCGCGGCTGCTGGCGCTGCTGCTGATGCTGCCGCTTCTGACGATCTTCGCCGACGTCGTCTCGATTCTCGGAGGCGCCTGGATCGCTCGCGAATACGCCCACATCCCGTACCACGAGTTCATGCAGTCCGTCCGTCAAGCAATCGACTTTACCGACGTGGTCAAAGGCTTGCTCAAGACCTTCGTTTTTGCGACGATCATCGCAATGGTCGGCGCGTATCAAGGTCTCTCCACTCGGGGCGGCGCGGCGGGCGTCGGGCAATCCACGACGTTCTCGGTCGTACTGGCGATCATTCTGATCTTCATCTCCAACTTCGTCCTCTCGCTACTGCTTTTCGGCACCCGATGAACTCGAACGGCCGCAGTCTCATCGCGCGAGTCGACGGCGTGTCGCTATCATTCGGCGAGCGGATCGTCTTGAAGAACTGCAGCCTGGACATCGTCGAGGGCGCCATTACCTGCGTCATCGGGCTCTCGGGAGCCGGCAAATCGACGATTCTCCGGCTCCTCGACGGCCTGCTTCTGCCTGGCGAAGGGCACATCTACGTGCTCGGCCGCGATCTGTGCCACATGTCCGAAGAGCAGATCAACGTCATGCGGCAAAAGATCGGTCTCTCGTTTCAGTTCGCCGCGCTGCTCGATAGCCTCAGCGTCGGCGACAACGTCGCCCTTCCGCTGCGCGAGCACACGAAGCTCTCGAATGCGGAGATTCGGAAGACCGTCTTCGATGCGCTCGATAGCGTGGGCCTGGCTCACGCGTACGACGATCTGCCGGCGGAACTTTCGGGGGGCATGCTCAAGCGCGCGGGTTTCGCGCGCGCCATCGTTACCCGGCCGGCGCTGGTGCTCTACGACGAGCCCACGACCGGCCTCGATCCCATCGTCAGCAAGCTGATTACCGAGACGATTCTCAAACTGCGCTCGAAGCTGAATGGAACCGCCGTGGTGATCTCACACGACCTGCCCTCGATCTTCATGATGGCCGACTATATCGCAATGCTCTTCGAAGGAGCGATCATCGCCTACGATACCGCGGACCGCATCCGCAACTCCCCCAACCCAATCGTTCAGCAGTTCCTCCAAGGCTCCGAGGCGGGGCCGATTCAAATATAGGGAGCCCTTGAGGCCCCCGAGGCTCTTTGCGCCGGGAGACTAATAAGGAGAAGTATGACGAAGCAGGCCCAGGTCGGTGCGTTCGCGATTCTCGCGCTGCTCCTGCTCTTCGGAGTCTTTTATGTGGTGACCGATTTCGGCACTCGGCATTCTGGATATCGCGTCGGGGTACGCTTTGAGTCAGCGTCCGGCTTGACGCCGGGGGCCCAAGTCTACTTTAGCGGTGTCGACGCGGGTGCGGTCGAGTCGGTGCAGCTCCTGCCGGATAACACGGTTGACGTAATTCTAGCGATGAACCACGAGATCAACGTACCGCTCAACTCGCGCTTTCTCATCGAAGCTCCGCTCACCGGAACCCCCGCGGTGGTGATCATTCCACCGAAGCAGAATCCCCCGATCGCATTGCTCCCCCGCGAAGTCTTGCCCATCGACGAGCAGCCACGCGGCACCAATGCCGCGACCATCGGTGATTTGCTGCTTGAAGGGCAGGGAGAGATCAAGCGCCTCGACTCGGTGATGGCATTGCTGGCCAAACGTACGCCGCGATTGCTGGACACGCTTCAAACGACGCTCGACAACGCCAACCAGCTGACGATCACGACGAGAGGCACGGTGAGGCAGCTTTCAAACGAGTTGCTGGCGTTCGGGGCAAACTTACAGAGCAGTCTCACGACCGCCAGCACCAACGTCGAGCAGCTCTCTGCGACGCTCAACACCGCCGCTGCCAGCGATTCCAAGAAGGTCGGGGTCTTACTCGATCAGTTTAACTCAACCGCGACTTCGCTCAACCGCTCGATGGCCGCGCTGCAGGATCTAGCTACCGACCCGCGGCTAAAAGCGAATATCCTAGCGACGACGCAGAGCATCGCGGACACGACCGCAACCCTCGCCGCCCTCACCAAAGATTTGCGAACCGTAACGGGCAATCCGCAAACCCAGGCGCAAGTACGCAGCACGGTCGCGAATCTCGACGCCGTTATGCAGAAGGCTAACTCGCTCTTGGGGCAGCTCGGGGGGACGAGCAACGTTTACGGCGTTGACACCGGGGCGACGCCGATCCCGGCCGTCCTGCCGAGCGTCTCGCCATATCCGGAGGCGCTTCCGACCGGTGCTACGCCCCAGGGCACTGGGATCTCGCCCGAGGCGCGCGCGCACCTTCAAGGCCAGCTCAACAAGCTGGCTAGCAATCTCATCGCAATTCAGGTACGGCTGAGCGGACTCTCGCCGCAACACAACCCCGGCTTGAATCCGGTGCTAACCAGCAGCCAAGGTCCGCTGGGAGATCTCAATCTCGTGCTGCTCCCGCACGGCAGCACCAGCATTATCGCGGGCGCCAACGCAATCGGAAACAATACGACGTGGAACGCGCTGCTCGAGGGAAATAAGGGCGACTTTCATTTCGCCGGTGGCGTCCTCTACTCACAGATGGGCCTGCTCGGGCAGTATCAGCCGCTGCACGGCTTCGGCCTCGAAACGCGCATCTACGATCTCACCTACCCCATGATCGACGTGTACGGAAATCTCAAGATCGCGCCTGGCGCGCAGCTCTTCTTCGGGCAGCGCGACATCACGCACGCGTCGCGGCGAAATACGTTCGGCTTGCAGTATCAGTTCTAATGGTCTCGTGAATATCGGCATCATCGGCGCGGGCGCGATGGGGACCCTTTTCGGGTTTCATCTCGCCGGCCGTTGCAACGTGACGATCCTCGACGACAATGCCGAGGTCGCTCGTGCGGTCGAACGCGATGGCCTGCGGGTTGACGACGAGCCCGCGCGTTTCGTTGCGATTGCGGACCGGCCTCGCGATTTATATGGCTCGGAGATGCTCTTCCTGTTCGTCAAGGCGGTGGATACGCTGCGCGCGCTGCGAGCCTTCGCCGGTGAGCTCAATCCCACGGCCCCCGTCATCTCGCTGCAGAACGGAGTCGGCAACGAAGATGCCATCAAGACGGCGTTGGGTGGAGCGGTTCCGGTAATCTTGGGCATCACCACCGAATCGTCGCAGACGATCGAACCAGGGCACGTCCACAGCTCTCAGGCGGGCAATACGATCATCGGATCGACGAGCGCGTCGTCCACGATTGCGCGCACCGTTACCGAACTGCTCAATAGCAGCGGCCTGCGCGCGACGGTGGTCTACGACATCCGGCCGCACCTTTGGGGAAAGCTCGTCGTCAATGCTTCGATCAACGCACTGTCTGCGATTCTCGATTGCGACGCCGGAGATATCCCCAAGGATCCCAGCGCGGCGCATCTCGCCGAAGCACTTGCCGAAGAGACGGCCGGCGTTGCCGCCGCGCTGAAGATCAATCTTCCGTTCGTCAATCCGTGGCAGTACGTCACCGAAGTCGTCGCACTCGGTGCCGATTCGAAAAGCTCGATGGCCTACGATCTTGCATCGGGCCATCCCAGCGAGATCGATCATATCAATGGAGCCGTAGTAGCGTTCGGGCGCCGCACGGCGACGCCGACACCGTACAACGACGCCATGGTCCGGCTCGTCAAAGCGCGAGAGGCCCTTCGACTGCGCTCAGGATAAACTACTGCTCGCGCGCTCACGGTTGCGGCTGCAAACGTAGGAGCTGAATTCCGCCCGAGCCCGTCTCGACGTCAATGCGGCGCGCCCCTCCGCCGTTGACGCTGCCATCGATGGTCTCGGAGTGACCGCTCGAGACGCCGCTTAGCCCAAAATCGGTAAAAAGCGCGCCGTCGTCGGTATGCAGGTGGACGGTGAACCCGACGGTAGCGCGGACACGCAGTTCCACGTCACCATTCTGCGTCGAAAAATGCAGCGTCCCGGGCCAATCGCTCGCGCCCATGGTGACCTTTAGATTTCCCTGGCCGACCGCGGCTTGCGCGTAACCCGGCAACATGAGCGTGACGTTACCATTGCCCGCTACGATACGCGCATTACCGCTAATGTCGGTGACGCTCACGTCGCCGCGCTGCGAATCGATGACGAGGTCCACCCGATCGGGCACGCGGACCAGAAGCGCAGCTAGCGGCCTGGGCGCGCTTACGAGCAGGCCGTGCGCCGCGGGCCTCAGCAGCGGCGCGGGCGGGACAGCGCCCTTTGGAAGCGCAGTTGCCGTGACTGTGTAGAGGTCGGGCCGCTGCCGGACTTCGGGGGCAAACGCGCTAAATTGCGCGCCGGCGACTCGCACCGTGAGCGTGTTCCCGGCTTTGAGAACTCCGACGGTGGTGACGTAGGGGGACGGGGCATTGCAAGCGCCCAGCCCAAGACCGACGAGCAGTAGGAGAAGAAGGCGCCGGCTCACGTTGGGCGCTCTTCGATGCGCCGGAGGTGGTATACTTGCCACAAATGATACGCCTGATTTATTGCGCGCTCGCGTGCTCGCTCGTCCTGGCGGGCTGCGGTGCATCCGCCCCGTTCTCACCTGGTGCGCCATCGGCCCAGGGCAGCCTTTCGCTTACTTCGTCGCGTTGGATTCCTACCGCCGGCGAGAGCTATCAAATCCAATACGACGGCAAGCTCGACCTCAGCGTCGACGCGCAGATCTACGACCTGGACATGTTCGATACGAAGGCGTCCGTCGTCAGCGAGCTTCACGCGATGAATCGCAAAGTGATGTGCTACATCTCCGTCGGAACGTGGGAACGCTGGCGACCCGATGCAAAGGAGTTCCCCAAAAGCGTACTGGGACATAAAGACGGCCACTGGAAGGGCGAGCGCTGGCTCGACATTCGCCAAACGTCAGTCTTAGAACCCATCATGGCCGCTCGCCTGGCGCTCTGCAAGAAGAAGGGGTTTGATGGCGTCGATCCCGACAATCTCGACGGCTATCAAAACAAGACCGGGTTTCCGCTGACGTACGCCGAGCAGCTAAAGTACGACACGTGGGTTGCTGACCAAGCTCACGCCGACGGCCTAACGGCCGATCAAAAAGGCGATAACGGCCAAGTGAAAGACCTCGTCAAGGTGTATGACTTCGCGGTCGTCGAGCAATGCTTTGCGCAGGGCTGGTGCAAGCAGTTTACGCTGTACACCAATCAGAACCGCCTCGTCGTCGACGTCGAGTACTTCGCAAACAAACAGCGCTTCTTGACGAAGACGTGCCCGAGCGACGCGAAATACAACGAGACCGCCATCCTCAAGAAGCTCGAGCTAACTGCGTGGATCGTTAGCTGCCCGGGCTCTTGAATTAGTTACGGCGGGCGTCGATCAGAAAGGCGCTGTTGGCGAGACGGCTACACCGACAGGCAGCCAATTACGCACTCGAAGCGTCCAGAGCCGCCTCCCGCTCCCGTAATCGAGCGCGACAACCGTGTTCGGCTCTTTGGGGCCCGATCGTAAGCCGCGTGCAGCATCGGTTTCGTACGGATAGGATACGTAGATCTTGTTGCCACCCCGATCGAAGGCGAAGCAGCAGGGATAAGACTGTCCGGTACTTATCACGCGCGACGGCCGCTTACGCACGCCGGTAAAAACATCGATGGTTCCGCGAGTCTGGTCGGCGACCAGCAGCGCACCATGGTTGTCGATGGCAACGCCGGCGATTCCGGGAATGGCCGTAGGAAGGAGCATGTCGATGCCCTTGGTGGCGCCGGGACGGTAGCGCTTTACTTGCCCCCAGCCCGTTTTATTGCTGACCATGCCAACGTACAAATTGTTCTGAGCATCCACGGTGACGGAGCCGGGAGCTCCGTTGGGATAGAGAATCCGGGTTTGCTTCGTGCCTTTCGGCCCGAACACGTGTACGCGGCCGTTGTAGCCACCCCCGCAAGGATCCGCGACATAAACCGTGCCGTCCGACGCGACGGCGACGTCCGCCGCGCACAAGATGTGCCCCTTATAGACACGAATCGGCTTATGACCGCCTTTTGCGTAAACGGTCACGCGATCGTTCAAACTCTCGTCCTCGTTAGCCACATAAAGATCCCCGGTCGAATCGACCCATATCCCGTCAGGAGCGGAGACGCCGTTACTAATCGAGTCAACGACGCCCTTCGAGGGATCGTTTCGAAGAAAGACGTCGATTGTATACGCCGCTTGATCGGCCACGTAAAGGTACTGCGGCTGTCGACTAGTATGCGTGATGACCGGCAACCTTTGCGGTATCGCTCCGGCCCCACCGACCGGCGCCGGCGATGCGCAGCCTGCGAGGAATGCCGAAGCCATCCAGCCTAGCGCGTAGCGGCGGAAATCGAAGGTCTTCATGCGCCTCCTCTCCGTGAGCCGCCGCTCGGGCGGCTTGCGGCCCCTCGATGGTAGTCTAGGCTAGTTCCCAGGGCAAGAAGGGGGCATAGCCGGGTCTTGACTTTCTTCTGCTCGAATGCGATAAAAGATTTATTATGTCGCATTCAGAGGCAGAAGGCTGTGTTCGGGACCTAGCCGCGTACCTGCTGACCGAGCGCCAGCGCAGCCCTTTGACGGTCGCCGCCTACGAACGGGATCTCCAAGAATTTGCAGCCTTCGTAAAGCGCGGCCACGAGGAACGGCCCGAGGAGTTTCCCGACGCCTCGCTGCGCGCCGTAAAATCTACGCAGGTTCGGCGCTACATCGCCTATATGTTCGATGCTCGTAAGTACGATAGCCGGACCGTCTGCCGCAAGCTGTCGTCCATCAAGGCGCTCTATCGCTTTTTGAAGATTACCGGCGAGCTTCCGGACGACCCGGCGGCCGCGATTCCGGGACCCTCGGTCGCGAAGCGCAAGCCGGCGCCGCTGAAGGTCGACGAGGTCGGGCGACTCCTACGGACCTCGCTCGCCGGCCGTTCCGATACCGCTCGGCTGCGCGATGCCGCAATCATGGAGCTTTTTTATGCCAGCGGCATGCGCCGCGCCGAACTTGCCGGCGCTCGGCTCGCCAACGTCGACCTCGCCGAACGGACGATCCGCGTCACTGGCAAGGGGAACAAAGAACGAACCGTGCTGATCAACCACACCGCTGCCGAAGCGATCGAGGCGTACCTCCGCGTGCGGCCTCGCAGCTCCGATTCGGCGCTGTTTTTGGGACGCGGGGGCAAAGCGCTTACGCCGCAGCACGTCTGGCGAATCTTCACCAACATCTATCGCGTGAGCGGCATTCAAAAACATGCGAGCCCGCACACGCTGCGCCATTCGTTTGCCACGCATCTCGTCGAAAACGGTGTCGACCTGGAAACCGTTCGCGAGCTGCTCGGCCACGAAAGCCTGGCGACGACGGGCATCTACTTGCAGCTCGCAATGGGGCACAAACGCCGCGCCTACGACGAAGCGCACCCCCGCGACCGCATGCCCGATCGGTAAGCGACCTCTTCTCCTTCCTCTGCGCCCACGCCGATTTGGGTATACTCCGGCCATCGAAGGGGGGTCCGCACAGTTGCTGAGCCAGATCGTCGCCCGTTATCCCGTCGCCGTTGCCGTCGTCTTATTGATTTGCTCCAACGCGTTCATGACGATAGCCTGGTACGGTCACCTGAAGCATACCAAGAGCCCATTGGTCATCGCGATTCTTGCAAGCTGGGGAATCGCGTTCTTCGAGTACTGCTTTCAGGTTCCGGCAAATCGAGTTGGATACACGGCGCTCACCCTCACGCAGTTAAAGATCTTACAAGAGGTAATCACTCTCGTAGTCTTTACGATCTTCGCGCTTCTCGTCTTCGGTCAAATCCCGAAATGGAACTACCTCGTCAGCTACGCCTTAATCGTGGGAGCGGTCTACTTTGCATTCAAGGGATAACGACGCGCAGCAGAGTCCCATCCGCGCGGTTGGCATTTTGCGGAAACGTTGACGAATGTTACTTGCTTCGTAACGAATCGGGTATTAGCTCCGTTTTATCCTCGGTATCCCCGCTATTCGCAAGCAAAACAAGTTTGCCGGCATATTGACGAATGGGGGGGGGCTCTACAATCATGCTACGGCAGCGCGCATTCTTTTGCTTCGCTCGCACCGCGCACAAAAGGTTGCTGCACAAAGGCTAACAAACTTTGATAGGGAGCCCGCAACTGATGAATACTGATGTTCTCAATGCCGCGGATTATGGCGTCCTGCCGGGAAGCGGCCCGGGAGAACGCAACAGCGCTGCTTTGCAGCGGGCGCTCGACGACCTAGGAGCGCTAGGCGGAGGGACGCTTCTCATCGCCGCGTGGGAGTATGAGTTCGCCGAACGCATCAGCGTAGCAGTGAGCACTGAGGCGAACTGTTCGGGCACCCTCCGCATCACGGGCGATAGCATGCCTGCGCTAGTCGCACCGGACGACAACACTGTGTTCGTCGTCACGGAAGCTAAGAACGCACAAGTAGGGCATGTCATCTTCGAGGGGCTTCAGTTTCAGGGAAACCTCGAAGCTCCGACCTCATGACCTACTCGCAGCCCGGCATCTTTAACGCCCTCGACGATTGGGGCGCCGGATTCGGAATGAGCCCCGCAAACGATGGTTTTCAGAATGCTGCGGCTTTACAAGCAGCTATCAATGCCGCGCAGATCAATACTCCTTCGAGTAATCCGAACGGCGCTATCGTGCTGATACCCTCCTTCGCTGTCGACAACTCGGGAGACAACATCTACGGGGACTACGCTCTGGCAGTCTCTGATCCGGCTGTCCCTGTGATCACGGTCCCCGACGGGGGAAATGCCAGCCCTCTGCTGATTATGGGCACCGGGCCCGGCACCACCCTAGTGATGCAGAGCGCAGGGGGCACGATCTTCAGCATCGACAGCTCCCTCACCGCGTTCCAAGACTTAACCATCGTGGACGCGGCAGAATCGGAAACCAATTCAGGAAAGGCGTTCGACTTTACCGCGGGCTATGGCTACAAGCTCTTTCGCGTCACTATCGTTGACTCCCCGAATGCGATCGCCATCGACGGGGCGCTAGCGGTTAACGTCTTAGAGTGCACGATCTCCTACGACGGGAACTATGGCGGCATCGATTGCACGGCAATCAAGACGAGCGGAGCCGAGACCAACGTCGAGCAGTGCTCACTAACGTTCGGGACCAGCGGCGGGGGAACATATACTGGCATCAACATCACGGGATCCTCGTACGCACGCGTAACAGATACACAGGTCAGCGGCTTTGGAACGGGGATAATGATCGGAGGAGGATCAGCGGGCACGGCGAGGGGAGCCATCCTTACCGGCCTCGACGTAGACGCCGTCGACGCATGCGTCGAAATCAACGGTCCCGCGTATGACGTGTGTTTTGGGAACTGCAGCTTCACCCCATCGAACACGCCCGCGGGCAATTTCGGCATCGTCGTCGGCACTTCGGGCGGCGCAAACGCCGACTACGACACGATTCGGTTCACGGCATGCACGGTCGAGGGCTTTGCTACGCATGGCGTCAAGATCCTGTATGGCCAAAATCTACAGATCAATGGCGGGAGCTACTCGGGGAACGGCACCGCGGGGATCGCGATCGTCGGCGGCGCGGCTGAGGTCCAGATCACCGGCGCCAATTGCATCGGGACAGCGGGCAGCACGACGCAGCAGTACGGTATCTATATCACCGCCGCGGAAGACATCCAAATCGTGGGTGCTAACTGCTCGGGCAACGGCACCGCGGGAATCCACATCGACGGCACGACGGAGCCTGTGGAGGACGTGCGCATCGTCGGCGCCACTTGTGAAAACGGCGTACTTGGGGGAGCTTCGCAACAGTATGGCGTCTACGTCGAAAACGCTTCGGGCGTGCTGATCGACGGCTGTGCGCTCACCGGCAACGCGACTTACGCCGCGTACCTGAGCTCAGTCGAGAACGTGACGGTAAGCGCTTGCGACATCTACTCCTCTTCCTCCGGCGCCAAAGGGCTCTTTATCGCTGGGTCCGGTGATGCTCCCACGAGTTATGTCTTCGTCCGCGGCTGCAATGGCGCGCAGTACATGAACTATATGACGTTCCTCACCGTGTCCGGCGAAGTGTCGAACCTGGAGGTGACGGACTGTGCCGGCTACAACGATCTTGGCCACACTATCCTTGCTAATACGATTAGCGCGCCGTCGGGAACGTTCAGCGGCCTTAGCTACACCTACTTCGGTCCAACGGCCTTTTACCTTACCGCAGCCGGCGCTACAGTGACCATCGACGGGCAAAACACACATCTTTCGCTGGGGGGATTTACACTGGCGCCGGGTGAGAGTGCGCAGATTTCAGGCGGCATCGTATCGCACTTTCTCATGGTCGGGAAATGAAGCAACGGCAATGCGGGAGCGTGCGCAGAGGTCGGTTTTCCGCGGAGAGAATGTTATGAAAGTGCCTTATACGATTGCCTTTGCGTGTCTCGCCACGGCGCTGGCCGGATGCTTGTCTGGTGCTACGCCGGTTGCGTTGCCGCTTGCTCATAGCGCGAATCCAGTGGCGTTCCACAATCAAACACGTTCGCGCGGCTGGATGCTACCTGATGCGAAAAGTATGGATTTGCTCTACGTCTCCAATGATGACCAGCTCTTAGTTTTTTCATATCCGAAGGGGAAACTTGTTGGAGAGGTGACGGTGCCTTCGGGGGATTTCGCTGGTCTCTGTTCGGACGGGGCAGGCGACGTATTCGTGACCTCGGAAGGATCGGGTTTTCAGGGCTACATTCTGGAGTACGCTCATGGCGGAACGCAGCCAATTTCCACGCTAGACGATCCTGGCTTGCCATGGGGATGCGCGGTCGATCCGACGACCGGGAATGTCGCCGTCACGAATGTGTCCGCCGACTATCCCCCATACTATCACGGCGATGTCGTCGTTTTTCCCAGTGGGCAGGGTCCCTTGGCGGAGTATTCCGACCCCAATATCCCGTTCTTTCTCTTCTGCTCTTACGACGCCACGGGCGACCTTTTAGCCGACGGTTACGATTCGAGCAGCGACGGCATTGCCGAGCTTCCCGCAGGAGGCCAGAGTCTGAACGATATCGCACTCGATCAAAGTATCGGTCCCAGCAGCATTCAGTGGGTTGACGCGTACCAGGCGTTTGTGGTTGCTGACAACTCAGGAGGGCCACGTGGCTCGAACTATATCTACCAGCTCCAGATTTCGGGATCATTGGGCACCGTTAGCGGCCCGACGATTCTCAAGACAGAGCGCCACCGCAGCTCTCGCGGCGTCCAGTTTTGGACAGGTGACGGAAAGATCATAGGCCCTGGACTCGTCCGTGGGAACGTCCCCGGTCTCTTGCTCTTCTGGGGCTATCCGAAGGGCGGGCGCCCGACGAAGGTAATTGATCGTCCGGATGGAGCGCTCGATCTCTTCGGGGTAACCGTTAGTCGCGCAGGCGCGAGGTCGACTGGCGCGCGCGGCGTTGTCGGCGACGCTCGAGGGTTGGAGGGTCAACGGTGACGGACTTTTCCGCTCCCGGAGTTTTTAACGCGCTGGATTACGGGATGGCAGCCGGAACCACAGGCCTTTTGGCAGCTCAAAATAATGCGAAGTTTCTTCAAGAAGCCATCGACGCGGCGCAGGCAAGCGGTAATCCCAACGGGGCGGTCGTGTTGATCCCAAGCTTTTCCCTCGATTCCATGGGCGATCGCCAATACAAAGCCTACGAGATCGCGTGCCAAACTGGCGACACTTCGGCGGTTAAAATCCCGAACATGGGCAGCGCGACGCCGATCTTGATCTGCGGTACGGGTGGAGGAACACAGCTTACGATGCTCTCCGCCAACGACGTTCTTTTCGACGTGCAGTCCGACTCGGTCTCGTTCCAAGACCTCACGATTAACTTCGATCCGAGCACTAGCGGATTGGGGACAGCTTTCGCCTTCAGCGGAGCCTCCGGATCCGGTCCAGCGAACTGCAACCTCTTTCGTGTCACGATTCTCAACACGCAGAATCCAGTGGTCCTCGACGGCACCAAACATGCCCGGCTGCTCGAGTGTTACATCGACTATGGCGACGATTCTCTGGCCTTTACCGATTCGGCAGCGGTTCAGATCACCGGCGGCAGCGACGATACCGTAATCAGCCACAGTATCCTATTTTGGTCCGCCAGCACGCCCGTCGCGCCGAACTATGGCATTTTTATCGACGGCGCGTCAAACGTCAAAGTAAGCGACACCCAAGTCTCAAGCTTTGGAACCTGCATCCAAATTCAGGGCACGAACAGCGGCACCACCGGAGTGCGCATTAACGGCTGCGATTTCTATGGGCCCGGGTGGTCCGGCGCCTACGGCCCGGCGGGGTCCTGCGCCGTGATCAATCACATGGTCTCTGACATCTGCTTTATGAACTGCCATTTTGAGGCCGAGAAGGGCTACACGGGCACGTCACCTGGTATAGCGATCGGAATGAACGGCGGCACGAATTCCGAGATCGACACGGTACGCTTGATATCGTGCGGCCTGACCGGTGGCTCCGGCATGGGTCTTAGTGATTCATATGGGCTGCAGATCGGGGTAGGGCAAAACATCCAGATCTTAGGCGGACACTACTCGGGCAACGGCGCGACCGGCGGCATTACCATCGGTGGTGGGGCAACCCAAGTCCAGATCATCGGTGCGAACTGTATCGGGCTAGAGTATGAAGCCGCAAATCTATCGACACCGCTATATCAGCTCCACGGCGTCCTCGTCACCAACGGCACCGGCATCCAAATCATCGGCGTCAACTGTTCGGGCAACGGCCAGCCAGGCGACCCAGGCAGCCCTGGCGATGGGATCCACATCGACGGTACGGACGGCACGGTGAGCGATGTGCGCATCATCGGGGCGGTTTGCACTGGTGGTCCAGTCTTTGACAGCCCGGACATCACGCAGCAGACGGGAATATACGTCAAAGACGCGCAGGGCGTGCTGGTGAAGGACTGTACGCTCAGCGGCAGCGTGGGCGATTCGGGTTCCGGCTCGGGATGCGGGCTCTACCTTGCAGCCGCTTCTGACGTAACCGTGAAGGCGTGTGATCTTTATGGCAACGTCACAGGGCTCGAGATCGACGCGGAGTGCACGCGGATCTTCGTGCGGGACTGCAACGCAAAGGGATACTCCCCGTACACGGACGCGATCTCGATCGCAGCCTCGCTCTCGCAGGTTGAGGTGACCAACTGCGCCGGGTACAACGATCAACACCCGACATTGACGTCCTTGCCGCCCAGCGGAACATTTAGCGGTATCACCGTAGATAGTTATTATGGCCCGACGGTATTTTACGTGACGCAGCACAGCGTCACGATCGACCACCTCCCGACGAACCTCTCCTCGGGGGGCTTTACGCTGGCACCGGGAGAGACCGGCCAAGTAGTCGGCTCGTCTCCGCAAACGTTCGTTATGATAGGAAACTGAATAAGGCCGGCAGCGAGAGGTCAGAGCCGAAACGTGAGCGAGCCCGTTACTTGCATCGGCTCAACAACGCCTAAGAAGCCCGTGTTGTTGCCGTTGAACCAGAACGAGTAGGGATACTGCAACTGCGGGGGCGGCACCGCGGACTTCGAGTTCGGATAGAAGTTGCCGGCGGCATACAGGAAGTTCGTCGGCAACGACCCGTAGGTGCAGATCGACGGATTGTCCCACGCATACCCGCGCTGACCGCAGATGTCGAGGAGGTTGGTGAAGTTCAGTCGCGCCGTGACGCGCGGGCTGACGTCGTAGCTAAAGGCCAGTCCCATCTGCAGTTGCCAGGGCTCTTTGAAGGCGCCGAGGTTGTCGTATCCGCCGGTGAAGCTGTCCGGGATGAATAACGGCAGGTTGCCGCCATCGTCGCAGTTTGAAGGGTCGGCGGCGTTCGCGTGCGTCGTCCGCCACGAAACGCTCGGCCGATAACACGAGTTGGGGAAGTAGCCGGGCCACTGAGTCGGCGAGCCGTACTCTGCGCCCGACCCAAAGCTCCAAGAGTTCGTGACGGCAAAGCGCTGATGCTTATAATTCAGGATTAACGCCACGACGTAGGGTACCGCATATCCGTTGGCAGCGGCCGACGGGCCCGGAATCACGTCGTAGGTCGGATACCAGGCGCTATCGGAAAAGATGTTCTGATACGGCTGATTGTAGTACGGATTCTTGACGACGCCGTTTTGACTGCAGTTGAGCGTTCCGCCGCCGCCATGATTTTCGTAGTGGTAGCATGGAAAGCCGCCGTGGCCTTTGAGGAACGCATCATATTGTGAAATGTAGCCGTTGAGTTGATCGATGACGTTCTGATTGGTGCCGCTGAAGTTCTGATACTTGATTTGGCTGTGCGTGTACGTGAAGGCGAGCTGCCCGCTGAAACCGTCGCGCGAGAAGTCGCCTTTCTGCAGCGCAAACTCGACGCCGCTGCTCTGCTGGCTGCCGACGTTGAGTTCCGACTCCAGGCCGCCCTGCGGGTCGATGTAAAAGTTCTGCAGTTGATCGCGCGTCGCGCGGAAGAACGGGGTCAGCTTGAAGCTCACATCGGTGCCTTTGAGCCGATCCTCCCAGGAGAGGTCGTAGTTGTACGACGTGTCCGGATGGATCAGGTGATCGGGCGAATTGAACCCGTAGCCGTAGAAGTGCGACCCGAGATACGCCGGCAAGTCTTCTTGCAGCGTGTTATATTGAGAGTTCGACGAGTTCGGCGGCCGCGCGTAGACCCCGAACGACGCTCGCAGCACGCTATTGGGACTGAGCGTATAGGTCGTGCCGAGTCGCGGTTGGAAGCGCGCCAGCGTATACGAACCGCCGCTGGTATTGGTCAACGGCCCATATGGCGACTGCGCCAGCGGGACGGTCTGAACGCCGCTGACGCTCGGGCACGGACCGATTCCGTTCTGCGTCCGGTCGATGGGCTTGTTGTTGTTGACGCCCGGCGCGAAACAATACTCGGCGTTGTACGCGTTGAACCAAAACTGCCGCGCCGGATCGTTCGGGCTGGTGTCGCCCAGGATGTATTGGAAGTCTTCCAGCCGCAGCCCGAGGTTGACGATCAGGCGATCGTCCGGACTCCACTGATCGTTGATCGAATATCCGCTCGGCGCTGCGTGAACCTGATTGAGCGAACCGTTGAAGCTCGTGTTCGTGACCAACCACTTCGGATTGACGCCGGGGGCGCACGCTGGTACCTTTGGGCTCGAGCTGCAGGAGTACGTCGGCGGCGGCGACGGATCGGTCAGCGTGCCAGGCGTCTGGTCGTAGCAGCCGATGTGCAATCCAGAAGAAGGATCGTAGCACTTGCCGTTGGCTCCAACGAAGTTCGTGATGTCCCAGTCCTGGCTGAAGTACGTTACGTCGTACCGCTGGAGCGCCGAATACGTGTAACTTGCCGACGCCGTCAAGAGGTTCTGCGCGCTGAGCTGATTGGCGTAGCTTAAGTTGAAACCGTAAGTGTGGTCGGGCAAAAAGTACGGCAGCTCCCAGCCATAGTACGGCTGGGCCGTCGAGTTATACCCGTTGATGTTCCACGTCGAGTACATGGCGTAGCCGTAAAATCGCAAATACGAGGCGGCGCTAAACTCGTGCTGATACTGCAGCTTCTCCACCGCCACGCCGTTCTCGTTGGGATCGCGGAGATTGGTCGGCACCGGGCCTTCAAACTCGTGTTGGGGGCTGTTCGGAAAGTAATACTTCGTGAGTTCGTTGGGCTGGAACGGCTGCAGCGTCGCTCCATGGTAAAGATAGCTGTCGTCAAAGGTGAGGGGGCCGTAGAGCGCTTGGACGATATTGGCGCCAAAATCGTTCGTCGAGCTGAAGTACTGGTTGAGGCTTTCGCTGGTCATCCAGAGCGCCTGGACGTCGTCTCGCAACCCATTGCCGTGGTGCGGAATCCCAAAGTGGAGGTTGACGAGGCTGTCGCGCAGCGACTGCGTCGCTAGCGAGAATCCCAGTCCGGTCGTGAAGAGCAGCGGCGACGGTGGCCCGGTGTAGACGTAGCCGTTGCTGCCCGGCAGCGCGTTGACGGGATAAAAGAACGAATTCGGTATGTTCGAGCCGTCGTCGTTGTTGACGTAGCGAAAGCTTTGGTTGGCGCCGCCGAGGCCGATGTAGTAGCTGAAGTTTCGGTCCGGGGTCGAGCCGCCGGCTTCAACCGATGCTTGATGGTAGAAGGCCGGATAACCAACGCCAAGGTTTGCATCGGCATAGCCGGGATACGTTCCGCTCTTAATCACCTGGTTGACGTAACCGGAGATCCCTTGAGCGTCGGAGCCGGCCGGCACGCCGCCGGTGTAGACTTGAACCTCCTGGCTTCCCAACGTCGAGAGCATCGTCTGCGGCGCGTTGTCGTATGCGCGATTGACGGGAATGCCGTCGAACTCGTAGCCCACCTGGTCGATGTCGCCGCCGCGAATGTGGACGGTCTGCCACCAGCTGTTCTCGCCCGTATCGAGCGAGACGCCCGGCACCGATGCGATCGCGCCGTAGGCGTTATTCAAGCTGCCTGGGCCCGACAAGCCTTGTGCGGCTTGTTGTCCCGTGGCGTTGATCGAATAGACATCGCCGGTCGTACCGGACTTCACCAGACTTCCCGTGGCTTGTGACGTAACGCGAGCAATCGTGCGCAGATTCACCATCTTGACGTTAACGGTTTGACTCTGGTCCGCAAAGACTGTAATGCCGCTTTGCGAAAACGCGTTATACGGCGCCTTACTGAACGAAAGCACGTACGTATCGGGCGCCAGGGATAGGAAATGGAAGGTTCCGCCGGCGTCGGTAATCGTCGTGGCGGCTTGCGACGGAGCCCTCGCCGTGACCACCACGCCTGCGATCGGTGCTTGTGAGTCCGCATCGACGACCCGGCCGGAGACTGCACCCGTAGTGCCGGCCATCGCCTGAAACGGCAGAAAGATGGCGACGAAAAGGGTCGCGACAATCGATTTCAAGCAGCGCATCTACGCATCTATCGCAAAAGCAACCGCTTGCCCTTTATGGCGCTTCGACCCAGTCCCTCGTCAGGAAAAGCCAGAACGCTAGCCCCGCATACTCGCCGTACCGTGCGAAGGCGCGCCGGATGGTCGAATCGGCGGCCCGCTTCTTTCCGGTGAGGCGCCGATAGCTTGGGCGCGTCCACGAGTCGAGGACGAGCAGGCGATGGCGCCCGAGCAGCTGCATGACGTGAGCGGCTCCGTATGGGCCAATACCGGGCAGCGTGAGGAGCATTTCCTCGGCCTCCTCGTCGGAGTAACGCGCCGGCTCGGTCAGCGATTCTAGGTCGAGCTTTCCGGCAACGACGTCCTTTGCGATGCTGCGGACGTACGGCCCACGGTAGCCCATGCGCGCGACGTCTCGATACCAAGATTCGGGCGTTGCGGCCAGAAGCTCCGGCTCGGGGAAGGCGCCGCCACCCAGCTCGACGAGCGCCGTCGTCATGCGGACTGTGGCGGACCAGGCGCAGTTGGTCGTGCAGATCGTCTTGATGACGTCTTCGAAGACGGTCGGACTCGCTAGAATGCGTCCGGCGCCGCTGCCCGCCCACCCGAGCATTTCATCGCCGGCGATCTTTGCATAAAAGGGCGCGAGATTGTCGTGAAAGCGAAACATCTTTGCCACCAGCGCTTGCACGCGTTCGACCCCGCCCCGCGCAAGCCGCGACGGCGATTGCACAAGCAGCCTGCCATCGCGTTCTTCGAACGTAAGCTCGACGACGCGCTTTCCAATGCGAAAACGACGCAGGTAACGAAGCGGTGACTCCTGCACCGTCGCCGGCGGCAAGCGCGCGACGCCGTGCGAATGGATAGTGCGGGAGAATGAAATGGGTTCGCCCCCGGCGCCGACCAGGGGAAGATCGCAAACGACCGGCACGCGCAGGACCTACGCTACATAGGATACGTTGACGGCGACGCCCGCGGCTTGGGCGCGCATCAAGACGCCGTACACGGCGTCGAGCTCCTCCTCGATCGAGGCAATTTCGCCGGCGCTCACTTGGAAGCGCGCGGCATGGGTCCAGAGCAGGCTACGGGCTCGTTCGAAAGCGCTGTGAAGCCGCTCCGGCGTCGCTTCCAACACTGGCCAATCCATCTCGCCTTGCGCCGGGACGACGCGCCAGCCGCGGCCGGAGACAAAAGCAACCTCTTCTTCGGGCCCCAGCGCATGCGGAATCGCTAAAAGGACGTCGACCGCCTCTTGATCCGCAAGCGAAAGCGGCAGCCCCAACTCACCCAGCCGAAGGATGTAGCGAAAAAAGGAGATGCTGCCGACCGTATAGGCTCCGGCTGGCGAAGCAACGTTCACGTGAATAAGATCCAGGTCGGAATCGTTGCCCGGGGAACCGCTCATAAGCCGTACTTCGTTCGCGAGGCTCGCGAGTCCGTTAGCTGCTAGGCGGGAATAAGGCCAAGCTCCTTCACGGCATCGCGTTCCTTGCGCAGCTCCTCAAGCGTTTCTTGAAGCTTGCGCTTGCCGAACTCGTCGTGCGAAACGCCTTCAACGATTCGAGAAACGCCATTTTCGGTGCGCGAGGGGAACGAAAAGATCAGTCCCTTGTCAACTCCGTACTCGCCATGTGAGTACCGGCCGACCGAATAGCGTTCGCCGGTCGGCGTGTCGTGGGTCAGGTTATAGACGCCGGTGATGGCAGCGTTGGCCGCCGAGGCAGCCGACGAGGCACCGCGCGCTTTGATAACTTCGGTCCCGCGATTCTGCACGGTCGTTATGAACTCGTTCTCGAGCCACGGCCGATCGAGTAGCTCCGGGGCCGGCTTGCCCCCGATCGTGGCGTGCGCAAAGTCGGGGAACTGCGTTTGCGAGTGATTGCCCCAGACGACCACGTTGGCAATCTCTGTCGTGTCGACGCCGGCCCTTCGCGCCAGCTGCGCCCGCGCGCGGAGCTCGTCGAGGGAGGTCATCGCGAAGAAGTTGTCCGGCGAGATCCGCGGCGCGTTGTTCATCGCGATCAGACAGTTGGTGTTGGCCGGATTGCCGACGACGAAGACGCGCGCGTCCGGCGACGCGTGATCGTTGATTGCGCGGCCTTGCTCGGTGAAGATTTTGCCGTTTATGCGCAGGAGATCGGAACGCTGCATGTCGGCTTTGCGAGGAACGGCGCCGACGAGCAGCGCCCAGTCGACCGCGTTCATCGCTTCGTTGACGTCGGAGCCGTAGCGAACGCTCTTGAGCAACGGAAACGCGCAGTCCTCGAGCTCCATGGCGATGCCGTGCAGCGTGCCGAGCGCCGCTTCCAGTTCCAGGAGCTGCAGCTCCAGCTCCGTCTCGGGGCCGAACATCTGACCCGACGACACTCGGAAGAGCAACGCATAGCCGATCTGTCCCGCCGCACCGGTCACCGCCACCTTAATTCGCTTTTTCACGCTGCCTCCACTGATTTGTTCGCCGGTCCGGGCGGGAATGCTCGCTCGCTGCGGGCGAAGCCACCACTGCCGATGATCGAGCAAGACGCATCCATCTATAACGCCTGCATTCGCTGCGGGCTCTGCCTGCCGTCCTGCCCGACCTATCTCGAAACTATGACAGAAACCTCCGGCCCGCGCGGCCGGATTAGTCTCATCAAAGACGTGGCGCAGTCGCGCCTCGACGTGCGCAGCCCGGGGTTTCTCGAGCAGATGTCCCAGTGCTTGGATTGCCGCGCATGCGAGGCTGTGTGTCCGTCAGGCGTCCGATACGGACAGCTCGTCGAAACCGCCCGCGCCCAAATCCGCCAGACCGACCCGGCAGAGCCGCCGAGCCGCCGTTTCGCACGCGCTTTCCTCTTGCACTCGCTCTTTGCCGATCTGCGGCTCATGCGCGCGGCGGCACGGATCCTTCGCTTCGCGCAGCAAACGCGCCTCACGTCGCTGGCGCGACTCGTCGGGCTCGGAGATGCCGCTAAGCTAGCCCCCCGAATCCAGTCTTCGTTTTTTGCGGCTCGCGGTCAAAGATTCGAAGCCCGCAACGCCAAGGGCATAGCCTTTCTTCATGCCGGTTGCATCATGGCCGTGGCTTTCGGTAGCGTCCACCAGGCGACGGTACGGATGTTGCGCCGGGCCGGCCTCACCACAATTGTGCCGGCCGGGCAAGGTTGTTGTGGTGCGATCGCAACGCATGCCGGCGAGCCGGATTTCGCGCGCGAACTTGCTAAGCGGAACATCGCCGCCTTCGAGCAGAGTGGGGCGG
This sequence comes from Candidatus Cybelea sp., assembly GCA_050008615.1. Taxonomy (GTDB): domain Bacteria; phylum Vulcanimicrobiota; class Vulcanimicrobiia; order Vulcanimicrobiales; family Vulcanimicrobiaceae; genus Cybelea. Next base: position 63,003 of record JBEKMH010000005.1, read on the forward strand.
ACGTCTACGTGGTGAATGCCGCCGGATGCGGCAGCGCCCTCAAACACTACGACGAACTTCTCGCAGAAGATCCGTCGTGGGCGCAGCGCGCCGGCGAATTCGTAAAGCGCGTGCGCGACGTCAGCGAGGTTCTCGATGCGATGGACCTCGGGCCAGCGCCGCACGCGATCGACGCCACGATCACCTATCAGGAACCGTGCCATCTCGTGCACGCACAGCGCGTTTCGGCGCCTCCCCGCAGGCTGCTGGCACTGATCCCCGGGGCGCGATTTGTCGAAATGGACGAGAGCGCCGTCTGCTGCGGAAGCGCCGGGATCTACAATCTAACGGAGCCGGAAATGGCCGCGCGCTTGCAGCGGCGCAAGGTGGCGGCTATCGTACGCACCGGAGCGACGATCGTGGTCACAGCGAATCCAGGCTGTGCGATGCAGGTGACGGCAGGCCTAAAGGAAGCCGGTTATCCGGCGACGGTCAACCATATCGTCGAGCTGCTCGACGAAGCCTACGAGGGAAGCCCTAAACCTTAGAGTGCGGTAACGCGATCGCGGTCGCGGCGGGCGTCTTCCAACGAGCGATAGACTGAAAACACGACGATTAGGCCGGTAATGTTCATCAAGCGCAAAATAGGCCCATCGTTGACCACCAGTCCCAGGGTCTTGCTGCGTTCGGTCGTCCGGCGATGCGCGCCGATTAGCACGCCCAGGCCCGTCGAGTCGAGAAACTCGAGTTGTGTCAAATCGACGATGAGGTTATGGCTGCCGCGCTCGGTCGCGTCGGTTAGCGCCGCTCGAACGGCCGGCGCGGTCGCGAGATCGAGACTCCCTCGCAGCCGGAAAACCAGCGTCTCTCCGCCATCCTCGGTCTTAAGATCTATGCTCAGTTCATCATGTGTCATCTGCGCGGTCGCTCTTTCGCGCCCCTAGTAAGCTCGGCCTGGCATCGCCGCACCGATATTCATGCGATACTCATACAAAGTGCGCGGCGTCTTCGTCCCAGCGAGTGAGACTCTCCGGGGTCAGGTGGACCCCGCCGATCCAGCGATCGATCCGATGCTCGTCGAGCCAGTCCGCATCGCCGGCCAGAACTCGGCGGCCGAGCGGCGTCAGAACCAAGCTCTCCTCGTTGCCTTCAATAAGGGCTGCCTCGCCTGAACGCAATTCGTCAAGCATCACGCTAAATGCGCGGTTGCCCAGGAAGGAGGCTTCTTCTCGCGCTTGCGTGCGCGTGAAGAGTTCGTCCGAACGTGCAGCACCCTGCGCGACCGCCAAGAGCGTCTGACGCTGCGAACGCGACAGACCGTCACGCGTCGACGGATATTCCTCGCACAAGCGCTGCATCGCGGCGCGCAAGAACGGCAGGCCGATCGCATCTTCTCCTGCCGCGGCGTAAAGCTCATTGGGCGACGGGGAGGTGAAGCGTTCCCAGTTTCGCCGGGCGGATTTAAAAATCGCAGCCGTCGCCGTGCGCCGTCTCGGGAGCAGCGGCAGAATCTCGTCGACGGTCATGCTTGCCAGATAGTGATCGCTTTGAATGGTTGCGACGCGGCCCGGCTCGAGATTCAACTCCGCCAGTGACGTCAGCGCCTGCAGCAATTGCAACTGATCGTACAGGTCGTGTTCGAACCAGAGCACGACCTCCTCAAACTCCGCGGCGCGCCGGACCTGCGCGTCTCGCCGCTCGAAGTCGTGAATCAGTTTGATCGGACTGCCGTAACCGCGCAAAGCGAGATACTGTGCGCGCGTCTCGCTCGTTTTCTCGAGCGAAAAGCCGAACGGGACGGGGCCGTCGTTGAGCGCGTCGCGCCATGCGACGTGCGTGCCTAAGATGCCCGCCTTACCCAGAAGGTAGAGCGCTGCGTCGCCGTTGGTAATGTGCAGCGCGCGCGCCATTAGATGGCAAGACCCAATATGGCTGGCGTCATTACACCCTGATCTATCGGCTTGATTTTGGCAGCTTGTTTACTAGCAGGCGGCCTCGGCGGTGCGCCGCCTACGCTGCGGTAAGGCAGCGGCCTTTGCCTCCACAAGTAAAAGCTGGGGTGGCTGGATTCGAACCAACGCATGGCGGAGTCAAAGTCCGCTGCCTTACCGCTTGGCGACACCCCATCGCGTTTTACTTTCGCAGATGGCACGGCAAACGGCAAGCCCAACTATCGCCTCGGTGGCGTCCTTCGTCCTTCGACTGCGCTCAGGATGGCATCATTGCGCTCAGGATGGCATCATTGCGCTCAGGATGACATCACTGCGCTCAGGATGACAAGCCCGGGTGGTAAATCGCCCTTGAGGCTCTAGCGGCTGGCGATTAGCCGTTTGGCCCCCACGTATCGCGCCGCCCAGTACGAGTCCGAAAGGTGGCTGACCATCACTCCGTGGCTCGAGCTGGCGTGGACGAACTGACCCTTACCCAGGTAGATGCCGACGTGCGAGACGCCGCCATACGTATCGAAGAAGACCAGGTCTCCCGGACGGGGTCCGCCCACAGCGGGCTTGCCCACGTCGTACTGCGCATCCGCGGTACGGGGTAAGCCGACGCCCAGCATCGCGAAGACGTGCTGGACGAAGCCCGAGCAATCAAATCCGGAGGTGCTGGTGCCGCCGAAGACATAGGGCACGCCCAAGAAACGCAGCGCGCTACTGGTCAGCGAACGGGCCATCTTGGAGGTTCGCGCAAGGATGCCGCCGGCAAAGCGCTCGACGCCGCCGCGATGGCGCCCCGGTGTGGTCATGATCAAACGCGAGGTCCACTCCGCGACGTCGGGGCTCACGGCTTGGGCGTTGGCCGAGCTGGAGACTCCGGTGTACTGGATGGTGGACGTATTAGTGTCGGCTTGGGCAATAGCGCCCAATCCCGAAACGAGTAGGGCAAATGCCCCAACAGCTAACGCGTGACGCAAGAAATCGCTCCTCTTTCACGACACTTGCGGGGTTAGTTGACGGGTTCGGGCGGGAAAGAATCGCCCTAGGGCCGACCGGCCCATTCACCCCTACCGGGATATCCCCCGCTCGGGACACCTGTCCCGACTCAGTGCTTTCATCAGGCACGAGAGCCCCCGACGAGAACTTTTTATTCTCTTCGGGAGACCCTTGACGGAGCCGCTTCGGCGTTCCGCTGCGGCGCCCTCCCGGGCCTATCCGTTTCCGGATTTTCGGGCGTTACGGCGTGGTTAAGCGCTTGACCTCCTGCTCGATTCGCGAAGCAACCCGACCGGCGACGCGCTCGATCAGCGCCCGGTCCTCGCCCTCTGCCATGACGCGGATGAGCGGCTCGGTGCCGGATGGCCGGATCAAGAGCCGGCCCGATGCGCCGAGGTCGGATTCCGCTGCAGCGATTGCATCCCGAACGGACTGTGCGGCTAAGACGCCGTCGCCGTTGCTGCGCACGTTCACGAGAACCTGTGGCGCTACTTGAACCTCGCTGACGAGTTCGCACAGTCGCGTTTTCGCAGCCGCAACGATACCCAAGAGCGTAACGGCCGTTCGTGGACCGTCGCCGGTCGTGTTGTAGCGAAGATCGATCAGATGCCCCGACTGCTCCCCACCTAATGTATAGCCGCCCTCCCGCATTTGCTCGAGCACGAACCGGTCGCCCACCGCAGTTCGGATCAGTGCGATGCCGTGGTTTCGCAGCGCGCGCTCGAACCCGATATTGCTCATCACGGTGGCAACGATCGTGTCGCGGGCCAGTTCGCCGTGGGCGTGCATCGCACACCCGATGGCAAACAGCACGTGGTCGCCGCTAACGGCTGCGCCCGTCTCGTCGACGAAGAGCGCGCGGTCCGCGTCGCCGTCAAAAGCAACGCCCACGGCGTGCCCGCTGCCACTCGCGTTGCTGCTGCGCACTGCGGCCTGCAGTTGCCGCAGGTCCGTCGTGCCGCACTCCACGTTGATGCGAGAGCCGTCATTTTCGCAGTTGAGTTCGACGACGTCTGCGCCGAGCTTGCGCAATACGTAGGGTGCAATCGCATAGGCCGCGCCAAAGCCGGCATCGACGATTACGTGCAGCCCGCGCAGGTCCGGCTTACCGGCGTAGAGCTCGTGATAATAGTGTCGCGCTAAGTTCGCAGCGGACCGGACCACGCCCACTGCCGTTCCAACCGGTCGCGGAAGGTCCGGAGAATCGATCGCGGCTTCGATCCGCCGTTCGACGTCGTCGGACAGTTTGAAACCGTCGCCCGCAAAAAACTTGATGCCGTTGTCGGCAACGGGATTGTGCGATGCGCTGATGACCACGCCCGCGGCCGCTCCGGTTTGACGCGCGACGCACGCCACCGCCGGCGTGGGCACGACGCCAATCAAGAGTGCATCGCTGCCGACCGAGGTAATGCCCGCAACAATGGCCGCCTCCAACATGCTGCCGGAGACTCGAGTATCCCGTCCGACGATGAACGGGCGCTCTTTCTCCCCGCCGTTTTGCAACACGGTGGCTGCGGCGCGACCGATGCGAAAGGCCAACTCCGGTGTGAGCTCGCTGTTTGCAACGCCGCGCACGCCGTCGGTTCCGAAGAGCGGACTCACTTGGAGACCGCGGGCACAAACCGCATCTGCACGCGTACGAGATCCGGCGAGACCGAGGCGCTGGTAATCTCGCCGCCCGAAGCATCCACGGCGATCGGCCGGACCATCTCGTCGATCGCCTTCGGCTCGCTGGGCAACTCAACGTCGACGTGCACGCCGGAAATCTGCGCCGAGGTGGCCGCGCGCACCGTCGCAACGCTCGGACGAACGCGCACTGCGTTCACGACGATGCCGTGGGAGAGCGAGCCCATAAAATGCACCACTATTGGAAAGGCGCGGTCCTCGAGCCGCTCGATCGTGAGGGTGACGGAGGCTGGGCTCAGGCTTTGCACGGCGACTTCAGGCGCGACGAGCTGTACTGGAACGTTATAGATTCCCTCGCCTTTATTCGAGAGGTCCAGCACCGCCTTGATCTCCTCGGGCTTAATGCCGGGCTCGCCGCGTTTGGTCGCCACGCTGACGAGAGCCTCGCGGTCGGTATAATGGGCGACGTATCCCGACGGCAAGTTTACCGACACGATCGGAACGGATAGCTGCTGGTCTACCTGGCCGCTGGCAAGAAGCGGATTGGTCGCAAAGCGAAAATAGGCCCAGCCGACGATCGCAAGTGCCACGGCTAGTAGCTTCAGCCCGAAGTTCTTTCGAAGCAAATCCATCGGCGGCTAGAGGTCGGTCCACGAAACGCGCGCTTTGGAACGTTCGCGCGGCGCGCGCAGCCGGGCTCGAAGGTGTGCGATTAAATCGTTTGTGCGGCGCCTTTCGCGGCGAGGCGGTCGCGTGACCGCCAGAAGCATCTTGGTCAGGCGTTGTTCGTCGTCAACCGGCCGCGAGAGCTTTCCGGCTCGCGCAATTCGGATGCTTGCGTTCTCCTCCGAGACGACGAGCACCACCGCATCGGTCTGTTCGCTCAGCCCAAGCGCAGCTCGATGGCGCGTCCCCAAGCGCACGCCGGTCAGCGCGCGTTCGGCAAGCGGGAGCAGGCACCCAGCGGCCTCGATGCGGCCTTCATGCACGACCACCGCACCGTCGTGCAGCGGAGAGGCCGGTGTGAAAATCGTCAGCAGCAGCTCTTCGGAAACCTCCGCGTGTAAGAACGTGCCGGTTTCACAAATCTCTCTCAAGCCGCTCTGCTGCTCGACCACGATCAAGGCGCCACGCCGGTTTTCGCTTAGGAAGAACGCGGCCCGCGCAAGCGCTGCGATCGTCCGGTCTTCCGGACGGCCCGGCCACGGCTCCGTTTCGTCGCCCGTCATTCGAAAGAGACCCCCTCGCCCGATCTGCTCCAACGCACGCCGAAGCTCCGGCTGAAAGACGATCGGGATCGCGACCAATACGCCGACGACGAGAAGGCGCAAGATGGTCCCTAGGAGGTTGAGATGAAAGAGCGTCGCGATGCCGAGTAGTCCGACCAGCACGAGAATGCCGATCAAGATTTGCACCGCTCGCGTCCCGCGAATGAGCAGCAATACGTAGTAGATCAGAATGCTCGTCGCAATGACGTCGACGACATCGGAGATGGTGACGTACTGCGATAGAGTGCTAAGCATCGACCAGCAGTTCTAGAATACGATCCGCTGCAATTTCGGGAGCCTTCAGGCCGGAAGCGGCAATCTTGGCCGATAGCATCGGGGTCAAGGGGGACAGCAGCTCGGCCCTCCGCCCGCTGGAAAAGCGGCGCAGTTCGACGTCGACCACCTTCATCACGATCTCGATGCCGCCGGAATCGGGGTCCCATTCCACGATCGCACCTTGCGGACAGGGGCGGCAAGCAAGAACGCCTCGCGGGCGGCCGGCTCCGCCAAGTGCCTCGTAGAGCTTCGGCAAGGCTTCGGGAACCGTAGGGAAAACTGCCCAGGCAATGACTGCCGTTTCGTACACGACTTCTCCCGGGGCGATTGAAATATCGCGAGGGTCGAAGCCGTCGGGCAGCTCGAGCAGGGCGTACGAACGTCCTGCGGACGGATTGATGCGCCACATTACGCGGCCGCCTCGAACTCGCGCGATGGCTTCGATTGCATCGCGTCGTGAACCGCCCGGGCTCCCCGCACTGCTGATGGTAAGGTAGACCACGTTACATCGAGCGTTCGTCGTCTCCACCGGAAAGAACTCCGCATGGATATCGATCGATGGCGAGACGGCGCCGCGAATCGCGCAACTACGACGCATGACCGGACGACGCTCCATGCCGGTTCCCGGAGACGTCGTGCACGTCCAGATTCTCGAGGACGGACAAACAGTTGTCGAACGTATCGACCCGCGTGTCGGAACGCTCGAGCGACGCAGCGCGACGGGTCGCACCAAGACGATTGCCGCCAACGTGGACTTACTGGTTGCCGTCACTGCGCTCGCCAACCCGGCTCCCCGCCTCGCGACGCTCGACCAGCTCCTCGCATTCGCCGAACTGGAGGAGATCGAGGCCGCCGTCGTCTTTACCAAACCAGACCTTGCCGAGCCGGCGCTGTCGCGCGATCTGCTCGATCTCTACTCCAGGCTGGAGTATCCAAGCATCTCGATCAACCCGAAGAGCGGCGAGATCGATCCCCTCCGGCGCATTTTGCTCGACCGGCGCGCATTGCTCGTCGGGAACTCGGGCGTCGGGAAGAGCACGATCTTTCGCGCGCTGGGCGGCGAGTCGGTCGTCGGCGAGGTCTCGCGCCAAGGGCTCGGCCGCCAGACGACGACCTCGGCCCGGCTCTACCGGACGCAGAACGGCTTCCTGATTGATAGCCCGGGCGTCAACGAGTTTGGCCTGGGACAGGTCGAGCCTGGGCGCTTGGCCCAGAGCTTCAAAGAGATGCGGCCCCTCGTCGCGGCTTGCCGCTTCACGGACTGCACCCACGTTCAGGAGCCCGACTGCGCAGTCAAGGAAGCGGCCGCGGCCGGCCGGATCGCCCAAAGCCGCTACGAGAGTTATTGTAGAATCCTGCTCGCCGCCCTGGACACCCGTCGCGCCAGCCTGCTATGATACACGCCGTTCCATAACCGCCGCTTGCACGAGGAGTTTTCTTGCCGAATATCAAGGCCGCCGAAAAATGGGCGAAGCAATCCGAAAAGCGCGAGACGCGCAATAAGAGCGCAAAGAATCGTCTAAAGACGCTCTTTAAGCGAGCCGTCGACTCGACCGAGAACGCCGCAGCGCTCTTGGCCGAAAGCGCCTACGATAAGGCGGCCGGCAAGGGAATCATCCATCCGAATAAGGCAGCACGCAAGAAGTCGCGTCTTGCAAAGGCAATGAAGCGCGCCGCCGTCGCGCCCGCTAAGACTGCGAAGAAATCCAGCAAAGCCAAAGCCAAGAAGTAGCCATCTTTACGGATCTACATTGATTGCGAGGCGAGTTTTCGTATCGCCTCGAGCTGCGGGAAGAACTCGTTCGCGAATAAATGCCCTCAACGGTTTTGGCGTCGCGGTCTTCAGCGCGATTCGATAACGCCATTCCTCGTTCACTCGCGCGACCGGATATGGTGCCGGCCCGAGCACTTCGGCGAGACCGGCCTCTCGAAGCAGTTCGGCGTACCGCACGGCGGCGCTAATTACGCGCGCAAGATCTCGTCCGATGACGCCGATGTAGATGAGGCGGCGAGCCGGCGGAAACCCGAGCTCGCTGCGCTGCTGCAGTTCGAGCGCGGCAAAGCCATCGTAATCGTGCCGCGCCGCGAACGCAATCGCCGGCTGCTCCGGCGAGTACGTCTGCACGATCGCCTCGCCGCGGCGGCTGCGCCCGCTGCGCCCGCAGACTTGGGCGATCAAGGCAAAGCTGCGTTCGGCGGCGCGGAAGTCCGGTAGATTCAAACCGAGATCGGCTGCAACGACCCCGGCCAGCGTTACGGTCGGGAAATCGAGGCCCTTGGCCACCATCTGGGTTCCGACCAAGACGTCGCCGCTGGTTTCGAAGGCCGAGAGGATGCGCGCATGATCGCCGACCCGCGTGGTTGTATCCGAATCCATTCGGAAGACGCGCGCTTGCCGAAAGAGCCGCGCGACCTCATCGGCGACCCGCTCCGTCCCGATGCCGAGCGCCGCGATGCTTTTGGCGCCGCACGTCGGGCACACCGTCACGATCGGCGTCTGAAAATCACAATAATGGCAGCGCAAGAGTCCTTCCCCGCGATGCACCGAGAGCGCGATGCTACAGCGTGGGCAATGCGGCGACGTTCCGCAGGTGCGACAGATCAGCGAGCCTGCGCTCCCGCGGCGGTTGACGAAAAGAATGCTCTTCTCGTTTCGCTCCAGCCGCTCGCCCAGCGCTTGCACGAGCGCGTCGCTAAAGATCGCGCGGTCGCCGCTCTCGAACTCCAAGCGCAAATCGACGATCTGGACAACCGGCAGCGGCAGCGCGGTGGCGCGTTCGCGCATCTCCAGCAGCGCGATACGGCCTTGCTTCGCCGCAGCAAAGCTTTCCAGCGAAGGCGTGGCGCTTCCGAGCAGCAGCATTCCGACCTCGAGGCGCATTCTGGCCGTGGCGACCGCAACCGCATGGTAGCGAGGTACCACTTCCTGCTTGTACGACGGATCGTGCGATTCATCGACGATAATTAAGCGCACGTCTTGCAAGGGTGCGAAGACCGCGCTGCGCGCTCCGACGACCACATCCACCTCTCCACGCGTGCACGCAACCCACGCATCGAAACGTTCGCGCTCGGAGAGCGCCGAATGCAGCACCGCCACGCGATCGCCGAAGGCAGCTTCGAAACGCGCGGCGGTTTGCGGGGTCAGCGATATCTCGGGCACCAGCACGATCGCCCGGCCGCCGGCGCGCAGCACGTGCTGAATGGCCTCGACATACACGTAGGTCTTGCCGCTTCCCGTTATGCCGTAGAGCAGCGCTGTTTCAAAACATCGCCGAGCTAACGCCTCTTCGATGTATTGCAGCGCGAGTGCTTGATCGGGCGTTGGTAGCAGCACTGGCTCGGGCGACGGGTTCGCGGCCCGCGTGCGCGCCGCTGCGAGGGTGACTTCGCGCACGGCGCCGGCCTTGATTGCCCGCGCGATCACGCCGTTGCTATAGCCGGCTAAGAGTGCTTCGGCGCGCCCGACGCCGGGCTGGGCTTGCACAAAGGCGGCCAACGCCTGCGCCTTCTTCCCCTCGACGTGACCCTCTGCGGGCTCGAGCCCTCGCCGGCGACGCTCGCTGGTGCGCGGTTCTATGACTTGTCGAACGCGGCGCAGGCTGCCGGCGCGTACGAGGGTTCTCACGTGCGCGAGCAACGCCGTTCGATCGGCCGCGCGACGGGCTTCGGGATGTCGCAGCAGCGATTCGAGCGCAAAACTTTCGCCGAACTCTTCCCAAATCAGGCGAAGCAGCCGTTGAGGAACGGAGGGATATCGCGCGGGCGTTGGTTGCGATTGCGTCCGAACGAGCGAGTCGCGCATGCGGGGGATCGCCCCGCCAAGTACCACGGCCCCAAGGGCCTCACCCAGCGTGCACAGATACTGCTCGGCTACGAATCGCGCGAGCCGTAGTCCCGTTTCGTCGAAGGCTCGCGGTACCCCCAAACGCTCGCGAACCTCTTTGACGGCGCCCGGCAAGTCGTTGACCTCGCGCACCGGCGAAACGACGAACCCTAGAACGTCACGCTTACCCAGCGGGATCCGCACGACATCCCCCACTTCCAGCTCCAAGCTGTCCGCGTCGTAGGTAAGCGGCAGATCGAATCGGGACGAGCGAATAGCCGGCAGCGCATCAACGGCGCGCACGGACGTTCTCGGGGGGATGCGCCATGCGTTCGAGCACGGCTCGCACGGTGCGATCCGCGCATTCGACGCCATATTCGACGTCGCCGATCGCTCTGGGCAAGACGAAGCGCAAGCGCCCTCCGCTCTTCTTCTTATCGCTGCGCATCGCCGTGAAAATTGCGGCCGGTGCGAGCGACGTTTGCAACGGGAGCCCAACGAGGGTTAGCAACGTCAGCACGCGCAAATGCTCTTCGCGGCTGAAACGGCCGGTCCGCAGTGCCAGAAGCCCCGCCGCTCGCAGGCCGAGCGCGACGGCTTTTCCATGTGCGACGGAGTATTTCGAGGCGCGCTCGATCGCATGAGCAAACGTGTGCCCCAGGTTCAACGTGGCGCGCGCGCCCACTTCGAGCCGGTCGTCGGCCACGGCCATCGTCTTGACCTTGATCGCGGCCGGAAGCACTTCAAGCCATGGCCACTGGCGCACCGGATGCGGCGCGAGTTCCTCCAAAAGGTCGAAAAGGTCGCCGCCCTCAATGATCGCTGCCTTGACGATCTCCGCGAGTCCTTCTCGAAAGGCCTCAGCGGGAAGCGTCTCCAGCGCGCCAACTTCGCAGAAAACGGCGATGGGATCGCGAAAACACCCGGCGAGGTTCTTCCCTTCGCGCAAATCGACGCCGGTTTTGCCGCCAATCGCGGCGTCGACCATCGCCACGAGCGATGTCGCGACGTGGGCGTAACGAATGCCGCGCATATAGACCGCGCAGGCAAAACCAAACAGGTCGCTCGCAACGCCACCGCCGATGCCCAACACCAGCGAGCCCCGCTCGACGCCGCCGCCGACCATTGAATCGAGCACGCGCTCGACGGTCGATAGGCGCTTGCGCGACTCCCCTAAGGCGAACCGCAAGACCGGCACGTCGCCGGCGGCCTGCGCGATTTCTTCCGCTACTGAGCGCACGTGCCGGTTCGCATCGCACAAGATCGCGCTGGGCCGGCCCCTCATGCGAAGGAATGCCAAAACCTCGTCGCGCACATTTTGCGCGACGAATATGGGATAGCCGAGGTCGTCGTTACGCTCTAGAGCGCGATTTTCTTTTCGTTTAGCCACTGCAAAATGTCGTCGAGGATTGCCCGGTCACTCAATCGCCGCGCTTCGACGATGTAGTCCGAATCCGCGTAATGCGCCAAGCGCTCGTCGTACAGTTCCCGAATTTGCGCAAGCGTCGGCCGCGCGCCCAGGAGCGGGCGCCGCTCGCGGCTTCGCCGGAGGCGTCGAAGAATCTGCTCGGGCGAGGACCGCAGAAAGATGCGATGCGCGCGCTCCTTTAACAACGAGCGGTTCTCCTCGAGCGTCAAGGCCCCGCCTCCGAGCGCCACGACGCCCGCATCGCCGCTGCTCAGCACGTCCCCGATTGCATCTCGCTCGTATCTGCGGAATGCGGCTTCACCTTCGCTCGAAAAGATCGCCGCGATCGCTCCGTGGGCGCGGACGATGAGATCGTCGGTGTCGAAGAAGGCACACCCCAGCTCCCGCGCGAGCTTACGCCCGATCGTGGATTTTCCAGCCCCCATGAATCCGACGAGCGCCAGGTGGCGCTTCACTGCACGTTCGTACCGAGATTTCGGGAAAAAAGATTCGCCGACGCTTGCGCGCTTCGCGCGAGGTTATCGAGCGTTTCTTCCAGCGAATCCCCGCCGTATTTTTCCAACACCGGTCCCGTCAGTGCGAGCCGGACCATCGCTTCGGCCACGATCGCTGCTGCCGGAACGACGCAGACGTCGCTGCGCACGATCGTCGCGGGTGCATCGCTCTTCTCGTGCAGATTGACCGACGGGAGCGCTTTCATCAGCGTCGGGATTGGCTTTACGGAGACGCGCAGCACGATCGGTTCGCCGTTGCTCATGCCGCCTTCGATGCCGCCGGCCCGATTGCTGCGCCGCACGACACTGTCGCCGTCGAGAGCGAACGCGTCGTGAGCCTGGGAACCCAGGGTCGCGCCGGCTTGGATTCCGAGACCGATCTCGACGGCACGCACCGTCTGCATTCCCATGAGCGCACCCGCGAGAATTCCATCGAGCCGCTGCGCCGGTTGCCGATTGCTGCCCACGCCGACCGGCAGGCCGTCGATGCGGATGAGAAGCTGACCACCAAGCGTATCGCCGGCGCTTTTGGCCTCGTCGATGCCTTCGATCATGCGCATCGCCGCCTCGCCGTCGGGGCAGCGAACGTCGCTCGCTTCAACGTCGGCCTGATTCCAGTCGGCTAGATCCGCGGCTTCGACTCCACCGATGCGAACCACACAGCTGCGCGTCACGATGCCGAGAGCTTCGAGAAACTGCGCGCAGATTGCGCCGAGGCAGACTCGCATCGCGGTCTCGCGCGCGCTCGCGCGCTCGAGCACGTTGCGCAGGTCGCGCTGGCGATACTTCAACGCGCCGGCATAGTCGGCGTGCCCCGGCCGCGGATTGGTCAACGGATCGCCCGCGCCGCTGATCGGATCCATCAACGCGCGCACTTTGGGCGTCAGATAGTCGCGGTTGCGCACTACGGCGGCAATTGGCGAGCCAAGCGTCTCGCCACCGCGAACGCCGGCGAGAAACTCGACCTGATCGTGCTCGATCTTCATCCGCGCGCCACGGCCGTATCCGCCCTGCCGCCTCGCTAGCGTTTCGTCGATCACAGCAATGTCAAGGCGCAGATGCGCCGGAATTCCGTCGAGGATCCCCACGAGCGCCGGGCCGTGCGATTCGCCCGCCGTAAGGTAGGTAAACATCAGGCAACCTGCCTTCGGCGAAGGCCTGGGCCGCTACTCCACTTCGCTAGAACCTAGCCGCAACACGAGCTTTTCAAGCGGTCGATGGCCGCGCGGTGTAAGCGCGTCACGTGCCGTCGCGAATAGCCGAGCCGTCGCGCCAGCTCAACCACCGTCACGCCGTCTAAATGAATCGATCGCACGATTTGTCGCTCCAGAGGTGAAAGCGCGGCGAGGATGCGCTCCACGGTCAACCGATCCACGACGTTGTCAATGCCGCAGGGCGGCGTTCGCTGCTCGGAGTTGCCCAGGAGTTCGAAGGAGATCATGTGATTGCTCGCTCGATACGAGCGTATTTCGCGAACGTCGGCCGGCGTCGCGTCCAAGACCTCCGCAACGTCGTTCTCCTTGGGCTCGCGCCCGAGCAACGCCCAAAGGTCGCGTTCTGCGGCGGTCCAGCGCCGGTCCAGCTCGCGAACCCCGCGGGGCGCTCGCAAGAATCGCTCGCTGTCTCGAACGTAATGCATCAGCTCCCCGACTACGAGAAGCCAGGCGTACGCCTCGAATGGCGCGCTTTGCGTGCGATCGTAGCGATCGATCGCCTTGATCAAGCCGATTGCCGCAACCTGCTCGAGATCGGCGCGATCGAGTCCACGACGCATGAAGCGCCGCGCCGCTCGCCGGCAGAGGTACCAATATGCAACGACCGCACCATCACGATCGACCGGCGCTTGCGGCACCGGCGACGGCGGACAAACGTTGCGCGCAATAGGAACGAGACGCCTAAACGGCGTTGTACGAAAGCGAAGAGCCACACCCAACCTCAAGCTTCGTTTGGAAGACACAAACCGGACGCCGGAGGAATGCGGCAACCGGTGTGAACGTTTATATACCAGCTGTGCGCAAAGCGCAATACGTTCTAAGCGCGATACGCGCAGATGTCCTGACCTTCGGGAATCTGGGCACTACCTGCGAGACCGCTGCGAGTAAACGCCCCGTCGCGCGTCGAACGGCAAGCCAGAATGACGGCGCGAAAGATCGTTCTGATCTTTGCATTCGGTTTACTTGGAATCGCCGCGCTGCGCGATTTCACCCGGCTGGGCGACGCCCTCCCCTGGCACCGTCTCTATGACTTCCAGGACTTTTACTGTGCCGGCGAAGCCCTTGACCGGCATGCCGATCCCTACCGCTACGAGCCGCTTCATGCTTGCGAGCATCGCGTCAATCAAAGCGACGCCTATCGCCACGATCCGAACAGGATCGTTCCGGCCCCGATTCCGCCCTACGATCTGCCGCCATTTGAGCTAGCCGCGCGGATGGGCTTTCCCGCCGCCCGAACGATCGACGTAATCGCCATCCTGCTTGCCGTGGCGGTCGCGATCGGCGGCCTTGTGTCCATCGGCATTCCGCTCGACCTCGCTGCCCTGGCTCTCGTCCTCCCGGCCGGCTATCTGCTCCTGGATGCCGGTCAAATCGTTCCCTTTGCATTGGCAGCCCTGGTCCTCTGCGGAGTGGCACTCGCGCTACGCCGTAACGTAATCGCCGGCGTGCTCGCGGCCCTCACGATGATCGAGCCGCACCTAGGTCTGCCGGTCTGGATCTCCGTCGTGCTCCTGGTTCCGCGAAGCCGGCCCGCGGCCGTCGTTACGGGAGTTCTCATGGCGCTCGCCGGAGTGCTTGTCGTCGGGCCTGCAGGAGCGATCGAATATCTCAGCCGCGTGCTGCCGGCACAAGCGGCGGCCGAAGCGGGGTATGCCTACCAATACAGCCTTACCTATCTCTTGGTTACCGCCGGCCTTCCACAAGGCGCTGCGCTTGCCGCCGGGCAGCTATCGTATGCGGCGGTGCTCGCCGTGGGGATCTGGCTCGGATCGAAACTTGCAACGACGTTGCATCGGCGCGAGCTGGTGGCCTATTTTCCAGCCGCGTGCAGCGTCATCGGCGGAGCATATGTCCACATGGTGGATCTTGCGATTGCGGTGCCCGCAGCGCTGGTTCTGGCGACCTACTCGCGCGCCGCCTCGCGAACGATTGCAACGCTCGCGCTTTGTCTGCTTGCAGTTCCGTGGATCGACGTGTGGATCACCAAGAAGCTATTTCTCTCCAGCCTCTTCGTGGTTGCGGCGATTCTTTTTCGCCAAGGGCTGGCGCCCGCCGTCTCGGTTGGCGCCTTCGCCGCTATTGCCGCGGCGATCTATTGCTTCGAGCTGCGGCCTCCGGCGCCGTTTGCGGCACTTACCGCGATGACGGCGGCGCGCCCAGGCGATCTCGCGCAGCAGGCGTGGCGCACATACGTCCTCGCGCTGCGGACGGCGGCGCTCCCGTGGCTCGCGATCAAGATACCGACATGGGCCGCCCTGTGCGGCCTGCTCGTCGCTGGGTTCCGAGCTCTTCCACGCTCAAGCGCGAAGCCGCCCTCGTGATTCCCCAGCCGTATCGCCGGCTCGTCCTAGCGCTGATGCTGCTCGCACTCGGAGTCGCTGCCGTGCGAGATTTTAGCCGCCTCGGCGCAGCACTGCCATGGCGAACGATGGACGAGTTTGCCGACTTCTATTGCGCGGGGCTGGCGTTCGATCGCGGCGCGAGCCCGTATACCTACGAACCGTTGCACGCCTGCGAGCATCAGTTCAACACGGGCAGGAGCTTCCGTGGCAAACTCTTTGCCGCCAATCCAGCCATCGCCGTCCCGGCTCCTCAGCCGCCGTACGACTTCGTACCGTTCGTGGCGCTCGCACGCGCGAACTATTCGGCTTCCCGAGCGATCGACGCGGTGGCGATCGTTCTCGCGGTGGCGCTGTCTGCGATTGCCTTGACCGCGATCGGCATGCCGCTGGCGCTCTCCCTCGCCGTTTTCGCCCTTTCGACCGGCTATGTCGAACTCAATACCGCTCAGATTGCCCCATTTGCACTACTGGCTCTCGTCCTCTGCGGCCTTGCACTCGAGCGCGACCGCGACCGGCTTGCCGGCGTTCTGGCGGCGCTCACCGCCATCGAACCAATCGTCGGCCTGCCCGTCGTTGTGGCGACGTTTCTATTCGTACCACGTGCGCGTTGGGCTCTCGCCGCCGCACTTGCAGTTTTGTTCGCGTTCGCGTGTGCGATCGGGGGGCCCAAGAATTTCCTCGAGTACCTAGTCGCAGTGCTGCCGGCACATTCACAGTCGGAGCTGCTGTTTCCATTTCAGTACAGCCTCACGTCGGCGCTGGCGATCCTGGGCATAGCGCCGACGGTCGCGCGCGCGGCCGGAGCTGCTTCATACGTGCTCCTCCTGGCGGTAGCGCTGGTCATCGCGCCGCGAACGAGCGCGCAGTTGCGGCGGCGCGCGTTGATCGTCTTCGTTCCGGCGCTCTGCTGCGTGATCGGCGGCACGTTTCTCCATCAGGAGGAGCTCTGCTTTGCCATCCCGGCCGTTACGCTCTTAGCGTGGGAAACGACGGGACGGCGACGCACGATTGCGACCGCCGCCCTCTGCCTCTTGGCCGTTCCGTGGATTGCGGTGTGGGGAGCAAAGCAGCTTTTTCTCGCGAGCCTGCTGGTCGTTGCGACGATCCTGCTGAAGTTACGGCTGGAGCTGCGAGCGAGTCTGATTACATTCTGCGCGATCGCCGCAGGAATCTATTGCTTCGAACTTGCGCCACCCCGACTGCCGGTGCCGGCGAGCATGCCGGCGATCTACGCCGCCACGCAACTCGTATCGCTCGAGTGGCGCGATTACACGGCGCTGCGCAGCACTCACGACCCTTTATGGTTTGCGATCAAGGTGCCGACGTGGGGAGCGCTGCTGGCGTCCTTGGCGATCGCCGCTTCGATCTCTCGGCGCATCTGAAACCAACCGCGAAAATTTGCCTGAAACGCTCCATGCGGCGCGGGCGTCGCCACATGCTCGAAGGGACTCAGGTGACGATCGCCGCGCAGGCGGTCGTACAACTCCATGTCTCGTTCGATCTCGCGCAGGCCCTCGTGCGTGAGGTATGAGACGCGGGCGCAACGGGCGGCCGAGATGCGCCGCCGCGTTTCCAGGTCCAGCGCGCTCTCGTCGGGCTGCAAGAGTGGCGTGTGCCACTGCCCGTAGTCGAGCGCTTGGGGAACGCTCGCGTTCATCGCCTCGAGCATCAAGAGCGCGGCCGCCCGAATCTCCGGCTGCGCGTTCGGCGCGCAGCGCAGCTCGAAAAAGTTCGCCCATTCCGTCGCGCTAACGATGACGGTGTGCCATAGAAACGGCTCCAACAGACGGTTCAACTCCTGTTTGTGCACGTCGAGCGCCAACAGGCGTTGCGCGTGCGCCACAGCGGCATCCCGCGCGCTGAGCCAGGCACGCTCTGCCTCTCGAGCAACATCGCCCGGTAACACGTCGCTGGCCGACATCCCCGCTTTGTTTTTCCCCCACTCCAACGGAACCGCGGGGTCTTTGAGAACGCGCTCGATCAGTTTCGCCGTCGGAATTGCGCGCGAACTCGCAGAATTTCTTGAGTTGTGAACGATGAAGCCGTTTGCCACGAAATTATAGTACGGGCCCTCCACTTCGATATCGTACGTCTCCCGAACCCCGACGTATTCGATCGACTTGACGGCAACGAAGTGGCGCAGCATCGCCCATTTCTTCTTGGGCGCGTACGGTCTTCGCAGAGTAAGTTCGCGAACCGAGGGCCAAAATGAACCGTAGGGTTTACCTTCCTCGAAATGGCGTAGAAGCGCTAATTCTAGGTTTCGTTGATGCAAGCCGCCGTGGCATTCCTTGCACAGGCTCGTCAGATTCGATGAATCGTACGCGCGGGCCGGGTTATGAGCGACAGGGTCGATATGGTGCGCGTGCAATTGCCGCCCGGAGCCGCACAAGACACATTTGAAGCCATTTGCGCGGTGCGTCTGGAAAGCGTGCCGCATTGTCCACGCGCCGATCAGCTTACGTTCGGGCGTGATTCCGCCGCGCCAAAGATGCGACTCGGCTCCTCGTCGTACTCGCGCGTTGCTAGGCCGGCCTCTAGTCGTGAGATTGCTGAAGCGTCGCCCTTTGGTCCACGGTTCTTCAATGTGAGAGAGCCGCCAAACAGCCTCCGGATTCGTCGCACGAAGGCCGCGCTTGCGGAACTGGTACTCGACTTGGTCGATCGTTACACCGGCATGCTTTGCGATCAGCGCTGCGGAGAGCCCAGCATCGCGTAAGCCGCCGAGCCATTGCGGATCCTTATAGGCTTCGATTCCATTGACTGCAAGCTCGGCGCTCCGGCTCCGCGTTGCGATGTTACCCGGACTCAGCGACAGGCCTACGGCGTCTTCAAGACTCTGCCACCCGTCCTTGGTCAGAAAGCGGTGCTCCTTCGAGGTTTGGATTTGCTGTCCGTTTGCCAGCGTGATGCGAAAGACGGGTTTCTCGCCAGAGTACGTGACGTCGCGGACGCGCGTATGATAGATTTCGCCCGTATCCTCGTTGCAGGATCGCAGCTGCATTGCCGCCAGACGCCCTTGCATCGGTTGGCGATTCGCCCCGGCGCTTTCCATCCACGCGATGAAGTCCGCACCCAAGATACGATACGGCGCACCGGGAGTGATCCGCGGCATGGCGACGCGTCGGTTCAGTAGGTCAATGCCGGTATAGTCCGCATAGCCGGCAACGGCCGCTAGCTCTTTGGCGGTGTACTCACGTTTCGGATCGATGCTCGCTGCCGTCTTCTTTTTTCCGCGGTTTACGCGCGGCGCAGCGCCACGGTGCCACTTCTCGAAAAACTCGCGAATCGTCATCGCGAAGCGCTTCGTGCTCGCGTTCTGCCTCGATGGAAGGTCGAAGTAGAGTTTCGTGTCTCCGTCCAGGCAGAATTGGCGGTGCGTGTTAAATTCCGCGAGAACGAAGCGCGGAAACGTAACCTCCAGCGTGGTCAGGCGGATTCCGGCCGGACTCGTCGAGTCCAGCAACACGCGCGCGTTATAGGCCACGATCGAGAGCCGGCCAGCTCCTTTTAAGCTCTAGCCGCGATACCGGAGAAAGGCTGGAACGTCGATGTCGTCCATGCTGACGGGGGCGACGGCGTCGAGCTTACTCGTTTCGAAGGCGAAGCTCTGCGCGCGATTACCGCGCCGCGGTCCAAAGCCGGCTGCCAGGACGGTGACGCGCACTTTGCCGGTCATCGTCGGATCTATCGACGCGCCGAAGATGATCTGAGCGTCGGAGTCGACGGCACGGCTGATCATCTCTGCCGCCTCGTTGACTTCGTACATCGCCATGTCGGGGCCGCCGGTGATGTTGAAGATGACGCCTTGAGCCCCTTCGACCGTCGTTTCAAGCAGCGGCGACGCGATTGCCTTTTGTGCGGCGTCGGCGGCGCGGTGCTCGCCGGTACCCTCGCCGATACCCATCATCGCCGAGCCTGCGTCGCTCATGACCGTCTTGACGTCGGCAAAATCTAGGTTGATCAGCCCCGGCTGCGTGATCAGATCGGTGATGCCGGCGATTCCTTGACGCAAGACGTCGTCGGCATACGAAAATGCCTCATTGAGCGGGGTCTTCTTCTCGATAACCTGCAGGATGCGCTCGTTGGGGATCGTGATCAGGGTATCGACCTTGGCTTCGAGCTCGGCGATCCCGTTCTCCGCGATCTGCATGCGCTTTCGGCCCTCAAAGGCAAACGGCTTGGTGACGACGGCGATCGTCAACGCGCCCGACTCCCGCGCGAGCTCCGCAATCACCGGCGCGGCCCCAGTTCCCGTGCCGCCGCCCATGCCCGCGGTCAGAAAGACTAAGTCGGCGCCCTCCAGGATCAGGGAAAGATCTTCTCGGGACGATTCGGCCGCTTCGCGTCCCAGCGTCGGGTTCGCGCCCGCGCCCAAGCCACGCGTTTGACCGCCTCCGATGTGAACGCGGTTCTCGGTCAGAGAGCCGCGCAACGCCTGCACGTCGGAGTTGACCGCATAAAAGTCCACGCCGGCCAAGCCGCCGGTCAGCATGCGATTGACCGCATTACAACCGCCGCCGCCAATCCCGATCACTTTGATCGTTGCCGCGTGCGCGGGCTCCGAGACAGAACGTCGTGCGTCAGCCATTTCTTTGGGTTCCTCCGTCGGAAAGAAGTTTAAGTCCATAAATCCGCCAACCATCGCTGGATTCGGGGAAAGATTCCGCTGCGCCGTCTCACGTGCGATGCATCGTCACCCGCTCCATTAGTGCCAAAGACGACGAGTCCTATTGCCGTTGAGTATTGCGGCATCGTCATCGCGTCGGTCAAGCCGCCGATCGTGTTCGCCGTCCCGACGCGAACGGGCAACTTGAAAACTTCCTCGGCGAGCGGTTCGATGCCGGGCAGAAGCGCGCCGCCGCCGGTAAGCACGACTTCGCCGAGAACGAGATCGCGCGGCACGTTCTCGACGATTTTTTGCCGAGCCATCCGCAACGTCTCCAGGACGCGTGGCACAATGATTTGCCGAAGCTCGGCCGTGGCGTGCTCGCGCGTCGCTCGGCCGTCCAGCGTACGAACGCTGAAGACGGCTCCGTTTTCGCCGGCGCCCAAACGTTTCTTTACGTCTTCTGCCTCCGCAAGCGTCGTCTTCAACCCCAGCGAGACGTCGCTGGTGAGCACGTTGCCGCCTACCGGGATCGTGGCCGTGTAGATCGCACTGCCCAGCGAGTAGACGGCGATGTCGGTCGTGCCACCGCCGATGTCCAGAAGCACGACGCCGACCTGCTTCTCTTCCTGGAGTAGCGTCGCAGCGGAGCTTGCGAGCGGCTCGAAGACGACGCCCTGCGTCGCCAGCCCCGCGCGTTCGACGCACTTGAGAACGTTGGTGATGAAGCTCGTGCTGCCCGTGACGATGTGCGTGTCGACTTCCAGCCGACCGCCGGACATGCCGACTGGATCGCTAACGCCCTCTTGGCCGTCGACCGTGAAATAACGCGGGAGAGCGTGGATGATCTGCCGGTCGCTGGGCAGATTGATGATCTTACTGGCGTCGATGACCCGCCGCACGTCGCCCGCGGTCACTTCCCGGTCTTCGCCGGAAACGGCGACGACCGCTCGGTTATTGGTGCTTCGAATATGGTCGCCCGTGATGCCGACGACCGCCTCGCTGAAGTGGATCCCGGCCATTCGCTCGGCCCTTTCGGTCGCCGCTTCGATGGACTTGATCGTCTCGTCGAGGTCGACGACCACGCCCTTGCGCATCCCGAGTGTCGGAGCCTCGCCGAATCCGATGATCTCGAGACCGGATGGGCCATTCGTCGCAACGACCATGCAGGTCTTGGTCGTTCCGATATCGAGCCCGCAAACGGTCTCGTGCTTCATGCGCTCCGTCACCTATCCTAGAATTGCCTCGGTTGGCCACAATATATTGTGGTTCAGCCGCCCGACTCCTACTACGTATAGCCGAACCCGGGTCGATTGCCAAGCCTTTGCGGGCCCGGCGTCATCTCCTTGAGGACAACCCGCGCAAAGATGTGGAGAGGTTGTGCATTAAAACATCTGAAAAACCGCGGCATCGCCCCTGGAAGCGAGGCCGAAGTTCGGGTATTATGCTTCATTAAGCACACTATTCACCCGTTGGGAGTTCGCTCTTGAAACGCACGCTTTCTTTGCTCGCCGTAACCTTTTCGTTGCTCGGTCCGGCCACTGCCCGCGCAGCAACGGTCAGCTCGACGGCAATTCCCGACGGCACCTATACCGTAAAAGTAGAAAAGATCGTTGATTCGAAACACGTCCAAGTGGTCATGGATAACGGCTCGGAGACGACGTTGACTGCCGGACGGTCGACCGTCGACTTTTCAAAGATACAGCCGTCCGACCAGATAAAGGTTTCGATCATCCAGGGAACCGTGATGGTCTATCTCGATCTCACGAGCCACTAGCGAACCTCTCAACAAGTCGCTGCTGCACGAAAACTCTTTTGTGCCGCAGCGAATAGCGGTCTAACGATGGATTCGGAGGAACGCAACTGTTACGAGGTCGATAGGAGCAGGCACATGATTGATTTCCGTTTAGCACCTTATCCTTTAGGCGTTTGCGCGGCTGTTGCCATGCTTGCGGGGTGCGGCGGACGCGCCGGTAACGGCGTCGTGCCCAGCAATGCCATCCCTAACTCGTTTCCCTACCACAAATCTTTTTATTACACGGGCGCGGCGCAGGATTTCAAAGTTCCGGCAGGCGTGAGGCAAGTCAAGGTCATTGCTCGGGGCGCTCACGGCGCTCACAGCGTCGCGTCCCCCGAAGCCTATGGCGGGCGTGTTCATGCCGTTATTCCGGTCACCCCGGGAGAGCAGCTGGTAGTCTACGTCGGCGGCGACGCTCCCGGAGCGACTGGCGGCTTCAATGGCGGCAGCAGTGGCGGCTCTAGCACCTACAGCGGACAGGACGGCTATGGCGGCGGCGGGGCGTCCGACGTGCGCGAGGGCGGTGACGCGCTTTCGGATCGCATCGTGGTCGCCGGCGGCGCTGGTGGCGAAGGTGGATTGGCCGGCGGTTCCGGCGGCGCCGGCGGCACCACATGTGTCGGAAGCTACGGAAATGCCGGCGATAATGGCGCGATCGGCGCTGGCGGTTCCGGCGGGAGCGGCAGTCCGAGCGGTCACAGCTACGTCGCCGGTGGTGGCGGCGGCGGTGGCGGTTTTTACGGCGGTGGTGGCGGTGGCGCCGGTTGTTCCTCCTACAGCAGTTATGTTTCCGATGGCGGCGGAGGAGGCGGCGGATCGGGGTACGCTGAGTCTCGCGCCACAGACGTGCAGATGTGGCAAGGGTGGAAACAGTCGGCGCGTAACGGCCTAGTCGTCTTCAGCTGGTAGCCGGCGTCCGCTTAGCGATAGACGACGACAGGGGTTGCCGGCGCGCGTACGTCGACGGCCGAAATACTGAGTTGACGGCGCACGACCTGCGCCAGAATGGCGTTAATCAAGCGCACTTTCCGCCCGAGGTCGTTGGGCTCACCGAGAAGCAAACGCGGGCCGCCGGCGATGCTCGCGACGACGTCGCCGTACCGATCTAAGGTAAGCGCTGTCGGAGTCAGTCCATTGGAAGCCATCGCCGCATAGACGTCGCGCAAGACAAACGCGTCGCGCGCGGTCACGAAGGTGCCCGGCAAGAGGCTACGATGCAAAGAAAGCACGAACGACGGCAACGACTCGTCGCCCGTAGCCGGCGAAAGGACTCGCAACGCGCGGTCGACGACGACGCTCTGACCGTCGCTCGTGAGAATGGCGAAGGGCACGCGCTCGCTGACGGCAATCCTGAACGATGCCGGCGGTAGCCGGTGAATCGAGACTGTCCCGACGATCGGAATCGTGCGAATGCGAGCGGCGATCGTCCTGGTGTCGTCCAGCCAGATGCTCCGGTTCGGTGGAATATCCGCAATGCGTAGAATTTCGCTGCTCGGGACGCGGCGGTTGCCGGTAACCGCGACCTGCCTTGGATCGAAGCCGGACCACATCGTCAGAAACGCGCCGGCGGCCACGGCGAGCACGCCCGCAAGCGCAATCATAATCCAAAACGGCCGAATGCGTGCGGCCGCGGAGCGCTTGACCCTTTTCGATTTGACGTAACTCTTACTCATGGCATCACGTAACGTTCGATTGCTTCGGCCACACCGTCGTGTTCGAGGTCGGCGACGACGGCGTCGGCAACCGCTCGCAACTCCGGGGGCGCCGAGCCCATTGCAATCCCCAAACCGGCCGCTGCGAGCAGCGGGGCATCGTTCCAGGAATCGCCGATCGCCGCCGTCTGTTCCATCGGGACCCCGAGGCGCGCCGCCACAAATCGCAGTGCGGCGCCTTTATCGACGGTTGGATCGAGCACTTCGACGAACTCCGGCAGACTGCGCGTGACATACGCGCGATCGCCCAATGCGGCGTGGAGCTTTTCGGCATATGCCGCCGCCTCGGGCGCGTCGGCGACCACGACGGCCTTCGTGGCGGGGCTGTAAGCGAAGGCTTCGCGCAGCGACGGCACGACGACCGGCTCGGTCATCGCTAGGGATGCGTAGAGGTCGGAGAAACGGTTGCGCGCCTCGCAGTAGTACTCGTCGTTGCGGTAGAGCTGGAGGTGCATGCCGTCGCGCTCCGCCATTACCGCTAGTTCTCGAACGATCTCGTTGCTCAGCGCGGCGTGCTGCAGGATTTCGTCGGAGGCGGGATCGACGATCGCCGCGCCTTGGTAGCAGATCAATGGGGCGTCGAAACTCAACTCGCGCGCGAACGGCAGCGTCGCTCGATACATGCGTCCCGTTACGAGGCAGCCCGCGATGCCCGCCTCGGTCATGCGCTCGATCGCGGCCCGGACGGGCTTCGCAATGGAAAGGTCGCGGCCGACCAGCGTTCCGTCGACGTCGAAGGCTACGAGACGAATCAACTGCCGAAGCGCATTCGAGCCGCTTGCGCGTGGTGGGGAAGGTCGTCAGCATCGGCCAAGGCCGATAACGCTCGCGCATCGATCGTCATTCGATCCGAGCTGTTTTCGACGACGCTGATCGTCCGCGTGAAGTCGGCCAGACAGAGGCTCGACGAGAAGCGCGCGGTGCCCGAGGTTGGCGCGACTCGGTTCGTTCCGGCCAAATGTTCCCCGCTGACCAACGGCGTCGCATCTCCGATAAAGACGGTCCCTGCAGTAAAAGCCCTCTCTAAGTATTCCCAAGCATCGCGTACCTGCAGGCATAAATATGCCGGCGCAAAGCGATTGAGGACATCCAAGAGCTCGTCTCGTGATGACGCCGCGATCAAACGGCAGTTCTGCGAGATCGCACTGCTGACGAAGTCGCTGCGCTCCAACGCCCGGAGGTCGAGTGTATCGATGAGCTGGGCGACTGCGTCCAACAGCGGTCGCGATTCGGAGAGCACGGCCAGACGCGTCACTCCGGGAAGCTCGGCCACGGAAAGAAGCTCGCCGACGATATACTCGCTGTTGGCGCCCTCATCAGCAACGACCAAAACCTCCGGTGGCCCGGCCAGCGCGTCCACTCCGGATCGCCCGAAGACTTGCCGCTTGGCTTCGGTCGTCCAACGACCGCCCCGACCGACGACCTTATCGACGCGCGGGAGCGTTCGCGTTCCGAGCGCCGCGGCCGCAATCGCCGCGGCGCCGCCGACGGCGTACAGCTCGTCGACGCCGCAGAGCGCGCACGCGAAGAGCAGCGGTGCTGAGAATAATCCGGCCGGGTTGGGTGGCGAGAGGACCGCTATTCGCGACACTCCGGCAACCTTTGCCGGAACCGCGCCCATGAGAATCGAGGTCGGTGCGCCCGAGCGCGCCGCGTAGACCGCGACCGAACGCAAGGGCCTGCGCACCAACGCGTAGCGCGTTCCGTCCTCTTCCACGTATTCGATATCGGGTTGCCGCTGGCGCCGATGAAAACGCGCCAAACGTTCCTTTTCCAGCTCTAACGCGACCGCGATTTCAGCCGGAACGAGTGAACGCGCGCTTTCGAGCATCGGGATCGGCACGCGCAGGTCGGATAGTTGAAAAGCTTCGCAATCGAACTGGCGCGTATATTCCAGCAAGGCGTCATCGCCGCGCGCCCCGACGTTCGCGATGATGGCCGCAACCTCATCGACTACCGCTGGAGGCATGCTCCAGCCGGTATCGAGCACGCCGGCCAGCGCGCCGTGGTCGCTAGCCCGAACGACTTTCACCCGTACGCGTCCAGCCGGCCTTCGCGCACGCCGCTGGGAGCGAAGATGCGCTCGAGCTCGCTGCGAACCCGCGCGTCGCCGGCGATGGCGCGCGCGACCCGTTGAGAACGTCCTTGCACGTGCATGACCACCGGTACCTCACCCGGCCAGTCGTCGATCAAACGAGCCAGCCGGTCGATCTGGTCGCGATGCGTTACGTCCACGTGCCAGCCGCTCGCATCGGCGGCAATCGCAGCTGCCGGCGGCGGCACGAAGGTAGAAACTTCGTTCGCCGCAACCGAAAGCTCGACGTTCGGTTCGTCGCCGGGTGCCGCGCCGGGACGTTCGCGCAATCGGAGGCGCCCTTTGACGATCAGTATCGCGTCGGGCTCAAACAGGTTGGTAAACTGCGCGTACGCCTTCGAAAACAGCACGACGTCGCAGAAACCCGTCGTATCCGCGAGCTGCGCGATCAAGATTTGTTGACCCGACTTCGTGAGGCTGCGCCGCACCGCCGTCACGGTCCCGGCAATCGTGACCTGGGCGTCCTCTTGCTGCTTCGCCAACTCCCGCAGCGGCATCGCGCCGGCGCGCCGCAGCGCCGGGACGAGTTCGGCGAGCGGGTGGCCGGAGACGAACATTCCGAGCGTCTCACGCTCCCACGCCAACATCTCGCGCGTCGTCGGCGCCGCTACGCTCGGGAGCTTCGGCACCAGCGGCGCCGATTCGGTGGTGAGGCCGCCGAAAAGCGAGACTTGTCCCAACTCTGCGTCGCGCGTCGTCCGAGCTGCAAGTTCGAGTGCCGTATCCAACGCCGCAAGGTTTTGCGAGCGGTTCCCGGCGAGGCCGTCGAGCGCGCCGCATTTGATCAGCGCCTCGAGCACTCTGCGGTTGACGTGCCTGGCGTCGACGCGTGAGGCCAGGTCGAACAGATCGGTAAAACGTCCGTCCGCGTCCCGAGCCTGGATGATCGCCCGGACGGCGCCTTCGCCAACGCCCTTAATCGCCGCCAACCCGAATCGAATCGCGCTCCCTACCACCGCGAAGTCGACGAGGGACTCGTTCACGTCCGGGGGCAGCACTTCGATCTGCAACTTCTTGGCTTCGTCGATGTACTCGACGAGTTTGTCGGTTTTGTCTTTCACCGACGCCATCAAAGCCGCCAAATACTGAAGCGGATGGTTCGCCTTCAAGTACGCGGTTTGGAGCGCGATCCAGGCGTACGCCGCCGCGTGCGATTTGTTGAAACCGTAACCGGCGAACGGCTCGACGAAATGGAAGATTCGCTCGGCCAGCGCTCGATCGATGCCCGACGTTGCGATCGCTCCAGAGACGAACTTCTCTTGATAGAACGGGATCTTCTCCTTCTGCTTCTTTCCCATGACCTTCCGCAGCTCGTCGGCTTCGCTCATGGTGAATCCGGCGATCTCGCGCGCCATCTGCATCGCTTGTTCTTGATAGACGGCGGTCCCGTACGTCTCGGCTAGAATCGGCTCGAGTTTCGGATGCAGGTACTGTGGCGTCGAACGCCCGTGCTTGTTGGCAATGTATTGGGGGATCCAGTCCATCGGACCGGGGCGGTAGAGCGCCACGAGCGCCACGATGTCTTCGAAACGTGAGGGCTGCAGATCCGCGCAGACGCGTTTCATTCCCTCGGACTCCAGCTGAAAGACGCCCATCGTCTCGCCGCGCCCCAGCATCTCGAACGTTTTGGGATCGTCGATGGGAATCTTGGAGAGATCGAAGCTCTCATCGACCGTGCGCCGGATCTCGCGCACCGCATTCTCCATCACCGTCAGATTGCGCAGACCGAGAAAGTCCATCTTGAGCAGGCCGATCCGTTCGATCCAATCCATGTCGTATTGCGTATTGATGCCGCCGTCCCCAAATCGGACCAGCGGCGTGTATTCGATCAACGGCCCAGCCGAGATGACGACCCCCGCCGCGTGAGTCCCGGCATTGCGCGCCAATCCCTCGATCTCTTTTGCCGTATCCAGCAGCTTACGGATATCCGGACGAGTTGCGTAAATCGAGTTGAGCTCGGGAATCTGTTCGATCGCGCGCGAGATGCTCAAGCCTCCCGGACCCGACGGCACGAGCTTCGCGATCCGGTCGACGTCGGGCAGTGGCACCCCCAACGCTCGACCTGCGTCGCGGATCGCGGCGCGAGCCGCCATCGTTCCGAACGTGACGATTTGCGCGACGCGATCCTTGCCGTATTTTTCCGTGACGTACGCGATCACTTCGTCCCGCCGCTCGACGCAGAAATCCGTGTCGATGTCCGGCATCGAGATCCGTTCGGGGTTCAAAAAGCGTTCGAACAGCAAGTTGAAGCGAAGAGGATCCAGATCGGTGATTTGCAAGCAGTAGGCGACCAGCGAGCCTACCGCCGAGCCGCGACCCGGCCCCACCGGAATGGCGCGGTCGCGCGCGTACTTGATGAAGTCCCACACGATCAAAAAATACGAAGAGAATCCCATCTTCGTGATGACCGCGAGCTCGTATTCGAGGCGCTCGCGCAGCGAGGGGTCCGTTGCGATGCGCTCGTGGCCGTAACGCTCGACCAGGCCTTGCTCGCAGAGCTCGCTCAAATAATCCGCGTCGCTCTTTTCGGGCGCTCCCGAATCCTGCGGGACGTCGAACTGCGGCAGATGAAAGATCTTTTCCGGGATGCGAATATCCACTCGCTCCGCAATTTTGATAGTATTTTCGCAGGCCTCCGGAAGATCGCTCCAAAGTTCGTGCATCTCGTTGGGCGACTTCACGTAGAACTGATCGGAATAGAACTTCATCCGGTTGGTGTCGGAGACCGTCTTCCCCGTTCCGATGCAAAGCAGCACGTCGTGGGCCGAAGCGTCTTTTTGCTCGAGGTAGTGCGAATCGTTGGTTGCGACGATCGGTACGCCAAGTTCCCGCGCAATTCGCACGAGGCCGCCGTTGATGGCATCCTGTTCCGGCATGCCGTGGCGCATCACTTCGATGTAGAAACGGTCGCCGAAAATCTCGCGATAGGTCTTGGCATTCTGCCGCGCGGTCGCCTCGTCGCCGCGCAGCAGCGGTGCGGCGACGAGTCCGGACATACATCCGGAGAGGACGATCAGACCGTCGTTATGCTTTTCGAGAAGCTCTAGATCGATCCGCGGCTTATAATAGTAGCCTTCCAAGAAGCCTTTGGATACCAGCGCAACGAGATTTCGGTAGCCGATCAGATCGGCTGCGAGCAACGTTACGTGAGCTTCGTCCCTTACGCTGCGGTCCAGGCGTCCCCGCGGCGCCAGGTAGGCCTCACAACCGAGGATCGGCGTGAGACCGAACTCTCGCGCGGCGTAGTAAAACTCCATTGCCCCGTACATCACGCCGTGATCGGTCAGCGCCACTGCCGTCGCTCCGTCCTCGGCGGCTCGGCGACAAAGGCGATCGATCCGGCAGGCGCCGTCGAGGAGCGAGTACTCCGAGTGGACGTGTAAATGGACGAACTGGCTCACGCGCACGTCCGGGAACAAGGCACCCTAACGTTTACCGTAAGCGGCGCGAACGAACCTGCGTAAACGGAGCCGCACCCGCCGGTGGCGAACCTGCGCGACCGAAAGGAGCGTAAAAGGTAATGCAACTGGAACCGTACCTCTTCTTCCACGGACGGTGTGAGGAAGCGTTGAATTTTTACAAGGAGTGCCTGCGCGGAGAGATCGTCGGCATCAATCGCTTCGAGGGTTCGCCGATGGAATCGAACGTCGAACCGGATTTTCGCAATAAGGTCATGCATGCGAGCTTCGTCGCCGGCGACGTAAAGTTCATGGCCTCCGATGGACGACCCGGGCGCGGGCCGGACGGTGAGGACGACATCGCGCTCTCGTTGGCGACCAGCGACGCCGCGGAGGGCGAGCGCGTTTTCGCAGCTCTGGCGCAAGGTGGAACGGTGGACATGCCACTGGCGGATGCCTTTTGGGGCGGCAAGTTCGGAGCGCTTACCGACCGGTTCGGCGTACAGTGGATGGTGAGCATAAACTCCTAGCTGAGGATTTGGAGGCCGGCCTGCGCGCGCTGCGGGCCGGCGCAAGCGACTGGGCGTCACTGCCGGTGGGCGGGAAAGCTGCCGCCCTGTCGGCCTGCCGTGACTCGACCAGCCGCAACGCCCGCCGTTGGACGCAACGAGCGGCGCAGCTCAAGGGCGTCGCGGAAACGTCCCTCGCGGGCGAGGAAGCGATCACCGGGCCGTGGGCCGTCCTCGCGCATCTCAACCGCTACGTTGAGACGCTCGCGCAAATCGAGCGCTGCGGTTCGCCCGTGCTGGAAGAGCAGCGCATCCGGACGCATTCGGACGGCCAGCTCGTGGTCGACGTCTTCCCGGCCACAGCGTACGATCGCTTTCTGCAGATCGGCCTGCGAGGCGAGGTTTGGATGCAGCCCGGCGTCACGCGCGAGACTCTGCCTCAGACGATGGCCACGTGGTACCGCCGGCCCAATCAACCAGGGCGCGTCTGCCTCGTTCTTGGGGCGGGGAACATCACGTCAATCGGTCCGCTCGACGTGCTCTACAAACTGGTGGCCGAGGGCTGCGCCTGCATGCTCAAGGTTCACCCGCTCTTTGAGGACCTCGGACCGATCTTTGAAGACGCGCTCGCGCCCTTGGTCGACGGCGGCTACCTGCGTTTCGCGTACGGAGGAGCCGACGTCGGCCGCTATCTCTGTACGCATCCGGCGGTCGACGAAATCCATCTCACCGGCGGGCAAGCGACGTACGACGCGATCGCCGGCGCCAACGCGAGCCACAAGCCGATTACCAGCGAGTTAGGTAACGTGAGCCCGGCGATCGTCGTTCCGGGCCGGTGGAGCGCTTCGGAGCTACGCTTTCAAGCCGAGCACCTTGCCACCGCCAAGCTCCATAACGGCGGCTTTAACTGCATCGGGCTGCAAACGCTGATCCTGCCGGAACGGTGGAGTCAGCGAACCGCGTTTCTTGCCGAACTTCGTCGCGTCTTTGAATCCGCGCCGCACCGCGGCGCCTCTTATCCCGGTTCCGAGCAACGGTATGCGGCGCTGTGCGCCGGCCGAGTGGCCACCGCGGGAATAATGCTGGAAGCCGATGCTTGCGACGCGGATGAGGCGCTCTTTAACACGGAAGCTTTCTGCCCACTGATGGCGGTCGTCACTATCCCCGGCGGCGACGTAAGCGCCTATCTTCGCGATGCGGTCGCCTTTTGCAACGACCGGCTGGCGGGCAACCTCGCTGCAAGTATAATCGTTGATGCCCGCGCCATGCACGACTACCGGCGCGAGGTCGACGAGGCCGTCGCCGCACTGCGCTACGGCTGCGTCGGCGTCAACATTTGGAGCGGAGTCGGGTTTTTGCTCCCGCCGTTGCCCTGGGGCGCTTATCCGGGAAATACGCCCGAGCACATCCGCAGCGGCATCGGCTTCGTGCACAATTGCCGGCTCTTTTCATCCAGCCAAAAGTCCGTGCTTTACGCGCCGTTCGTTCCGCCGTCGCGCCGGCTAAAACCGCCTTGGTTCCTGCGCCATCGCAATCAGGCTGAGATCGGCCTGGCGCTTTGCGAACTCGAATACGCAAAGTCCCCGCTTGCGCTGGCAAAGATCGGATGGCTCACGCTGACGGGTTAGCTAGGCCCCGCGAGCAAACAAGTTAACGCCAACGCGACGGGCGACAAAGACCCCAAGCGTGAACAAGGCGCCGGCGAACAGAGCGGAACCGATAGTATCGACGATGAGTGTGTACGCGTCAATCAGCGGATACGCTACAATCGTCAGCATCGCGAGCACGCAGACGGCGCTCAGCGCCCGCTTCATCCAAGCCTTCACACTACTTTCTGGTATGATCAGCAGCCAACTGCCATAAGCTATCAGGCCGACGACGGCGGATACCCTCGGATACGTGCGGAACACTTCGCCTCCCGAATTGTGCGGGAATAAATAGCCAACATCCGCCGCCAGCTCAAACGCGGTGAAGATCATCGCCGCGCTCCACAGCATGCGATCGCTCCACCGCGGATTCAGGAAGGCAATCCAGAGCATGACAAGGGCGCTCAGTCCTGGCACCGCGCCCGATATTAGCTGGAACGCACTCCCTATTAACCCCGCGAAGCTAAAGGTGCCGCGCTCCCACCTCGACAGCAGCGCAAAGTGGCGGGCCGTTTCATGAACCGATTGAGAGTACACTCCCAGAGCCGCAAACGCGACCAAAAGCACAACGCTAACCCACAACAACGGGGGCACCGCTCGCCACGGTATCTCGTTACGGTCAGGTATTAGCTCCACCGTAGCCTGACGGACCCCTACGGAATCGCGTGAGCCGTCTGAAGCATCTGCAGAACGGTCGGCACGGGTAGAGCGTAGACGGTCGCGCCCTTGCGCCCCGTCATCGTCGTCGCCTCAAACAGTGCGTCGTAAATCGACGCTTCGGTCGCCTCGGCCGTCGCGGTATAGAGCGCGTCCAGCGTGTCGTCGTCTTCGAGAATCGGCTGTTTTGGCGGCTCGACGGTGAAGTCGGCAATGCGTGGAAAGACGTGCGTCGTAGAGAATGCGAGGATGAGATCGCCGCTGCCGACCGACGACGTGAGTCCCGTTCGGGCCATTCCCATTGCTGCGCGCAACGCAAGGGCGCGCAGTTGACGGCTATCCAACGGCGCATCGGTCGCAATGACGATCACGATGCTTCCTTGGCCAAGACGCCCCCGCAGCGCCATCCGCTTCGGAACGACGGGCCGAAACTCGTTGAGGAGTCGCTCTCCCACGGGGACGCCCACAATGTGCAACTGCCTTCGGCTGCTGCCCGTATTGTCGTTCACCAGCACGCCGACGTGATATCCTCCGAGATCCGCGGGCAGGACGCGCGATGCCGAACCGATGCCGCCGCGAAAGCCGAACGCATTCATTCCGGTGCCGGCGCCAACGCTTCCACGAGCAAACTCTCCAGGCGTTGCGGAATCGAGAAGCCGTACGACGTCGTCGGCTGTGACCGCGCGGGCCTGGATATCGTTGAGAAAACCGTCGTCGCACTCGGCTACGACGGGAAGTGGAACGTCATCGCCTCTTCCGACCGCGGGATGATGCTCGATTACCCAACTGACGACGCCGTCGACCGCTCGCCCGATGTCGAGCGTATCGGTTAAAACGACCGGTTCTTCGAGATAGCCCGACTCCTCGATCCAATGCGTCCCCGTCATTTCGCCATTACCGTTGAAGGCGAAGAACGCGGCGGAGACTTTGCGGTCCCAGGGGTCATCATTGGGCAGAACCGCCGTCGCGCCCGTTCGTATATCGTCACCTGCGATTTTTGTCAGATGCGCAACCCGTACGCCGCCGACGTCCGTGATGGCGTCCAGCGGGCCGGACGCGAAGAATCCAAAATGAAAGGGTAAAACCGCAAGGACCGGGGCCAATAGTATCCACCGCATGCTTCCTGCTTTGGACTCCGCGAAACGGCGGCCTGCAGGCTCGCCTGCGCGGCCTGAGAAAGCACCATGGGAGCCTGGCACTGGCAGGTATAGAGGAGGGATTCGTCATTCTTTCGCTTCCGGAAAAGCTCAAGGTCGTCAAGCTTTGGGAGAACCTATCGGCTCCCGCGCTCATCGAACACGCAATCGCTCGAGGCGAAGGAGTCCTGGGCCCCTGCGGACAGCTCATCGTCGACACGCGTCCGCATACCGGCCGCTCGCCAAAGGATAAGTACTTCGTTCGAGAACCCTCCAGCGAAGCGCATATCGATTGGGGCGAAACGAACCAAGCGATTGACGCCGATCGCTTCGACGCGCTTTTCGAACGGGTGGCCGCCTATCTCTCGGAGCGAGAGGCCTATTCTCTCGATTGCTATGCCGGTGCCGACGAACGGTATCGCGTGCCGCTGCGCGTCTACACCGAGCTGGCCTGGCACAACCTCTTTGCGCGACACCTCTTTATTACGCCGCCAAGCCAGCAGCCCAACTTTGTTCCTGAGTTTACCGTCGTGGACGCCGCGCTCTTCCAGGCCGACCCCGAACGCGACGGGACGCGCTCGGGCACGTTCATCTTGGTCAACTTCGCGCAACGCATGATTTTGATCGGCGGCACGCGCTATGCGGGCGAGATCAAGAAATCCGTCTTTACCGTCATGAACTATCTCTTGCCGTTGCGCGAAACGCTGCCGATGCACTGCTCGGCCAACGTCGGACACAAAGGGGATGTAGCGGTGCTCTTCGGACTCTCCGGAACGGGCAAGACAACGCTGTCGTCGGATTCGAGTCGACCGCTGATCGGCGACGACGAACACGGTTGGTCGGCGGATGGCGTTTTCAACTTCGAAGGCGGGTGCTACGCGAAAGTCATTCGCCTCTCTGCCAGCGCAGAGCCCGAAATTTGGGCGGCGACCAACCGCTTTTCGACGGTAATCGAGAATGTCGTGTACGACGAACAGTCGCGTCAGCTCGACGTGGATTCCGATGCGAAGACCGAGAACACTCGCTCCGCCTATCCGCTGGAGTTCATTCCCAACGTCGTGCCGGGCAGCAAAGCGGGGCACCCCAACACGATCGTCATGCTGACGGCCGACGCGTTCGGAGTTCTGCCTCCGATCTCGAGGCTCTCTCGCGAGCAGGCGATGTATCATTTTCTTTCGGGCTATACAGCCAAGGTCGCCGGCACCGAACGCGGCGTTAGCGAACCGCAGGCGACGTTTTCCACGTGCTTCGGCGCGCCGTTCATGGTGCATCATCCGACGACGTATGCGCGGCTGCTCGGACGAAAGATCGACGAGCACGACGTCGATTGCTGGCTGGTCAATACGGGCTGGACCGGAGGGCCTTACGGCGTGGGCCACCGCATGGCGATCGCTCACACGCGAGCGATGGTCAATGCCGCAATCGAAGGCCGCATCCCCGACGAATACGAAACCGAGCGCTTTTTCGGTTTGAACGTTCCAAAGAGTGTGCCCGGCGTGCCGGGCGAAGTCCTCAATCCGCGCAACGCTTGGCCTGATAAGGTTGCCTACGACGAGCAAGCACGCAAGCTGTCGCAACTCTTCTACGACAACTTTAAGCGCTTCGTACCGCACGTTTCCGAGGCCGTCTTGGCGGTCGCGATCGAGCCGCTTGCCCGGTCCTAATCGAGCCTTCAGGCGCCTTTGAACCTCAGGGCGTAAGATCTGCGCATGAAGATTACCTATCTGGCAGCGGGCGCTTTAGCAGTCGCGCTCGCAATGCCGCTCGGCGCCTACGCCCAGCAAAGTCAGCCACAGGGCGTCACGGCCCAGCGCACGACCCCCGGCCCAGCGAAACTGCAGCACAGTTGGATGAAACGGCTCGGAAAGCTCAATCTTTCCGGCGACCAGCAACAACACATACAGTCGATGATCAATCAGTATTCCCAGGCTCATCCGCAAGGAAGCCCTCGCGATCGCGAGGCGAGCCGCGACCTGCGACGTCAGATCTTAAGCGTGCTCAACAGCGACCAGCAGAGTCAGTACCACGAGCAGATGCGCGCACACCGCGAGCAAATGCAGCAGCGTCGCGGACAGATGCAGCAGCAAGGATATCAGCAACAGCAGGGTCCAGGCCCGCAAGACCAAGGTGGCCCGCAGTACCAGGGTGGCCCGCAGCAGCAGTACCAGGGCGGCCCGCAGCAGTATCCAGGCGGCCCGCAAGGTGGCCCGCCGGATCAAGG
Organism: Candidatus Cybelea sp.; assembly: GCA_050008615.1. GTDB lineage: Bacteria > Vulcanimicrobiota > Vulcanimicrobiia > Vulcanimicrobiales > Vulcanimicrobiaceae > Cybelea. The sequence continues at coordinate 98,168 of JBEKMH010000005.1, forward strand.
CCCGCAGGGTCCGCAGGATCAGGGACCGCCGCCGGACCAAGGGCCGCCGCCAAGTCAGGGGCAACCGCCGGCATAGCTTGCGTGCGCACCAGCGCCCTTCCAAAGTGAGGGAAACCCGGCTTCGTTAGGTATAAGACTCCCAGTGCAAAGAAAAGCGATGCGTTCGGGAGTCTTTGATTTTCTTCTCCTCGTTTGCGCAGCTCTTGTTGCGAGCAGCTGCAGTTCGCACGCTCGCGCTGCAACGCAGTCGGCGAACCTTCGCGTTCCGAGCGGATTTCTTGTTGAAGCGATCGCGAGCGTCCCGTCCGCGCGAGAGCTCGTTGCGCTTCCGAACGGTAGCCTGATCGTTGGAACGCTCGGCCGCGACGTGTATCTCGTTCCCGATGCGGAAGGGCTTGTCGGTAACCCGCAGGTTTTCGCTACATTCGATGACGACCGCGCGGCCGGCGTTGCTCTTGCAGCGTCGGGCTCCGAGATCTACGTTGGCACGACGAATCACGTTTGGGCCATCGCTTACCACGGCGGAGCGAAGGCATCCAACGTTCGGCGAATCGCAGACGTGCGCACAGGGCCGATCGCTCCGGGGACGGACGGCGACATTCATACGACGACGTCCGTCGCATACGCCGCCGGTCGTCTGTACGTGGCCGCAGGTTCCTCATGCAACGCCACCGTTGACGGTGGGAAGAGCCCGTGTACGGAAGTGGATCGGACGCGGGCCGCCGTCTCCGTCATGAATCCCGACGGCTCCGGCCTAACGCAGCGCGCGAAGCGCATTCGGAACGCCATCGCACTAACCGTCAATCAAGAAACCGCTTCGCTTTGGGTGGGCGGTGCCGGGCAAGACGATCTTCCCTTCGGGCATCCGTACGAGTTTCTCGACAATCTTTCGGCGCATCGTGACGACGCCGATTATGGCTGGCCCGAGTGCGAAGAGGATCGGCACGTCTACTGGCCCGGATACGATTGCTCCGCGACCGTCGAACCGCTCGTGGAGCTTCCCGCCTACTCGACGATCATCGGTGCAACATTTTATCCGCAGCACGAGCGCGGAGCGTACGCCTTCCCGGCGCGATACGACGGCGGACTCTTCGCCGCAGCGCACGGTTCCTGGCACAGGGACGCCGGCGGCTGTTTCGCGGCCCCACCCCGCGTCGTCTTCGTCTCGATGGACGGCGACCGGCCGGTGAAACCGGTGGATTGGCAGAACCCAAATGCGCAATGGACGGATTTTCTTTCAGGCTTTCAAACCGGCTGCCGAACTCGAATCGGGCGCCCGACGGGCATCGCCGTAGGGCCCAAGGGCAGCCTCTTCGTTGCGGACGACGCTTCGGGTGAGATCTATCGCATCCGGCCACTGCATCCAGATCGGAGTTAATGCATGCATGATACGCTAGCGATCCTAGTCGGTGGCGGCCCTGCGCCCGGAATCAACAGCGTCATCGCGTCGGCGGCAATGGAAGGGTTCAAATGCGACCTGCGCGCGATCGGCATTTACGACGGCTATCGCGACCTCGCCGCCGGAGGCAAGCCAAAAACCGTCGAGCTTACGTTCGATCACGTCTCGCGCATCCACACGACCGGGGGTTCGATCCTGCGCACGTCGCGCACGAATCCCGCTAAGGACAAAGGGACGCTCGAGCGCTGCGTTACCGCGCTCGATTCGCTAGGAATTCGTTACTTGGTCTGCATTGGTGGCGACGACACGACGTACGGCGCGGCTAAGATCGCCGAACGCACCCAGGGCCGCATCGGCATTGCGACGGTTCCCAAGACGATCGACAACGATCTGCCGCTCCCCGACGACGCACCGACGTTTGGCTTCGAGACCGCGCGCTCGGTCGGCACCGGCATCGTGGAAACCCTCATGGAGGACGCACGAACGACGACCCGCTGGTACATCGTCGTCTGCATGGGGCGCAAGTCCGGTTCGCTTTCGCTCGGCATGTGCAAAGCCGCCGGCGCTACGGTTGCCGTTTTGCCCGAGGAGTTTCCGGAGCAAACGTCGCTCGCTTCGGTGACGGACACGATCGTCGGCTCGATCGTGAAGCAACGCTCGCTGGGGCGCGAGTACGGCGTTGCCGTCGTCGCCGAAGGGATCGCGGAGCGCGTCGGGGACGACATCGTTAACTCGGCGGACAATCTCGGGCGCGACTCCTTCGGGCACGTTCCGCTGGCTGACATTCCGCTCGGCGCCATCCTGCGCGACGCGGCGCGCAAGCGTCTGAGCGAGATCGGCGTCAACTCGGTCATTCACACAAAAGACATCGGCTACGAGTTGCGCTGCGCGACCCCGGTTTCTTTCGACGTGGACTATACCCGCACGCTTGGCTTTGGCGCGGTTCGTTATCTAGTGGGCGGTGGCAGCGGAGCGCTTATTGCATTGGCGGGCGGCTGCGTGCAGCCGATCAAATTAGAAGATCTACTCGATCCCGAAACGGGACGAATCCGCACGCGGCAAGTGGATACATCCACCGAAGCTTATCGCGTAGCGCGAGCTTACATGGTACGCCTGGAGCCGCCGGATTTCAGCGATCCCGAGCGCTTAGCGGAGCTTGCCGCGCAGACGAACCTCAAACCCGCCGAGTTTCGCGACCAGTTCCAATACGTCGCGCTCCCGTAGTCTTTGCGCTCCGGTTTACAAGGGAGGCCCAACGATCATTCGTCCCGCATGCGGCAGCTTTTCGACGTCACCGATATCCAGCCCGAAGTTGTCGGCGAGCAGGCGCGGCGGGTTCGACGCGAGCCACGACGAGATCGAGATTTCTTGATAGTCGGGGCTGTTGAACGCCACTAAGATTTGCGTTTCTTCGTTGCCGATCTGCTTGATGTAGTGGCCGAAGCCACGATTGATGAACGCGACGTTCCCCGGACCGAACTCGTCCTGCCGGTATTTTCCGTTTGCACCGAAGATGCCGATCTCTGAACGCCCCTTGATGTAGTATTGCCACTCGTCGGCGTTCGGGTGCCAATGCAGCTCCCGTAAGCCACCGGGCTGGATGGTTAGCAGCACTCCGGTAATCGTCGACGAGATCGGGAACTGTTGTTGCGAGACGAGCTGCTCGGTTCCGCCCTCGAACTTCAGGAGCGGCGCGGCCCCGAGCCGGAACTTGTGCTTGAGCTGGCTCGGCTGGAGATTGGGGTTGAGCGCGCTGGGGGGTGCCTCCGGCGGAACCTCACCCTGCACGATATAAACTTCCTTCTTCGCCAGCTTTGCAATCGTGGCCGGCGGTAGTTGCAGGTTCTGCGCCAACACGTCGGGCGGCGTGCACGCCATCCAGTCGGTGATGCTGAACGTCCCGAACTCCGAAAACCTTCCATCGTCGAAGATCAGCAGAAAGTGACACTCCGTCGGACCGAGTCCTTGGATCGAATGGCCGTGACCTTTCGGAAAGTACCAGACGTCGCCGGGTCCGAAGTCGGAAATCTCGGCGTCGCCCGACGGCGCGATGACCGTCACCCGGCAACGCCCGGTGATCACGTAGGCCCACTCGGCGGCGATGGCGTGCCAGTGCAACTCGCGCAACGCTCCCGGCTCGAGACGCATCGAAACGGCTGCAAAACTCGTCGATACGGGAAACTCGTTGATGGTGTGCTGGCGAGCCGAGCCGGCCGCTCCATCCCAACCCTTCGCGGTTTCGAGGTCGAACTTAAAATTCGGAAGATCGCCCATATCGTTTTCCAATTCTCCTAAATAGAAAGAGGCCCGTCGCTAGGCGACGCGCCTCTATCGTTGGAAAAAATCTGGCACCGTCCTACTTTCGAGGGGCCCTGCGGCCCGACTATCATCGGCGCTGGCGGGCTTAACTGCCGTGTTCGGGATGGGAACGGGTGGGACCCCGCCGCCATGGGCGCCAGAAACTTGGATCCCGCCGCGATGGCGAGCCGGAGCTCGAGCCGATCGCGTCGGGAAACTTGCAAAGCTGTACAGAGAAGAACTTCCAAATGTCACGAGAGCGTTGCGTAGTTAGTTAAAACTTCCGAGCTATTAGTACCGGTCAGCTCCACGCCTTGCAGCGCTTCCACCTCCGGCCTATCAACGTGGTAGTCTACCACGACTCTTCACCCTTACGGGATTGAGATCTCATCTTGGAGTCAGTTTCACGCTTATATGCTTTCAGCGTTTATCTGATCCGAACTTAGCTACCCGGCTATGCTCCTGGCGGAACAACCGGTTCACCAGAGGTTCGTTCGACCCGGTCCTCTCGTACTAGGGTCCAATCTCCTCAAATCTCCTACGCCCACAGCGGATAGGGACCGAACTGTCTCACGACGTTCTGAACCCAGATCGCGTACCGCTTTAATGGGCGAACAGCCCAACCCTTGGGACCAACTACAGCCCCAGGATGCGACGATCCGACATCGCGCGTGTCTCCATCGTTTCCGATGGCGCAGACTATATCTTCACCCTGCCCGAAAACTCGGGCGAGGGGCCGGCGTATGATAGCGGTCGTAGATTTGCTCGATTGCTCGAGCAGTAGCTCGCTATCTCACCATTCCACGAGTGGAATGGTTCAGTCGTTACGGGGTCATGACGGTTGTATTTCCGCCAGACTTCCCACGGTATTGTCCTTGGCTCAGTCCAGGAGCCAGTCGGAGTTCACCGTTATAAGCCGGAACTTTAGATGATGTTTCCACCACCTCACCCCTTATGTTGAGGTGCCAAACCTCCCCGTCGATGTGGACTCTTGGGGGAGATAAGCCTGTTATCCCCAGAGTAGCTTTTATCCGATAAGCGACGGCCCTTCCATTCGGAACCGCCGGATCACTTAGCCCTGCTTTCGCATCTGCTCGACCTGTCCGTCTCGCAGTTAAGCTCCCTTATGCCTATGCACTCTGTACGAACGGTTTCTGACCGTCCTGAGGGAACCTTTGGGCGCCTCCGTTACTCTTTAGGAGGCGACCGCCCCAGTCAAACTGCCCACCTGACCATGTCCTACCACCAGATAATGGCGGCTAGTTAGAATCCCAAGATCATCAGGGTGGTATCCCAACGTTGCCTCCCCGACGACTAGCGCCGCCGGATCAAAGGCTCCCACCTATCCTGTACAGACAATCTCAAAACCCAAGATCAGGATACAGTAAAGCTTCATGGGGTCTTTCCGTCCTGCTGCGGGTAACCAGCATCTTCACTGGTACTGCAATTTCGCCGAGTTCCCCATTGAGACAGTGCCCAAGTCGTTACTCCATTCGTGCAGGTCGGAACTTACCCGACAAGGAATTTCGCTACCTTAGGACGGTTATAGTTACCGCCGCCGTTTACTGGGGCTTCAGTTCGCCGCTTCGCTTGCGCTGACGACTCCCTTTAACCTTCCAGCACCGGGCAGGAGTCAGCCCCTATACGTCCGCTTTCGCGTTCGCAGAGACCTGTGTTTTTGTTAAACAGTCGCTTGGGCCTATTTTGTGCCGCCTCCCTCAGCTTTCGTGGTAAACACTAGACCAAAGGAGGCACCCCTTCTCCCTAAGTTACGGGGTTAATTTGCCGAGTTCCTTAACAGGGATTCTCTCGTCGCCTTAGCATGCTCTGCCAGTCTACCTGTGTCGGTGTACGGTACGGGCACCTACGATCTACCTAGGGGCTTTTCTTGGCAGCGTGGAGTCGATCACTTCGGCTCCGAAGAGCCTCGCATTCGCTTCTCGGCGTTGATGTGTTGCGGATTTTCCTACAACACCGCCTACTAGCTTGGACGCGCACATCCATCGGCGCGCTGATCTATCCTCCTGCGTCACCCCCTTGGCTCATAGACCTAAGCTAACGATGCCACGTCCCGAAGGACATGACATTGTTCGCTCAAGTCTAAACGGTCGTCGGTGGTAGCAGAATATGAACTGCTTGTGCATCGCCTACGCTTCTCAGCCTCGGCTTAGCTCCCGACTCACCCTGAGACGATTGACGTTGCTCAGGAAACCTTAGACTTCCGGCGTGCGGGGTTCCCACCCGCATTTATCGCTACTTATACCTGCATTCGCACTTGTGGTTCGTCCACACGTCCTTACGGTCGTGCTTCGGCCTACGCCACAACGCTCCCCTACCGATTATTTTAGTAATCCCAAAGCTTCGGTTCGATGCTTGAGCCCCGTTGGATTTTCGGCGCCCCATCACTCGACTAGTGAGCTATTACGCACTCTTTCAAGGGTGGCTGCTTCTAAGCCAACCTCCTAGTTGTCTGAGCGACGAGACCTCCTTTACCACTGAGCATCGATTAGGGACCTTAGCTGTTGATCTGGGCTGTTTCCCTTTTGACCATGGAGCTTATCCCCCACAGTCTGACTGCTGTGCAGTTCGCCGCGGTATTCGGAGTTTGATTGGGTTCGGTAATCCGGTAAGACCCCTAGCCCTGTCAGTGCTCTACCCCCGCGGGTTAACGCACAACGCTAGTCCTAAAACTATTTCGGGGAGAACCAGCTATCTCCGAGTTCGATTGGCTTTTCACCCCTATCCACAACTCATCCAATGTTTTTTCAACAACAACAGGTTCGGGCCTCCACGTGAGGTTAATCACGCTTCACCCTGGCCATGGATAGATCACTCGGTTTCGGGTCTACTGCAACGGACGAACGCCCTATTCAGACTCGCTTTCGCTACGGCTCCGGCTCAACACCTTAACCAAGCCCGTTACAAGTAACTCGCAGGTTCATTCTTCAATAGGCACGCGATTAGCCTTGCTTGCGCATGGGCCTTTCACGGTTTGTAGGCATGCGGTTTCATGTTCTATTTCACTCCCCTTCAGGGGTTCTTTTCACCTTTCCCTCACGGTACTGGTACGCTATCGGTTTCCACAGAATATTTAGCCTTGGAAGATGGTCCTCCCGGTTTCAAACGGGGTTTCCCGTGCCCCGCCCTACTCACGAACAGCTCCGCGAGATCGGTCGCTTTTGTCTACGGGACTTTCACCCTCTATGGTGCGGCTTTCCAGCCGGCTTCTACTAACGATCGATTTTTTGACTCGCGCTCGGAGATTCGGCTCCGAGACGGCTGCCGTACAACCCCGTTCATGCAACGCCCGAACGCTTGCACATGAACGGTTTAGGCTCTTCCCTGTTCGCTCGCCACTACTAGGGGAATCTCGTTTGATGTCTTTTCCTCCGGCTACTTAGATGTTTCAGTTCACCGGGTGTGCTCACTCACGACTATTGAATTCATCGTGGTGTCCATGCCCATGACGGCATGGGGGTTGCCCCATTCGGATATCGCCGGATCATCGCTTCTTAGCAGCTCCCCGACGCTTTTCGCAGCTTTGCACGTCCTTCATCGCCTGTGGAACCAAGGTATCCACCTGCATGCCCTTATTAAGTTTTTACTAACGCAAAATTGCACCACCGGACACGGATTGTCCGATGGCCGCTCCCATGTGTGTTTTGTGACACATGAAAGTTCTTCTCTATACAGTTTTCAAGGAACTCGCCATCGCCGGCTTCGTCACTCGCGGACTCATTTACCGTAAGTAAACTTCGTCCGCTCGTTCCTCGCCGGCCGCTGCGCTCGATGGCGATTTCCTTGAAAACGCCGAACGAGAACAAACGGGTAATGGCCTTTCGAGAACGATCTCGCCGATTAGTCGAACGCAAGCGTCGAACTAATGCGAGGTTCGTTCCCTCAAAGCTGAACAGTGCAGTAGTGCGTGGCGCCCCCAAACTTCCGGCCTTACGATCGAGGTGATCGGTAGACTCCTGGGTTTGGCGGCATTCGTCTGTGGTCGACTTAGAATGTACGTCATCGCCATCGTGCAAGCACGATCCGATGACATGTACTCCTTAGAAAGGAGGTGATCCAGCCGCACCTTCCGATACGGCTACCTTGTTACGACTTCGTCCCCCTTACCTAGCATACCTTAGACGCCTTGCTCCTTGCGGTTGCACGGGCGGCTTCGGGTACACTAAACTCAGGTGACGTGACGGGCGGTGTGTACAAGGCCCGGGAACGTATTCACCGCAGCGTAGCTGATCTACGGTTACTAGCGATTCCGACTTCATGAAGGCGAGTTGCAGCCTTCAATCCGAACTGAGAGAGGGTTTGTGAGATTAGCTTGCCCTCGCGGGTTCGCGACTCGTTGTCCCTCCCATTGTAGCACGTGTGTAGCCCGGGACGTAAGGGCCATGCTGACTTGACGTCATCCCCACCTTCCTCCGGCTTGTCACCGGCGGTCCCGCGTGAGAGATCTTGCGACCAACACACGGCAAGGGTTGCGCTCGTTGCGGGACTTAACCCAACACCTCACGGCACGAGCTGACGACAGCCATGCAGCACCTGTCTCTGCGTCCGGTTGCCCGGAAACCTAGTCTCCTAGGATAGCGCAGGATGTCAAGCCCCGGTAAGGTTCTTCGCGTTGCGTCGAATTAAACCACATGCTCCACCGCTTGTGCGGGCCCCCGTCAATTCCTTTGAGTTTTAACCTTGCGGCCGTACTCCCCAGGCGGGACACTTATTGTGTTAACTGCGGCACAGATGGAGTCGATACCACCTACACCTAGTGTCCATCGTTTACGGCTAGGACTACCGGGGTATCTAATCCCGTTTGCTCCCCTAGCTTTCGCTCCTCAGTGTCAGGTTAACCCCAGATGATCGCCTTCGCCACTGGTGTTCCTCCCGATATCTACGCATTTCACCGCTACACCGGGAATTCCATCATCCTCTGATTACCTCAAGGTCGGCAGTTTCCACACGGATTCCTGAGTTGAGCTCAGGGCTTTGCTTGCGGACTTGCCGATCCACCTACGAGCGCTTTACGCCCAATAATTCCGGACAACGCTTGCCCCCTACGTCTTACCGCGGCTGCTGGCACGTAGTTAGCCGGGGCTTCCTCCAAGGGTACCGTCAATATCGTCCCCTTCGACAGTGGTTTACGACCCGAAGGCCTTCATCCCACACGCGGCGTCGCTCCGTCAGGCTTTCGCCCATTGCGGAAAATTCCTCACTGCTGCCTCCCGTAGGAGTCTGGACCGTTTCTCAGTTCCAGTGTGGCTGGTCGCTCTCTCAAGCCAGCTACCCATCGGAGTCTTGGTAGGCCATTACCCCACCAACTAACTAATGGGACGCAGTCCCCTCTCCGTGCGGATTGCTCCTTTCATCGTCTCGAGATGCCTCAAAACGATCGTATGCGGTATTAGCTAACCTTTCGGCTAGTTATCCCCCACACAGAGGTAGGTTGACCACGTGTTACTCACCCGTCTGCCACTGGGTATTGCTACCCCGTTCGACTTGCATGTGTTAGGCACGCCGCCAGCGTTAGTCCTGAGCCAGGATCAAACTCTCCATATAAACTTTATGGAGCCTTCAATACAGGCTCTAATCTCTTGTAATTGTACGAAATCTCGCGACTCGAAGACGCTACCCGTTAAGGCGTTGTCTTGCGAGGTCGGAGACCCACAGACTTACACGCTTGCTGCACTGTTCAGTTTTCAAGGAACGAACGTAAACCCGAAGCGACCCAAGAGCGGACCGACCGCGCTGGGCGGAGACCGCCTGTGAACGCTAACGGGGTTCCCCAAACGACTCACGTCAGTCGGGGCACGACGGCTATCATAGCGCCGCCCTAGTGGCATGTCAAGGAAGAGTTCGACGAAAGGCGCGGCAAAGCAGAAAAGTGCTCATGCTTTACGACCATATCGACCTTCGCGTCTCCGATTTGGTCAAAACTCGCCGGTTCTACGACACGCTGTTGCCGGCTATGGGTTTCTCGGAGATCGTCGCGGACCACGAGTCGACCTGCTACTACCGGCCGGGAAGCAACCGGTCGGACCCCTTCTTCGGCCTCGATCTCGATCCCCAGCACCGGCCTAACGCAACGCGCCTCGCACTGCGGGCCGCCGATCGCCTCGATGTCGACCGTCTCGCCGAGGTCGCTCGCTTGGCCGGGGCTTTAGCCTTTGAGCCCCCGCACGTCTGCGAAGAGTACACACCGTTTTACTATGCTGCCTTTTTCGAAGATCCCGACGGCAACAAGCTCGAAATCTGCTTCCGCGAGGCCCCGCAACGACCAGAAAATCAGAGCTTTCTGGAGATCGTCTTTGCTTGCATGAAGAGCAACAGATAGTCGCGGCCTCCCGCCTTGCTATCGGTGCCGGACATATTGAAGCCGCCGAAGGGATGCACGCCGACGTACGCGCCGGTGCTCTTCCGGTTGAAGTAGAGGTTTCCAACGAAGAAGTCGTCGCGCGCGCGCTTGATCTTCGCCTCGTCGGTCGTGTACAGCGAGCCGGTCAGACCGAACTCGGTGTTGTTGGCAATCGCCATGGCGTCATCGAAATCTTTGGCCTTGATCACCGCTAGGACGGGTCCGAAGATCTCCTCCTGAGCGATCGTTGCGTCGGGGGCGACGTCGGCAATTACCGTCGGAGCGACGTAGTAGCCGCTGGAGCCGACGCGCTCTCCGCCGGTAATCAGGCGGCCTTCGGCCTGGCCCTTCTGGATGTAACCCATGATCGAGCGCAGGGCGCCCTCGTTGATGACGGGACCCATGTAGTTCGTGCGATCCCGTGGGTCGCCAACGCCGATCTGATCGACGCGGCTTTTGAGCCGCTTCACGAACTCGTCGTAGATGGATTCCTCGACGATGGCGCGGGAACACGCCGAGCACTTCTGGCCCTGGAATCCAAAGGCTGAAACGGCGACGCCCTCGACTGCGGCGTCGAGGTCCGCGTCGGCGGAGACGATAATCGAATCTTTACCGCCCATCTCCGCAACGACCCGTTTGATCCACTTTTGGCCAACCTGCGGTTTGGCGGCGAGCTCATTGATGCGCAGCCCGATCTCCTTCGATCCCGTAAACGAGATGAAGCGAATCTGCGGATGCGTCACGATGAGATCGCCGATTTCACTTCCCGAGCCGGGGACGAAGTTGACGACGCCGGGGGGTACGCCAACCTCCTCCAACAGGTCGACGAACCACGCTGCGATGATTGCCGCATCGCTCGACGGCTTGAGGACGACCGTGTTGCCACTGACGATCGCCGCCGCCGTCATGCCCATCATGATGGCGCCTGCAAAGTTCCACGGCGGAATCACCGCGCCGACACCGAGCGGGATATAGACCAGTTCGTTGTGTTCGCCGGCGATGGGAACGACGGGCTGTTCGCCCGCGTACCGAAGTGCCTCGCGGGCATAGAACTCCACAAAGTCGATTGCCTCGGCGATGTCGCCGTCGGCTTCCACCCAGCTCTTTCCCACTTCGTAGACCAGGAGCGCATCGTAGTCGAAGCGCCGCCGGCGCAGCAATTCCGCGGCGCGAAAGAGATACTCGGCACGTTGCGGTAGCGACAGGTATTTCCAAGTCTCGAAGGCCTGTGCCGCCGCTTCGATGGCTTCGACCGCCTCGGCTTTCGACGCCGAGCTAACGCTGCCGACGACCTGACGAGGGTCGGCGGGATTGAGCGAGCTGATGCGTTTGCTCGTCTCGACCCGGCGACCGCCGATCACAAGCGGGTAGTGCATCCCAATCCGCTGCGCAAGCGCGGCGAGCGACGCCTCCATTGCTGCAATGTCGGCGGGGTCTTTGAAATCCTTGACGACCTCGTTCTTGAAGGCCGAGATCTCGGTGCGCGGGTTTTCCGTTGTCGTCGTCATCTCTCTATACTACCAGCCCGTCAACCTGAGGCCTTGCGTGGCTACCCGCTCGCAGCGTAGCGATCAGCGCCTTTGGATTCGCCGAATGCATGAGCGCCTCACCGATGAGGAATCCGCGGGCGCCGGCGGCGCGCAGCCGGGCGACGTCGGAAGCGTCGCGCATGCCGCTCTCGCTGATCGCAAAGACTTCTGGGGGAACCTTTGGGAGTAGGTGCTCGCTGACGGCCAGGTCGGTTTCCAGGGTTCGCAGGTTCCGGTTGTTGATACCGAGCAGCCGCGCCTCCGCCGCCAGCGCGCGCTCCAGGTCCCGCGAATCGTGGACCTCTACGAGGACGTCCAGCGAATATTCGCCAGCCTCGCCAATGCACTCGCGTAGCGCCCCATCTTCCATGCCGGCGACGATCAAGAGCACGCAATCGGCGCCATAGGCGGCCGACTGGGCAACGTGATAGCGCGTCCAAATGAAATCCTTGCGTAAAAGCGGGCGTGACGTGGCCGCCCTCACGTCGTCTAGGTAGGACAGCTCGCCAAGGAAGTGGTCACGCTCCGTGAGAACGCTAATTGCGTCGCTGCCGGCTTCGTCGTAGCCCCGCGCGATCGCAACGGGATCGAAGCTTCGCGCAATCAAGCCGGCTGACGGCGATGCGCGCTTGATCTCAGCGACAATCGCGCCGCCCGGCGCTCGCTGCAGCGCAGCTAGGAAGCCGCGCCGCTCGCCGACCCGCGCCGATGCGCGCGCACGAAGACTCTCGTAGGGTTCGCGTGCTTGCTCGACTTCGAGCAACGCGGCCTTCGCGTTGTAGATTTTTTGAAGCATGTCCAGCATCGAGACGGTGGTGTTCCCGTGGGGCTTGGGACTACGTCGGGGTCGGCGAGATCGACGGGCCGATCGAGGGCGTTGGCGTCGGCAGCACTGCGGGTCCGACCGTCACCGTCGATCCGCGCGCATTATGGAGAATCGTGACGTTCTTTCCGTGAGCACCCGCCCCAAAAGTAAACATTCTCCTGTATTGGCCGTGTCGACTGGCCCCCTGCTGCGACGGATTCCAGGTGTCGTCCAATGCGGTGATCGTCTCACTGGCCCGAACGATGGAGATCTCGGAAACGCGCGCCCCAAGGAAGATGTTGCCGCCGGGTGAGTCTGTAAAGCCGCCGCCAAAGTCGACCGCTCCGGGCACCGGCACGCCGATGATCGGTTGCAACGAATCTTCGAACGCATACTTACCGCCCTCAAACGTTTCCCCCGAAACGGTAACGTCGATGCTTCCATCGGTGACTATATCCACGACTTTTGCCCCGATCGTGCTGTCGCCGTTTGAGTGAGTTAACGTCATCGAAGGCGCCGACGGCTCGCTCGATGGCGTGGCCGAGGGCGATGAAGAGGGCGATGTCGAGGGATACGCAGTTGAAATGGGCACGGTTACGGAGAGTGCGCCGATGCCAAACTCATTGCCTCGAATTTCACAGGAGGCGCAGTTTAACGTGCCCCCTGCCAGCAGTGCGCCGCTCGCTGAAGGCACTAAGGATACAGCGCCGGCTCCAAAGTTGGAAAGCATAGCGTCCAACTCGCCGAGAACGTCAAGCGACCAATACGATGCGTGCGAGCTTGGAAGCTTCAATGTGGAAGCGCCGAGGTAGATTTCGCTCATCGTAACCTTGATGCCCGCGGCAATTTCGAGCGTCGTATACGCACTTCGCGGCGGGGCGTGCACCAGTTCCTCGAAAAGGGTGTCTTGCCCAAAACCGTCGATAAACGTACCGCGGCGCGCGCCGGAGCCAAAGTTCATCCCGGTAATCGTTACAGCCGTGGGAATCACGATGGGGAACTTTTCGCCGTTGGCCGCCGTATAGTCGCCGTTGGCCAGATAGATCACTATCGAAGAGGAGAGCTTCGACGAGGACAGCACCTCGACGGCCTTCGTCAACGTCTTATATGGCTTGTCCAGACTTCCGTTGCCGCTGGTATCGCTGCCCGTCGTTGGATTGACGTGGATCGACGAGATCGGCGTTATCGTCGCAGGAATGGCACTGGGCTTACCCCAGCGCGTGCAGGCGGTACCGCTCACGAGCGCCGCCAGGGCCATTACGGCCACGACTGAGAAAAAGAAGCGCGAAGCCCAGGCGCGAGACATTTTCGCACTCCTTTGCCGCGGCGCGTGCCGGGACCTCGGGGAGTCGGCTCCAGTACCCATGAAGAGATGAAATGATGGTTAAGGCCACGCCGGTTCGTTCCATCATCGACGCCGTCGCCGGCGCTGCTTCGGCTTGGAGCGATTCGCGCTACGCGCCGCGCCGTCGAGCCGTAGACGCGGTAAGCACCCGTACCGGGTACTCGCCGCCCGTGGTCGAGTATGCGTTCGACCGGCTTTTTCGTTCGTTGAGCGGCGATGCTATCGCCGCGGTTATCGCCGGCGAGCTGGGCTCACTCGAGGTCCTCGACGATTTTGTCGATGCCGGCGTGCGCGGCGCGGCGCGCGCCCTGCCGGTCGGCCGAGTCTGCATTATCTCGAGCCGGACTACAATCGGCGTTGCGATCGTACCGGCGATTTTCGCCCTGTGCGCGAAATGCGACGTCCTCGTCAAAGACCGCGAAGACCATCTGGTGGCCGCGTTCTTTGCGACACTTACCGAGCTGCTCGCGCAGGTAGGCGACGCCGTTGCAGCCCGCCCGTGGCCGGGGGAGAGCGACGCGGTCGACCTCGATGCTTTCGATTCGATCGTCGCCTTCGGCAGCGATCGAACGCTGGCTGCGATCTCCGGTGCATTGCGATCTCCGACGCGTTTGATCGCATATCCGTCGAAACTCAGCGCCGGCTATCTTACGCCACACTCGCTCGCAACGCAGAGCCTCGCCGAGTCGATCGCTCGTGGAGCCGCCCGCGACATGCTGCTCTACGACGGCGACGGCTGTCTATCGTTGCGAGCGCTTTTCATCGAGCGCGGCGCAAACGTTTCACCGTCCGGTTTCTGCGAAATGCTGCGCGACGCCATCGAACTTGCCGCGGCCGAATTTCCCGCGATGACATCGGCGCGATCGTCGGCTCGGCTTGCCATGGCGCGCGACACCGCGAGCTTCCAGATGACCCACGGGCAGCAAATCTTTACCGACAGTCGGTCGAGCTATTTGTTGCTCTTGGATCCGCGCCTCGACGAGCCACCGCTCTTACTTCCGCGTGCACTGAGCGTCTATTCCGTCGCGGATCCGCGCGCAGCCGTTGCCTACCTGAAACGGCACGGGATCGCGCTCGAAGCGCTCGCAGTCGCACAACCCGACGCGCACCTTCGCACCATTGCAGCAAGCTTGAGCGCGTCAAGGATTACCACTTTCGGCTCGCTTCAGAGCCCGCCGCTGGGGGCGTTTCACGGAGGGCGGCCCCGCATCGCCGAGTTCGTTCGTTGGGTTTCGGACGAAACGTGAGCTTGCGCGACTTGGAACGGCTCGTCGAGAGCGTGCCCGGCCCGCGCAGCAAGCGCCTCGCTTCGCTGCTTCGTAAATATGAATCGCGCAACGTCACTTATTTAAGTGACGATTTCCCCGTCTTCTGGGAGTCCGCAAACGGCGCGACGGTTACCGACGTCGACGGCAACCGCTACATCGACTGCACCGCTGCGTTCGGCGTCGCGAATGCCGGCCATTGCAATCCACGAGTCACCGCCGCGGTCCTCGAGCAGGTCGAGCGCCTGGTGCACGGCATGGGCGACGTGCACCCGTCGGCAGTCCGCGTCCGGCTGTTCGAGCGCCTCTCGCAAGTCCTGCCGAAGGACCTCGACAGGGTCTTTCTGGCAACCACGGGCTCCGAGGCGATCGAAGCCGCATTGAAGACTGCGATGCTGTACACCGGCAAGGCGCGGTTTGCAGCCTATCGAGGCGGTTATCACGGTCTCTCGTTCGGCGCACTCGCCATCGGTGGAATCGAGCGCTTTCGGGCGCCGTTCGCAGCGGCACTCGGCGCCGAACCGATGTTGCTCGATTTCCCTAGAGCAAATTGCGAGGTTGAGGCCCGCGAGGCCGCTTCGCAGACGCATCGCCGGCTTTCCGAACGAAACGACATTGCGGCGCTCGTTGTGGAGCCCATCCAAGGACGCGCCGGCATTATTCTGCCCCCACCGGGCTATCTTCGTGAGCTGCGAGCCATCTGCGACGAACGGAACATCGTGATGATCGTCGATGAAATTTACACCGGCTTCGGGCGGACCGGCGAGTGGTTTGCCGTCGAACGCGAAGGCGTCGTCCCGGATATCCTCTGCATCGGCAAAGCGATGGGTTCGGGCTTTCCGATCAGCGCCGCCGCCGGGCGATCGGAAGTCATGGACGCCTGGCCCGTCTCGAGCGGCGAAGCGCTTCACACCTCGACCTACCTTGGACATCCGCTTGGCTGCGCCGCGGCGGTCGCCACGATCGACGAGATCGAGCGATTGCAGCTTCCTACGCGTGCACGCCGGCACGGCGGCGAGCTAGGCTCGCGCCTGCGCGAGCTCAGCTCGCTTGAGGGCATCGTCGAAGTTCGCGGTCGCGGTTTCTTGTGGGGCATTGCCTTCCGCGATGCGGCATTGGCCGCAGCGGTGGTCAAACGGGCGCTCCGTGCGGGCGCGATCTTCCTGCAATCCGGGATCGCGGGCGAGGTCATCGCAGTTTCGCCGCCGCTGGTCATAGGCGAAGAGCAGCTCGAACGAGCGCTCGAAATCCTCAAGGTCGCGATCGTAGAGACGGCATAACAGGCAATGGTGAAACGCTTACGGATCGGAATCGTCGGCGCAGGATTCGGCGCCATCGCCCACCTGCCGGCGCTGCGCAATCATCCAGGGTTTGAGGTGGTCGCAATCGCCTCACCCTCGACCGCTGCCGAAATCGCACGTGAAGCCAATCTTCCGTATGCATTTACTTCGTGCGAGGAAATGCTGGCGGGTTGTTCGCTGGACGTCGTCACGGTCGCCTCACCTCCGTTCGCACACGCCGGCAACGTCCTGGCGGCGCTTGCGGCCGGCAAACATGTGCTTTGCGAGAAACCGTTCGCGCTCGGCGTTGCCGACGCACAAGCCATGCTCGAGGCGGCGACCGCGGCCGGCACGGCGTGCGGCGTCGCGCACGAGTTTCGCTTTATTTCTCAAATTCAAGCGCTCAAAGAACTTGCGGCGAACGGGCACCTGGGGGACCTTCGCAATCTCGAGATCACCCTGCTGCGCTCGACGTTGCGCCGCACCGAGCGTCGTCCGCGCAGTTGGTGGTTCGACGCGCGGCGTGGCGGCGGCTTAGCCGGTGCGGTGCTCTCGCACCTGATAGATCAAGCAAGTTGGCTCGGTAACTACGTCCCCGAATCAACGTCGGGGCTTCGCCGAACCGCGAATGCGCAGCGCGACGACGATCGCGGGTCTTTTCAGTCGACGGTCGACGACGGCGCCTTCGCGCTCGTGGATTACGGGAATGGCTTCGTGGCGCGACTCACCGCCGACGGCACGACCGCCGTCGACAGCTACACGTGCGCCTTGCACGGCGAGAAGCGTACCGCCGTTGCCAGCGGGCCGACTCTAACGGAGCTTACGCTCTACACGGTCGATGCCGACCAAACCGACGAGTTGACCTGCAAACCGTCCCCGTATAGCGCGTATGAAACCCTTGGTTCCAACGTTCCACTCCTGATGGAACTCTACGACGAGCTCCTCAAAAGGATCGACGGTAAGGCAAATTCGCTGCCATCCTTCCAGGAAGCCGTCGCAACCCAGAAGGCGCTGGCGGCCGTCGGCTATGGCACATGACCCTTTGCATACCGCCACAATAGATTGAGTCCGATCGTCGTCGCGCGTCGCTGAATCGTTTCACGATCGCCGTCGAGGCGAAAGCTCCACGCGTTCGAGCGTTCCGTGCCGTCGTCTAACGCAAAGATCACGAGGCCGACCGGCTTCTCAGGCGTGCCGCCGTCCGGTCCGGCAACCCCCGTCGTCGCCAGCGCAACGCCCGCGCTCAAGCGCGTGCGCGCGCCGCGCGCCATCTGGCTTGCGACCTCCTCGCTCACGGCGCCATCGCGCGCGATCGTGGCGACCTCAACGCCAAGTTGCGTGACTTTGACGGCGTTGTCGTACGCGACGACGGCGCCCACGAAGGTGTGCGACGCGCCCGGCACGCTTGTAAGCGCGGCCGCGATGCGGCCGCCCGTGCACGATTCCGCGATCGCTAGATGCCGCTGCTGCAACCGCAGCAATGTTAAGATCGCACTCGCCGGCGTCTCCGCGTCGTACCCGAAGACGCCGTCTTCGAGCCGGCTAACGATCTCGCTCTGAAGCGGAGCGATCATCGCCTCGGCTTCGGCGGCGTCGCGTGCTTTGGCCATGATTTTCACGTCCGCGCGAAACTCATGCGCGAGCACCGCGATTTTTGGATTCTCACACGAGCGGAAGAGATCTCCGATGCGGTAGTCGATTTCGGACTCGCCCAGACCGATCGTGTGGATGATGCGCGTGACGATCGTTTCGCGGGCGCCGAACCGTTCGCGCAGGAATGGCACCACCTGCTCGACGAGCATCGGCTTCATCTCGCGGGGCACGCCCGGCATGCAGGCGACGAACTGCTCCGCGTTTGCAAACGCGATGAAGCCCGGCGCCGTGCCCCGCGAATTGTCGAGCGGCCGGCTGCCGGCGGGCAGCTCCGCTTGCTTGCGATTATTCTCCCGCATCGGCCGCCCAAACTTCGCGAAGATCGCCTCCATCGCTCGCAGCGCGGGCTCGTACAGCTCCGTTCCAACGCCGAGCGCACTGCAGACCGCATCGCGGGTGAGATCGTCAACCGTCGGGCCGAGGCCGCCCGTCATGACGAGGCCGTCGGCGCGGGAAAGCGACGTTCGAATCGCCGCAGCGATTCGCTCGCGGTTGTCGCCAACGCACTGCGTCGAACGAACGTCAATGCCCGCGCGTGCGAGCTCGCCGGCGATAAAGGGAGTATTCGTATCTACGAGCTGGCCAAGCAGCAACTCCGTGCCGACGGCAACGATTTCAACGCTCGGCATCGCCCTGATCGAACCACGCGGGGTACTCGAAACGCACGTCGGCGCGAAAACCGCGCGCCGCTTCGATCATCGCGGCGCGCCGCAACTGCGAGCTTTCGGGGGCGGGGTGCTCGGCTTGGACGCGTTCTCGTTGCCGCGCGAGGCTCTCGATGAAACGCGCAAATCGCTCGTCCATCGCCCGCTGCAGCGCATTCTTGAGGACCTTGCCGACGCGCGGCGCGAGTCCCGCCGTCGAGATGGCGATGCGGACGGGGCCTGCTTTCGCGATAGCCGCCATTGCGACGAATCCGTATCGCGGTTGATCAATGCAGCAGAGTAGAAAGCGATAGCCGTCTGCAAGCTCGCGTAGGCGCGCCGACAGCGCTGCGTCCTGTGGCGTCGAAATCACAAGGAACGCGTCGCTCACATCCTCGTCGCGCAGGCCGGCGACGTCGCAGATCCGGCGCACGCATGCGCCCGACTCCTGCAGTGCGGCGGTTTTTGCAATCGCCTCGGGGTCGTCCGCGGCGCCGATCACCACGCAGTTGCGCCCTTCCACGTTGAGGCTGACCGGAAAGAATGCCCTTCGGCTGCGCTCAGGGTGACACACGCGGTTAGTAGTCCACCGGGCGAAGGTAGAACTCGTTGATCGCGGTGTTGCTCAGCATGGCCGTCGTCGGAAGATGCCGCTTCCAGTGCGTCGAGTCGACGCGACGGCGCACGAGTTCGACTTCTTCCTTTGCGAAGCCCCGTTCGACCGTAGCAGCATCGGAGTAACCCTCAAGGAGGCACGCGAGAATCGCATCGGCACGCGCGTAGCTGATTCCTAGATCGGCTTCGTCGGTTTGGTCGGCCTCGAGATCGGCGCTGGGTGCCTTCTCGATCAACGGCTTCGGCACGCCGAGATACCGCGCCAGCGCCCAAACTTGACTCTTGAACAGATCGCCAATGGGGTTCACCGGCGGCGCGTCGTCGGCATGCCAGGTAAAATATCCCAAAAGGCGCTCTGTTTTGTTTCCCGTACCGATCGGCAACGCGTCGAACTTCGCGGACTGATCGAACAGCACGACCATCCGCGTGCGCGCCATGACGTTGCCGCGGCGCCGCGCATCGGCATCCGGCTCGGACTGCAAATATCCGTCGACGGCCGCGCTGATATCGATCGTTACGCAACGGATTCCCGTTGCCTCCACAACGAGAGCTGCGTCGGTTAAGCTCGACCGATTCGAAGATCGATACGGCATTCGGATGGCGTAGACGTTTTCGGGCCCCAAGGCTCGCGCGCACAGAAACGCCGTCACCGCGGAATCCACTCCGCCCGAAAGCCCGATCACGGCTCGGGGGATTTTTCTGCGCAGAACCAACTCGTCGCGCAAAAACGCGACCAGCCAGTCGGCTGTGACCGCGGGATTGAGGCCCGGTGGTTCCAAGAGCGCGGCGCCCGGCTCAACAATCGGCAGCGTCACGTCCACCTCGCGGCAAAGGAAGCTCGGGATCGAGCAAGAGATTCGGTAAGACCGCCGCGAGATCTCCTAGCAGCGGCAACGTTGCTCGCGCGCGGTCGATCTCGGCCAAATCGAGATCCGCTCGTATGATACAGGCCTCCGTTGCCGGCGCCCGTACGAGAATGCTTCCGCGCGGATCGACGATAAACGACGAGCCCGTCATTCCCTTGCCGCCTTCGAACCCCGTGAGGCCGGCATAGATGACGAACACCCCGTGCTCCATCGCGGCCAATCGTAGCGTGTCGCGCCATTGCGTGATGCTGGCCAGTTCGCCTTCCACTTCGATTCCGCGTCCCGGCGACGCACTGGGCACGATGAGAACCCGCGCGCCCTTGACTGCCGCCAAAGTCGCAGTGATAGCATGGCAAGCGTCCTCGCAGACCAGCAGCGCCATTCTTCCGAACTCCGTCTCAAAGACGCCAAGATGGCGCCCGCGTGACAGAAAGCGCTCCTCGTCGAAGACGCCGTAGGTCGGCAAGAACATCTTGCGGTGGACGTGCACGATTCGTTCGGCGCGCGGCTCAACGTGGACGTAGGCGGCGCTGTTGTAATAGTTCCCGTCGTCGTTTTCAAAAAACCCCGCAACGAGATCGGCCGTTTGCCCGCCGCTGGCCTCACGCCACGTCGCCGCAAGATCGCGCGCAAAGCGCTGCGCCGTTATGGCCAGCTCGTAGACCGCGCCTTCGAGAAAGTATCCGGTCATGGCGGCCTCAGGCAGCACGACCAAGTTCGGCGAGTCCGCCGCAAGCTGAGAGAACGCTTCGCCTGCCGAGCGAAGATTCGCGCGATACTGCCCTTTGTCGGGCTTCATTTGCACGATCGCCACCCGAAGCGCGACCGCTTCAGCCACCAGAGACGCTCGTCGCCAGCTCCACCTGTTCGTCGCCCGGGATCTTCTTGCCGAGTTGTGCCGCGCAGATCTCAGCCGGATAGGTCCAGATCTCCGCCAGCGTCGGGTGCAGGTGCGGGATGCGCATGAATTGATCGACCGTCGCTTCGAAGTTCATTGCCACGATGATCTCGTGAATCAGCTCGGATGCCTGAGGTCCGACGATCGCCGCGCCAAGAATGCACCCGCTCTGGCGATCGGCCATCATCTTCACAAATCCTTTCGTCTTGGCCAAACACTGCGCTTTGCCGTGCTCGGCAAAATCGTACCGTCCGCTGACGTAGGCGATGCCGGCGCGTTGAAGGTCTTTCTCGCTCATTCCGACGGCGGCGATCTGCGGATCGGTAAAGATCGTGTGCGCACCCACGAGCCGGTAGTCGGCACGCTCCACGCCGTCCAGACAGGCGTTTCGCGCGGCAACCTCCCCCTGATAGATTGCGACGTGGACCAGCATATACTCACCGGTAACATCGCCGACGGCAAAAACGTTTGGGTTGCTCGTGCGCATCGTTGCGTCCACGAGGATTCCGCCGACGGCATCGTATTCGATTCCAGCTTGCTCCAGGCCCAGACCCGCCAGGTTGGGCACCCGGCCCAGCGCGTAAAAGATCTCTTCACCCACCGCCTCGTACTCGCCGCCGGCGCGACTATAGCGGACGACCTTTTCCTCTCCGCGCCGCCGTACTTCGGTCAGCGTCGCGCGCGTGACGACCTCGATTCCCTCCTCGCCGAAGTACTGCGTGAGCGCGTTTCCGACATCGTCGTCGCTTGCCGTCAGCAGATGACCGCTCCGAATCAAAAGCGTCGTGCGCGCCCCCATTCGCGCGAGAAACTGTCCCAGTTCGCAGGCCGTGTAGCCGCCGCCCAGCACGACCACGGACTTCGGAATCCGCTCGAACTCGAGGACCGCATCGCTGTCGACGTAGCCGGTACCGCTCAAGCCCGGCAGCGCGTTTTCACTCACGTTGCTGCCGGTCGCAATCACAAATCGTTTGGCCTCGAGCACGGTGCTCTCTCCGACGAGGAGCTGCGCCGGCGAGAGAAAGCGTGCCGCGCCGGAGTAAAGCGGGAACGCGTTTATTCCCTCGATGCGATAGTCGGCGAACTCCTTGACGAGAACGCGTTTACGGGCGGCAATGAATGGCAGATCGACCTTTACCAGTCCCGCCTCAATGCCGAGCGCATCCGCGTCGCGCGCATCCTGGAGCGCATCGCTTGAGGCCAGGAGGGCTTTGCTTGGCATGCAGCCGCGTAAAATGCAAAGACCCCCTAGCGGACCAGGGTCTACCAGCGCAACGTCACACCCGAAGTCGCGCGCCGTGCGAGCGGCGGCGTAACCTCCCGACCCAGCCCCGACCACGATGAGATCGTGACGATTACTCGGCTCCGTCATCACGGTCCAGCGCCGCGCGCATCAGAGATCTTTTCATCCGCTAGCTGCCTACAAAGGGAAGCGGCTCATTTCCTGTTAAAGACGTTTAGCCGTGTTGGCGGGAACCAATCTCTCTGCTTCAGCGAATCCGCGCCCTTTAGGGCTTGGCGATCTCTTGATTGCGGGCTGGGCGGCGCCGATCGCAGTTACGCTTGCCGGGTTGACGCTGGGCTTTTTCGGGTGGTATGCGTTTTTCGTCCCCGGCCTGCGCGGCGCAGCAGGCGAAATCGGCCTGATCGGCGCGATGCTCGCCGGCACAGCGTTAGCAATCGCCACCTGGTTGGGCTACTCGCGCTATCTCTCCCATCGCGCGGCGATAACCCTCGCGCGGTCGCTCCGGTACGATGCACTGACCTGGCCGCCGTTTCTGTTGCTGTGGCTCACGTTCGTTTCGTCATCGCAGCTCACGCACGGCGCGCGCCTCTTTCTCGTCGCCGCTGCGCTGTTCGCCATCGGCAAGGTCCTGATCGCCGCGCGCTTCAACCAAACCGTTCGCGAGGTTTTAATCGATTTCGGCGCCACCCGGATTGCGATCATCGTCATTGCGGAGCTCGCGGCGGTCATCATCGGACAGCGCGCGGGCACGCACGTGCAAGAATCCTCGCACGTGCTGCTCGCCGTCTGGGGACGCTGGGACGCCGTGCATTATCTCGACATCGCGACGCAGGGCTACCAAGGCACCAACATGGCCTTTTTCCCGCTCTATCCGCTGCTCATCCGCCTCGTGGGAGCGCTGGCAGGAAACCACCTGATCGCCGGCCTGCTCATCTCCAACGCGTCCTTTTTCCTCGGACTGCTCTACCTTTATAAGCTCCTCGAGCACGAGTACGACCGCGCCGTCGCGCGCCGGGCGATTTTCTACGTTTCCATCTTTCCGACGGCCGTCTACTTTACGGCCGTCTATACCGAGTCGCTCTTCTTCATGCTGACGGTTGCGTCGTTTTACTATATGCGCGAGCACAAGTGGTGGATTGCCGGGTTTATCGGATTTCTGGCCGCGCTCACTCGCGTCGAGGGAGTCCTGTTGCTCGTTCCCTTCCTTATGGAGTGGTCGGCCGTTCGAAAGTCCCCGAAAACGTCGGATCGCTATGGCGTCTTCGCCGCAGCGCTCATTCCGCTGGGACTGGCCGCCTATATGGCCTATCTCTGGGTCCTGCGCGCCGATCCACTCTACTTCTCACACGTTCAAGTCCATTGGAACCGTCATCTCGCTCCGCCCTGGGTCAGTTTGATCAACGCCTTCGGTAAGCTGGCGCATGGCAGTGGTGTGCAGGTCGCGCACGAGTCGCTCGAGGTTGCGTTCACGCTCCTGATGATCGGCGTCTTGCTGGCCGGCTGGCACAGCCTGCGCCCTTCCTACATCGCTTATATGGCGCTCTCCATCCTCGTGCCGATGTCGACGTCAAACCTGATGTCCATGCCCCGCTTCGCGCTCGTGCTCTTTCCGATGTTCGCCATTCTCGCGCGATGGGGCGAACGGCCCTGGGTTAACAACGTGATCCTCGCCTTCTCCCTGCCGCTGCTTGGGCTCTTCACCGTGCTCTTCGCCGATTGGTACTGGGTTGCGTAGGCGCGGAGTACGCCAATTCCTCAAGTTCGGAATCGTCGGCACCTCCGGGATGGTTGTAAACTTTCTCGTGGCGCACGCGCTCGAAAAAACGACCACGCTCTCCTGGTTCGCCGATTTTGCGATCGGTTTTATGGTCGGAGGCGTGTCGAACTACATCCTCAATAGAATCTGGACGTTCGGCTCCCGCCGCAACCCATTTGTCGAGGGCCTGCAGTTTCTCACCGTTTCTGCGCTCGCGCTGATCGCCGGACGCGTAATCTTCTCAATCGCGCAGCATTATGATATTCGTCACTTCACGGCGACCTGGTTCGTTGCGACGCTTTCCGGCACGTTCGTGAACTTTTTCATGAACAAGTACTGGACGTTTCGGCATCTAAATTGAATAGGGCTTGGCTCGCCGGCCTGCTTGGAGTTCTTGCGATCGGGCTGGCCTTGCGATTGTACGGCATCGGCGACCCGATTATGGACCATCCGGGTTGGCGGCAAGGCGACACTGCCGCAATCGCTCGGAACTTCGCAGAGCGTCAGTTCGACATCATGTACCCGCAGACGACCTACAACGGTCCTCCGCCGAACTACGTCGAGCTCGAGCTTCAAATCGTACCCTTCTTGGCCGCCTCGCTCGATAAAGTCTTCGGGGTTCACGAGATTTTCGGGCGCCTGATCGCCATCGCGTTCAGCCTAAGTACGGTGGTACTGCTTACGGTTTTTGGGCGCTGGCTTTTTGGCAGCGCGCTCGCCGGTTTAATTGCGGGCTTTTTCTACGCGATCTTTCCCGGGAGCGTCTACTACGGGCGAACGTTCATGCCGGATTGCGCGATGGTGTTTTTTCTAACCGCGGCACTCTACGCCGCCGCGCGCCTGCTGCTTGACCGAGAACGCCTCGCGGCGCGCGGCGTGGCTTCGGCGACCGCTCTTCTTATTCTCGCGTACCTCGCGAAGCCCGTCGCACTCTTGGGACTCGCTCCGCTCTGCGGTCTGGTTTGGGATCGCTTTCGCGCGCGCAGAGCAATGGCTCCGGCCGCTATTGCGACAATCGTTTTTCTACCTGTTCTGGCCGTGTGGCTCTACGATCGCCGCGTCGCCTCCTACGCCGAGTGGCATTGGGCCAGCGGCATCACCAGGCTTCACGTCCTTCCGTCGCTCCAAAGTGCGTTCACCAGCCTCGCTGCATTTGCTGCCAAGTGCACCCAGTTCCGCATGGCGCTGGGAATGTTACGAGAGACAATGCTCGGCCGAATTTCATTTTTGCTGGCGATCGTGGCCTTTTTCACGCTGCCCTGGATAACGGCGCGCAGCAAGATGCTCCTGTGGGCGTGGCTCGCCGGTGGCATGGCCTACGTCTTCGTCGTCGTGACGGTCGAACGCGTAGACTATTATCTCTATCCGCTGTTACCGCTCTGCGCCTTGGTGATCGGCGGGCTGCTCGCGCGCTTTTTGGCGCTCGTGCGCGGGGTCGACGCGGCGCCGGCGGCCCGCTACGCGCTCCTCGCGCTCGTTCCCCTAGTGGCTCTTGTCGCGCTCCTCACGAGCCGCACTCCGGTTGCGGCGTACTATTCGTACAATGGGAAGGCCTATCGCAACGCGGTCGAACTCGATCGCACGCTGGCGCCCGGCGCGCTGGTCGTGATCGCACATTACGGCGCCGACGTGCAGTACTACATCGATCGTTTCGGGTGGGAGGAGGACCCGTTGCTTTGGACTCCCTTCGACGAAGAGAGTGCGGTTGCCAAAGGCGCGCGTTACTTCATCGCGGTCGAGGACCATCGCTTGCGGCACAACCTCGAGTTGTGCGCCTGGCTACAGCGCTTTCCAGTGAAAACGAACCAAGGCGGGTGGCCCGTCTACCAAACGTCGCCCGGCGAGCCGTCGGCAACTG
Source organism: Candidatus Cybelea sp. (assembly GCA_050008615.1). GTDB lineage: Bacteria > Vulcanimicrobiota > Vulcanimicrobiia > Vulcanimicrobiales > Vulcanimicrobiaceae > Cybelea. The sequence goes on from JBEKMH010000005.1 coordinate 123,983, forward strand.
CGATGGCGTTCTGGCGAGCTTTCCGCAAGGCCGAGCGCGATGGACTAGGCAGAGCCTTCCTCAATTCGCGAGGCGTCTGTCAAATCAGCCGGGCTTGACGTGCCAGTACTCGAGCAGAGCACGAAACGCGTCGGGCCCTACGGCGATGCTCCCTCGGAACGGATAGTCCAGGCCGACGACCAGGAACAACACGAGACCGATCGTTAAACTCAGCCCACCGATCATCAGCAGCTGCATCACCGTGCGCTCGAAGCCGAAGAGATAGGTGAACGCGACGGTAATGTAAGCGCCGGCAACCAGCACGATCCACATGATGCTATTGATGCCAATGAAATCGATCGTGAGGCGCGTCTCCCGGTTTCCCAGCGCCGTGGCCATCGCGGAGAGCATCTGTGCGTGAACGTTCCCAGCCCCGATCGAAGCTACGGGTAAGTGACGGACGTACCGGTCGGCCGTCTCCAGCAACGCATTTGATGCGGCCCCTCCTTCACCAAGGCGCATTCGAGGCCATTCGTCATCAATTACGGAATGCACGTACGCTTGCAACATCGCCTGCAGCTTCTCGGGGTGCGGAAAAGATTCGGCGTCGCGATAGACGGTCGCAAGGGCCTCGCCTTCCTCGTAACTTCGCGCGTCAGCCTGGTTGAATCGTTCCCAAGTACCGATCGCGACGAATGCCAGCAACACCGCGTAAACGACCCCAATAACCGCCAGAATGAAGCCGGCGCGATCGTTGTGCGCCAGGCGGATATCTTTCGACGTATACTTGGCGACCAAATAGCCCATCAGCAGCGTGGAGACGACGAACCCTCCAACGATCAGAACGCCTGCGGCCAGCGTCGGCAGCGATTCGAGCCAAGGGATCATGTGATTCGTCCTTGCTTATGGCAACGGCAGCAGCGACGCGGCGCCGAAGGTTGTCGATTGCGATGGCACCTCCGGCACGCCGGAGGAAACGAGCTGACGGTAAACGATCAATCGGTTGGTATCCTTAGCAATCTCTAACTCGAGTTCGTAGCTCCGTTTAATGGCCGACGTGATCTCGTCGGTGTCAAACGTATAGCCGAAGCGCCGCAGGTCGCGTCGCAGCAGCGCATTCGTCGCGTCGAGCTGTTGATACGCGCGCGCGATCTCCAGGCCCGTGGCCCGGTACGTCGGATAGTTCGACACCACGATTTCGCGCTTGAGCTTCGCCTGGTCGATCGTAGCTTTCATCGCCGCGAGCGGGGCGCTTTGTGGATCGACGGCGAGTCCGCCGTCAACGGTGGCCAGCGCATCGTCGAAGCTGCCGCGGCTAAACTCGAGCCTCGCCAGCTCCGCCGCCGCATTGACGAACCCAGCGCGTGCGCGCGCGTCGTTCGGGTCGACGCGCAGCGCCAGACGGTACGACGTCGCTGCGTCGCGGATGCTACCTTGAAGCAACGCGACGTCGCCCTGGTGGACGCGCGTGTTCACGATCCAGCGTTCGATCGAAGCGGCGCAACCGCCCAGCACTAACGCCGCGCAGAGCGCGGCTACCGTTCTAAAAATGAATCTGACCCGCAAATCGCGCAACCACCTCGATGACGACTGCGGCCGGATAGAGGATCGCTTGCGAGAGCAGCGATCCGATGATGGCCGTCAGGGAAAGATAGAACACCATGGAGCGAACCTCCTGGACGGTGCGCTTACCGTGGATTGCCTGGTCCGTGATCATCGACGACGTAGGGTCGACGAAGAGCGTGAACGCGATGGTGCCGATTCCGTTGATGACTCCGGAAAGGCCGATCGCGGTACGAGCGACGCCACCGTCGAGAACCGACGCGAGATACGATGCCTGGACGCCGATTGCGTACACGCACATGACGACCGTGTTGAAAATCAGCAACCGCTTGGGAACGGCGCGCCAGTTAAACGAGCGCAGCTCCGCGAGCGCGGGAAGACGCTGGGAGCGAAGGACGTCGCGGATGACCGCCGGCGCGCCGAGCCGCAGCAGCGAGTGCGGCACGGATCCCCGAGCCTCAAACGAGTGCACGCCGCGACGAAAAAGATACGTGAACATCGGCAGAAAGAGTGAGAATACGATCATACCGCACGTTCCGGCGAAGACGATGAGGCGCAGCTGGAGCTCGAAAACGTGGTGCCAGCCCGCGACGTTTGCGACCGCATTGCCGGCCACGTCGGAGAGCGGTCCGACGAAAAAGGCCATGAAGAGGTTGGCGAGCCGCCCCGTCGTCACGAAGAGATTGAAGAGTGAAATGGACGTCGCGATGCGTTTGGTTTGCACGCCGGCGAGCCGCGCCGCGTAAGCTCCAATCGTCACACCCTGGACGATAAACGTGATCGCCATCGCGCCGATGAGCTTCCCCGACCACAGATGCGGCGTCGCCGAGGACAGCATTATGCGGCGGTACGGCTCCAATCGATAGCGGATTCGTCCACCGGGCCGATAATGCACAGCCCAAGATTCTCTTCGAGCAATAGCTCCTGCGCAAGCTGCTGGACCTCGCCCGGCGTGACGGCATCGATGCGCCGGTCGACTTCCTCGGAATCGACGTGTCGCCCAAGCGCAAACTCGTTGCGGCCCAAACGAATCATCCGGCTCGAGGTGGACTCCAGCTGTAAGGTCAAGCTGCCTTTGATATGTTCTTGGGCAAGCCGAAACTCGTCGTTCCCGATCGGCAACGATCGCGCCGCAGCGAGCTGCTCGACGATCAGATCGATGCACGACTGGACGTTTTTGGGAGACGCGCCGGCATAGACCCCAAAGAGGCCGGCACGCCGGTACGCTGCTTGGAACGAGTAGACGGTATAGACCAGCCCCCTCTTCTCGCGGATCTCTTGGAAGAGGCGGCTCGACATCCCCCCGCCTAAAACTGTGTCAAGGACTAACAGGGCGTACCTGCGTTCGTCCGCCACGTCCAAACCGCGGCTCCCGAGCACGAGGTGGGCCTGCTCGCTGTCCTTGAACCGAACGTGCCGCGCCGGCGTCGTTGCCGGGGAATCCGGTGCGGGCAGCACGCACGAGCCTTCGAACTCGGCAAAACGTTCGCCCACCAGCTCGACGAAACGATCGTGCTCGACGTTCCCGGCGGCCGCCACAAGAACGCAGTTCGGCGCGTAGTGCGCCCGCATATGCGCGCGCAAGTCCTGCGGGCCGGAGGCCAAAACGGTCTCCTCGAATCCAATCGTGGGCTCGCCCAAACTCGAACCGCTCCACATCGTCTGCAAGAAGAGATCGTGGATCAAGTCCTCCGGCGAGTCCTCGTACATCTTGATCTCTTCCAGTATGACCTGTTGTTCCTTGGCGAACGCCTGCGGATCGAATAACGGGTGGAGAAACATATCGGACAGCACGTCGAGAGCCAGGGGTACGTGACGATCGATGACCTTCGCGTAGTAACAGGTCGCCTCTTTATCCGTAAAGGCGTTCATGTTGCCGCCGACTCCATCCATTGTCTCGGCGATCTCTCGCGCGCTGCGGCGCGGCGTGCCCTTAAAGAGCATGTGCTCGACCAGGTGCGAGATTCCACGCCGCTCGTGAGTCTCGACCGCCGAGCCTACGTCCGCCCAGATGCCCACCGTGGCGGAACGTACGCCCGGCATCGCTTCGGTCAGCACGCGGAGGCCGTTGGGGAGGGTCGTCTTGCTATACACTTGCGAAGCTCACGTTTCGCGCCTGAAGGCGTCGTGTGCCCATTGCGCGTCCCAGAAGACGCCGCCGCTCTGGTCCATGGCGCGCTCGCGCAACGACTGCGTGCTCTCGCTGCGCAGAACGGTCAAACTAAAGACCGTCCGCGAGGTCGGCCTTGCCAGGTCGCCGCTAACGATCTCACCCTTGGTCACGTCGATCGGAACCGCCGCCCAGAAATCTATTTCTTCTGCGTCCGGAGCGGCCGAGAAAATATTTCCCGTCAGCGAGACGATTTCGTCGACGAAGTCCATTCGGGTCAGCGGGTGGTGAAACTTCACACCCCAGATGCGAACTCCGACGATCAAATGTCGATCCAGCTCGTTGGCCGAGACTTGGTTGACCTCCGCAGGCCACTGCGTCCGAAAGATTGCCCGGCCGATGCTCTCGGCGATATCGCGCCGGTTGCCAACGGCGCGCGCCGCCGCGTCGAGATCCGCAACGCTCGGCGCGGACGCGAATGCGATCGAAGTTGCCGTTATGAACGCGAGCACCGCTGCGAGCGCGGCCTTGGGAGACAGACTCCTAGTACGACTGCGCAAAATAGGCCCTGGCCTTTGCCGGTTCTCCGCAGGCGACGCAACGAACGTCGCCTTCCTGGAGCTCCCTGAGGACGCGCGTCGTCGCCGTGGTCGCGCGCTTGACTTCTGCCTCACATTCGGGGCGCTCGCACCACGGGATATCGACCATCCCGGCGCGCGTGCTGCAGAGCTCCAAAAACTCGCCTCGATCCGTCGTGGCAATCGTGTGATCCAGCAAAAACGACCGTGCCTGCGCGTAGAGGGAAGCCTGAATTTCCTCGAGCAGGCGGCGCAGCGTAGGTTCGACCTCGGTCAGCGCTACGCTTTGCCGCTGTCCGCTTTCATTCTTGTTCCGATCTCTGCGAGCGAGCACCGCGGTCCCCGCATCGACGTCGCGTGGGCCGATTTCTATCCGAACCGGAACCCCGCGCAGATCCCATTCGCTGTACTTCCAGCCCGGCTGTTCGTCGCGAGCATCCACACGGACTCGCAAGCCGGCGCCGGTCAATTTCCGCGCCAGCTCGTGGCAGACTTCGGTTGCCCGATCGTCGCCGGAACGAACGATCGGCACGAAAACCGCCTGGATGGGAGCGAGCTTTGGCGGAATGCGAAGACCTCGGTCGTCCCCGTGCGCCATGATGATCGCTCCGAGCATGCGCCACGATACGCCCCATGAGGTGGTATACACGTACTTGATTGTCTGGTCCGCGTCGGCAAACTTGATCTCGTAGGCTTTGGCAAAGTTCTGACCCAGGTCGTGCGACGTCCCCGACTGCAACGCCTTACCATCGGGCATCAATGCTTCGATCGAGAAGGTCTCAACCGCGCCGGGAAAGCGTTCGCTGGCGCTCTTTGCGCCCGAATAGACCGGCAGCGCCGCGACGTTCTCAGCGAAGTCTCGATACAGGTCGAGGATGAGCAACGTCTCCTCGCGTGCTTCTTGTGCGCTGGCATGTGCGGTGTGACCCTCCTGCCAGAGAAACTCCATCGTGCGAAGGAAGGGCCGCGTGGCCTTCTCCCACCGCACGACGTTGGCCCATTGATTGATCAGAATCGGCAGGTCCCGGTACGACTCGATCCACTGGGCGTACATCGTTCCGATGATCGCCTCCGAGGTAGGCCGAATCGCCAGGCGTTCCGTCAGTACCTCATTGCCGCCTTGAGTAACCCACGCGACCTCCGGAGCGAATCCCTCGACGTGCTCGGCCTCGCGTATCAGCAAACTCTCGGGGATCAGCAGCGGGAAATAGGCGTTCTCATGGCCGGTCGCCTTGAACCGCGCGTCGAGTTCGCGCTGCAGGTTCTCCCAAAGACCGAACCCGTGCGGACGCAGAACGACGCATCCACGCACCGGTGAATACGAGACGAGTTGGGCCCGTAGGCACACGGCAGTATACCAAGCGGAAAGGTCAGCCGATTTGGGAGGGATCTCCTTGACGGCGCCTCCGGCGAGCGCTTCCGACATGACCGGGGCCGTTTCGCTGCGGCGCTCGAACAGCCTTCGCGCCGGGGATATCGGAGGCGGAACTCGCAATAGCGGAACGATGCCGAAACTCACCCGGATCTACACCCGCACGGGCGACGAAGGGACGACGGGTCTCGTCGGCGGCCGGCGCGTAAAGAAAAGCGCGCCGCGCATCGCGACGTACGGCACGGTTGACGAGCTTTCCAGCGCAATAGGGGTAGCGCGCGCGGCGTTGCGGCCGGTTCTGCACAGCCATTCACGCGCGGCTTGCCTTGACGGCTGGCTTGCGTGGACGCAGGACAGGCTCTTCAATCTCGGCACCGATTTGGCGACCTTGGCGGCGGACCGCCGCGAAGGCTTGCCGCGCGTCGAAGCGGCGGACGCGCAATCGCTCGAACGCGCGATCGACCAAGCGCAGAGCGAACTTCCCCCGCTCGCAAACTTCATTCATCCGGGCGGCTCTCTTCCCGGCGCGTACCTTCACTTCGCGCGCACGATTTGCCGGCGAGCGGAGCGTCTCGTGGCGGCGCTCCTCGATGATGACAGCGACGTTTCGCCCGAAGCGCTACGCTATTTGAACCGGCTCTCCGACGCGCTCTTCGTCTGGGCTCGTTGGATCAACGAAGCGCTGCGCGAGCCCGAGCATCTCTGGAACCCGGCGAGCCGGCCTCCCGAATAGGCAACCGAGGGGTGACCGGCTGCTAGTGCGAACCGAGCGCGGAATGTCGTTCTTCTCTACGCTTTTTGCGACGACCAACGTCGATAAGCTGCGCGAGATCGGGAAGCGCAAGATTCTACGGCGCGCCTTGACCGCCAAGGATCTCGTGGCGATTGGCCTGGGAACGATGATCGGCGGCGGCATCTTCACGACGATCGGAACCGGAGTCAAGGGCGCCGGCCCAGCCGTCATCATCTCGTATTTGCTCGCCGGCCTGACCTCGTTCTTCGCGGCGCTCTGCTATGCGGAGCTGGGCGCAATGGTTCCAGTCGCGGGCAGCGCCTACACCTATGCCTACGCGACCATGGGCAAGCTCTTTGCGTGGATCATCGGCTTTGCTTTGATTTTCGAGTACGGAATCAGCGCCGCCCCGGTCGCGCAGCAGTTCTCCGCCGCAATCCAAGATGTTTTCAAAAGCATCGGCTTCGCGTTGCCCGCATGGGCGCAGGAATCGAACCTCATCGTTCACGGCGCATGGTGGGTGCCGTCGAGCTGGGATTTGCTGCATTCGCAATACGACTTCGTCGCCGCATTCTTCGTTATCGGGTTGAGCGTTCTGCTCTCCGTAGGCATTCGCGAGACCGCTACGGTGAACAACACGTTCGTGGTACTGAAGATCTCCGCGCTCGCCGTCTTTATCGTCGCGGGGCTCTTCCTATTTCACGGTGCGAACCTGCACAACTTCAACCCCGTCGGCTGGGGAGCGCTGCGACCCTTCGGAGGGATGGCCGACTACTCGTCGTCGGCTCAGCCCTACGGAATCATCGCCATCGGCGCCTACGTCTTCTTCAGCTACATCGGCTTCGACACGGCGACGACGACGGCCGAAGAGTGCAAGAACCCACAGTACGACGTCCCCGTTGGCGTCATCGGCGCGCTTGCAATCGGTACCCTCATCTACTGCGCGACGGCAATCGTCCTCGTAGGTGCCGTGCCGTGGAGTAAGGTTCCGATCAAGAACCCTCTTGTCTATGCGCTCGCGCCGTTGCACATGCCGTGGTTGAGCTGGGTCATCACCATCGGCGTTCTGGCCGGGACGACGAGCGTCGCGCTCGCGTCGCTGCTTGGCCAGTCGCGCATCTTCTACGTGATGGCGCGCGACGGCATGCTGCCGCCCGTCGTTGCCGCGGTCAACCCGCGCTTCAAGACGCCGCTGGTTACCACGATGATTACGGGGGTCGCGGTATCGGTTCTCGCGCTGATCGTGCCGCTCAACAACCTGCTCAACTTGGTCAACATCGGCACCTTGATCGCCTTCACCGTCGTTTGCGCCGGCGTGCTCTACCTGCGCCACCGCAAGCCGGATCTGCCGCGCAGCTTCCGCGTGCCGTTCGTGCCGCTCTTCCCAATCTTGGGAATCGTCTGTTCGCTCTTCTTAGCGGTCTTCGGCCTTTCGCGCGCGACCTGGACGTGGTTCGTCATCGCACTCGTCTGCGGTTTGATCTTCTTCTTCTGCTACGGTTTCCGCAAATCCAACCCCGACGACATCGTTCCGGTCGAAGAGCCAGAAGGCATCAGCGAGTTCTAACGTTAGGTTAGTGCGGCTCGGCGCTGGTGGGATTCGGCGCCTGGCCGATGCCGGGAGTTATAACCTCGATGCGTGCTTCGCGAGGATTATACCTGGCGCGCACGTTGAGCGCCCGTGCGACGGCGTCCAGCGACATTAGCACGCGGCCGCGCACGCGAAACGGTGCGTGCTTGAGCGTCAGCGGCATGCCGTTCACCGTCGCGTGCGGGTCGCCGACGCGCACCGTAAGCGTTTGACTTCCTAAAACCACGCTGATCGTGCCCGTCTTGCCGTCGACCTCGGTCTCGGCGCCCAATGCGTCGGCGATCGAGCGCAACGGAACGAACGCCTTCGCGTTAGCGGTCGTCACGGGCGGCACGTCGCTATCGACCCGCTCGCCGTCGACGAGCATCACGATTGGCCGGGAAAAAGCCAGCAACGACGCGGCGAAGAGCGCGCAGATCGCAACCAGGCCGAGGCTCCGCCACGCCATGCCGCCGTACAGCTCGGAGATCCGGCCTTTCATAGGGGCGATTGCGCGATAGCCGGAGTGCCGCCAATCTCGTCGAGGTAGTCGGGATACTTCTCGGCGATGACCTTTTCGATTTCCAGCCGCAGCATTCCGAGCAGTTCGCTCTCCGGATAGGTTCCGACCAGCTCGCCGGCGCGATAAATCGCACCCTTGCCCTTGCCGCCCGCAACCCCGACGTCTGCCATCTTCGACTCGCCCGGGCCGTTAACGACGCAACCCATTACGGCCACCTTGACCGGAGCGCTATACGATCTGGCGATCGCCTCGACGGCCCGACCCAGCTCGAGCACCGATATTTCGGCGCGGCCGCACGAGGGGCACGCGGTAATTTCAAAACCCTTCTCGCGGAGGCCCAGTGATTTGAGAATTCCCCAGCAGACGGGAACTTCTTCGATCGGGTCGTCGGCCAGCGAGACTCGAATCGTATCGCCGATGCCTTCCCACAGCAGAATTCCCAGGCCAATCGACGATTTGATCGTGCCGTCGCGCAGAAGGCCGGCTTCGGTAATGCCGAGGTGGAGCGCATAGGGCGTCGCGCGCTCGCGCAAACGCTGGTCCGCCAAGCGGTAGGCTCCAACCGTTGTAGCGACGTCGTGGGCTTTGAGCGAGATCGCAATGTCGGTGTGCCCATGCTCTTCGAGCATTTCGACGTGGCGCAAGGCCGAGAGCACCATCGCTTCGGCGGTATGACCGAGCGATTTCTCCAAGTCGGGCGCCAGCGAGCCCATATTGACACCGACGCGAATGGGGATGCCCCGCGCCTTCGCTGCGGTAACGACCTCCGCTACCTTCTTGGGATCGCGAATATTGCCGGGATTCAACCGCAGCTTGGCAACGCCGGCTTCGATTGCCGCCAGCGCCATCTTGTGGTCGAAGTGGATGTCTGCGACGATCGGCACCGGCGAACGGTAGACGATCGCGGGCAAACCCGCGGCGTCCGGCGGATCCTTGACCGTGACGCGCACGACCTCGCAGCCTTCCATCGCCAGGCCGTAAATTTGTTCGAGCGTCTTGTCGGCGTCAGCCGTGTCGGTCGTCGTCATCGACTGCACGACGACGGGGTGATCGCCGCCGATCCAGACGCTCTTTGACGATGCGCGTGATGTCGTGGAAAGCGACGAGCATGACCAATGCAATCAACGCCGCAAAGCCCGCCAGGTGAACCATTGCCTCTTTCTCCGGATCCACGGGGCGCCCGCGAATCAGCTCGGCGATGATGAACGCCGCGCGTCCGCCGTCGAGCGCCGGAATGGGAAGCAGGTTAAAGAGCCCAAGTGCAAACGAAATCGTCGCCGCGAACGTAAGATACGGCCCCCAGCCCCAATCCTGGACCGTTGCCGCCGCCTGCCCCATGCCGATCGGTCCGGAGATTTGCGGCGAATACTTCGCAAACTGCGTCACGAGCAGCACGATGCCTTCGACCGTTTCATCGGCGATTGCGGCGAACCGTTCGCCGCTTTCGCGTACCGCGGCTACGAATCCGACGCGCACGAAGGTCGGAACGGGGGAGAAACCAATGCAGCCGAGGTTCCGGCCCACTTGTGGCGGACACGGCCGCGGCGAAACGTGGATCTTCGTTTGGATGCCGTCGCGCAGATAGACCAGATCGAGCCTCTGGCCCAGCGCGCCGTGGATGGTGTCGACCAGTTTCTTTCCGGTGACCATCGGAACGCCGTTGATGGCAAGGATGCGATCGCCCGAACGGATGCCCCCGATCTCTGCGGGAGATCCGGAAGTCACTTCGGCGACCACCGGCTGGTTCGTCCTATCGCTGGCTACACCGAAGACTAACGCCCCGACCAGCAAGATCGCATAGCACAGCAGAAAGTTGGCGGCGGGTCCGGCCAGGATGATCGCAAGGCGTCGCCAGGGTGACTTCGCTTGAAAGTTGGTCTGCGCGTCGCTCGGGTGCTCGCGAAAGCTGCGTTGCTGCTCGGCCTCGGAGACCTTGGCGTCTTCGCCTTCCATTGCACAGAAGCCACCGATCGGAAAGGCGCGCAAAGAATACTGCGTTCCACTGCGCGGGCTCGTCCAAGCCGCTAAGCGCGGACCGAATCCAACCGCAAACTCGTTGACCCTCACGCCGTTGCGGCGCGCCAAGATGAAGTGACCGAGCTCGTGGAGGACGATCAACACCGAGAGCATCACCACGAATGTGACGACCTTTTCGACTCCGACCAGGGTGACGACGGCGAGGAGATTCAACGATTCGACGACCTTTCAATTCCTTCCACGATTGCCTGCGCGTTTATTCGGGCCTCCCGGTCGGCCGATCGAACCCCTTCGAGATTGGCCTGCGCCGGGCGCGTTCTTTCCATAGTTCGTTCGATAACCATCGAGATTTTCCCGAAAGCAATCTTACCCTGAACGAACGCCTCCACGGCGACTTCGTTTGCAGCCGAGAGCACGGCCGGCGCCGTACCGCCTCGAGCCAGCGCTTCGTATGCCAAGGCTACGCAGGGGAAGCGGACCGGATCGGGCGCCTCAAAATCGTATCGCACGGCGACCTCTCCTTGCTTCGCCCCCAACATTTGCAACACGTCATTTTCAAAAAGGGGGGACCCCGCAGGCTCCGCCTGTGAGGGGCGCGGAGCCACATGTGGCGGAGCGCCTATTGAAGGATCGGGGTCCCCAACCGACGGCAGTCGGTTGGGGTAAGCTAAGGCGTAGCCGATCGGCAGCCGCATGTCCGGAGCCGCGAGCTGCGACTTTACGTTTCCATCGGTAAAGAGCACGAAGCCGTGCACAATCGACTGGGGATGGACGACGATGCGTATTTGGTCGCCTGGGAAGCCGAAGAGACGGCTGGCTTCGATGACCTCCAGGCCTTTGTTCATCATCGTCGCCGAATCGATCGTATTCTTCGTTCCCATCCGCCACGTCGGGTGCGCGAGCGCGGCCTTCAGATCGGCGCGCTCCATCTCCTCGCGAGAGGTGCGCCAGAACGGGCCACCGGAGGCCGTAAGTACGATGGCAGCGATGCTCTCGCGCTCTTCGCCTGCCAAACATTGAAAGATCGCGCTGTGCTCGCTGTCGACCGGTAGAAGCCGCGCGCCGCTGCGCTGCGCCGACTCGACGAGCAGGGCGCCTGCCGAGACAATGAGTTCTTTGTTTGCGACGGCTACGTCGATGCCGCGTTCGACGGCTGCGAAGACGGCTTCGAACGCGACGGACCCATCCGTCGCGGCGAGAAGGATCTCGGGCTCGCTCGACACCGCTACGCGCAGCAGTCCTTCGGCGCCATCGGCGATCGTCGTCGCGATCGGCGCCCCGAATCGTCGCGCTTGCTCGCGCAGCAGCTCTTCGTTGCGCCCCGCCGCGAGTCCGACGACTTCGAAGCGCTCGGGATGCGACGCGATCACGTCGAGCGCTTGCGTGCCGATCGAACCCGTCGATCCCAGTATCGCGACTCTCTTACTAGAAGTCATGGAAGCTGCAGGATCCCCAGCAGATGCAGCATCGCAAAGAACACCACGCCCCCGAGCAGATAGGAATCGAACCGATCTAAAACGCCACCGTGACCCACGATCATGGCGCCGGCGTCCTTTACGCCTGCGTCGCGCTTGAAGGCCGATTCCACCAAATCTCCGATCTGGGCCGCGATGCACGTCGCACTGCCGAGTGCGGCGCCCTGCCACCATTGCAGATGCAGCGGCGCGAACCACGTAGCGCCGATCGCGAACGCGGTGGCGACGACCAACGAACCGATCGACCCTTCAACGGTCTTGCTCGGCGAAATTCGCGTGAGCGGATGTCGCCCGATCGTCGACCCGACGAGCATCCCGAACGTATCCGTCAACACGATGATGACGATGACGTACAGCGTCAGCCACATCCCGTTGCCGGCGATCTGACGGATGAAGACGAAGTAGGCCAGAAGCTTGCCGATGTAGAGGACGGCGAGCAGGGTGTAAGCGGTGCGCGCAAAGTAGCCCTTCTGCTCGCCGTACATTCCGATCGAGAAGGCCGCGATCACGATCCCCGCGAGCAGTACGCCTTCCCAATTGTGGAGCACTCCGAAGACCGCCATCGCGATGTAGGCAACGACGCCAAGCACCGCAACCGGGTACTCCAACGGTTGCCCCTTGATCGAGCAGAGATAGTTGAACTCGTAGATGCTCGCAAGTCCGATGACCAGCAAGAGTCCGTAGAACGCCCACGGGAAGAATACGCAGAAAAGCCCGATCGCCGCGACGATCAGGCCCACCACGACCCGTCGCCGGCTCAAGTCCCGCCGAACCGCCGCTCCCGCTGCGCAAACTCCACGAGCGCTCGCGCGAGATCGTCCTTCGAGAAGTCCGGCCAATAAACGTCACACATCACCAGCTCGGCGTATGCCGCTTGGTACAGAAGAAAGTTCGAAAGCCGACGCTCGCCGCCGGCCCGAATAAGTAAGTCGAGCTCCGGGAGATCCGCCGTATAGAGGTAACGCCGGATAACGTTCTCGTCGATCGCATCGGGCGCCAGGTTTCCGGCGGCAACGTCCTGCGCAATGGCTCGGACGGCGCCCCGAAGCTCGGCATGAGAGCTATAGTTCACCGCTAGATTGAGCAGCAGCCCGGTGTTCCCGGCGGTTTGCGCCTGCAGATCCGCAAGCGCAGCGCGCGGGGCGGAGGGGAGCGACTCCCACTCGCCGATAACACGCACGCGCACGCCGTTGCGCTGTAGCTCGATCAGCTCGTTGCGCGCGAATGCAACGCACAGCTCGAAGAGCAACGAAATCTCGCCGGCCGAACGATTCCAGTTTTCCGTCGAGAAGCCGTAGACGGTGAGCACTCGAATGCCTAAATCGCTGGCGGCGCGCGTCACGTGGCGAAGCGCGACCATGCCGCGACGATGCCCTTCGATCGCGGGCAGACCGCGCGTTTTAGCCCAGCGGCGATTGCCGTCCATGATGATGGCTACGTGACGCGGCACGGAACCCGAACCCAGCGCTGCCGTGCGCGCCTCGGCCAACGACGTCGTCATGCGGGCCTGTAGGACTCGTAGCCGGCCACGATCTCTGCCGACTGGTCCTCGTGTATTTTCAAGCGCAGAACGCGCAAAGCCCCACAGCCGAGCCAAGCTCCATGAGGAGCGAGCACGTGCAGCCGTAGAGCGTGATTGCGCAGCGCGCGCCGCGCTTGCATCTCCGGAACGAGTATCAGATCCTCGTTCACACTTCCATGATCTCTTTTTCTTTGGCCACGACCAGGCCGTCGATCTCTTTGACGTACTTGTCCGTAAGCTTCTGAAGAGTGTCTTGCATCCGCTTACTTTCGTCTTCGGTGATCGCATGCGACTTCAGCTCGCTTTTTAGTTCGTCGTGGGCGTGATGCCGTACGTTGCGAACGGCGATTCGGCCGTCCTCGCCCTTCTTCTTGACCAGCTTCGCGAGGTCGCGACGACGCTCTTCGTTCAACGGAGGTATCACGAGGCGAATGGCAGTGCCATCGACGTTGGGCGTTAGGCCAAGGTCGCTCTTCTCGATCGCTTTGCGAATCTCCGAAACGACGCCTTTGTCCCATGCGGTAATCAGCAGCGTGCGCGAATCCGGGATCGAGACTCCGGCGATCTGTTTGAGCGGCGCCGGCTGACCGTAGGCCTCTACCACGAGACGATCGAGCAGTGCCGGCGAAGCGCGGCCGGTGCGAATCGAGGCGAACTCGCCGCGAGTCGCCTCCACACATTTGTTCATCTTCGACTCGATCTCTTTAAAATCGGCGCCTGCCATTGCTCACACGCTCCTTGCGCCTACCGGCGCGGTCTGCCGCCCGACGTACGTTCCGATCGCATCGCCCCAGATGACCCGGCGAATGTTGCCCGGAACCGCCATATCGAAGACGATGACCGGAACCGAATTATCCATACAGAGCGCCATGGAGGTCGAGTCCATCACTTCCAGTCCGAGCTGTAACACGTCCATGTAGTCGAGGCGTTCGAAGCGCGTAGCCAGCGGATCTTTTTTCGGGTCGGCGGAGTATATACCGTCGACCTTCGTCGCCTTGAGGATCGCTTCGGCGTCGACTTCCACCGCTCTCAGCGCGGCCGTCGTATCGGTGGTGAAGTATGGGTTGCCCGTTCCGCCCGCGAAAATGACGACGCGCCCCTTCTCCAAATGGCGAATCGCGCGCCGCCGGATGTACGGCTCGGCGATCTGGTGCATCGCGATCGCGGTTTGGACGCGCGACGCCACACCCATGCGCTCGAGTGCATCTTGCAACGCCAGGGCGTTGATCACGGTCGCCAGCATTCCCATGTAGTCGGCGGTCGGCCGGTCCATGCCCGCCTCTTCGTGCACCTTTCCACGCCAGATGTTGCCTCCGCCGACGACGATCGCCACGGAGACGCCGTCGCGGCTTACGTCGGCAATCTGCGCTGCCATCACGTGCGTCGTGGTGACGTCAACGCTGTTCGAGCCGCCGGCGAATGCTTCACCTGAGATCTTCAACAGCACGCGAGAGTATCGCGGCCGCTCGCGTTCACTCACCGAGGGCGTATCTGGCGAAGCGCCGGACGCGAATTCGCTCGCCCAGCGCTCCGATCGAACGATGGATCAAGTCTCCGACGGTCACGCTATCGTCCTTCACGAAGGTCTGGTCGAGCAGACAGTGTTCTTCGAACCATTTGTTCAGCTTACCGGCCACGATCTTCTCGCCAACCTCGGCGGACTTTCCCGACGGTACGCCGGCCGCAAACTCCTCGCGCAAGCGATCCACGACCTCGCCGGGGACGCTCTCACGATCGAGATACTGCGGCGCCATCGCGGCAATATGCATGGCGATGTCGCGAGAAAGCTCCGAAAAGCGCGGATTACGAGCGACGAAATCCGTCTCGCTGTTGACCTCGACCAAGACTCCAATCTTCCCGCCGGCGTGCACGTAGCTCGTGACGAGGCCTTCGTCGGCCACGCGTTCGGCCTTCTTGGCAGCCTGCGCGGCGCCGCGCTCGAGCAGCAGCGCTTTGGCCCGATCCGCGTCACCCGCGGCATCGAGCAGCGCTTTGCGGCAATCCATCATCGGGGCGCTCGTCGCCTCGCGCAGCGCCTTGATCTCTTCGGCTTTGGGTTGATAGGAGATCAAAGCCCCGCCTCCGCCATCGTTACGGGAGCCTCGTCTTCGGGCGACGTCTCGTATTCGACTTGATCGTACGCGCTCTCGCTCTCGGTCTTCCCCTCGATGATCGCATCGGCGATCTTGCCAACCATCAGCTTCACGGCGCGGATGGCGTCGTCGTTACCGGGGATTGGATAGTCGATCTCGTCGGGATCGCAGTTGGTATCGATCACCGCAATAATCGGAATCTTGAGTTTGCGCGCTTCCAGAACGGCGATCCGTTCCTTCTTCGGATCGACGATGAAGAGCGCGTCGGGCAGCCGGTGCATGTCCTTGATACCGCCGAGAAAGCGCTCCAGCCGGTTCATCTCGTCTTGCAGAGTGGCAACTTCTTTTTTCGGCAGCCGTTCGAAGTCGCCCTGAAGCTTCATGTTCTCGAGCTCGCGCAGCCGCGCGATGCGTTTCTGGATCGTCGCAAAATTCGTAAGGGTGCCGCCCAGCCAGCGCTGGTTCACGAAGAACGTGCCGGCACGCTCGGCCTCTTCGCGCACGACGTCGGCGGCCTGCTTCTTCGTCCCGACGAAGAGGATCACTTTCCCCGCCCGAGCCAGTTGCCTGACGGCTTCGTAGGTCTCTCGCAACTTCTGAACGGTGAGTGCGAGGTCGATAATGTAAATGCCGTTGCGCTCTTGAAAGATGTACGGCTTCATCTTCGGGTTCCAGCGACGGGTTTGGTGGCCGAAGTGGACGCCCGCCTCCAAGAGCTCGCGCATGGTGACGACGGTCATAGGTTAACCTTTCTGGCTCCTGCCCGCCGCCCATCCTGCGCTGGCGGACCTCGATGGAGTCATGAACACCCCGCCTCCCTGCGAGGTGAAGTAAGGGACAGCCGCGCGATTATAGCACGGCGGCCCTTAGACTCGCTACGCTCGCTCAGGACAGGCTCCTCGGTGGGCCAGGCTCCCTTCGCCCGCGAACCGAAAGCGGCGCGGCATGCGCTGGGTGGTTACGGGGGGTCTGGGCTTTATCGGCTCGCACTTCATTCGCCTGGCGCTGCAAGAGCGCCCCGGGCTCGAGGTCGTCAACCTCGACGCCATGACCTACGCCGGAAACCCGGCGAACCTCTACGACCTCGAGCAGGCGCCTCGTTACCGCTTTCTGCGGGGCGACATCTGCGATCCGGCAGCCGTGCACGAGGCGATCGGCGCCAAAGCTGATGCCGTCGTAAACTTCGCGGCGGAGACGCACGTCGACCGCTCGATCGACGATCCCGAGGCCTTCCTGCGCACCGATACCTTGGGCACGCAGGTCCTCCTCGAAGCGGTTCGCCGGGGCCGGGTCTCGCGTCTCGTCCAAGTCTCGACCGACGAGGTTTACGGAGAGGTCGCCCAGGGCGAGTCCATCGAGAGCGACCCGCTGCGGCCACGAAGCCCCTATGCTGCCAGCAAGGCTGCCGCCGACTTGCTGGCGCTCGCCTATCACGCGACCTATGGAGTCCCCGTCGTCATAACTCGCGGAAGCAACACCTACGGCCCAAATCAGTATCCCGAAAAGATCGTTCCGCTGTTCATTACCAATTTGCTCGACGACCGGACCGTACCGGTCTACGGCGACGGGTTACAAATTCGCAACTGGCTCTACGTCGAAGACCACGCGCGCGCGGTGCTGCACGTCCTCGAGCACGGCGCGGCCGGCAGCGTCTACAACGCCGGCGGTGGATCGTCGCTGACCAACCTCGAGCTGACCCGCGTGCTCGTCGGCGGGTGCGGGCGATCGATGGAACGCCACGTCGCGCACGTCGCCGACCGGCTGGGACACGACCGCAGATACGCGCTCGACAGCTCGCGGCTGCACGCGCTCGGGTGGAGACCGCAGGTGGGGTTTGAAGAGGGGATTGCCGGCACGATTGCGTGGTACCGCGCCAACGAAGCGTGGTGGCGCCCATTGAAGGGCGAGCATGCACCGGCCTGACGCGGCTGCGGCCCCCAAGGGGATCATCTTGGCGGGCGGCCTCGGCACGCGGTTACGGCCGCTGACGAAAGTGACCAACAAACATCTGCTGCCGGTCTACGACAAGCCAATGATCTACTATCCGTTGGAGACGCTTTGCTCGGCCGGCATCGTGGAGATTATGATCGTGACCGGCGGGAATTCGGCGGGCGAGTTTCTCCGGCTTCTCGGCAACGGTGCGGAGTTTGGCCTGCGCGACATTTATTATACGTATCAGGAAGGCGAAGGCGGAATCGCCGACGCGCTGCGCCTTTGCGAGCACTTTGCCGAAGGTGGCCCGGTCGTGGTCGTGCTCGGTGACAATATCATCCAAGAGAACATCGCACCCTACGTTGCCAAGTTTCGCGAGCAAGGCGCCGGGGCTCGAATCCTCCTCAAGGAGGTCGACGACGCGCGGCGCTTCGGGGTGGCGGCCTTCGACGGTGAGCGCATCGTCGCAATCGAAGAGAAGCCCGCGCAGCCCAAGAGCTCCTATGCGGTTACCGGCATCTATATGTACGACGCGCGCGTCTTCGACTATATTCGCGCGCTATCGCCCTCGGCGCGCGGCGAGTTCGAGATCACCGACGTGAACAACCGGTATCTGCAAGACGGCGAGCTCCGCTACGACGTCATGAAAGGCTGGTGGAGCGACGCCGGCACGTTCGAAAGCCTATTCCGCGCAAATCAGCTCGTTGCGCAGGAGCGCAGGGAACGAGGTCGCTAGGCGTGGTGAACGGGAATGGACAGGGCCAACGCGACGACAACGAGCACGCCGGCTAGGGCACCGCGGAACCAGCGTTCCGGCAACCGCGTGACGAAATGCGACCCGACGAAAACGCCGGGAATCGATCCGAGGAGCAGCGACCCGGCAATTCCCGGATTGACGTCGCCGAGCTGCCAGTGGCCAATCAAAGACGGCACGAGCACGACGACTGCAAACGCGAGGTCGGTTCCGACCAGACGCCGCAAGGCCACGACCGGCGCAACCAGCAACAGGAGCGGTAGCGTCAGCGAGCCGGCGCCAATCGACGTGATGCTGACGGTGAGTCCCACGAAGAACCCAATCGCGGCAAGGCGCAACGTTGGAGGCTGGGCGGACGTTTCGGCGGACTGATCGCGCGCAAGCCGCCGATTGAAGATGATGCCGGCGGCAGATACTAGCAGCGCAGCGGCGACTGCCAACCGCAGAATGCTTTCCAGCTGATGGATATCGAGCATCTTGTGCAACTGCGCGCTCAGGATCACGCCGATGATGGCCGCCGGGAATCCGCCAAGCGAGAGGCGCCAGAGTACCGAGACCTGCACCGTACGTTTCTGAACGTGCGCGATCATCGCAACGAGCCTGGTGCCTAACGCGAAGAGCAGGTCGGAACCGATTGCCTTCGAGGTCGAAATCCCGAGGAAGATCAGTAGCGGCGTCGTGATGGCGCCGGCGCCGACGCCGCTGTACGCGGTGCAGGCGCCGACGACGAACCCAACGATGACGTAGCTAAGGTTCAAGTGTTAAAGCTCCCGAAAGTAAGGCCATTCCAGAGACCTGAGTTAACATTCTATGAGCTCCGGGGCCTCTCCCCGTCCCCCTTGCCCGTTGGCGCAGCCTCTGACGAATCGGCGTGGTGAATCTCTTGGAAAATCTCGAAACGGTGAACCGGAACGTCGCGCGGCGCCTCGATGCCGAGCTTCACTTGGTCGCCGTCGAAACCCACGACGATTACGCGAATCGCGTCGCCGATCATAATCGATTGATTAGTCTTACGGCTGAGCACCAGCATCGCGGCCCTCCTTGGCTTGGCGCCGTGCTTCGTGCGGCTCGATTCGCGTGCCTGCGCCAAAAGGTAGCCGCATGAGCCGTACGGAATTCGGTAACGCGTCGGGAGGAGCTACATGATCAAGGACATTGCGTTCTTTGCCTATTCCGTAAGAGACGTGCCACGGGCGCGGGACTTTTATCGTGACGTACTCGGTCTGCAAGCCGGCGACTCCTTCGGCGATCATTGGATCGAGTTCAACGTTGGGAGCACGACCTTCGGAATCGGCAACGGCGAAGGTCTCGGATTTAAACCCGGCGCTTCGACCGGCGCGGCCTTCGAAGTCGACGACATGGGCGCGATGCGCGAACGCCTCAAAGCCAGCGGCGTCGAGGTCGGCGAGGTGCACGAGTTTCCCGCATGCGTGACGTGCTTTGCGAGCGATCCCGAAGGAAACCGTTTTGCGCTCCACCAGCGCCGTGCCCCCGCTCCTCAGAATGCCGCTTAAACCCCTACGCCTTCGCAGTTTCGCGAGACGCTTCGATCAGGATCTGCGCAACCTCCGGCCGCGAGAACTCCTGAGGGGGAAGCTGCCCGGCGCGTAGCATCTCGCGCACTTGCGTGCCGCTGAGTGCCACGTGGTGCGTCGGATCGTGGCTGCACGTCTTCTGCGAGCCCATCCCTTCACAGCGCGTGCAATAGAAGCTGTTTTCGAACTTGAGCGGAATGATGCCCAACTCTTCCGGCGTGAAGTTGTCGAACATCTTCTGCGCGTCGTACGTGCCGTAATAGCTTCCGACGCCGGCATGATCGCGGCCCACGATGAAGTGAGTGCAGCCATGGTTCTTACGCATGATCGCATGAAAGATCGCCTCGCGCGGCCCTGCGTAACGCATCGCAGCCTTTAGTGTGCTCAGCAGCACGCGATTGGACGGATAGTAGTTTTCGATCAGCGCCCGGTAACAGCGCATGCGCACGTCCGCGGGAATATCGTCGCTCTTCGTCTCTCCCACAAGCGGGTGAAGCAATAGTCCGTCGACGATCTCCATCGCGCATTTCTGAATGTACTCGTGAGCCCGGTGAACCGGGTTGCGCGTCTGGAAGCCGACGATGGTCTTCCATCCGCGACGCTCGAACTCGGCGCGACATTCGCTGGGGGAGAGGTTCTCGGGATCGCCCTCGCTCGCCAACACCTTGACGGGCCCAGCGACCAGCACGTCTTTGCGCTCGTAGAGCGCGGCAACGCCGGGGTGTTTCTCCTCTTCGGTTAAATAGACGTTGCGCGCTTCGCGCTGCTTGTCGTAGTCGAAGACCTCCTCAACGTCCATGACACCGCGAAGCGTCCCTTCACCGTCGTACAGTGCTAGGCGCGAGCCCACACTAGGCGCCTCTTCGCGAGTCACTCCCAAAACGACCGGGATGCTCCACGGCAATCCGTTCGCCAATCGCATTGCCTCCACGACGCTGTCGTAGTCTTTGCGAGACATGAAGCCTTCCAGCGGACTGAGCGCGCCGTTGGCGATCAGGGCAAGATCGTTAAGCTCGCGACCGGTCAGCGTAAGGCTGCGCAGCCCTTTGCTTTCCTCGCGCAACGCGCTCTCGGCTTCCGGACCGACGGTTCGATTGACCAACTTGCCGCCATGAGGAGCGATCATGACGCCACCTTCGCGCCGGCCGGCACTAAACCGCGACGCTCGAGTTCGGCAAGGATTTTTGAGACGCTCTCTTCGACTGCTTCGAGCTCGCTGTCGACCACCACGTCGGGATTCTCAGGGGCTTCGTACGGATCGGAGACGCCGGTGAAGTGTTTGAGCTCGCCGGCGATCGCTTTGGCATAAAGCCCTTTGACGTCGCGACGTGTGAGCTCGTTCAAGGAACAGCGCACGTAGACTTCGACGAACTGGTCGTTACCGATGCGCTCACGCGCCCCGGCCCTTGCCAGCGCGTACGGGGAAATGGCGGCGGTGATCACGGCGGCGCCGTGCTTGACGAGCAGCGAGGCCACGAACGAGATTCGACCGATATTGATATCGCGGTCTTCTCGGCTAAATCCGAGCCCCTTAGAGAGATGGGTTCGGACTTCGTCGCCGTCGAGCACTTCGACGTTGCGGCCGCGAGCCTTCAGC
Source organism: Candidatus Cybelea sp. (assembly GCA_050008615.1). Lineage (GTDB taxonomy): Bacteria > Vulcanimicrobiota > Vulcanimicrobiia > Vulcanimicrobiales > Vulcanimicrobiaceae > Cybelea. The sequence continues at coordinate 145,296 of JBEKMH010000005.1, forward strand.
TCAGGCCCCAGCCTTTCCGCAATAGTACTCTTGCCGGCACCGGAAAGACCGGTGAGCCATACGGTGAATCCCTGGTTCAACTGGATTTCCTTTCTGGGAGGTTAACTATATTAACCTCAGTTGCTTTTTTTCGCATCCTTAGTTTTGGGGTGCCCGGGCTGCGGACCTTTCGTTACGGGGCCCGAAGCGAAAACTGCGCCGCATGCAAGCGGGCATAAGGGCCCCCCTTCGCCAGCAACTCGTCGTGCGTCCCGACCTCAACGACCCGGCCGCCCTCGATGTAGAGCACTTTGTGCGCCCTGCGGACCGTCGAGAGACGATGGGCAATCATCAGCGTCGTGCGTCCGCGCAATAAGCGATCGAGGGCCTCCTCGATCAGAGCCTCGGAATGACTGTCAAGCGAGCTCGTAGCCTCGTCGAGGATTAGGATTCGCGGATTTCGCAGGACCGCGCGTGCAATGGCGATCCGCTGACGCTCGCCGCCGGAAAGCCGCGTCCCCCGCTCGCCGACCTCCGTGGCATAACCTTCGGGAAAAGCGCTGACGAACTCTTCGACGTTCGCATCGCGCGCCGCGGCGTAGACTTCTTCATCGGTTGCCTCGAGACGCCCGTAGCGAATGTTTTCGAGAATCGAACCGCGGAAGAGCTGCACGTCTTGCGGCACGATGGCGATGGCGCGGCGCAAGTCGGAGAGCCGCACGTCTGCGATATCGAATCCGTCGAGCCGGACGCTGCCCTCTTGCGGCTGGTAAAAGCGCGGAACTAAGTTTACGATCGTGGTTTTGCCGGCGCCCGAGGGACCGACGAGTGCGACGATCTCGCCCGCTGCAATCGAAGCATTGATGTGATTGAGCGCCGGCGGTTCGTCCGCTCCGTAGCGGAAGGTCACGTCAACGTAGTCGAGTTGCCCTCGAACGCTCGGCATCGCGATCGCATTTGGAGGATCGCGCACTTCGACGGGAAGGTCGAGCAGCTCGAACACGCGCCCAGCGCCGACCATCGCCTTGCTAATGTCCCCGAAGAACGCCGCGACGCGGTTCATCGGATTCATCAAGTTGACGAGCAGCCCCCAAAACATGAAGACGCGACCGGTATCGAGCCGGCCCACTAAGACCTCGCGCACCGACAGCCACATGATCGCCACGACCGCTGCCACCATAATCGTCGAGACGACCAACGGCTGGGTCTGAATAAACTGCGTCAGCTTCATGTAGGCGCCGAAGAAGTCGTCGTTTCGCGTGCGAAAGCGGTCGACTTCGAAATCTTCTCTCCCAAACGATTTGACGACTCGCTGGCCTTGCAGAACCTCCGAGAGGTTTGCCGTGAGATCGGCGATCCGCCGCTGCGCCAGGTGGGTGCTCGCCGAGATGAGTCGCTGAAATTTGGAGACGGCAAAAGAAACGATCGGGGCGACGAGCACGAGCGACAGCGTCAAGAGCCAATCGAGGTAGATCATCGTCGCGAACGACGAGATGAAGGTCGCCAGCGCGACGACGAGCTGAGGAACCGAGACGCTTACCGCGTCGATCATCATTTGAAGATCCGTGGAGAACCGTGCGATTAGCTCTCCGGGACGCCATTTTGCGAACTCGCCGAGCGGCAAGTTCAGCAAGCGCGCGAAGAGACGGACGCGCAGGCGCGCCACCAAGTTCTGGCCGCTCCAGGCCGTCATGTACGTCTGGCCGTAGATCGCGGCATTTCCCAGCACGAGTGCGACCGACGTCAGACCCAAGGCCAGATAGAGTGCCCGTAAGTCGGGAGCGTGACCCCGCGCCGGAATGAGCACCTGGTTGATGATGATGCGGAACGCCAGTGGTGGAACGATCGAGAGAACGCCCGCCAAGACTCCCATAGCCATCGCAACGGCGAGGCGCCCGTAGTATGGCCGGGCCTCGCGAGCCAGACGGTAGAGAATCGAGCGGGAATTCATCCGCCGTAGGGGCTTGCCGCCGCCGCGCAGTGAAACCTCCCGCCGCGCGACACGGTACGTGGAGATGCATGACCCAGGAGGAACGCACGACTTACATGGACTGTTATTTCCACTCCAACGTCCCGTCGGTTGCGCCGTGCGCCGAGTGCGGGAAGTCAATCTGCGCGACCTGCCGCGACGAACGCGGCGGCTGCCCCAGTTGTCGGCTCGCCGCGAAGGTTGAGGCGGCTACGGCGACTCGCCAGCAAATTCCAGGCCAGGTTCCGCCGCGACCGGCGCCGGCGAGCGTGCGCGGCCCAGCTACCATCGTCGCACCCTCGGATTCCGCGGAATCGCGCGCCCTGGTCGCGCTCGGTTACCCGCTCTGGCCGCTCGCACTCATTGCGCTCCTGGATCGCAAGCAATCTCGTAACTTGCGACGCCAAGCATTTCAGGCGCTCGGATTCAACGTCGGCATCTTTGGGTTTTGGGCGCTCCTCTCGCTCGTTGCGGAGGTACCCTTTCTCGGAATCTCCGCCGGCGTGCTCGTGCCTTTCCTCCTCCCGCTCTTCCTAGTCGCGAGCGTCTACTACGGCATCAAGACGTGGAACGGCGACGACGTCCGCATTCCAGTCGTTACGAGTTGGCTGGACGAGCGGATGCCTCACGGCGATACGAACGCGCGGTAGCGCGTGAGAAATGCCCGCGCGGCAACGGCGTGGTCGACGACCGGTTGCGGATAGGCATCCCGCTCGAAGAGCGCTAGCGACAACTGGGGTGAATCGTCCACGCGGCCGTGCCAGGCTTCGCGCGGCATGTGGCGCAGCTCCGGAATCCAACGTCGCACGTACCTGCCATCGGGATCGTATCGCCGCCGTTGCCGTTCGGGATTATAAATTCTTGGAAACTGCGCCATGTCGGCGCCGACACCCGCGATCCACTGCCAGTTGCCCGTAGCCACTGCCGGATCGTCCTCGACGAGCCAGCGATTCCACTCTTCGCGGCCCACGCGCCAGTCGACTGACAGATCGAAGCACAAGAGCGAGGCGGCCACCGCGCGTACGTGCGGGTGCATCCACCCCGTTTCGTGCAGTTGGCGAATTCCGGCGTCGACGAGCGGATAACCGGTCTCGCCGGCGCGCCACGCGTCGAGCGCCGGATGGTCCTGCGCCAGCGCAAAGCCGGCCATCTTCTCTTGCAGCGCTGCCTCGGTCGCCTCCGGGTAGAACCACGAAAGCTGCAAGAAGAAATCCCGGCGCGCGAGCGCCCGTAGAAAAAGTCTCAAGGAGACGCGCTCCTCGCCCAGGGAAAACGGATCGCCGAGCCGTTCGCGAACTCTGCGTGCAATCGTTCGCGCCGAAATCGTTCCGAACGAAATGTGCGCCGAAAGTTGCGACGTTCCGTTCTCGGATGGAATGGCGCTTGCAGCGCCGTACTGCGCGGCGCGGTCCTCCAAGAAACGGTCCAACAAAACGCGAGCCGCTTGCGGGTTCGACGCTGCGCTCTCTTCGCTCGATCCAAACTCGCGAGGTTGCGGCAACGCTTCGCCGGCTGCCGCGCTCGAGATGAAACGCAGCAAAAGCGGATTCTCATACGAAGCGATTCCGAGCTTCCACCAGCGCTCGAAGTACGGTGCAAAGGCGCGGTAGCCGGCGCCGTCGGCACCGCGTGCCGCGGCGCCCTCCTCGGGCGGAATGACCGAAGCATCGTGCACGACCAGCGCGGTTAGACCGGCCTCTTCCAGCTCGGACTGCACGCGCCGGTCATCCCGGATCCCCTGCGCGTGATAGGAGGCACTCCACGCCGCCCCGTCCGCTCCGGTTGCGCGAGCAAGTTCCGCCATGATCTTTGCAGGCGTTCCGCGGCGAACGACGAGCCTGCTTCCCATTTCGCGCAGTTCGGCGGCCAGCGCGTCAACGGCGGAGCAAAAGAACGCGGCCCGGCGCGGTGAGGCTTTTAGGCGCGACGTGAGCGCATCGTCGATCACGATTGTAGGAAGAATGCCCCCACGCGAAGCCGCCGCAGCTAAGCCGGCATGATCCTCGAGCCGCAGGTCGGTTGAAAAGCGATAGATGAACGGCCTTTCCGGCATGAGGCCGACTTCGGTCGCGCCGTCAGCTTCCCCCGGGACGGCTCCTAGGTTCTCCTAGCGCGCTCGCATCACCGCATTGCAGAGGGCTGCATCGAGCGATGCCAGGCCGGAGTGCTTGATGACGGTGCATCGCGTCGGCTTGCCCCGGTCGTCGAGTTTCACCTCGAAGGTTATCGTCGAATGAGCGGCTTGTGCGCCGGTGTACACCAGCGACTCCGCCCGATTCTCGCGCTGCGGAAACGCCTGCGTGCCGAGGGCCGCGACCGGCCCAAGGTCCTGCGTTGCTACGCTATGCACGACCACGGGAGCGTGCCGCTGCGTCGCAAGGATCGCGACGACAAAAGCCGCCGCGGCTGCCAGACCTGCGCCCCATTTCCAGGCACGGCGCCGGCTCGGGACGCGCGCTCGGGCACTCCGCAGATCCGGCTGCCACCGCTCCTGATCGCGGGCTTGGGCGACGACACCGATGACTCGCTCGATCTCGCGCTCGCCGCCGATCGCCGTCAGGCAGTGGCGGCACGTAGAGAGGTGCTCTCTGTAGGCGTGGCGTTGCTCGTCGCCGGCCTCGCCGAGAGCGATCGCACCGGCCAATATCTCGGCCGCAGCGCAGTTTGAAGCAACTTTCACGAGTTCGAATCCTCATTCATTACGTGTCGCAACGTTTTCATCGCGCGGCAGACCCGCTGCCGAACGGCATCCGCGCTGGTGCCGAGAATTTGCGCCGCCTCCGACGACGAATACCCGGCATAACTCGTCATCAGGAGCGCCGCCGTCTGTTCTACGGGCAAACGCGCCAGCGCAGCCTGCAAATCGACGGACTCCGCGCTGTGCTCGTCGACGCGCCACGCGCTGCGGTCGAGGTCGCGATCGAGCGGAAGCACGTGCAGGATCTTTCGGCGACGCATGAACGAGATCGCGGCGTTGGTCGCGGCACGATAGAGCCAACCCACCCGAAGCTCCCGCGACGGATCGGTCTGGAGCGTGCGATACGCGGATAGAAAAACGTCCTGGGTCAGATCGAGCGCGACCTCGGCGTCACCAACCATACGGCGAAGGTAGCGCGCGAGCTTGGTCTGGTGCTCGGTCACTAATACTTCGGTTCGCCGTTGCGCGATCGCCGTTCGATCCATCGCAACACAGGTTTCTAGGGTGCTTCTCATTCCAGAGCTTGCCAGGCCTCCTCTACCCTGGACAACGGTGAAACCTCGCCCATTGTGACTTCAACCTCCGATCTCCGAGAAGGCCCGCATTCGCGAAGCGGTCTCGCCCAGGCGAAGGTGATGGCGCGCGGGCTTGATGAGCATCGCCGAGCGCAGAAGGGCAGCAAGCTCGTCCATACTCGCACCGGCGCGCAACGGGGTTCGCAGATCCAGCGCGTAGTCGCCGAAAAGACAGAGCCGCAGGCGGCCGGCGGCCGTTAGGCGCACGCGGTTGCAGGTATCGCAGTAGTCGTGCGAGAGCGGACTGATCACGCCGACCGCGCCCAGTGCGCCGGGAAAAGCAAAATATCGCGCGGGACCGTTGCCTTGCGGGCCCGGCACCGCTTGCAGCTGCGCGTCCGCCGAGATGCGTTCCAAAATTTCGTTGGACGAAACGTACGTGTCGCGCTGCAGTTCGAGATTCTCGTGCACCGGCATCACTTCAATGAAGCGCACGAAGACCGGCCGATGCTTCGTCAGCGTCGCGAACTCCATGAGCTCGTCGTCGTTCTGCCCGCGCATGACGACGCAGTTCAACTTCACCGGTGCCAGCCCGGCGCTGATGGCCGCGTCGAGACCTCGCAGCACCAGATCCAAGCCGGGTCGTCGCGCGATGGTTTCAAAGCGATCGGCCCGCAACGTATCGAGCGAAAGATTGACACGACGCAATCCCGCCGCAGCCAGCTCGGCAATCTGCGCCTCCAGGAGCAGCCCGTTAGTAGAGAGCGCGATGTCCTCGATTCCGGGGATCTCGGCGAGCGCGGCAACCAACCGGCTTAACTCTTTGCGGACCAGCGGCTCTCCCCCGGTTAAGCGAATGCTTCGCACACCGACGGTCGCCGCGGCGCGTACGATCTCGGCGATCTCCTCATAGCTCAGAATCTCGTCGCGCCGAAGCCACGGTAGCCCCGATTCCGGCATGCAATAGACGCAGCGCAGGTTGCACTTATCCGTAACGGATATGCGCAGATAGGTGATCGGCCGGCTGAACCCGTCAACCAGCGAGATCGTGGGAGACCCGTTATTCGCCTGCAAAGATATCATCAGCTAGCGTGGGATTCAGCTTATAGCCGTCAATCGTGGAACTGATGTCGGCGACGTAGCCAGGCTCACTCACGTGCCCGGTTTGCGATACAACGACGACGTTGCCGTCCTGGTGGCCGTAGTGATTGGTCATCTCCGCGTAACCGCCGTTGTAGTAGTTCCACCGCAGCGATAGAACCGTTGCCGCGCGATCGTCGGCCGTTGCGTCGATATGCTCGACGTTTCCGCGCTTGTGCGGCACGAGCCGGAACGTTGTGGTTGTGCCGTCGTCGGAGACGGTCGTAACGGCATAGAGATCGCGCCATCTCGATGGCGGCTCGATATGAGCGTAGAGTTTGTCGAACTGCTGCGCGATCAGGGGGACGCCGCTCGTGAAGGCGACCTTGTACTTATCGGGCTGTTTGTAGTAATACGTTCCGGCCAAATCCGCCGATAGGAACGGAAACGACTTCATGGTCACGTGAGCGCGCAGCGCCGCCGTGAACGCGTGAAGATTTGGGTTGAGCGAGGCCATGCGGTCGAGCAGGCCGCCTGCAGGCGCCGCCGGCCCCGGCGCCGCGGCGCACAGGAGGGCGGCCAAGAGGCAGGCGATTGGCGTTGTAAACCGGTTCATCTCGTCGAGCATACCCCAGGGCTGCTGTGAAAGGGTTGAAGCGCCATTGAAATCTCGGCGCGCACCTCGTCGCTTCGCTCCATATTCGACTGCCCCCGCAGGGCCGCCAACGCGGCAGGCGAGCCGATCCGGCCCAGCGCCCAGGCCGCGTGTCCGCGCACCATCGGGTGCGGGTCGCCGCGCAAGCTCTCGGCCAAGGGCCCGACAGTCGACCGGTCGAGGGCGTTTCCCAGCGCCACGGCGGCGTTGCGCCGCAGCACCGCAGCGCCCCGCCAGCCCATCGCCGTCGGCTCGAAGCGCTTCTTGAACGCGCTGCTACGCAGCCGCAGCAAATCAACCAGCGCCGGCCGCCCTACTTCTTGATCGAGCGGCGCCCAATGGGCGCCGCCCAGGGGGCCGGCCTCGCGCGTCGGTGGACAGACGAGCTGGCAGAGATCGCAGCCCCAGACCCAGTCGCCGATCAGCGGACGCATCGAAATCGGAATGGCGCCGGTGCGCTGGGTGAGATCCGAGATGCAGCGGTTTGCGTCGATCGTGTAATCGCCGCGCAACGCCTGCGTCGGACAAACCTCCACGCAGCGCGCGCAACTGCCGCAGGTTTTGGCGAGGGATTCGTCTTGCGGGAGTTCGAGCGTCGTGACGACTTCGCCCAGAAAGACGAACGAGCCCAATCCGGGTGAGATCAGGTTTGTGTGCTTGCCGATCCATCCCAGGCCCGCACGTGCTGCCAGCGCTCGTTCGGCCAACGGCCGCGTGTCGCACGCAACGGTCGTTACCCGTTTGCCCGCGGCCTCATCGATCGCATGAGCGACCGCATCGAGCAGCACGCGCAATCGCCGATGGTAATCGGCCGACCAGGCGTAATTTGAGACCCGGCCGCGCAGCGGTCCAGCACGCGGTGCAGGCGCGGCATACGGCAACGCGATGCAAACAACGCTGCGCGCCCCGCGGCACAATTCGCGGGGATCGGTCGCGCGCCGGGCGTACTCGTCGTCGTAGCTCCAGCACAGAAAATCCCTGCGCGCGAAGGCCGCTTGCATTCGGCGCCGGGATTCTTCATCCGCGCGCGCACTCGTCACGCGAACAGCGCCGGCGCCCAGTTCGAGCGCGGTGCGGACTGCCAGTTGCTTTATCGCTTCGCTCACAACGTCGCCAGCGGCCCCGGTCTTCCACGCGGGAATGCTTCGTCGATCGCGACGATGTCGCCGGCTTCGAGCATCAGCGATCCCGCTGCGGCGTTCTCTTCGACGTGAGCCGCCTGCGCGGCTTTTGGGATTGCAAACACGTTCTGCTCTCGGGTGAGAAATGCAAGGGCAACCTGCCGGGGCGTCGCGCCGTGCTTACGCCCGACGCTCTCGAGCACGCTGCGCCCCTTTGCGGTGCGCAAGAAACCTCCGCGGCCGAACGGCGTGTAAGCCACGATGGCGATTCCATTTTGGCGTGCGGCCGGAATCAGCTCGTGTTCGATCCCTCGTTCGCCAAGATGGTAGAGCACCTGATCGCACGCCAGTGGAACGGCGCGCAAGTAAGATGCCGCCTCGAGCATTTCATCGGTCTCGAAGTTGCTGACGCCGACGAAACGTGTCGTTCCCCGCTCCACTAGGGCTTCCAGAGCTTGCATCGTCTCTTCGAGCGGATGCGAACCCGGCCAGTGGAGCAAGTACAGGTCCAAGTAATCGCAGCGGAGACGTTCCAGGCTGCGCTGCGCTGCGTCCAACGTTCCCTGATAGGTCGCATTGCCGGGCAGTACTTTCGTGGCGATAAAGAGACTCTCGCGCGGAATGCCCCGAATAGCTTCTCCCAAAAACTGCTCGACGGCGCCCGCGCCGTACATCTCCGCCGTATCGAGATGCGTCATTCCCAACTCGATCCCACGCACGATCGCGCGTTGCGCATCTCTTCGCGCGGAACCGCTCTCCGGCATATTCCACGTGCCCTGACCCATTACCGGAAGATCCACGCCGGTCGTCCCAAAAGGCTTGTGCTTCATCAAGACCGCCACCTAAAAAAACTCGAAGTCTTCTTGGCGCGCGGCGTAGGCGAGCAGGCCTCCGCGCAAATGCAGCAGACGCTCGAATCCGGCTTCCCGTAAACGGCGAACGGCCCAAAGCGATTTTATGCCGACGCGGCAGGCGACGACGTAGCGGACGGCACTATCGAGCTCGAACATCCGCTCGTCGAGTTGGGATGCGGGAATTTGCACGGCGCCGGCAATCGAGCCGAGCACGGCTTCGTGCGGTTCGCGAACGTCGAGCAAGGTTGCATCGCGCAGCGCCTCATCGAGCCGATCCGCCTCGATCTCCGCCACGTCGCTGTGCACTGCAGCAGCTTCGTAGGCACCCTTCTCGATGCCGGTACGCGTCGGACGCTCGCCGCAAAGTTCGCACGCGGGCTCGCGGTCGAAGCGCAGTTCCCGCACGCGCGCCTGAAGGCTATCGATCAGGAGCAGCCGCCCGACCAACGGCTCTCCAATCCCAAGAACGACCTTGAGCGCCTCTCCCGCTTGCCAGGCGCCGACGAGTCCGGCGAGCGCGCCGAGGACGCCGCCGTCCGCGCACGTCGGCGTCAGCTCTTCGGGCGGCGGTTGCGGATAGAGGCACCGGTAGCACGGACCGTCGGGCGCGCAGAGCACGCTGAGCTGCCCATCGAATCGAAAGATCGAAGCATAGACGTCAATCTTCTTCTCCAAGTAACACGCATCGTTGATCAAATAGCGCGTTGGGAAGCGATCCGTGCAGTCGAGCACCACGTCATAGCCGCGCACGAGCTGCCGGGCATTCTCCGCGTCGAGCCGGCTTGGGAACGCATCAACGACGACGTGCGGATTGAGCGCATGCAATCGCGCTGCTGCCACGACGGCCTTGTTGGCGCCGACGTCGGCCGTGTTAAAGATCGTCTGCCGCTGCAGGTTCGTCTCGTCAACGGCGTCGTCGTCGACGACGCCGATGCGCCCAATGCCGGCGGCCGCCAAATACTGCAGGGCCGGCGAACCCAATCCCCCGGCGCCCACAACGAGCACCCGTGCCGCGACGAGCCGCTCTTGACCGCGTAATCCTACTTCGGGGATCAGTAAATGGCGACTATAGCGCCGCCGCTGCGCACCGTTCACTCCGAACCGCTCTCCAAGCGATGGAGCGCCGGATGCCGCTCGTCAAACCACTCCAAGACGGTCGCGCGCGAGTGCTCGGCCGCGTAGGTATGATCGCTGTCGATCGTTGCCAGGGTCTTGGGCTCCGGCGCGCGACCGTAAAGCTGGTGCACGCTTCGCGGACTTACCATCGCATCGCGACCGGCAGCGATATACAGAGCTGGCCTGCCGGCCAGACGCGGCAACAGCTCGTCATACCGCGCTTCCACCCCGGCCACCAGCTCCAGCAAGGTAACCCCGACGACGTACGACGAGCGAAAGTCGGTGACGCCCACCTTGCGCAACGCTTCCAACGACGTCGGCCGGCCATAGCCGGTAGCGATCGCGACGGTGCCCCGGACGTTCGCATCGAGCGCTGCGGTGAAGATCGCCGTCATTCCGCCCATGCTGTGCCCCAGCGTGTAGATTACGTCGTCGGAGCGTTCGCGGGCAAACGCGACTACGCGAAACATCGCTTCGATGCAATCGTCGACGCCGCGCAGTTCGCCGCCGCTCGCACCGAGCTTATGTCCGGGAAAGTCGAGGCTATAGACGCCCAAACCGTGGCTTGCGAGAAACGAGCAGAGAAAATCGAGGTTCTGTTTGCTCGAAGAGTAGCCATGACCGGCAACCACGCTGACGCGGCGCGGCCGGCGCGGTTCGTACTTTAAGACCGCGAGCGGATTGCGCTGCGCGTCGAGGTGTAAGAGCTCGACCTTACTCATCGGTCTTGTTGGCTCTCCATTGCGCATTGCCGTCGGCATACCGTTCCTTTTTCCAGATCGGCGCGCGCTCTTTGAGTTGATCGATCGCAAAACGGCACGCCTCGAACGCCGCGGCGCGATGTTCGGCTGTAGCGGCCACCGCGACGGCGACCTCGCCAACGGCAAGGTCGCCGACCGCATGCGCGATCCAAAGCCGCACGTCGCCGAAACGCTCGCGCGCTTGCGCGTCGATTGCTTTGAACTCGGTGCACGCCATCGTCTCGTAGGCTTCGTACGACAGGCCGACGACGGCACGTCCGTCGTGCGCGGTGTTGCGCACGATGCCCAAAAAGGTCACGAGCGCGCCCTCGCCCGCACCGGCGATGTTTTCGAAGCATCGCGGGTCGATGGGTCCCCGCACGATGCTAAAGCGCTCGCTATCCACCGCCCACCGGGGGGAAGAGGGCAATCTCGTCGCCGTCGCACAGCGTGGCGTCGGAGTCGACGAGCCGTCCGTTGCGGGCGATTCGCATGGAGGAGCGATGCGGCGCGAGACCCGGGAATTGCTCTTCCAGGAGTCTTTGCGCGTCGCCGACTCGGGCGCCCTGAGGCAGGCTGAGGCTCCGCTCGGACGACCGGAGGATCTCACGCAGGCTTGCGAAGGCAAGCAGGCGAATTTGCATAGAATCTTCCTTCGACGGGGATACGGTCGACCCGTACTGGGGCTTTAACAATGATGAGAAACCCTACGATGACCGGGGCGTTAGCGCTCTTAATTGCCTTGTTGGCTCTGACCGCCGGCCGCGCAAATGCCGCCCAATGCACGGTCGAGACCCTCACCGTGCAAGGCACGCCGGTGACCATCTCCTACTGCGTTACTGCAGCGCCACGATCCACGGGGACCCAGGAGATTATCGTCCCAGTGGTCGCCACCTATTCGGCGCCAGGCCGTTCGCTGCGTCGCCCGAGCGATCTGCACTTTCTCGCGGGCGAAGGCGTCTCCCGAGTCTTGGAGAGCCTGGATCTTACCCAGATCGGCCTGCGGGGGACGCTGCATCTCACGCTGGCCTACATCCAGGGGCTGGTACACGTCGAGGGGGCGCTGCTGACACCGGGGGCGATCACGATCAAGTGAGCCGTGGCTGCGCTCCGGCGCACCCAACTGCAACCGCGAGGCCGCTCCGCCCGCTCTAAGCGAAGGTATGCGCCGCCGCTACATCGCCTTCAGTAGATCCAAGATCCCCGACGGCTGTCGCTAGAGGAGAGTTCATTTTCCTTATGCCTTGTACGGCAACCATTCCGAATCTCACGGCTCGCGAGCAAGCGCACTACCTTTACGAGGCGATACCGCCCGGCCTCTTCCGAGTTCAAGACGAAACCGAACGTATCGCATGGCGCGTCAGCCCCGAGCCGTTTGCATTGTCCAAGGAGCAGCTCGACAGCATCGAAAGCCTCGGTACCGATCTTCTTCGCTTCTATCGCTCGCTCAACAATCTCTATAATCGCAGCGTGCGCGGAACAGCGCCCGGCTTCATTGCGGAATATCTCGACCAAGGGAAGCCCGAACAAATCGTCAAGCTTGGGCGCCAGAACCGGTTCAAGCAAGACGTCCCCGGCGTCATCCGCCCCGATCTCATCATCACCGCCGACGGTTTTGCTGCGACCGAACTCGACAGCATCCCCGGCGGAATGGGCTTCCTCGGCGCCATGACGGAAGCGTACTGCCAACTCGGCCACGAGAGCGCGGGCGGCGATCACGGGATTCCGGCCGGTTTTGCGGCGATGTTGCGCCACGTAACCGGAGTCGAGCACCCGACCGTTGCGATCGTCGTATCGGAGGAATCCGCCGACTACCGCAACGAGCTGTCCTGGCTCGCCGATGCGTTGCGCCGCTTAGGCCTTGCCGATGCTTGGCTGCGCTCTCCGCAAGAAGTCACGTTCAGCGAAGACGGCCTCTTCATTCGCCACGAAGACGGGCGCGAGGCTCGGCTCGACGCCATCTATCGCAACTTCGAGCTGTTCGATCTGTTCAACGTGCCCAAGCAAGAACTGATGCTCTACGCCGCGCGTCATAATCGCGTGCGGATCGTGCCCGCGCCGAAGGCCTCGCTCGAGGAAAAGTTGGCGTTCGCGCTGCTTCACCACCACGCACTTGCGACGTTGTGGCGCAACGAGCTTGGCAAGGACGTCTTCGAGCGGCTCCTCAATCTCTTTCCCAAGACCTGGGTGATCGATCCGCGCCAAATGCCGCCGCAAGGCGTCGTCGCCGGTTTGGAGGCCGGCGGCGCACCAGTCTCGGATTTCCGCCAGTTGAACGCGCTGCCGAAGAGCGAGCGCGCGTACGTCATCAAACCCTCCGGCTTCTCGCAGCTCGCCTGGGGTTCGCGCGGCGTAAAGATCGGCGACGATCTGACGCGAGACGAATGGAACTCGGCGATCGAGATCGCGTTGACCTCGTACGAGCGGACGCCCTACATTTTGCAGCGGTTTCACAAAGGCAAGCTGATTCGGCAGAGCTATTTCGATCGGGAACGCGACGAGATTCGTGAGTACGAAGGCCGCGTGCGACTCTGCCCGTACTACTTCGTAACCGGTGAGGAGAGCGTGGTGCTCGGCGGAGTTTTGGCGACGATCGCGCCGGCGGACAAGAAACTCATCCACGGCATGACCGACGCGGTAATGACTTCTTCGATTTTGCGCGAACGCACCGACCCGTAAGACGCGCTTGGGCGCCATCGTTCTTTGCCGTCACGGCGTTACCGAAAACAATCTCGCCGGACGCTTTCTGTCCAGAACCGACGTGCCGTTGAGCCCGCTCGGTCGCGAGCAATGCCGGCAACTTCAAGCCGAGCTGGAAGCCGTTGACTTTGAGCAGTGTTTGGTCAGTCCCATGCGACGCTGCCTTGAGACGCGCGAGATCGTCGCGCCAGGGATTCCATTTGAAATTGAAAGCGCGCTACGCGAAGTCGACTTTGGCACGTGGGAAGGCCAAACGCTGGAATGGCTGCAGGACCACGATCCGTCCGGGCTCGCGCAACGCCGACAGGACCCGGTGCACTTCCGGCCACCGCAGGGCGAGAGCTTCGCAGACGTTGGGCAGCGCCTGCAACCGGTCGTCGAAAGGCTCAGTCAGCCGACGCGTTGGCTCGTCGTCGGACATCGCGGAACGCTGAGCGTGCTCGAACGACTCCTGCGCGGATTGCCGCTCGAATCGCAAGCCGTACGATCGCTCGAACCCGCGGAATTTCGGATCGTTATCTAGGTCCCGTTGTCATCCTGAACGTTTGCGTGCGGCCGGGCTGCTACGATAGCGCCGACAAACCTAAAGCCATTTCGGGAGATTTCACGAATTATGAACGCAACGATGCTTCGTCGGTGCTCGGTGCCGGCGCTCATCCTGGCCGCGGGCCTCGTCGCCTGCTCCGGACAGACGACCAGCGGGCTTGGATATACCCCGCAGACGACGCCGGCGCAAGCCGGATATTCGCTCAAACTCGGCGTGCAGCCGGACGCAAAGTGTCCGAAGTCCTATCTTGCCTGCGTGACCGTTAGCCAGCCAAGCGGGGCCGACGTTGGTCTGTGCGTCGTGAACGGCCAGATCGTGACGTCCTGCTCGGGCTCGCCGCCGTCGTACACGTGGAGCAGCGTCTTCTACACCAGAGTGGGAAAGGTGTTTCACAAGCTCGACGGAGCGTTCGATCCGAACCCGGGTGATCCGGCGCTCGACACGATCACCGAGACGACCGCGCTTAAATCCAGCCTCGGCAAGTACAAGTATCATCAGGTGGTTCAGGCGTGCGCGTCGAGCGGGTGCCTATCCGCGGATATCGGAGTGGCGACCGAGTAGACGCCACCGTAATGCCCTCACCCGCACTCTAGCGCACGCGGGTGAGGACCGCGTTCTGTGACGGGATCTCGATCCGATCCGGTATGAAGCTATTCGCGTCGTACCATATCGTGGCCGGTGTTTGACCCGTCAGTGAAAGCTCGACGTCTTGCGCGGGGACGCCGGAAGGTCGCGCCGTAGCGGCAGCCGCCGATTTCATGAGCGGCTGCGCCGAACCGGTAACCGGCGAGAGCCACGTCACCGTCGACTCGTTCCATAAGGCCAGTTGCGCCGGAAGTGCGAAGAGACCGGCAAGCAAACCCGGTTCGATTACGACGAAATGATGCGTATCCGGCACGAGTGCCACCGCGTGGGCGGAGCTGCTCTGCGTGCCCGTGATCGTCGCGGAGGCCGGAGTGAGCGCAACGGTAACCGCGACGTTCTGCCCGGCTGCGCGATAGTTGCCCGTATAACTCGTCGGCGAAAGATCCAGCCCCAACGCGAGCATCGCCTTCGCCGAAAGCGTCATCCCCATGACGGTCGCCCACGAGTTTTCGTCGATCTCGGTCGCGGAATCGCTTCGCTTGACGGTCACGTTCCACTGCCCGATCGGTTGTCCGCTCATCGAAGCCGTATAGTTGTACGCGCCGGGCGGGGGAAAGCCAAGGGTCGTTGCCCCCGCGAGCACCAGTGCCGCTATCAACGTCTAGACCGGTACCTTCGCGCGCGCCTGACGCGCGACTGCGTTTACCATAACGTCGATCTCTTCGGCCGTATTATAGCCATGCGGCGAGACTCGAATGCCGCCGGTGCGATTGGTCGTCACGATGCCTTGGTTCTCCAGCGCTCGCCCGAGCGCCATGCTGTCGATGCCTGGGATGCTAAAGGTAACGATGCCGGAAGAGCAACTCGGTCCGCGCAGCGTGGAGAAATCTGCATCCAGAGCGGTAAGTCCTTCACAGAGCCGGTCCGTCAAGGCTAAAACGTGCTCCGCGATGGCCTGCGGCCCGCTCCGCTCGAAAAGCTCAATCGCGCAGACCAGCGAGAGCGTCCCGAGGAGATTGGGCGTCCCGCTCTCAAAGCGCAGCGCCTCCGGCGAGAACGGTTGCTCGTAGTTGTGAAAGTCCCACATGTCCGCCAGCGACCGCCACCCGGGCGTCGCAACCGCCAAGCGCTCCCCCAGCTCGGGGCTCACGTAGAGAAACGCCGCGCCGTGCAACCCAAGCATCCACTTTGCCCCGCTCGCGTAGAGAGCATCGATACCGAGGGTACGCACGTCGAGCGGAAAAACGCCCAACCCCTGCATCGCATCCACGCAGAGGAACGCGCCGGCTTCGTGCGCCACCGCGGCCAAGCCCGCCAGGTCGTGGCGGTAGCCGTCGGCGTACGAAATCCACGAGACGGTCACCACGCGCGTTTGCGGCGAGAGTTCGCGTTCTAAGCGCTCCGGCGTCAAGCGCCCTTCGCGCATCGGCAGCATTCGGACATCGACGCCACGACGGCGCAAACTAAGCCAGGGAATCACGTTGGCGGGGAACTCGTTGTCGCAGAGCACGACCTCGTCGCCGGGTTTCCAATCGATTCCGAGCGCTAGCGTGTTCGCGCCGGCGCCGGTATTGAGTAGCGTCGCAATCTCCGATCCGCTCGCCCCGATGAAGCCGCCGATCTTCGCGCGATATTCCGCCATCTTCAGATCGTACGGAAACGTACCAAGAACGCCCTTACCGGCGTGCGCGCGGACGAACTGCTCGATCGCCGCAACCGTGGAGGCTGGGAGCACGCCCGCGGCGGCGTGATTCAAATAGACGTACCGCTCGGTGACTCGAAACTCGCTGCGGCTAAGCGGCGTGCTCACTCCGCGCCGATCATGTCCTTTGTGTGCCAAGCGATGTTGCCGGCGCGATCGCCCACACGCTCGAGCGATGCCAGCACGAAGAGATACCGCGTTCCGGGACGTATGATCTCCGGATCGGCGCGCATCTCGGCTTGCAGCAGTTTGATGCTGCGCTTGTAGAGCTTATCCACCTCGTCGTCCCGGTCGATCACGATGCTTGCGAGGTTGGGATCTCGTTCGGTATACGCGCGCATCGCGTCGAGCAAGAGCCCGTGCGCGACGCTGGCAATGCGATCGATTTCAACCTTCTGCGGCCGCATCGGCTGATCCGAGAGTTTGATGGCGTTTTTCGAAATATCGACGGCATAATCGCCGACGCGCTCGAGATCGGTGGCGATCTCCAACATGGCCGCAATCTCGCGCAGCTCGCCTGCAACCGGCTGCTGCCGCCAGATAAGCTCGATACAGTGCGCCTCGATGCGCCGGCGAAGATCGTCGATGGTGTCATCGCCGGCGACGACGCGCGCTCCCGCTGAGGCGTCGCGATTGTCGAGCGCGTCCACGGCGACGCGGATCGCGTCGCTGACGAGCGCTCCAAGACGAACGACGTCGAGCCTGGTTCCCTCTAGTGCCTCATGATACGCCGTGCGCACCGCCACCCTTACCTCCCATGAACATAGACCGCCATTATTGCAGGGGGCACTTCCGCGCAATCCAACGAAGGAACCTGCATTCTTTATCAAATCATAAGGTTGAACATGCCATTTGAAGATATCCTGGTCGAAATCGAAGAGCCGCTCGGCGTTATTACGCTCAACCGTCCGACCGTTCTCAACGCGTTGCGCTCGCAGCTTTTGGAGGAGCTCTCAGCCGCGCTGCGCGAGATGGAGCGCGACGACAAAGTCCGCGCGATCGTCGTCACCGGTTCGGGCGAGAAAGCCTTCGCCGCGGGAGCCGACATCTCCGAGCTCAACGCGCTGGCGTCGGCCGGCTCCGGAGCCGACAAAGCTCGCACGGGCCAGGCTCTCACCCGTCAGATAGAGCGTCTTAGCAAGCCCGTCGTGATGGCGATCAACGGATTCGCGCTCGGCGGTGGCTGCGAGATCGCCATGGCCGGCGACATCCGCGTTGCGAGCGAGAACGCGAAGTTCGGCCAACCGGAGGTCAACCTCGGATTGATACCGGGTTACGGCGGATCGCAACGTTTGACGCGGCTTGCCGGCAAAGGCGTGGCGACCCATCTCTGTCTAACCGGCGAAATCATCGACGCGCAGGAGGCGCTACGGATTGGCCTCGTCACCCGCGTCGTTCCCGCCGGCGAACTGATGAACGAGGCAAAGCGAATTGCGACGCTCATCGCATCCAAGGCGCCTTTAGCCATTGCCGCCTGCAAACGCGTCATCAACAACGGCGCTCACCTCTCGATCGACGATGCGCTGGAACTAGAGGCGCTGGAGTTCGGCACGCTCGTCGATACCGAGGACATCAAAGAGGGCACGAGCGCGTTCTTAGAAAAGCGCAAACCCGCCTGGCGGGGCCGTTAACGTTCGAAGGACGATAGCGCATTATTCATTGCGAGCGCGATGGCAGGGTTGAGCCCCTCCCACTTTGCTCGGACGAACCCGTTTCGATCGATGACGACAACCGTCGGAAAACCTTCCACTGCAAAGAGCGCTCGCGCGCTGCTTTCCGGATCGAGCGCCACATTTTGTAAGCGGTATCGCCGCGCGAAAGCGTCGACAATTCGTCGCTCTTCGCCGACGTCGACCGGTACCACGGTCGCGGCAGGATGTTCCCGCGACCAAGCCTCGACGAGTGGCAGTTCGAGCTTGCACGGCTCGCACCAGCTCGCATAAAAATCCAGGAACAGCACGCGGCCGCGCTCGCCGGCGACACGAAAAGCGCCGCCGTTCAGCCGTTGGTAGATCGCTGCAGGCGCGGGATGCGAGCCGGCCCGTTCAAACGAGCGCGGCGCAATGAAGATCTTCCAGATTGCAAAGCCGATGACGAGCGCCGCAAACGCGTCCCAGAATCGCCCGGCGGTAAGGAACTTGCGCGTCGGCGCGCTACTCCGCGCGGAAAAGGGCTGCGATGCCTTGGCCGCCTCCGATGCATGCCGACGCGATGGCATAGCCACCTCCACGCCGGCGCAACTCGTGAAGCGCCGTGAGCGCGAGCCGGGCACCTGACGCACCGAGCGGATGACCAAGGGCAATCGCGCCGCCGTGCGGGTTGAGCCGAGTCCCTCCGGCGGAGTCCTTCGATTCGCCCATCTCGCGCAGACATGCGATCACTTGCGGCGCAAAGGCCTCGTTGATTTCCATGAAGGCGATGTCGCCGGAGGAGACGCCGCCGCGCTCCAGCGCTTTCGGAATCGCAAACGCGGGACCGATTCCCATGATCGACGGATCGACGCCGACGACGCCGCCGGAGACGAGCCGTCCCATCCATTGCAGGCCGTCTTCGCGCGCGCGTTTTGCCGTCGTCAGAACTACGGCCGCGGCACCGTCGGTGATTCCACTAGCGTTTCCGGGAGTCACGACACCGTCTTTGACGAAGCGTGCCGGCAGTTTGCCGAGTTTCTCCATCGTCAAGCCAGCTCGCGGGCCTTCGTCTTTTTCAACGCGCACGGTCGAGCCCTTCGGCCCCGGAACCTCAACGGCGACGATCTCGTCGGCAAAGTAGCCGCTACTCTGCGCGGCCAGCGCGCGTTCCTGGCTCGCCAGCGCAAACTCATCGCATTCGGCGCGCGATATGCCGTATTTCTTGGCAAGATTTTCAGCCGTGATCGCCATCGGCGTATTGCCGTACGAATCGATCAGCGCGGTCCACAGCGAATCTTCAAAGGCGACGTCCTGCCCCAACCGAAAGCCTTGGCGCGCGCCGCGAACCACGTGGGGTGCCTGGCTCATGTTTTCGGTCCCACCCGCCAACGCGTAACTCGCGGTGCCCAGCGCCAGCGACTGCGCCGCCGATAGAATCGCTTGCAAACCCGATCCGCACAGCCGGTTGACGTTAAGGGCCGGCACCGCGATCGGCAACCCCGCCCGCAACCCGACGTGGCGCGCGAGATAGATCGCATCGGCGCTGCTCTGAATGACGTTTCCGAAAACCACTTCGTCGATCTGTTCCTTGCGGACGCCGCTGCGCCCAATCGCCTCTTCGGCGGCCGCGACGGCCAGGTCGGTAGCCGTGAGGGCCGCCAGTTCGCCGCCGAGGTTGCCGAACGGCGTGCGGGCTCCGGCAAGAATGACGATATCGCTGTCCTGCATCGAATTGCTCATAACGACCGCGACTATTCCGCAACGGTTGCGTGCGTCCCGGCAGGCTCCGTCGCGGAGCGTCCCTAAGACGGGCGGCGTATGCCCATGAACCGACCTGCCGCGATCACGCTCGATGCCCGGTCGCTCGTTCCTGCGACGAGGACGGCGCTGATACTCGAGACCTTCGACAAGCTTCCGATCGGAAGCGCCCTGGAGATCACCGAAGAGACGGACCCTCGGGCACTTCGCAACGAAATGGCGCAGCTTCGTCCCGCGCGGTTTTCGTGGGACGCGCGCAACCTTGGCGCCAACCGGTGGACCGTCCGGCTCGAACGAATCGACGAAAACGCTGACGGCGAAGCCTTCCTGACCTACGTCGCCGCGTTTACCTCGGCCAAGACCAGCACGATCAAGGAGCTGGCCGGTCAGATGAGCGAGCGCACCTATAAAGCCGGTGAGACGATCTTCGACGAAGGCGAGGTGTGGCCGTATCTAGGGATCGTCAAGAGCGGCAAGGTCATCTACACCCTACTCTCGCCCGACGGCAAGACGCACACCATCGGCGAACGCTTGACGCACGACACGCTCAACGAGAGCGGCACTTTCGACGGCGGCGGCGCGACGACGCGCGCCGAAGCCCTGACGGACGCGACAATCGTGACGCTTCCAAGCGAAGCAGTCCTTCACGCCGCCCGCAGCGACGCGGAGCTAGCGCTGGGATTTTTGATCGCCTCGTCGCAGGCTCGGCGGCGATCGATCGACACAATCGCCGATCTCGCCTTCGCCCACGTGTTGCAGCGCGTTGCTAAGTTCTTGCTGGGATACGCGCGCGCTTCGGTTGGTATGGCGCCCGGCCTACCGGGAGTCGAGAACCTCTCTCAGGCGCAGATCGCCGCGGCCGCCGGCACGGTGCGCGATATGGCGGCGCGGGCGTTGTTACGTCTCAAAAACGCAGGCGCCCTCGAACTCGACCGAGGGCGCGTGCGCGCGATTGACCGCCCGAAACTGGAAGCCTTTGCCGCGAACG
The DNA here is from genome assembly GCA_050008615.1 of Candidatus Cybelea sp. Taxonomy (GTDB): domain Bacteria; phylum Vulcanimicrobiota; class Vulcanimicrobiia; order Vulcanimicrobiales; family Vulcanimicrobiaceae; genus Cybelea. Next base: position 165,934 of record JBEKMH010000005.1, read on the forward strand.
TCGCGGCCCCGCCAGTCTAGGGAGCCTAGATGTGGTAGACGTCCGCCGTAGCGTTCGGGTCCACGAGCGCTGAATGGACGCGCGGTCCGGTGCACATGATGGCATCGTGACCGATCTGGATGCGCATGTGCGTCACCTCGCCGCCCATCACGTCGTCGACGGCGCATCCTTCGACCTTACCGGGGAATCGTGCCATGACGACGTACCGTCCCGGGTTCAGCGTAATGTCGCTGAAGAAGCCGCGGCTGTTCGTCTGAAGCGTGACGATGTGGTTTGGTCCGTTCTCGAGATACGGGCTCCGATAGTAGTAGAGCGACGCGTGCGCCATCGGCTGGCCGGTCTTTGCATCGACGACCGTGCCGGAGATTCCGCCGAGTTGAGCGCTCAGGGCCGGCGCGCTTAGCATCCCGGCAAGCGCGAGCATGGTTGCAATTCGTTTCATCTTTAAGTTATGCCCGCAACACGGCGCTCTCAGACAGCCGTTGGCGACACCGACTCCAAAGCGGCGGTCTCGTCACCGGCGGTTTGCAAGTCGAAGGCCGCGCGCTTGCTCTTCGCAGCGGCTTCCTCCAGCGGGCGCTCGGCGCTTTGGCGCTGGCCTTCGAGTACTTGCCGCCCTTTGCGGACCGCCCCGAGCGCCCCAAACAGGCGCGTCTCCATCTCGACCAGCACGTCGGCGGCGTAGCGATCGGCACCCTCGCGAACTTTGCGCGCCTTTTCCTCGGCCTCGCGCAACAAAACGTCCGCCGTCGTGCGAGCGCGCTTGACGATTTCATTATCTTCGACCAGCTCTTCGTGCTTGCTCGCAGCTTCGTCGACGATTGCCTGCGCCTTCTCTTGCGCCGCGCGCATCATGCTATCGTGAGATCTCGCGATCGCTTTAGCCCGTCCGACTTCCTCGGGCAACGAGGCCCTGATCTTCTCGAGGAGTTCGATGAGCCGCTCCTCCGAAAGGATGCGATAACCAGCCGGCAACCACGTTCCTTCGTGAACGTAGGCCTCGAGTTTGTCAAGCACGCGATAAACCGACATTATTACCTCCGTTGCAAGCTGTTGCGTTTCTCCGCCATCACGCGAAGAACCGGTTCGGGGACGAGTGCGGCGACGTCGCCGCCGAGAAAAAACACCTCTTTGACGAGGCTGGAGCTGACGAACGAGTACTCGTGATCCGCCATCAAAAAGAGCGTATCGACGTCGGAAAGCGACCGGTTCATCATCGCTGCCGACATTTCACTCTCGAAATCGGAGACGACCCGCAGGCCCTTCACGATAACGTCGGCTTCAGCCGCTTTCACATAGTCGGCGAGCAGGCCACGAAAGTGCTCGACGCGCACGCCGGCAACGCGCGCGACGCTGGCCTTGAGCATCGCAACCCGCTCTTCCAGCGAGAACATCGGCGCACGCTTCTGCGGATTAACGACGATGGCAACGATGAGCTCGCCGAAACATCCGGCGGCACGCTCGATCACGTCCAAGTGACCGTTCGTAGGCGGATCGAACGATCCCGGGTACACGGCGCGGGTCACGCGCTCGAGCTTGCCGTTCGTCAAGATTCCGGCGTCAGGAAGGCGAGACCGACATCGCCGTAGACTTCTTCGCGCACCGAACGATACCCGGGTATCTGCGGCAGGATTCGCTTGGCGGCGTGCTCGTACACCACGATCGCCTCCGGAGCGAGCAATTTGCGCTCTAGCATCAGGCCGAAGAGCTGCAACGGCACCGGGTCGGCGTAGGGCGGGTCGAGATAGACGATGTCGAACGGCCCCTCGAGGCGGTAAAGCGCGCGTTCTGCGGGTGCCGGAAAGACCGTCACCACATCCGCGATTCCCAGCTGCTTGACGGCTTCTTCGATCGCATTGGCAACTTCGCGCTGCCCTTCCACCGCGACGACGCGGGCGGCGCCACGCGAGGCCGCTTCGAAACCGATCGCGCCGGTCCCGGCGAAAAGATCCAAGACCGCGGCACCGTCGAGGCGATTCATCAAGATCGAAAAGAGCGATTCCTTGACGCGCCCCGGCGTCGGGCGTACGTGCGTGCCCTTCGGCGAGCGAAGCTTTCGGCTTCCGAGGGATCCACCGGTGATCCGCGGCACGCTGTTCTAGAACTCCTGCGGCGCGAGCGGCTGCAGCGACGGCGCAAGCCACGAATCGTCGCCCAGCCACTCGTAGCGAATGGTGGAATACGGGACCGTGCCGTACGAGAGCAGCTCGTCGTGAAAGTGCCGCAACGAAAACCCGTCGCCTTCGCGGTCGCGCACGAGCCCTAACAGCGTCTCGATCTGCGTCTTCCCGACGAGATAGTCGATGGCTTGTCCCGGACCCATCGCGAAGCGGGTCGCCTCGCCTCGTGCCGTCTCCGCATCGATGCCGGCGTTCTTTTCAAAGTACGCAATCGCTTGCGGCAACGTCATCGCGCCGGTCGCCAAGCCGACGTCGACTCCGATCCGAGTCGCGCGATGCCGCATCAAATGGATCACCTGCCGGCGAGCCCCCGGATCGTCTTCGTACAGACCTTCGCGCATCAGCATCTCTTCACCGTAAAAGGCCCAGCCTTCCGCGAATACGCCGTCGCCTTGGACGTGGCGGACGAAGTCGGGATTGTGATAGGCGTAGGTGAACTGCATGAAATGCCCCGGAATCCCCTCGTGGCCGAGCAGAGGGAGGACCGACTGGCGCGCCTGCGCGACGAAAAAGCTTTGATTCGTCGAGCTAAAATCCGGAACGAAATAGAAGCCCTGTGAATCGCTGGAAAACATCTGCGGCGGATTCATGAAGCCGCCCGGATAGGTTGCCGCCAGCGCTTTGGGAACTTCGACGATGTGAAACGGACCGATATACGGCGGGATATCGACGATCTCGCGGGAGTTGATGAACGAGATCAACCGCGCGAGGCTGCGCTCGTAGTAGGCGAGGAACGCTTCCTTCGAAGCGAAGGCCGGCGCGGGCGAGGCCGGTGGCTCGTGCGCGTCGCGGCTGGCTTCCCAGGTTTCTAACGCGCGATCTCTCGCCAGTTCCAAGCGGCCGATTTCGGCAACTTGCGCGGAGTTGAACGGCAGCAACAAGACGCGCCTGAGAAACCAATCGTACTGTTTGCGCCCCACCGCAAAGCCGCCCGCGGCAAAACCGTTCATGTGCGAGTCCAGCCAGCTGCGGTAGGCATGCAGGGCCTTCAGGGCGACTCCCTGTGCCTGCGTGAGTTCGGCGCGGGTGGAGGGCGACGTATCCCGCGCGATATCGTCGAGCGTCGTCGTGTAGAGCGAGTCGCCGTCGCGAATATCCTCCGATGCAATCTGCGCGAACTCTCGAACGGGCTGCGTGAGATTCGCTCGTCCCTGCTCGAGAACGCGCGGACAGGCCCGCAGCCGCGCGATTGCGGCGCGCACGCGAACTTCATCGGGCGCATACTGGCGCTTGACGATTGAGAAGATCCCGTTGCTGCACTCGCCTTCGTACAAGCTGGGATTGCGCTGCAACCCGCGCAAAACCGATCGCCCCCACCAGTCGGCCTCGATGTTCGAGCGGATCAGCAGGTAGTCGACGCGCTCGTGCGCGGTCGCGCCCGGCGGAGGCTCGAGCGCGGCCAGCTCGTTGCGATACTGGCGCAACTTCGTCATCTCCGCAGCTTGCGTTGCCGGCGAATAATCTGCGAGGATCGCATCGTACGTGTGAATGCCGGCATCGGTCGCGGCCGAGGGGCTCTCTTGCAAACTCCACATGGTATAGCGCCGTTCGAGATCGACGAGCTTCCCTTGATAGTCCGCAGGCGCGGCCATCCCCGTGCAAACGACGAGGCACGCGATGCCCGCGAGAACTCCGCGGCAGATCACGACGCGCGCGCGCACTGCGGAACGACCGCCAGCAGTTCCACCAGAGTGTGGATCGTATGAGCGGGCGGCGGCAAGTCATCGGGGTATGCACGACCTTCCCAGTCAATCCATACCGCCTGCAAGCCGGCGTCCTGCGCTCCGGCAATGTCGTCGCGCGGGTCGTCTCCGACGTAGCAGGTTTGCCGCGGCTCCGTACCCAGAGCGTGCAAAAGGCGTTCGAAAGCGATCGTCGCGGGCTTGCGCTCGCCGATCTCGCTGCACACGAGAACCGGCCCGCGGAAGCCCGCCTGCTCCGCCTTACGTTTCTGCAAGGGGTCCCAACCGTTGGTCAGCACGGCTACCAGGATTCCGCGCTTTTCCAGCTCTTCCATTGTCTGGTCGACGCCCGGGAGCGGTACCACGAACTCCTCGACGCTCTCCACGGCCATCTTCCGGAATGCCTCGACAAACCCATCGCCGCTGGTCAAACCATGCTCTGCCACGAAAAGGCGCACCGCTTCGTCGATCGTGAACTCGCCGCTGCGCTGACGGGCCAGCAGACGGTCGACGGCGTCGATTTCATCGGCAAGCGTGCCCAAGCTCCGGCCACCTCGCGACGCAACACTCTGCAGCAATCGCAAAAAGGAGACGCGCTCGAGGTGATTGTCGATGGCAAGCGTGTGGTCCAGATCGAAGCCGATTCCGCGGATCGCATCCACGGACTAGCGACCTGCCACTAACGCGGCCCCGGGCCCGTAACGACACGCACGAAGCCGCGCGGCCGAACGTATTTGGCCAAGGCGGCTCGAACGCTCTCCTGCGTCGCATCGAGCTGCGCGCGGGCGTCGACAACGTTCTGGTTGAGTGGCAAATCGAGCGACGCGTAGTTGAGCAGCTGCCCGGTAACGCCGTCGTAACTTGCCTCGCGGATCGGGACCTCGCCCATCAGCAAGGCCTTGGCCCGTAGCAGCCGGTCGGGCTCGATCGGCTCGCGCTGCAACCGCGCTAAGACGGCCTGTATTTGCGACTCGGCCGGCATGATGTTTTGTGGATCGCAACCGTAGTCCAAAGAAAATGTGCCGCGCGTCTTGTTTGCGGCGAAGCGGCTCTCGATCGAATACGCGTACCCGTGAACTTCGCGCAGATCGTGAAAGAGCAGCGACGAGTAGAATCCGCCGGTCAAGACGCTGTTGGCAAGCTGAAGGACCGGCCACGCCGGATCCTTGCGAACCAGATCGACCGTTTCGATCAGACGCACGGAGGATTGCACGCGTCCGGTTGCCGGAACGTCGATCTGGCTTGCCGTGTTGAGCGGAACCGCGGGAAGATCGACGTTGGGTTTCGGCTCTGTCGCACTCCATGCTCCAAAGTACTTTTCAACAATCGCCTTTGCCGCCTCCGGCGTCGTATCGCCGATGACGACGATGGTCGTCAGGTCGGGACGATAGGCCGTCGCGAACCAGCTCTTGACGTCGGCAAGTGTCAGCGCGCCGACGCTCTTCGGCGTCGCAAAGCGCTGCTCCGGATCGCCGGGCGGGTACAGAGCTTTATTTAACGCGACATCTGCCAGATGCTGCGGCGTGGTCATCTCTCCGGTTAGCTCACCCTCGTTCTGTTGTTGCACCACCGCAAAATCCGCCGGTCGAAAGGCTGGGTGGAGCTCCTCGTCCGCTAGCAGCTGCATTCCGCGGTCGAACTGCGACGACAAAACGTCGACTCCGAAACTCGTTCCCGCCTCGGTCGACGCGGCAATCTTGTCGAGCTCGGTTTGGAATGCGATGCGGTCGTAGGTCGTCGTTCCGAAGGGCAGAAGGCCGGCCGTTACGTCGGCAACCCCATCCTGTCCCGGAGGCACTTGAAGGTCCTCGTTGTTTTCAATCTCGCCCGCGACGACGACGGTGTGAGAGATGCTTTCGGGCTGCACGATCAAGCGAATGCCGTTGGGCAGCGTCATATCGCTGGGCGATATCGTCTGCTGCGGCACCTGCAGGTTGTCGAGAACGTGCTGAGCCCAGCTCGGCAGCGGCTCGTGCGAGGTCGGTGGAATTTCATTGTTCTCTTTGGCCAGCTGACCGCTCGCCCGCGGCGCACCGGCGTTTTGCGGAACGGCGTAGACGACGACCGCGCGCTGGTTGTCGACGTAGCCTCGCAACACTCGGTTGACATCAGCGACGGTGACTCGCTGATACTGTTCGACCATGTCGTCGGGCGACGAGAGGCCTTGCACGGCAACTGCTTGGCTCCACTCCAGAGCCAGGCCTTCGATTGAGTTCGCATTGAACTCAAGCTGCGAAATTTCGCGCAACTTGGCAGCCTCCACGAGCTCCGCCGGGACTCCGGTCCGCTTGTATCCCTCGAGGATCCCGCGCACTTCGCGCTCCGCCGTCGCCGGCGGCACGCTGACCGGAACGGCGGCAAACGCAATGCCGAGGCCTACTTTGGGAAACGCTTCCGCGTCAAAACCCGCGCCCAAGGCTTGCCCCGTATAGGCCATGCCGCCCAGGTTGCTGCGCGCGCTCGAGAGCACGTCACCCAAGATCTGGCCGGCCGCATAGTCGGGGCTGTCGTAGCCGGGAAAGCGATAGCCCAACGCGACGGCGGTATACGCCTGGTCCGACTTATCGTGAAAGATCGCGGCTTTGAGCGGCTGCAGACGTACCGGTTCGCGCGCGGGAAGTTTGGCTGCCGGGATATCGCCGAAGAGCCGGCGCACCTCGGCGATGGTCTGCGCGGGATCGACGTCGCCCGTAATAATGTAGACCGCATTGTTGGGGTGATACCAAGTGTGGTAAAAGCGCAGCAACTGCGTGCTGTTCACCTTATTGGCGAAATCGGAGACGGTGCCCAGGGTGTTCTTCGCGTACGGCGTGCCGCCGATGAGGCGACCCTGCATCTTTACGAAGAGGCGATAGAATGCATCGCTCTGATCCTGCTGCACTTCTTGCGTGATCGCCCCGCGCTCTTGACCCCACAGCTTCTGTGACATCAGCAGTCCGGTTGCGCGCGACCGCTCGGCCCGCAGCGCGATGTCGAGGTAGGCCGACGGAACCGTAAAGTAATACTGCGTGACCGTTTGCGTCGTGTCGGCATCGAAGTCGCCGCCGGTAATTCCGACCGCATCCATAAGCTGAGAGGACGACAGCGTGGCGCTTCCCCGAAACATCATGTGTTCCGTCGCGTGGGCGAGGCCGGGAATCCACTGCTCGTCGGAGCCGGCTTCGTAGTCGAGAACCGTGGTAACGACCGGCGCCAGCGTGTTGCGGACGACGATGACCCGCAACCCGTTCGAGAGGGTCGCGCGCGCCACATCGGGTGAGGCTGCGCCCGCCACCGCTCCCCACGAGGAAAAGAGTACGGCCGTCGCGGCCGCAATGAAGATGCCCGGCTTATACATTGGCGGCGCTATTCGCGCCGCGGCCCGTGAACCCTCACGACGAAAGCAGCAGCGCGCGCGTACTGGGCTGGGCCGCAAGCACGGCTCGAAGCCCTGCGTGTTCCGGACGTGCCAGCGCCGGATCGTCGGCAACGATCTGCGAGGCAGCCGCTTTCGCGGACCGATAGACGTCAATGTCGCGTACCAAGTCGCCAAAGCGCAGGTCCGCGGCCCCCGACTGGATCGTTCCCGAAAGCTGACCCGGCCCTCGCAGCCGCAAATCCTCGTCGGCGATCTCGAAACCGTCGGTCGAGCGAATCAAGATCTCGAGCCGCTCGCTGCCCACGTCGTCGGGATAGACAAAGATGCAAAACGACTTCGCGGCTCCTCGACCGACGCGCCCACGTAACTGGTGGAGCTGCGCCAGCCCGTAGCGATGCGCGTCGAGAACGACCATCACGGTTGCGTTCGCGACGTCCACGCCTACTTCAACGACCGTCGTCGAAACCAGCACGTCGAGCTCGCCGCGAACGAAGGTCGCCATGATCTGCTCCTTCTCGCGCGACGCCAGACGCCCATGGAGCAATCCCAACCGCAGATCCGCAAAGACGTCGCGGCGCAGCCGCTCTTCCTCCGCGATCGCGCTCGTCAGCTCGTTCTCCCCTTCCTCGATGGCAGGCGCGACGATATACGCCTGACGCCCGGCGGCGACGTTCTTTCGAACGAAGTCGTAGACCCGGCTCAAGCGGCTCGCTCGAACTGCAAACGTTTCGATCGGAGTGCGGTTCGGCGGCAGCTCGTCGATGAGTGAGATGTCGAGATCGGCGTAGACCGACTGCGCCAGCGTTCGCGGAATCGGCGTGGCCGTCATGTGCAGCGTATGCGGCGACGACCCTTTGCCGCGAAGACGCGCCCGTTGCTCGACGCCAAAGCGATGTTGTTCGTCAATCACGACCAGGCCGAGCCGCCCAAAGTCGACGCCTTCGGTAAGCAACGCGTGCGTGCCGACGGCCAGCGATGCCTCGCCGCTGGAGAGCTTTTCGATTGCCGCCCGGCGCGAGCGTGCGCCCTGGCTGCCGAAGACCGCCTCCACGCCGAGGCCAAAAGGTTGCAGGAAGGGTGCGAGCTTGCTCGCGTGCTGCCATGCCAACAGCTCGGTGGGCGCCATCACGGCCGATTGCAAACCGTTTGCGGCTGCCGCCAGAACGGCCGCCGCGGCAACCAGCGTCTTACCGCTGCCGACGTCGCCCTGCAAGAGCCGGTTCATCGGAACGTCGCGACCTAAATCGCGCCAAATTTCCTGGATCACCCGACGCTGCGCGGCGGTCAACGCAAAGGGGAGTGTCGCTTCGACGCGTTCCAACAGGTCTTCCGGAACCGCGAATACCGGCGCGTCGTGATCGCTCTCGCGCTCGGCGCGCCGCAGTTGCGCGCCCGTCGCTAGTGCGAGAAACTCCGCGAAAACAAAGCGCTCGCGGGCGCGCTCAGATTCCTGCGGCGTCTGTGGCGCGTGCATCGCGCGATAGGCTTCCCGGATCGAGCCGTATTCGCGTTGCGCGGCCAAAGCCGGCGGTAACGGGTCCGCAGGAGCGAGCTCGAGCAGATCCGAGAGGTTCTTTTTCACGACCATCGCGATCTTGCGGGTGGCAAGCTCCTTGCTCGCGCGATAGACCGGGACGAGCTCACCCCGATAAGATTGGTTTTCACCGAGTACTTCGTAGTGCATGACGCTGACGACCGGCCCGGAGAAGATTCGCTCGACGCGCCCGCGCACCATCAGCCGCATTCCTTCGCGAAAGCGTCCGACGACGTAACGATTGCGTCCGATCCATTTTGCGGTAAACAGACCGCCGGCGTCGTCGCGGAGCTGCAGCTCCACGATCTCTAAACCGCGCACGCGGCGTTCCTTTACGGCAATGACGTGCCCGACCGCGTTCTCCTCGCCCCCTGCCTCGCCCAATCGCGCCGCCGGCGTCGGGAAGCGCAAGTCGTCGTAGCGGAACGGGAGGTAGTCCAGCAGCGCTTCGGCCGTATCGATGCCGAGTTCATGGAAAAGCGCCGCGCTCTTCGGCCCGACGCCGCTGAGCTCGGAAATATCTACTAGTGGCGAATGCTGTGCGATCATATGCCCGCCGCACTGCGCCGTTGCAGGGCCGCATAGGCTTTTCGCACTTCGGGCGTTTCGATGCCGTAACGCTCGCCCAACTCGCAGACCGCCCCCAAGATCGGATCGATCTCCAGCGCCCGGTGACGCTCGAAGTCTTGCAACATCGAAGTCTTCACGTTATCGAGCCTTGCGGCATACGCGATTCTCGCGTCAACGTCCACGTCGCCCACAACCCCGATCGCTTGCCCGACCCGCAGCGCCTCCATCATGAGGCGCCGAACCTCCTCGCGTGCCTGCACGTCTTCCAGCATCGGTTTAATCGTCATGTTCCGCAAGACGCTGACGGTGTTGAGGCCGGTATTGTTCACGAGCTTTAGCCATACGGTCTGACGAATCTGGGCGTCCGCTTCGGCGGCAAGCCCTGCGTCCTGGAGGAGCTGCACGAGCTCGGCGGCGCGACCGCTGCAACCGCCACCGGGATCGCCGAACACGTAGCGCAGTCCGCCGCTCTGCCGAACGCGGCCGGGCGCAACGATCGCTCCGGAGACGTGTACGACCGAGCCGATCACCTGGCTGTCTGGGAAGAGTTCCCCAATCGTTCCCGCCGGATCGACGCTGCGCAGTGCCGGCTCGCGCACGTACCAGAACGGCACTCCATTCTGCATGGTAACCAGTTGCGTATCGCTGCCCGCGAACGGCGCGATCTGCTCCAGCAGCGCCGGCCACTGGTGTGCCTTGAACGTCAGCAACAGAAAATCGAAGGCGCCGAGCGTTCGGAGGTCGTCGCCGAGCGCGACCGGCACGGAGAACGCCCCCAGGTCGCTCTCGACGATCAAGCCGTCGCGGCGAATTGCCTCGGCGTGCTCGCCACGAGCCACGACTGCGACGGAATTGCCCGCCCGGGCAAGCGCCGCGGCGAGGAATCCGCCGATTGCGCCCGCACCCACGACCGCGATCCGCGTCACGGGGGATCACTAAAGGCGACGGGCAGATTTGAACTGCCGAATGGGGCTTTTGCAGAGCCCTGCCTTACCACTTGGCTACGTCGCCTCGATGCGTGATGAAGCCGGTCTTCAGAATCGAATCTCAGAGCCGACGCAACTCAGACAACCGAAGGTCGGCGATGGATGCGCTTTTCTCTTGACCGAGCTGTTTCTCCGTTTCACGGTGACAACGCTAAGACTGTGCCAGCGCCGTTCGCGCCGCCCCCATAGGTCGTGCCATAAAGCGTGCCGTTGACGTTGATGAGGGGTGCCTGCGGCTGCGCGCCGTCCTTCCTGCCGTTGGAGTGCCCTTTGAACCTGTAGAGCACGGCTTCGGTGCCGGACGTTGTAATCGAGAAGACCGTTCCGCAAGTGTGCTTTTTGTTGCACTTCAGGCCGCCGTATGGAGTCGTGCCGTAGAGCGTGCCTTTGACGTTGATGAGACCCGCTCGCGGATATGCGCCATCCCCCGAGCCGCCGAAGTTGTGAAGCACGGTTTCCGCGCCAGAGGGCGTGACGGAGAACACCGTTCCGTCGCCGTAGTATCCCCCTCTTTCGGTCGTGCCGTAGAACGCGCCGTTAACCTCGAGGAGAGGCGCCTCAGGGTGTACCCCGTCGCTTGAGCTCTCGAAGTCGTGGAGCACGGTTTCCTTGCCGGAAGGCGTGATGGAAAAGACCGTTCCAGGGGCATCGTTTGCGCCTCCTCCCGCGGTCGTTCCATAGAGCATTCCGCTGACGTTGATCAGGCCCGCAACCGGGTAGTCGCCGTCTGTCGAGCCACCGAAGCTGTGCAACACGGTTTCCGTGCCGGACGTCGTGATCGAGAACACCGTTCCGCAACCGTCAGCTCCCGAGCGGCAACTCGTTCCCCCTAAGTTGGTGGTACCGTAGAGCGTGCCGTTGACGTTCGTGAGGCCCGCGAGCGGGGATATACCGTCGTCCGAGCTGGCGCCGAAGCTGTGGAGCACGGTTTCCGCGCCCGACGGCGTGATCGAGAACACCGTTCCGTCGCTCTTGACCCCCCCTCCTTCGGTCGTGCCGTAGAGCGTGCCGTGGACCTCAACGAGGTCAGCCTCGGGACCTGCGCCGTCTCCGTTGGGGCTAAAGCTGTGAAGCACGCTCTCTGCGCCCGACGTGGTGATCTCAAAGACGGTCCCGCAACCGAAAATGGGTTTTTCAAGCGCACGGTTCTTGTTGCCGCACGCGCCGCTCCCGCCACTCTCGGTCGTGCCGAAGAGCGTACCATTGATGTTGAGCAGGCCCGCAACCGGGTAACTGCCGTCTTCCGAGTAGCCTTCGAAGCTATAGACCACAGTCTCACTTCCGCGAGGCTGCAAACCGAGTGCTTGCGCTAGCCTCGCGCCTTGCGCTAGCGACGCCGTTGACGAAGAGAGACCGTCGTTGCCGCCGCATGCCGCTAGAAGTACCGCGCTAACAAAACCGGCGGAGAGAATCCAATGTGATCGCATCATAGAAGTTGGAGCGGGTAGTGGGAATCGAACCCACGCGTCGACCTTGGGAAGGTCACAGGCTGCCATTACATCATACCCGCGCGCCAGGCGATCCTTCCGCTTCGAGCATCCTTTCACTGCGTCCTACGACGCGGCACCGGCACGGCTACGAGATGACGTTGATCGATCGCGCCAGCACGATCGCGACGGTAATCAGCGAGATCAGCGCCTCCACGGTCATTAGAGCCTTGGCCCAGCGGGTCAGCGGCATGACGTCGGCCGGGCTAAAGGCCGTCGAATCGGTGAACGAGAGGTAGAGATAATCGTAGAATTGCGGCTTCCAATTTGGATCGATGCATGGCGGCGTCGCCTTACCTGAGATGGCCATTTGCATTTGCGGAAAGAGAAAGTCCGCGTTCTCAACGTCCGTCGCCGCATCGGCCTGCGCGCGCACCTCGGGGCCATCCCCGTCGAGCTCCCAATACCAGAGCGCGAAGACGAGAATGTTCGTGAGCCAGATCTGCAGGCCGGTGCGCAACAACGATGCAGCCGAGTGCGTTGGCCCTCGCTCGGGGTGAAAGAGCGACGAGACCAGCAGTAGCACGGAGGCGAGATTGAAGAAATTCACGATTGCGATCAGCAAGATGCTCGCGAACCGGATGCGGCGAGTGTCGCCATGCCGGCGAGGCGCGAGGATCAAGAGCGGTACAAGGATCAGCAGGACCAGCAAAGGCGCCACCCAGACCGGGCCGATCGTCAAGCGTGGAGGAAGCGTGACATAGAGCGCGACCGCTCCCAGGACGGCCAAGGAGGCGTGCCATCGCGGCTCCGCGGGCACCTGCGGTTTTCGCTCTCGCATGAGTACGCACGGTTCGCTCGGCTCACGTGCGCAACCCGCCGTTTCCCGCGAGCATTATGAGGCGCATGCCTACTGATTTTCGCGATGGAAAGACCTTTCCGCGCCGCGGCCGCGAGCCGATCGGCGATGCACTCTGGCTGCTGCGGCTCTCCGATAAAGCCCGCGCGCACCTTGCCGGAACCATTTACGATTACGTCTATCCCTGCCCAATGGACCAAGGCGTCATGGAGCGATGGAAGGTCGCGCGCAAGGAGTTTGAAGACGCGCTGGGCCGCTATCCGACCGATGATCTGCTCCATGCCTGGCTGCGCGATCGCGTAGCCCCGCAGGACATACAAAGAGCCAACGACTGGCTGCTTAAAGAGCGGACCGAGAACCTCGACCGTCAGGATGCCGAAGAGGTCGGCGCGGTAGAGCAGCGCTGATGGGCTCCATGATCGAGTTCGTTCGCCCCGACGGAGAGACGGCACCCGCGTACTTCGCGCCGGCGTCAAAGAGGCGCGAGTCGCCGGGAATCGTTCTGTTTGAAGAGTGGTGGGGCCTCGACGAACGTATCAAAGCCACCGCCGATCGCCTGGCGTCGCACGACTTCAACCTCGTAGTGCCGGATCTGTATCGCGGCCGTCATGCCGCTACTCCCGACGAAGCAACCCATCTGATGCAGGGGCTCGATTTTAGCGACGCCGCAACGCAAGACGCCGCCGGCGCGGCACGATTTCTGCGCGAGCGAGGCGCCAAGCACGTCGGCGTCATGGGATTCTGCATGGGTGGCGCCTTAGCTATGCTCAGTGTGATCCACGGCCGCGAGTTCGATGCCGCAAGCACTTGGTACGGCTATCCACCCCCCGAAGCCGGCGATCCGGGGAGCATCACGGTCCCGCTTCAAGGGCAGTGGGCCCTCGACGACGGTCACTTCACTATTGAGGGCGTGGACGCCATCGAGAAGAAGCTCAAAGCGGGCAATGTCGCGTACGAGTTTCACCGCTACGGTGCCAAGCATGGCTTTTACAATTCGGGCGAACCCGGCAAGGGAGGTCTCGGGCATTATCATCGCGAGCACGCGGAAACGGCGTGGCAGCGCACGGTCGAGTTCTTCGACCGTACGCTGCGCTCAGAATAGGATGGTGCCAAGGGCGCGAATCGAACGCGCGACACCGCGCTTTTCAGGCGCGTGCTCTACCGACTGAGCTACCTTGGCGCACCGATTTGCGAGCGCACCGCATGTTACGATTTCATTCGTGAACAGCGATGCGCTCGTGACGCTGGCGACGCTGATGGGGCTCGAACCCACGACCTTCGCCGTGACAGGGCGACGCTCTAACCAACTGAGCTACAGCGCCAGAAACGACCGCCAACTCCGGAGATGGTGGGCACGGTTGGGATTGAACCAACGACCCCCCGCGTGTGAAGCGGATGCTCTCCCACTGAGCTACGCGCCCGTGCCGGTCACGGCTCTTTGGAGAAAGATGTGACGTGACCCTTCCCGCGATAGTTCTCGCTGCCGTGGTAGCGGCGGCCACCTCGGTTCACTTTCCCGTTTCGACCAACGATCCGCAAGCACAGGATGCGATCGATCGTGGCCTCTTCCTCTATTACGCATACAACGAGGGCGCCGCCGCGCGGGCATTTGGTGAGGCCGCTTCGCGCGAGCATGGCCTGGCGGCAGCCTTCTGGGGAAGCGCCCTAGCCGCAGGACCGAACCTCAATACGCCGATGACGGCAGCGCAGTTCGACGTTGGGCAGCTGGCCATCCGGCACGCAGTCGCGCTTTCTGCCGGCGCGTCCGAGCGCGAACGCAAGTTCATCGCAATCATGGCCGGGCGCTACGCGGGCACTTTCAATGATTGGAATATGGACGACGACGCCTACCGGCAAGCGATGACGGCATTCGCGCAATCGTCCCACGACGAGAACGCGCAGCTCTTGGCCGCCGAGGCGCTGCTGGAACATGGCGGACTCTCGTGGGAGAACGGCCGCCTCGCCAGTGACGAATCGCGGACGGCGCTGCAGCTCGACGCGGCCGTGCTGCGCGACGACCCGTCCAACGTGATGGCCAACCACTTGTGTATTCACGTCTACGATCTCGCGCCAGATCGCCTACCCGCATTGCCGTGCGCCCGCCGCCTCGATGCCGCCACATTCCCGCCGCAAGCGGAGCATCTCGCGCACATGCCGGCACACTACTGGGTCGAAACCGGCGAGTACCGCGTCGCGCTGGCTTCCAGCGAGCGCGCCTATGCACTTCTCCTCCAACTCGAAGCCGCGAACGACGACGCAGAACACGTGCTTCGCTATCAGAAGCACGACGTTGCGGTTGGGTACTCCGCGGCAATGATGCTGGGAAACTATGCGACGGCGAAGCTCTGGTCCGCGCGTATGGACATCGCCTACGACACGAACTTCGCTCCCCTCACTGCGCTGCGTTTCGGTCGCTGCTCCGAGGCCTACGCGGCACCGGACTCCGCTTACGGCAATCCGGCCGTACGGGGACTTGCAGCCCTGCATCTGGGACGCACCAAAGAAGCCGCCGCGATTGCCGCGCCTTTGATCGCGAAACCTCCAGTCAACGGCTATCTTCCCCAGCTCTTCCTGGCCCGCGAGGCCGAAGCAAATGGCCGGTTCGCCGAAGCTCGCACCTGGATTGCCGATGCGGCCCGCAATCAACAGGCCGATTTTAGCGGCGAACTTATTCCGTTTTTGCCCGCCCAAGAGGCGCTGGGATTTCTCGAGTTGCGGCGCGGCGATAGTCCCGAAGCGATCGTAGCCTTCACGCAAACGCTCATACTCTATCCGAACGACCCACGCGGCCTCTACGGTTTAGCCTCCGCGCTCGCGGCAGACGGCCAGGGCGCCGCGGCTGCAGCAATGCGCGTACGTTTCATGCAACAGTGGGAAGGCGCCGACACGCATATTGACGGCGCCGATCTCCCGTAAGCGTTATACCGTTTCGCCGTTTCTCAGGCTGCGCGCGAGCGCGGCCAGGACCTCGCTAATGGCCTGTGCCCCATCGGCGATGCGAATGCGAACCCTCCTACTTCGTCCGCTTGCAGCGAGGCGCGAGAGCCGGCGGCAGCGGGCGTTTTCGAAGGCGTCGTCACGGCGGGTCCGGGTTTCCCGGAGAATCCAATGGTCCATGATTTGCCTCGTAATTTGAAGTAATTTGCAAAAGAACTAAATTGAAAAGGCCCCCGATCGTGGCGGAGGCCTTCGAAGATTCTGAAAGATCGACGACCTGCTAGGTCAGTCTATTCTCCGAAGGTCCAACGCACGGCGAGCCGACGCCGGCGTTCGGCGTGGTCGAGGAAAGCTGACGGTTATTAATCATCGTGCCTCCTTTATGGCGTGCGAGTAATACGCGAAACTTTACCACGAGCGTCGACGCTCTGTCAAACCAAAGGTTCCGACTCAACGAACGTTTGCGGAAGGGACGAAACCCGGCGATGCGAACCTGGCATGTGCGGACGCTAGCTCGGCGTTAGGGCGGTTAGCTCAGTGGGAGAGCGCTTCCTTGACACGGAAGAGGTCATAAGTTCAATCCTTATACCGCCCACCATGAAAAGCGTTATAACGTAAGGCTTTTTCTAGCTTGCTTGGATAGCTAGGCGGGGAAGCATGTCTCAAGTTTCAAGTTGATTGGTCTGACGGCACAGCGGAGTCTGTGGTAGACTGGGCCTTGTCACGCTCCGCCTTGGCTGCATGAATGTGACGCTTTAACTGCTCGATCTGCTCGTCGCTAATCGCAGCGTTTGCCTTTACTGCCGCGACCGTTACACTGGTCAACGCTATTGGCCCAATGGCCTCCCCCTCATTTGACGAGTCCTCCACATGTTTTATCTTAATATCCGATGGCCTGCTCCTACGCATGCTCAGGTAATATTGAAATACCAAGAGTAGAAAGATAAACGTTTTTGGAAACGCGGCCTTGTACTAGTCCATTCCGCTGAACAGTCTGGTGTGCGTTCGGAAAACCTCGACAACACTAGCCTCGTCGTCGGCGGTCTGCGCCCGATTGCAATGTCTCTGTTACGCCGTCTACATCCCATGCCGTTCGCGCAGGGATAGTACACAAGGAGCCGCAACGTCCGGTACGGGCGGCGGGGCCGAGGCGACACGGTGGTCCGGCGAGACCTTCGCGGCCGATCCAATGCAGCCGGGGCCGTAGTTCCAGGCCATTAGGTTTTCGTCGTTCGAACGCCACGCTTCCAAAAGCGCGCCCTCCACTACCGAACGTCGATCATTGTAACCAGCTTGCGGCGCATCTGTATTCCGCGATCGCCACGTTCGTTTTCGATCTTGCGGCGACACTCACGAGGCAGCCGTTGCCAGTTTCGCGCGCTCGCTGACGGGAACTGGTCATTCTTCCGCGCAAGTCCGCAACGGTGCGCAGGCACGCGCATTCGTAGTCAACGGAGGTAGAGTACGTGCTCAGACAGTTCTTTTTCTCGTCGAATCCGTGGCTTTTCCCCGCAGCGATGTTGCTTCTGCTGGGCCTGTCGATCGAGTTGCCGTACCGTTTCGTGGGTTCGCTCTTCCGCGGTAGCGTTAAGGACGATGCCTGGAACGCCGTGCAAGCCGGAATTGTGACATTGGCCGCGTTCGTTGTAGGCCTATCGTTCGCGCAGGCGTCAGCGCGATTCGACGCCCGCCGCGGCCTCGTCGTCAAAGAGGCCAACGCTATCGGGACGACGTGGCTCCGAGCCGATCAACTTCAATCCAACGACGCGAACAGATTCCGCGGGACCTTGACGGAGTATACGGCGGCCAGACTCTCGGCCTACGAAACGCCGCACGATCCGGCCCTCTATCGGAAAACGATCGACAGCAGCAATCGGGACCAGGCCACGCTCTGGTCGATCGCATCGCAAGCGTTGCGCGTGCGTCCTACCGACCTCGGGCTCTCGCTTTTGATGCAGTCGCTCAACGACACAATCGACGTCTCGGCCGAACAGCTCCAGGCGCTCACAAGTCACGTGCCTACCGCGATCTTGGTGTTGACGGTCGTTCTAATGTGGCTGAGCACACTCTCAATCGGGATGCGCTTCGCGCGCGACAACTCGCGGCCCCTGGCGATGAGTGCTCTCTTCGTCATTGCCTCGGTCGTCGTACTCAGCATGGTCGTAGATTACGATCGGCCGCAGACCGGATTCGTTAGGGTGAACCTCAACCCGATAAAACTACAGTTGCAGTCTATGCAGCAGGCCCAAAAGTGATGCCGAAGCTTTGCACTGCAATGAGCCGAATCCCGTAAACGATTATTTGAACCGAGAGGGCGACTTGCAGCACGCCCATGACCGTGCCCAAGATCTGAAGCGGGAACGCCACGCCGGCTAAGATGTTTCGGGCGAAGAGCATCGCAACCAGATCCAGCGCCATGATTCCGACTAAGATCTCCACGATGGCGATCATCTTCTCCGGCATGAGCGTCAAGAGAAGGATCACGGCGGCGATGCCGTAGGGCGTGACGATCTTTGGAACGAGCTGGCGCAGCAGCGCGCCGATAGAAGGCGCTTGCGCAGAGGCCGCAGATGCGACCGCCTCGGTGTAGGGATCGAGCACGAGCGAGAGCGCGACGAGAAAAAAAAGGATGCCCCCGGCGATCGCGAGCGCGCCCGGACTCACGTTCCATTTGGCCATCATCGCCTGCCCGATGAAACTCGCAGCCAAAACGGTGAGCGTGGCAATAAGTGTGGCGCGCAGCGCCAGCGAACGACTTTCCGATTCCGAACTGGTCGCCGTAAGTTTCGCGAACGGCGCGAGCAGTTTGATCGGTCCCAACATGATAAAGAGAAACGTGAAGATCTCACGGGTATCGAAGCTAAGGAGTCCGCCGGTGTGGTTCATGGCTTCATTTCCACTTTCATCTGTGCGATCGTGCCGTTGAACGGGAAAGGCCGCCTATCGAAGTAGTCCAGCGAGACCGGCGATCCAAGATCGATGCCGACGTTGAGGGTTTCGCTGGCAGAGAAGGCGCCCGAGACCGTACGTTTTACCGTTCCGCGAGCCGCCTCCACGCCGTCGACGAGGAGCCGAACGTCGGCGGCCGCGCCGGGCTTGGCGATACTCGTGATGGCTTTGATCGTATGTCCTCCGGCGCCGATCTTCTCTTTCGATCGGATGACGTACCGCTCGATGATCATCATGTTGTACTCGTAGACGAGCCGGCCATCGTCCAGATACAACGTCACGCCGCCGGCAGCGCCGCCCAGCGAGTAGAGGACGCCGGATGCGCCGTTGCCGCACCCGACCTCGAGCGTCACGTGGTTGCTCTCGCGGCCGAGGCCGGGTGCCGTGAACTCCGGCATTCGCGTAGTCGTCGAGTCGAAGCGCCAGCTCGTAAAGGGCGTCTTGATGCGGTCTTCGGGGTGAAGCCGCGTCCAGAGCCCGGCACCGATGGGAAACACCTTGTTCGCTTCGGCTTGCTTGAGGAAGAGCGCCTTTATCTCCGCAAGTCGCGCGGGCTGCTCGGCGGCAAGGTCATGAGCCTGCGAAAAGTCGTTACGCAAATCGTAGAGCTCCCACACGTCATTCTCCGAATCCCACGTCGCGAGGCCGGGGCTCACGGTGAGCCACGGTGTCAGCGGGCCGAACGTGCACGCATACCAGCCGTCGTGGTAGATGCCGCGGCTGCCGTTGTTCTCGAAGTACTGCGTATGCTTTTTCGCCGGGCACGCCGCATCGTCGAACGTGTAGCACATGCTCACACCATCGAGCGGGTCCTGCGCGAAACCGTCGACCACCTCGGGCGGCTCGATGCCGAGAATCTCGTAGATGGTCGGCACGATATCGTTGACGTGATGAAACTGCGCTCTCGGTGCCGCATCGGGCTCGATCTTCGCCGGCCACGCAATGGCCATGGGGTTGCGCGTGCCGCCGAAATGCGATGCGATCAACTTCGTATGATGGAACGGAGTGTCGCCGGCCCACGCCCAACCGGCATGATACATATTGTCCGTCTTCGGGCCGCCGAGCGCGTCCAATCCGCCGAGCTTCTCGAGCGCCTCGATGTGCTGCGGTATCGTGCTGGGAATCTGGTTCTGCGCGAGCAGCTCGCTGATCGTGCCGTTCTGCCCTTCGGCACTCGAGCCGTTGTCGCCCCAGATGTACATGACGATCGTGTTCTCGCGTATACCGAGCTCGCCGAGACCGTCGATGAGTTTGCCGGCCTGTGCGTCGGCATGCTCGACGAACCCTGCGAAGACTTCCATTAGGCGCCGTTGGAAAGGGCGCTCGCTTTCCGGAATGCTCTCCCACGCCGGCATCGTATCGGCGCGCGGGGTCAGCTCTGCGCTATCGGGAATCCACCCGAGTTCCTTCTGGCGCTTAAAGGTGCGCTCGCGCAGGACGTCCCAACCGTCGTCGAACTGGCCCTTGTATTTGTCGGCCCATTCCTTAAAGATATGGTGCGGCCCGTGCGCGGCACCCGGCGCCCAATACAAGAGGAACGGCTTATCGGGTGCAAACGCTCGGTGTCGCTTCATCCACGTCAAAGCTCGCTCGGCCAGATCTTCAGTGAGGTGGTATTGTTCGTCGCGCGGCGGTTCTATTGCGGTAAAGTTTTCGAATAGCCGAGGCTCCCATTGCGACGTCTCCCCGGCGAGAAAGCCGTAGAAGTAGTCGAAGCCGATTCCTTCACCGGTAGGCCACAGCGTGAACGGTCCCGCCGCGGTCGTTTCCGTCGCCGGTGTATTGTGCCACTTGCCTAGCGCGGCAGTGCCGTAACCGTAATATCCGAGAACCTTTGCCAGAGTGGCCGACGTTCTTGGGATGATTCCGGTATAGCCATCGAAGTCGACGGCGCGCTCGGCGATCGTCCCCGACCCGACGCGCTGGTGATTCCGGCCCGTTAAGAGCGCGGCACGCGTCGGCGAGCAGATCGCCGTGGTGTGAAATGTGTTGTAGCTAATGCCCGCATTTGCGACGCGCGTCAGCGCTGGCGTGCGGATGGGACCGCCGAACGTCTCCGCCAGACCAAAGCCGAGATCGTCCATTAGAATGATGACGATATTGGGCGCATCTTTGGGCAGGCGCGCAGGTTGTTTGCGCCAGACCATCGTTGAAGTTTGCAACGTCTGGCCGGCAACGCTAGCTGAGGGTGTTGGTCGAAACGGCAGTTCCGAGCCGTCGCTACGCGACATCGATTTTTCCTCTTTCAGAGATCAGGGACCGCTCTTTCCAAATTAGTAAGGCGGGGCTCACACCAAAGAGGTTAGTACTTCCGTTCACATTGAGCGTCGTGTGTAAAAACTGAACGCCGACGTTCGTGATGTTCACGAGACCGAGTCCAAATCCGGCATATACGACGTTGAGTTGTACGTGGCGGCCTAGCAGCCGTGAACCCTGAACGAACGGCGGGACCTTCCCGTTGGGCAGCACGATGGCGCCGGCCGCCATCAGGAAGCCGCCAGGCGACAGATAGTTCCCAAACGCGGTTGGCGAGAGTATCGTCGTGCGAGAGCCGTTTTGTCCGAAGTTCTTTGCCGTCATTTCGTAGGTCAGTCCGAAACCGTGCGCAAGCCCCTTGAAACCGATGAGCTGCAAGGAATAAACCGGTGCGGGTGCTGCGAGCGATGGCGATCCGGTGGGGAACTCGACGCCAACGCCGATTGACGTTAAGACATGGTTCTTCAAATCGCGGCTGAACAGCCATTGCGCGCTGAACCTCATGTCGGCGTCGCCGCCCAACAGCGTCCCTTGTTTGGGGGTCGTCACTTGAAGATAAGAGGGTGGGACAATCGCCGCGTCCAGATGCGGCACGATGCCGGCGACCACGCTGCTTTGGGGTTGGAGTTCGGCAGTGACTCTCGCAGGAATTACAATCAGGAATCCGGCCGGCGTGATCGACCCGTAGACATGCGCAGTAGTGTAGCCGCCGCCCAAGATTACTTCGCCGGGAAAGGCAACGCTTGGGTTGATGCTGGACTTCTTGACAAGCTCTTCTGGTCCGCCGCAGGGATGGAAGTTGTGCGGAAGCGCCTGGACGGGCGCAGGAGGTGCGCTGAGAGGCGCCACCTCGGCGGTGGCGCGCGCAAACGAGACTGCCGCGAGCACGAAAGCCAGTGCAATGGCTTTCGTGGCGATCATTGCTTGGCCAGTGCTATGCGCATCTCTGCTTCGTAGTCGACGACGTGCTCGCCGCTGACGTCGACGATCACCCGCTTGATCTCGCCGCTGAACCGGAAAGGCGCTTTATATTTTGGGGTGACCGACGCGCCCGTATCGGCTCCGACCAGCATCGCGCCACCTTGCGCTAGCCGAAGCGGGGTTGTCACGGGTAACGTACCGTTCCCGACCTCCTCGCCGTCAACGAGCAGTTTTACCAGGCCGGGCGTGCCTTTGCCGTTCTTGATGTCGGCTTTACCGGTTGGCTCGAATTCCATACTCAAGAAGTGATGGCCGGCGGGCACGGAGTCTTTCGACTTCACGTAGAAATACTCGATCGCAAGATAGTTGAAGACGAAGCACAGCTTGCCGTCCTGCACGTAGAACGAGATGCCCCCGTCGTTGCCGCCCATGCTGAGCAGCACACCTTCAGCACCTCCTTGCGGAACGTCGACCTCGGCGGTGATCGAATAGTGGCGGTTGAGGATCTTCGGCGCGGCCGATGCTACGATCGACTGCGTACCTGGATACAGAACGTAGCGGCTGCGATCGACGGCAATTTGAGGCCGCTCCTCGGCGATGCGCGCGGTGCCTCGGCTGTCGATCGGCAGCACGTTGTATTTGCCGGCCTCGTTGTACCACATGCCGATCATTGCAATCAGCCGGGCCCGTTCTTTGGCGGCCAGGTCGGTGGTCTCGGCGAAATCCTCAGTGAGGTTGTAGAGTTCCCAGCCTTTCGCGTCGAGCTCCGTGAGCGTGTCGTACGTGATCGGATCTCCAAACGCCCTGCCGGATTCGGTGAAGGAAGCCCCCGGCCACGGGCAAACCGCGCGCCAGCCGTCGTGGTAGAGCGACCGGTGCCCGAGCATTTCGAAATACTGCGTCGTGTGTTTGCTTGGAGACTTGCCGTCGTCAAACGTGGCGGCAAGGCTCACGCCCTCGAGCGGCGACTGGGTCACGCCCCGGATGGACGGCGGCGGCTCCAGTCCGAGCGCATCGAGGACCGTCGGGACCATGTCGATGATGTGCGCGTACTGCGTGCGCACCTCGTCGCGCGACGTGATGCCTTTAGGCCAGTGGACGATGAACGGATCGCTGACGCCGCCTCGGTACGTCTCGCGTTTCCAGCGGCGAAACGGCGTGTTGCCGGCGAACGTCCAGCCCCACGGAAAGTGATTGAAGACCTTCGGGCCGCCGAGATCGTCGAGCGCCGCAAGGTTCTCTTCGATCGTGTCCGGGACGTTGTTGAAGAAGCGGCACTCGTTGACCGATCCGTGCGGACCGCCCTCCGCGCTGGAACCATTGTCCGAGACCAGCATGATCAGCGTGTTGTCGTACTCGCCGAGGTCCTTGAGGAACCCAATCAATTCGCCGATGTAGTGGTCGGTGTGTGTGAGAAATCCCGCGAAGACCTCCATCATTCGCGCGTAGACCCGGCGCTCGTCCGGCGCGAGCGAGCCCCAGTCTTGGACGTCGGGATCGTGGCGCGAGAGCACGGCGTTCGCTGGGAGGAGCCCGAGTTGTTTCTGTTTCTCAAAGACCTGCTTGCGGTAGGCATCCCAGCCTTCGTCGAACTTTCCATTATACTTGTCGGCCCACTCCTTGGGCACGTGGTGTGGTGAATGCATCGCGCCGGGGGCGAAATACATGAAGAACGGTTTGGTCGGAGCAACCTGCTTAGCATCCGCGATCATCGCCTTCGCTCGCTCAACCAGATCGGGCGTTAAGTGATAACCTTCCTCGGGGGTTTTCTCGGCCTCGGTCTGCGAGTTGTCGCGAACGAGTTCCGGGTAATACTGGTGCGTGTCGCCGCCCAGGAACCCGTAGTAGCGCTCGAACCCGCGCCCCAGGGGCCACCGATCGTACGGCCCGGCCGCAGTCATCGTTTCTTCCGGCGCTAAGTGCCATTTGCCGACGGCATACGTGTTGTAGCCATTTTGCAAAAGTATTTCCGAAAGGAAGCCATTTTCGAACGGAATGTAGCCATCGGATCCTGGATAGCCCGTGGAACCATTGGTGAGACACGCCAAGTGGTTGGAGTGGTGGTTTCGGCCGGTGATGATGCAAGCCCGGGACGGCGAACAGAGCGCCGTCGTGTGCATATTGGTGTAGCGCAGTCCGCCAGCCGCCAAAGCGTCGATGTTCGGCGTCGCGATGGGACTGCCGTAGCATCCGAGATGCCCGAAGCCGGTGTCGTCCAGAACGATGAAAAGTACGTTGGGCGCTTCCGGTTTCGCCCGGTTCGGCGCCGGCCACGCCGGTTGTGACACGTCGACCGTCCGGCCCATGACGCCGGGAAACCGCGTTCCCGGCGTGTATTCAGTGATTGCCACCTTTTTGTGAGCCTAACTACGTGCGACGAGCGAAAGCGTCTCCGAGTCGATGTCATAGTCTCCGGCCGCCACCTTGTCGTTGGGATTGGCACAGATCACGCTGTTGCTGGGGCCGTACATCACGACGAGTCCGGACGGCCCGCACTGGACCTGCTGCAGCCCGTAGTTGCCGAGCAAGGTGGAACCTGGGCTATTCGATTGGGCTTGGTACGAAGTGTACGTCTGATGGTTCGACGAATTGACGATCGAGCCGTAGACCGCGGCAGAGACCGCTGCCGACGTCGCGCCGATTGCCATCGCGCCCCAGAAGCCACCGCCCCAGTAATTCCCTGCGGGATACCACGGCGAGCCATGGTTCCAGCCCCACGCCGCGCCTCCCCGGTAGACCGGATTTACGACGACGGTACGATTACCGTACCGCGCGTTGACGTTAACGTTCGTGTTCCGGTTAACGTTGACGTTGTTGTTGCGATTGACGTTGGTGTTGCGATTGACATTTGTGTTCCGGTTTGCGTTGTTATTTCGATTTACGTTGTTGTTCCGATTACCGTTGGCATTGTTGTTCCGATTGCCGGTCGTGTTGCGACCCCCGTTCGTATTCCCGTTACCGTTCCCCCTGCCGACCGTACCGCTCTTACCAGTGCTCGGGCGTTTATTTCCGGTGTTGTTACCTGTGCTCGGGCGTTTATTTCCGGTGTTGTTACCTGAAGAGACCTTGCCGGAAGACGGACGCGACTTAGACGCGTCGTTGCCGAGTTGAAAACCATTCGAAGGTCTGGTCACCTTTGATGGCGATGAAGAGCTCGGCCGCGACGCTGCCGGTCGCGACTGGGACGGTCGCGACTGGGACGGCCGTGACTGGGACGGCCGCGATTGGGACGGCCGCGATTGGGACGGCCGCGACTGAGACGACCGCGAAGGGGCTGAACGTCCCCCTCCGCCGTTGGGCGGCGCAGCGAGCACTGCCGCAGATGCGTCGAGTGCCATGATCAGGGCGAGGCTTGCGATTGCTATGTTTCTCATTTTACACCGCTGTCGATCGTGCCGATGAGTGAAATGTACGTGCCTGCCTTGGTCGTTAGCGCCATAACGATGCCTCTGGGCGGAATAATTTGTGACGAGAGCGGCAAGTTCAAGCTTTCGCCGGTCGTGTTTGCATAGATCGTGCCCTTCGAGAAGTCGAGCGGGTGGGTTTCCCCGTTTTGGGTTAACGTCATGTGCGTCAGCAGACACCGATAAACTTCGCCGGCGTACGAGCACGCCGCTTGATCGATTACGAGCGTTCCTTTGCCGTCAGCCGTCGTGATTGTTAATGCTTTCGCATCCTTTGAATAGTCAATTCTGGCGTTCGGATACTCCTGAACGGATCCGTTGCTCTGCTGGACGCGAACGAGGCCGGTTGCGGCGGCCGGTGCGGAAAACGCCAATGCGCACGTAAATGCTAGCAAGACTGCGCGAACCACATTCAGCGCGACGATTCCGTTCGGCCCGGCAGATCCGGGCGCTGCGGGTGGTGGGGTAGGTTGGCGGTTCATAACATTGTACTCCCGTATACTAAAGGCCTTATGCATTTGCATAGGCCGGCCAATGTGTGGGCTGCGGAGAAAAACTCGTAGCTAGCGCCCGCGGCGCACGCTGGGCGTTAAGTTTATAGCAAATCCTGGTGTTCTGCAATCCCGAAAGTAAAAGACAGGATGTGTATTCGACATTAGGGGCGCCTAATACGAAACCACATTTCGCGAGCGGCTGCCCTTACATGCGAAGTAAGAAGCGGTCGAAATCGACTTCCGGCGCGAAATCGAAGAAATAGCGGGACTTTCTTGTAGTACGAGGCGTTCACGGATTAAGGCCGCCGACCCCGCAATGGACTGCATGGCAATCGTAGTGTTCTTGCGCGGCGCGAACGTCGGCGGACATCGACGGTTTCGCCCTTCACTCGTGGCCAAGGAGTTACAGCATTTTGACGTCGTCAACGTCGGAGCTGCGGGCTTGTTGGTCGTTCGCAACCCTGGCTCCGGCGAAACGTTTCGCCGCGGCATGGTTGATGGCCACATCGTCGCTCAAACCATGGCTGGCCCGGAGGCCTTCTTTAAGGTCTCACAAGGGAAGGGGAACAAGAATCAAACCTTTGACCAGTCCATACAATACCTCGTTTCGGTGGGTTTGCTGGTCGTCGCGCCGGACGCGCAAAGCTTTCCGATAAATTGGCCGTTTTAACCGCGCAGAGGCGGCGGTTGCTAGTTAGGGTTGGCTGGGATGGGTACAACGAGAGAGTCCTTGTCAAAAGGCAAAATGTATCCGACCGAGTTTTCTCTGGGGAACTAAACGGTCGGATTCATGATTTTCAGGCGATCGTCGCTTAGACGTTTGCTGACGTAGGTTATAAGTGTTCATTCGGAACCCATGCAAGCGGCGGTGCTGATTAGGGTTTGGGCGGGACGGGTGTATACTTGAGGAAGCCCTGTCACAAGGGCAAAATGCGTCCGGCCGAAATCCTTCGCGGAACTATCGGTCGGATTCATGAAGCTTCAAGCGATCATCGTGGTAAGAGCGATGTCGTCGTACGTCACGCTGCCGATAGCGCGCGATGGAGCGTCGAGCGTCCCACTTTGAGGATGCGCGCGACGGGCGGCTGCGCCCTGACCACCCTCGAGCATTTCTCGGGCCGCCGACAGCTTCTGCGACCTAACGCGCAAAGACTACGTCGTTGCTTGCCCATTCCGTCCTGGGTTCGAGCGTGTCATCCTGAGCGGAGTCGAAGGACGAAGGGTCAGGGTGACACCGGGTTCGCTTTGATCGTCGCATAGATCTTCTGGAAGAGTTGCGGGATGTCGCTGTTCTTTTCCGTTGGCCGGCTGTTGGCAAAGATCGCTACGACCAGATCGGAATCGGGGAAGTAGAGATGCGCGGCGCGGAAACCCAGCGTTTCGCCTTGGTAGAACCAGAACGCGCCGAATGCCGGCATAAAGCGCGCCGCGACGCCGAGACCGAAGCCGGCGGGATCGGCGGCCGTCGGTTTCGCAAGAGGTTTCGCCGTCTTTGTCGAGACCAGGCTCAGCAGTTCGGCCTTCTGCTTTTCGGGCAGCAGCGTCGTTCCCTGATAGAGCGCGCGCGCCCAAACGGTAAGGTCCTCCGGCGTCGAGACGATCGAGCCCGCACCTTGCGCCCACGATAGACTGTCGGGGGTCACGTTCTTGCCGATGAGCGTGGCGAAGCCGGGGTCGTCGTTTTCGTAGTATCCTGCGACGACGCGATTGGCGATCGGTGCCGGATACAAATGCGACGTGTAATACGTATTATTCAAACCAACGCTGGCGATGATACGCTCGATCTCGGCGGCGAAGCTCCGGCTCGAGCTTCGTGCCGCGACGACCTCCTGCGCCAAGAGGTAGCCCGTGTTGGAATACGAGTACTTCGTGCCGCGCGTTGACTGAAATTTCGGATAGACGAGTTTGATGAGCGCGCTCGCCGCGACCTTTGCCATCGGAGCCCTCGCGTACATCGCATACCAGGCCGGCGTGTCGTCGTAGGTTGGAAGTCCGCCGGTCATGCTGAGCAGCTGGCGCAGCGTTATTTTGCCGTACGCCGGGTACTGCGGGAGATACTTGCCGATGGGAGCATCGATCGAGAGCCGTCCCTGCGCCTCGAGCTGCAGGATGGCGACCGCCGTGAAGGCCTTGGTGTTGCTGCCGATCTGATAGAGGCTCGTGGGCGTCACCGGCGGCCCCGCCCCGTAGCGCGTCGTCCCAGCCGTGACGTTGATGGCCGGCGCATCCTTCGCCAAACTCACCGAAAGCGAGAGCGACGAGAGGTGCTCCTTCGCTCCGCGATCCTTAAGGTAGGCATTGAGGTCCGCTTGCAGCGCGGCTCTGAGCGCCCCCGTGTCTTGCGCCGTGGGCGGGCTTTGAGCCGCACCGTGCGACGGCATACCGAGAAGAACAAAGATCGCGCAGAGAATCGCAAGTATTTTCATTTCGGCGCAATTACGACGTGAAAGCGCGCGGCACCGCTCGTCAGGTGCGCTGCATTACGAGGAGCTCGAACGTGCCCGGCACGACGGTATACCGATCGCGATACGACGTGGGACGCGGGTTTGCAACCAGCTTTGCGGTCACGAGATAGACGTCGCCGGCCTGCGGGTCGAGCGTCATCGTCCGCGCACCCAATGCCGTCGCGGCGTTCTGCACTAACGTAAACTGATTCGGCGCGTCCTCGTGGACGACTGTCAAAGTGGCGTCGCGCCCGTTGGAGGCAAAGGCCAAGCCGGAAGCCGGATCGTAGCGCGTCGCGTCGGTTCCCGAGCCCGTCGGAATCGTAGCAACGACCTTTCCGGAGTCGGCATCCACGACGCCCATCTCACCCGTGCACGCGGTGAAGAGACGACGGTGCTGCGCATCGATCGAGAGCCCCGACGGATGCAGGCAGCTTCCAAGCGGGAAACGCGCAGTAACCTTGGCGCTGCGTGCGTCGATGGCCACGATTTCGCTCGTGCTCGCGACGTTGTCGTAGAGCATGCCGCGCCCGTCGACCGCAGGGAACTCCGGCCGGCCGCCGAGCGGTATTCTGGCGACGACGGCGTTGGTGCGTGCATCGATCGCCGTTGCATCGTTGCTGCCGCCGTTAAAGGTGAAGACGCGCGAGCTCGCGGGGTCGTAGGCGATTCCGTCGGGATTCTTCGCGCCGGTTTGAATGGTCGCGATCGTTGCCAGGGTCGAAAGGTTGAAGACGGTCACGGTTCCATCGGCCCCGTTGGAAATGAAGCCCTTTCCGAGTTCGGGTGCGAGCGCGATGCCGTGCACGCCCGGCGTATTTGGGATGTCGCCAACGATGGTTCCGGTCCGGGGATCGACGACCATGACGTGCGTGGCACGCGAAACAAACAGGCTGTGGGACGAGGCGTCGTAAGTAAGATAATCCCAACCCCCGCTGCCGCCGAGCACATAGGTTCGCGTAAGATGATAGTTGATGACCGAGGCGGCGGCCGGCACCGCAGCCAGAAGGGCCACAAGAATGATCAATCGCTTCATCGACCATTCTTACCCAAGCGCTTGCGGTCCCTATTCCGTTCCCCCGTACCGGTCAGGATGGCATCAGGGGCCCGAGCGGCGAAACATCGGGGACCGCTTTCCGGTAGCCTTGGAGAGCTATCGCCCAAGAAAGGTCCCGTTGTATGCTATCCAAGATCGCCGCCGCGCTGCTGTGCGCGGCCATAGCCGTTCCGCTCGCCGCCGCTGCGGACCCCGTGCCGGATGCCGTGCAAAAGGCCCTCACCGCCGATTATGCGCTGGTGTGCACCGCCTCCCAAGATCCGACCGACGCGAACCTAGCGGCGGCAAACGCCCTGCTCGCGCCAAACTTCGTCCACGTCAGCTTCAAAGGCGAGCAGATGCAGCGCGACGCGTTCATCGCGCAGGCCAAGCAGCAGCTCAAACAGCTGCACATCACGTCGTGCGCCAACACGATCACCTCGACGACCATGTCGGACCCGACCACGATCGTGGCCGTCGTCGCCGGCAAGGTCGGCGGTCAGATTCAGGCGCCCGACGGCAATCACGATATCGACGTGACCGCGAGTTCGTCGGACACCTGGAAGCTCACCAACGGCACTTGGCTGCAGACGCAAAGCAAGGATGTGAGCGTGCTGGTCAAGGTCGACGGTAAAGTCGTTCAAGACGAAGGCAACTAGCGCATGAGGCGGAGGTTTCTGCTCCTGGCGGCCGCCATTCTCGCGCTGTCCGCTCCGCTTACCGCGCGCGCCGACGAAGGGCCGATCGCGCAGATGCGCTGGCGCGCGCTCGGCCCGGCGCTGCCCGAAGGCCGCGCGTCCGCGGTCGTCGGCAGCGACCAGCACGCGCTGCTGTTCTATGCGGGCACCGCTGACGGCGGGGTCTGGAAGAGCGTCGACGGGGGCACCTCGTGGCAGAACATCTCCGACCTCATTCATCTCAGCAGCGTCGGCGCCATCGCCGTGCAGCCAAACGACGACACGAACGTGTGGGTCGGGGCGGGCGAGACCAATCCGCGCAACGACGTGATCCAACAGAGCGGTCTTTACCACTCGACCAACGGCGGCCGCTCGTGGCAGAGCGTCGCGTTCCCCAACGCGCCCAGCATTTCGAAGATTCTCTTGGATCCAACCGATCCGAAGCACGTCGTCGTCGCCGTGCTCGGCGACGTTTTCGCGCCGAGCACGGAGCGTGGCGTCTACGTTTCGTTCGACGGCGGCGCAACGTTCGCCAAGACGCTGTACCTATCGGAGCAATCCGGCGCGAGCGACATGGCGATGGATCCTAAGAATCCCAACGTGATCTACGCCGGCATGTGGCACGTCTTGCGCCGGCCATGGTCGATCACCAGCGGCGGAACCGGCGACGACGGGCTCTACCGTTCGAGCGATGGCGGCCGAACGTGGAAGCAGGTGACCGGCAACGGTTTCCCCGTACCGCCGATCGGCCGCATCGGCGTGGCGATTGCGCCCTCGCAGCCCAACCGCATCTACGCGCTCGTCGAATCGGCTGCAGGCATTCTCTGGCGTTCCGATGATGCCGGCGTTACCTGGAAGATGGTCAGTAAGGATTCTCTGGCAAACCAGCGCCCCTTCTACTTCTCGCACGTGCGCGTCTCGCCGACTGACGCGGGAACCGTTTACGGCGTGAGCATCCTGCTTGCAACGTCATATAACGGTGGCGAAAAGTTCAACCTTTCCGCCTTCAGCGTCCATCCCGATCTGCACGACATGTGGATATCCGCCGACGGCAATCGCATGGCGCTGGCCGGCGACGGCGGGATCGCGATCTCGACCAACGGCGGCGCGACGTGGGCGAACTCGCGAAACATTGCGATCGGGCAGTTCTATCGCGTCGGGCTTTCCAACACGATCCCGTACTTCGTCTGCGGCGGTTTGCAGGATAACAACGCCTACTGCGGGCCGGCGTTCAGCGGAAACACCGACGGCATCACCAATCGCGACTGGTTCAAGATCGTCGAAGGCGACGGCGAATGGGCCGTTCCCGATCCGGCGAACCCGCGGCTCATCTGGGCCGATTCGCAAAACGGCGAGCTGGTGGTCTACGACCGGCTCTCCCACGAATCCACCAACGTGCGCCCGTATCGCGGTACCGCGCAGGAAGACTTCGTCCTTGCGACGTCGCGTTATCGCTTCAACTGGCAATCGCCGGTTGCGTTTGCCGCCTACGATCCGCATGTCGCCTTCATCGGGGCCAACGTACTCTTCCAGACTAGCGACGGCGGCAAGCAGTGGAAGGAGATCAGCCCCGACCTCACGCGCAACGATAAATCCAAACAGCAGATCGCAAAGAACTCCGTGACGCAGGACGAGTCCGGCGCCGAGAACTACGGCACGATTCTCGACATCGAAACCTCCGCTCGGCGCAGCGGCGAAATCTGGACCGGATCCGACGACGGCCTCGTTTACCTCACGCGCGATGGCGGCAAACACTGGCGCAACGTCACGCCGGCGGCTCTTCCGGCCGATAGTTCCGTGGAAACCGTTGCCCCGTCCACCCTGGTCGACGGAACGGCCTACGTGTCCGCCGATCGCCACGCCATGGGCGACGATGCCGCCTATGTTTTCGTTACGCACAACTACGGCGCGACGTGGCAGAAGATTACCGGCGGCATTCCCGCCGGCGAATACGTGCGTGCCGTTCGCCCCGACACCCTCAATCGCAACATCGTCTATGCCGGCACGAACCGCGGGATTCGCATTTCGTGCGACGGCGGATCAAACTGGCAGAGCTTCCAGAACAACCTGCCGGCCGTTGAAGTCCGCGACATTCGCATCCAGCCGCAGTTCGACGACCTCGTCATTGCGACACACGGGCGCGCGATCTGGGTGATGGACGACATTCGAGCCGTGCAGCAGTCGGCATGCTCGATCCCGACGGCAGCGCTGGTCATCGGTCCGCGTCCCGCGACCGATCTCATCAGCTATCGCGACGACGAAGGAAACTACACCGATTTTGAAGCGCAACAGCCCGGGGCAAGTTTATTGGGCGGCGGCGGTGCCGTCGCAACGCTCTACTACTGGTTGCCGGCGCAGGCCAAGAAGCGCCCGACGATCGAAATCTACGATCTCCACGGTCATCTCTTGCGCCACGTCGCGGGCGAACACGACGTCTTTACGGGCGAGGAAGGCGAGTCGTACTGGTTGACTCGCACCGACGGTAAGAATCAGTTCGATTACGACTTCACGATCGACGGACCCGCCCGCTATGACAGCGCGCCCTTCTTCTTCCGCGGCCCCGACGAGGGCCCGGCGCTTCCGCCCGGCCGCTACGTTATGGTCTTTCACCTCAACGGCACGACGTATCGTTTTCCGTTGGTCAAACTCGCGGATCCGCAATCGCGCACGACCCCCGCGGAGTACCAGGCGGCGTTCGAGGCGCAACGACGCGCTTACAACCTCGTGGGACGCATCGATACCATGCTCAATAACTTGCACGACACTCGCGCAACGATGGTTGCCGACAAGGCGGCACTCAAGCCTGCCGACACGGCGACCGCGGCCAAAGTACAAGCGGCGATCGACGCCATCGACGCGCTGGTTGCGACGCTCACTTCGTCGCCGCAGAGCTTCGAGGACTTCATTCAGAAACCGGGGCAGCTACGCGAAGACGCCCTCAACTTAACCGGCGACGAGCCGCTCGCACAGGCGAGCCTCACGCTTTACGCGCGCCTCGAGCGCGACTACGCCTCGCGGGCAACCGCCTACGACGCGTGGAGAGCCTCGCTCCCCGCCGTCAACGCCACACTTAAAGCAGCAAACCAAAAGCCGGTCGCGATCCCGCCACCCGCGGGCACGCGCGGCGAAGCAGCTACT
This sequence comes from Candidatus Cybelea sp., assembly GCA_050008615.1. GTDB lineage: Bacteria > Vulcanimicrobiota > Vulcanimicrobiia > Vulcanimicrobiales > Vulcanimicrobiaceae > Cybelea. Next base: position 198,786 of record JBEKMH010000005.1, read on the forward strand.
TGACGGCGGTGCTGGTGCTGATGCTGGTGCTGGTGCTGACGCTGAAGGTCTTCTTCTTCGGGGTCGGAGCACAATCGATGAGGCCGTCCACGACGCGGCAGACCTGATGCGTGATGCGGTCGATCCGATAGACCGCGCTCCCGCCGCTCAAGTACTCGTAGCGAAAGAAGAGCTGGAAGACCGCGAGCAAGGCGGCCACGGCTGCCGCGGCAGCCGCGATTTTCGCCGGCTCGTAGCCTCTCCGAATCGGTAAATAGGAAAGCTGGAGCCGGTCCATAGGGTCGGCTTCCGGTTGGAATCCCCGCTCCCCGAGGGAATGTCCCTCCGGCCCAATTCCGTGCTCGTCCCTCAAACGATTCACGTCAGCGAGGCAAGAGCCAGGCAGCGGCCCCATAAGGTCGTGCGCATTGCGGCTAAGGATACCGAGCGCCCACCCCCCCTTCCTCCTTGGCCCCCACGATCACACCTAGCCCCCGCATCGTCACGCTGAGCGCAGTAATGTCATCTGAGCGCAGTAATGTCATCCTGAGCGCAGTAATGTCATCCTGAGCGCAGTCGAAGGACGAAGGACGAAGGACGAAGGGCGGCTCCGAGAGCTACGTCAAGCTCTACGTCCCGATGCTGACGGTCAAAACCGTTCCGGAGTCCTGACTGTAGTTCTTGAAGGGCTTGCCGCCTTGAGGATAGTGCCAGAACTCGATGCCGGGGCTAGCGCCACCATCGGGGCACCAAAGATTTGTGCCGACGACGACCTTGCCTTGGCTGTCGTTAATCGGCGTGTTCTTCTTCCCAACGATAAACGGATTAACAATGTCGGTATAATCGTTGTAGCAAGTGTCGGTGAACGTGACTTCGCTTCCGACTGGCGAAAGGGTCGAGCCCGACAGCGTCGAGGGATATGCACCAGTATCGTATGTTCCGCCGGCTTCCTGATCGCCCAGCGCGATGTACTTGCCGTCCCACATCGTGCCTCCCGGAAAATCGATCGTTCCGCTGAACGACAGCGACGAAATGCTCTTGGCACCCGACAGCAGCCCCGCGTAACAACGACCGCCGGACGAGGTCTCGCCGACGCCGATGAGGTTACCGCTGTGGTCGTAGCCCATCGCCCATACGTACGTGCACGCGCCGCTGTAGTTAGTGCCTTTCTTCGGGTTACCACGCGCAAAAACCGTGACTGCACCTGGGTCGAAGCTCGTGACGCCGAGGTCACCCTTGGAATCGACCGAGCAGCCAATCAGCGTGCCGCCCGATAGCTCGTAGGTGTTGAGCGCCTTGGTGCCGCCGTGCGCATATTCGACCACGTCTTGCCCGTCGAACTCCCCGATGTAGACGTCGCCCTTGGCATCAACGCAGCCGAAAGATCCGCCGGCATCCGCAAGCGTTCCCACCAGTTTGCCGGTCGAGTAATCGTAGACGTCAACTTCGCTGCTCGCCCCAACATAGATGAGAACCGATTTCTTCTTCTGCGGCAGCATCCACGAACTGCCGTGGTCGGTATGCACGGTTTGCGGCTCGTAGTGCGGCGTCATCAAGGCCATGTCACGCTGCACCCGTAACGGTGGCAACCGCGTCGCGCTAGTCCATTGCGGCAACGACCCGGGCACGCCGTTTGAAGATTGCAACCCCGCGCAGCCCGCAAGTAACGCCACGGCGCCTAAGAGCGCACCTTCCCGTACAAGCGTCTTCATGAATCCTCTCCTTTTTATTTGCCAAAGCTATGTTCCGAGGCTTGAGGTACAGCTTATCTTCCGAGACTTACGGCAATACCGTAGGGCTCATCACCGATACCGATGTTCTTGAACGGATTGCCACCTTTGGGATAGTGCCATAACCCGATTCCACCCTCACTACACGAGTCGACGACAACCTTCGCTTGCCGGTCGTTAATCGGCGTGTTTTTCTTTCCGACGATGAATGGATTAACCGCGTCCGTATAAGCGCTGCCGTTGCAAGTCAGAATCGTTTCGCCGTGAGACGTCAGTGTCGAACCCGACAGCGTTGCCTGAATCATGCCGGTATCGAACGTTCCATCGGCTTCCTGGTCGCCCAGCGCGATGTACTTGCCGTCCCACATCGTGCCTCCCGGAAAGTCGATCGTACCGCTGAACGAGAGCGACGACATGCTCTTGCCACCCGACAGCAGCCCCGCGTAACAACGCCCGCCGGACGAGGTCTCGCCGACGCCGATGAGGTTACCGCGGCTGTCGTAGCCCATTGTCCACACATACGTACAGGAACCCGTGTAGGTGGTGCCTTTGCTGGGGTCGCCACCGGCAAAAACCGTGACTTCGCCTGGATCGAAGCTGGTGACGGCGACGTCGCCCTTCGAATCGACCGAACAGCCGATCGGCGTCCCGCCCGAGTCGAAAGTGTTGATCGTCTCGGTACCGCCATGCGCGTATTCGACCGCGTTACCTGCATCGAAGTTTGCGATGTAGACGTCGCCCTTCGCATCAACGCACTCGCCGTACGGCCCGTCAAACCCCGTAAGAGTCCCCACCGACTTGCCGCTCTTGTAGTCGTACACGTAGACGTCGTTCGTCGAATCGTCTCCGACGTAAATCAGAGCCGACTTGCCGCCCGTCCCCTGCGGCAGCATCCACGAACTGCCGTGATCGGGGTGCACGGACCGCTGCACGTAGTGCGGCACGGCTAAGGCCGCGTCACGCTGCAACCGGAGCGGGGTCGCGTTGCCGCTTTGCGGCAAGGCGCCGGAAGCACTGGTCGAAGACTGCAACGCCGCACAGCCCGCGAGCAACGCAGCGGCGGCAAGCACTAGGCCCCCCGATAACCCGAAACGCAAACTTCTCACGGCTATGATTCCTTTCAAACAAAGCGTGTTATGGCGCGATGCTTACGGCTTGGCCGTAGGGCTCCTCGGAAGACGCAGTAAGGTTCTTGTAGGGCAATCCGCCCGCAGGGTAATGCCAGAAGTCCACTTTGCCATGGCCTCCGTCCGGGCACCACAAGTTGGCACCGATAACCGCCTTGGCTTGTTTTCCGTGAAATAGTGTGTTCGTCTTGCCGACGAGGAACGGATTTACGACGTCAGTGTAGTCGTTATAGCAATCGTCGCTGAGGCTCGTCTCACCGACATAGTAGAGAGTCGTGCCTTTGAGGGTGGCCCGAACGAGGCCGGTCTGGTAAGTGCCACCCGCCTCTTGGTCAACGAGCACGATATACTTGCCGTCCCACGACGCGCCGCCCGGGAAGTCGATCGTGATGCCGCTCGTCGTGAGCAACGTCATGCTCTTCGATCCGGACAGTAGGGCACAGAATCCACGCCCTCCCGACGAGGTCTCGCCGCTGCCGATGAGGTCACCTCTGCGGTCGTAGCCCAACGTCCACAAGTATGTGCACGAGCTGTCGCTGTAGGTGGTGCCTTTGCTGGGGTTGCCGCCGGGATAAACCGTGACTTCACCCGGATCGAAGCTGGTGACGGCGACGTCACCCTTGGAATCGATCGAGCAGCCAATCGGCGTACCGCCCGATTCGTAGGTGTTGAGCAACTTCGTGCCGCCACGCGTGTATTCGACCACGTTACCTGCATCGAAGTTTGCAATGTAGATGTCGCCCTTTCCATCGACGCACTCGCCGTAGGGCCCGTCGAAGCCGGTCAGCGTCCCGAGCAACTTTCCGCTCTTGTAGTTGTAGACGTAAACGTCGTTCGTGGAGTCGTCCCCAACATAAAGCAGCCTTTTCGTCGCTATCGAATTAGGCGAAATCGACGATCTGTTGCGATCGGGATGCATCGCTCGCTGCTCGTAGTGCGGCATCGTCAGCGCAACGGCGCGCTCGGCTTTGTCACCCTGACCCGTCGACAGGCTCAGGGGAAGGACGACGGGCGACGACGCTGAGCTGCTCTGCGTTCCCCCGCCGCACCCCGCGAGGATCACAGCCGCCGAAAACAGCAACGCCCCGTGGAAACCCGACCTCAAACTTTTCATGGCTGCCATCCTTTCCAATAAATACTAGTGCGCTATTGAGCGATGCTTACGGCCGAGCCGTAGGGCTCGGAAGGCGCGGTAAGGTCCTTGTAGGGCAGTCCCCCTGCTGGGTAACGCCAGTAATCCACTTTACCTTCGCCTCCGTCTGGGCACCACAAATTGGGACCGACAATGGCGTTGCCTTGCTTCCCGTAAAAAAGCGTATTCGTCTTGCCGGCGATGAACGGGTTCACGACGTCAACGTAGTCGTTGTAGCAATCGTCGCTGAGCGTCGTTTCGCTGATATAGTAGAGAGTCGTGCCCTTGAGGGTGGCCCGAACGAGGCCGGATTGGAAATCACCCCCTTGGTCCATGAGCGCAAAATACTTACCGTCCCAAGTCGTGCCGCCGGGGAAGTCAATCGTGATGCCGCTTGTCGAGAGTAACGTTATTTTCTTTGCGCCGGCCAGAAGAGCACAGATATAACCTTTGCCGGACGAAGTCTCGCCGCCGCCGACGAGATTGCCCTTGTCGTCGTAGCCCATTGTCCAAAAGTATGTGCACGAGCTTTCGCCGTAGGTCGTGCTTTTGTTGGGGTTGCCCTTCGCATAAACGGTGACTTCCCCCGGATCGAAGCTGGTGACGGCGACGTCACCCTTGGAGTCGACCGAGCAGCCGATCGGCGTGCCGCCTGAGTTGTAGGTGTTGAGGACCTCGGTGCCGCCATGCGCGTATTCGACCGCATTACCCGCGTCGAAGTTCGCAACGTAGATGTCGCCCTTGCCGTCGACGCACTCGCCGTACGGCCCGTCGAAACCGGTCAGCGTTCCAACCGGCTTGCCGCTCTTGTAGTCGTAGACGTAGACGTCGTCCGTTGAGTCGTCTCCAACATAAAGCAGCGCCGGGCCCTTCTTAGCATCGTGCGACATCGACGATCGGTTCCGATCCGGATGCACCGGCCGCTGCACGTAATGCGGCATCGTCATTGCAATGTCACGCTGAGCCGGATAAACTCCGTCGAAGGGTTGTCGAAGGGCGCCGGATTGTCCACCGCACCCCGAGAGGAACACAGCCACAGCAAAACAGGCGACCGACGATACGGTCGCCGTTCGCGGCGGAATGCCCGATGCTAGATGGAAACCTCTCATTTCGTCCTCCGACGAACTGAGCTACGCGGCGCCCCCCAAGCGAACCCTGGCGGTTAGGTCCCGTCTAGGTCCCATACGCGCTCCATCCGAGAACCGCGGTGAGGCCGCGAATCTGTTCGCGCTGCGAATGTGCCGGGCGGAGGTGCTGCGCAATCAAGAGGCTCTTGAGGCGGTAGAACGGCGGCGCATTTTTCCCCAGGATTTCGAGGGCGCTTCCGGCCGCGCGATAGGCGGCACTCTCATTTCCGAGGCGCTCGAAGATCCGCGCTTCGACGCGACGACCCCATGCCGCGATGCGCGCATCCCGGTCGCCGGTCTCATCTCTCACCCGATCGCAGATGGCGCGCGCTTCGTCGTGCCGCCCGGCCTGCGCGAGGGCCTCGGCCTCGGCCAAGTGCGAGTGCCACCAAGTCTGCGAGCCGCTTGCCGACTCAGCTCGAGTTTCTCGGGCTAAGCGAACCGCGTCGTGGTACGCGCCCTTGTCGAAAGCGACGCAGCTGAGCAGGCTCAGGGCCGGCGCGTTTCGGCGACCGATTGCATATTGAAGTTCCAACGACTCTTGCGCCAACCGCTGCGCGTCGTCGAGACGCCGCTCGATCCGCGCGAGGCCGCCTAACTGAAGCAACGCATGCGAGACTTCGTCTAAGAGACCGTGTGCAACGGCGAAACGGTGGAACGCGCTGCACGCCTCGCGGGCCCGCGCCGGCCCTGCAATGCTGTCGCATGCCAGCATCGCGTCAATCTTCAGGTACGCCATGCGCACCGCCGGCGATACGAATACGCCTTCCAAGGCAGCCGGGTTTTTCGCGTGCGTCGTGGCGGCGGCCTTAAAATCGCCCCGCTCGAAGTAGCAAAACGCGAGGCTCGATAGCGCCGAACTCAACGTGTCGCGTGCGAGCGGAGAGCGCGATGCAGCCGCATGGGACTCGATCTGCATAATCGAGTGTTCCAAGGAAGCTGACGCTTCGGACTCCCGCCCCGTCTCGTACAGCAGCGTCGCTTTGGCCAGCAGCGCTCGAGCCAAACCAAGCCCACGTTCGTCGCCATTGAGCGCAAACGCGCGTTGAAGCTCGCGTTCGGCGGCACCGACGTCGCCGTCGCCAAGGAAAAGCTCGGCCAGAACGGCGTGTCCCCAAATTCGTTCCGCACCCGTCATCGTCGCCACGACCGGCGCGAAGTAACCGACGGCCGCATTGGCGTGGCCGGACCCGGCAAGCGAAATCGCCGTCTGCAGCCGAGTACCGAACGACGCTCCTTCTACCGCAAGTCCGGAGATTGAGCGCGCCATGTCTGCGCTGATTTCTTCGGCGACGATGCGCCGCGCCAGCGCAAGATCGCGGTAGAACTGGCTTCGGGAGAGTCCAAGATCCCCGGCCACGACTTTATGAGGCTGGCCCTGGAGATCGCACCGGCTCACGATCGCGTGGAGCCGCTCGCCGTTTTCGTGCCCGGCCCGGAGGCGATCCACCGCCTGAAGCGCCGCGGCCTGCGCCGGCTCGACTTCCCCCACTACGTTGCCATGCGGCAGCGCGTTGCGTAAAATTCCGGCGATATCTACGAGGGGCGCGGACGTTCGGCTCGGCCGGCGGCCCTGAACGCTCATAGCAAAAGTATTCCCCAGTTTGCTTTTTCTGCCTCCGAACGGTGTCGCTAGGCCGAGGGCGGCGTTCGCCCGCTCGTACCGCCCAGCGGAAACAGCTACAGCCTCACGAAAACTGCAGCAGCGTGTACTGGCGCTCCTGGATCGCCGCAATCGCCCAAACGCCGGCCGGAACCAGCATCACATTAGGGATTAGGTGGCTCGCCAGGTCCTCATAAACGGCTCTGGCCGGCAAATGAAGCTGCTTAGCAATTCGCGTGGCGTAGCCATGAGTGGCGAGATTGCAAACGAAGAAGTGCGCATTCGCGTCTGCGATCAAAGCCGGCGCCGACGTATCCCAGTCCCCGTCCTTCTTCTTCTTCAAAATCGGATTGCTCGTGATCTTCTCCTTCGCATCGCTTGCCGGTGCGCTGTTTGTCGGAATCACGTAGCGACTCCACATCGCGTCGTCGAACCCATACAGCACCGACACGCCGTGGTAAAAAACCACCGCCGGCGCAACCTCGCTCGCCGGCACGCCGAGCACGTGGTAGGCGTTGAGCGTGCTGCGCGTCGCGGCCAGGGCCACCGCTACTTCCGAGATGCACGCGAAAAGGTGCTTGTGCTTTGCGGACGTCGCGAGCACCGCATCAAACGTCGCAATCTCGAAGCCACGTGGAAGGACATCTTCCATTGAGGGCGGCCCCGCCGAGGATGCGGCGGGTAGGGGCGTCGCGCCGGACGTTGGCGCCAGCGCGGCAAGCGCACCGGCAGTTGTGAGAAAATCTCCACGCGTCTGCATTCGCCTGATTGCTTCAACAGATGATCGCGGGCGCCATGCCTCCGTCGATTTACGCCGTCAACGCAATCGATCAGTTGCGATCGGGCCCCTAAAGAAGTGGCGGCTTGCAGGCGCCCTTTGCAACTTCGCAGATGGCCATCCACTCCGGGCTCGAGCCGGAACTAAACGGCGACCCCTTCACGGCGGTCAGCGCGCCGTTACTTCCGATTTTATACGCGGAGATATTCGCCGAGCTGAAATTCACAGCGTAACCAAACTTGCTGGTTGAGTCTACGGTGAAGCCGGTTGGATCGACGCCTGCAAGCCACGGTGAGCCCGGTGCTGCCGTCAGCGCGCCGGTCTTCGCGTTAATCGTGAAGCCAAAAACGTTGCCGACGGTTTGGTCGGGCGTATATACGAACTTGCCCGAAGGCGCGATGGATATGCCGCCGGGTGCGCCGCTGGCGGCGAATGGCGATCCCGTCACCGCCGTCAAGGCGCCGGTGCTCGCGTTAATTTCGAAAGCAAAAACGCTGCCCGATGTAGCGTCGGGGACGTAGAGGAACTTACCCTTGGGGTCGACTTCCGCACCGGTTATCCCCGAGCCGATGGCATACGGAGAGCCTTTGACCGGCGTCAGGGTACCGGTTTTACCGTCAATCTTATACGCCGAGATGTCACCGGCAGTGTAGTTGGCAACGTACACGAACTTGCCGCCGGGATCGAGGCCTATCGCAATCGGATTGCTATCCGCCGAAAACGGCGACCCCCTCACGGGCGTCAACGCGCCGGTTTTTGCGTTGACGGAAAAGGCCGAAACGTTTCCCGATCCATAGTTGGCGACGTAGAGGTACTTGCCAACCGGATCGGCGGCGGCGGCGATCGGGCTGCTGCCGGCCGTAAACGGCGAACCTCTTACGGCAGTCAATGCCCCGGTGCTCGCGTTGATGGCATACGCATCGACACTCGTGGATCCGTCGTCGGGCGCATAGGCGTACTTGCCCGTCGGATCGATCGCTACGGCAATGGCACCCTCGTCCGCCGCGAACGGCGACCCCTTCACCTGCGTCAACGCACCGCTGCTCGCGTTAATCGAGTATCCCGAAATGTTGCTGGACCCGTAGTTCGCCACGTACGCGTATTGCTTGACCTTTGCGCCGGCGTTCATCAACTCTGCGGTCGAACCGTAAGCCGTCATCGGCTCGCCGGCCGGCGGGATCGTCCCGGAAGTCGCGTGCCCCGAACATCCGACAAGCAGCGCGACAATAGTGCCAACGACAATCGGTCGAAGCGGAGTGGCTAAATTAGCGAAAAGTGATATGCGCGAATTCGAGCGTAGCATCGTTCCCCCTCATGGACATTTTCTCGAGAGCAAAGTAACGATTCGGTGTCGAGCGCGTACGTCCCCGTGAGCGAGCAGCTACTCGCCGTGCGCGAGACTGACCACGGCACCGAACGGTTGCCGCAAGCCGGTGACGGTTCGCTTCGGGAAACCGCCTGCAGGGTACTTGTACAACAGCGCGAGGCGAGCGCTATAGTTGGGCGCCACCAGCGTGTCGCGCTCGATCCAGAACTCAACGACATCCCCGTAGCCGATAAGCGTGGTAACGCCCACGATTTTTCCGCCTGCGCCGGTCGTCCTGAAGATTGCCGAGGCACCTAGCTTGCGCTCGTAGGTTTGGTCGCCGACGGCTACGTACTTGCCGTCCCACTGAACCTGCCCGGGAAAATAAATCGTTCCGCCGGTTAGGGTAATATTGTGCAATCTGGCGCTGCCTTTGGCAAGCTCCTCAAATAAGAAACCAGCGCTCTTGTGGCTCGTTCCGTCGACGAACAGGTCCCCGTTATCATCGTAGCCGCAGAAATAGCCGTACAGCCCTATTGAACCCATATAAAATGTGGGCTTGCCCTTCGCATCCGTAAAAATCGCGATGTTGCCATGGCGCTGGTCTTTGCGCCGGTAGTAGTTGGCGACCGCGAGATTTCCCGTGCTGGGGTCGACTGCGCAACTCACCGGTACTTCGCCTGGATCGTCCAATACCGCGATCGTCTTGGTACCGCCGTGCGCGTATTCTTTTATCTTACCTGAGTCTTGCTCCGAGACCCAAACGTCTCCCGCCTTATCAACGCATAGCCCGGCCGGACTATGAAAGCCGGTCAACGTGCCTTCCAGCACGCCCTGGGGATATGAGTACGCGTAGACGTTGTTGGTGCCGCGATCCGAGATGTAGAACAGATCTTGATTCGTCGCATTGCCGGCCATCCACGATCCCTCGGGTTGGCTCACGCTGGCATTCGGAAGCACCGAGCTAACTCCCGGCGATGCTCCGCTCGAGCACGCCGATAAGAGGGAGAGTGCGCCCAAACCGGTCGCTACCGCAAAGGCTGCTACGGAACGTCGCATAGTACTATCTCACTAAGATTCAGCGCCGATCGCAACAATTCCTTATAAGACGAGGCGCCGCATTACTGCAGCGCCTCGCGCGTTTCGGTGTGCTGCTGGCCTGATACATGACCAACAATAGCACGCTGGCAACGACTTCACAACAGCAGCGAGCTGCGCGGCTGGAGCGCCCGGAGTCGAACCCGGGGCTGCTTCGTGTATCAAGCCAGCAGCCGACACCATCGAAACGCCCCAGCCAGTCTCCATCCCGCGCCCGGGGGTTAATGGCAATCGACGAAGGGCGACGATGCCCCCGATTAGCGAACCAAGATGCTGGTTGAGCAGTTCAGCCGCGTCTTTCTGCCCTCGATCGTTCGCAACGGCTCCGCGCTGATTGCTCCGGCCGTGAAAAACGACGCCTGACGCTGATCGGCTGAAAGCTGCAAACCCCATCTGCCCCACTCCTCGCTGCCGGACCGTGCCGGCTTTAAATATTCTATGCGGTCGGGGCGAACTTGCTAATACGTGAACTCCTGAAGCTCGTTGGAGTTGGGGCCGTCCACATACCCGATGCGTTTTGAGGGAACCACGGCCAGGTGCGGGATCACCACCGAATCAAGTTCCAGAAAGTTGAAGCCGTTGATGAACTCAACGAGCTTGCCGCGCTCGTCGTAAACGATGACCGTGCTTCCGCCCGTCGACGAAAAGGTCGAGTTCAACTGCGCCACCAGAAAGAGGTGATGAATCGGATCGGCCGCGACGGCCGCACCGTTGGTTTCCGCGCCGCCGCCAAAGAGCACCGGAATTTGAACGGCTTTGCCTTTTCCGCTCGATAGGTTGTAAAACTCAACGTCCATGTCGCCGGTCGTCGTCGTGCACATCGTGTCAGTCGTCGGATCGATCGCCATGCCGTTTGGAAAACCGTAGCCGACGCCGTAAAAACTACGCAAATGCTTTCCGGTGGCGGCATCCATGATATAGATCGTCGGCGATTCGTGCGGATTGTAGCGCGTCCGCTTGAGGTAGCCCGTCACGGCCTCGTTCGTCGTGGGATCTATTGCCGCATAGACGTGAAAGTTGGTGTTAAAGAGGTCTTTTCGGGAAAACTCGCGCCGCTGTCCCCACTTATTCATTGCAGTGTCGTACGTGAACATCACGGGCTGGTCGCTCCCATGGTTGTCGAAAGCGGCGAACATCACTTGGCTCGATGATGCCTGGTTGTTCGTCATAAAGTTCGGGACGATGTTGACGGGGTGCGGCGTCTTCGAGTGGCCGGTAATCTTGTTGCCCGATACGGGGCTGATGAGATCGAACGTGTCATTGCGCTGCAGGCCTGGGTCGTGCTCGACGTCGATGATTCCGACATCGCTTCCGGCAATCGCTCTCACGACGGGCTCGGTGGAGTTGGGCTGTATTCGCTTTTGCACGACCTTCGTAATCTGGCCGCTGGACAGGTCGAAGGTCTCAATGGCGTTGAGGTCCATGCCGCTTTGCTGAACGATGGTCTCCGTCAGGACGCCGTCGTTCCCGTTCTGGTCGATATCCCAGCCGAAGATCTCGCCGCCGAACTTCGACTCTACGACCGGACCGAGGCCGGCCGACTGCCGCTTTACGCCCACTATCGGCGCCGCGGACGGCGCAGCCGGCATTCCCGGCCCGCCGCACGCCGAAACTGACAGTGCTAGTAAGAAGGCCCACACCCGTTGCGACGGACAACGCAAACCAAATCGCTCCACTTTCGAGCATATCCTCGTGAACAAACGTGAAAAAAGTCTGAACCTTTCGGGCCTCTGGGCCGCCGGCGCGATGGAACCGGGCTCTCCCCGGTGAAATCAAACCCTCGGCGAATCCGTTGCTGCTTACATGGAGGGACGTAGATGAGGATTCCAGCTTTTATCCGCTGTATGCTTGGCATTTGTGCGGGAGCGGCCGTGCTCGGGGCCTGCTCGCTTGGCTCGCCCGGCTTGGGCTCGCAAGGGTCGTTGCCCTACATGCAAAGGGGCAACGCGCTGCGTGCGCTCAACGCGACGGGGGCCGGCAAGATCACGCACATCGTCTACATCGTCCAGGAGAACCGCAGCTTCAACAACCTGTTTTACGGCTACCCGGGCGCCTACACGGTCACGGAAGGCAAAGACTCCGAGGGCCGAACGATCAAACTCAAACCGTCGAAGCTCGGCGCTGATTACGATATCGATCACTCCGTGGCGGCGATGATCGCGGCGTGCAACGGTACGGGCGCGCTGCCCGGAACCGACTGCCAGATGAACGGATTCAATAACGAGTGGTCCGACGGCAATCTTAAATACCCGCAGTACGTGTACGTGCCGCACTATCAATCCAAGCCGTATTTCGACATGGCACACGAAGGCGCGCTTGCCGATCGCATGTTCCAGTCACAGCTCGACGAAAGCTTCGTCGCGCATCAATACATCATCGCCGCGCAAGCCGCCTGGAGTGCCGATTTGCCCGACGGCTACTGGGGTTGCCAGAATCACGAGCAAGCCGAAGTCGCGCTGATCACCAAAGAGCGCGTCGTCACCGGGCATCGGAAGGCCTGTTACGACTATCAAACGCTGGGCGACGAGCTCGACAAAGCGGATCTTTCGTGGCGCTTTTACGCCAGCCAATACGGTAGCGGCTCGAGCGGCGACGGCGGAACGTGGTCGAGCTATCAAGCCATCAAGCACATCTACAATGGGCCCGACTGGAAGAAAGACGTCATCTCCCCCAACTGGAAGTTCATAACCGACGTGCGCAAGGGATATCTCGCAAACTTCACGTGGATCACGCCCGTCTGCGACGACTCCGACCACACCAACTGTCCGGATGACTACGGACCGTCGTGGGTTTCGGCGCTGGTGAACACCGTGGGCCAAAGCAAGTTCTGGAACTCGACAGCGATCTTCATCCAGTGGGATGATTGGGGCGGCCTTTACGACCCCGTCGCACCCGAATACAAGGATCGCGACAGCCTAGGCTTCCGCGTACCGCTCGTCATGCTCTCGCCATACGTCTTACACGATCATGTCTCGCACACTCACTACGAAACGGCCAGCGTGCTGCGCTTCGCCGAAGATCTGTTCGGTCTCCCTCAGATGGCAAAGGCCGATACGCGCGCGAACTCACCGGCCGACTCTTTCGATTTCTCCCAAGCGCCGGCCAAGTTCGTAAAGATCCACGCGCCGTTGCCGCCGAAGTTCTTCATGCGCCAGTTCCCCGACGATTACTTCGCACCCGACTCTGAATGACTCGTAACTTGCAACGACGCTTGGCAGGAAGCGGCCTCGCTAACGCGAGGCCGCTTGCCTATCACGGAACGGCGCAGCCCCCGAGAGTCGCGCCGACCCCATGCGGTGTGCCCCAACCGCGGTGGTCCGTAAACCTTTCTAGAAGCAGTCTAGGACGTCGTCATCCTGATCTAATGTAATGCTGGCCGCGGTAATGTCATGCTGAGCGCAGTCGAAGCACGAAGGACGACAACGTTCTAGAAGGCCCTGATCCCCTTTGGCGAGCCCCAGCCGCCTACTGCGCTGTAGCGCACGCCGCCAACCGTATTAAGGTGCAGGTGATGCCACGCCGGAACCCAGAACGTTCTGCCGCCGTCTTGCTTCGTCGAGTTGCCCGCAAGCCCAAAAATGCCGGCCACAAACGGTGAGCTGATGCTGGTACCGTCAACCGTAATCCAACCGCCCTCCTCGTAGCTATCGTATTCAGCGGCGTCGACGGCGAGCGCGGAAACGTCGTTGGCAAGCCGGCCGTCGCAGTCCGCGGCATACTTGCTGTGCACCTGCCACCACGGCTTTTTCTCGCCGGTCGCGCATCCGCCACCCGAGTCCGTCCAGGGAGTCTCGCAGTACCCGCGCTTGCTGTTGCACGTTTGGAGCTGTGTGCCGCCTACGGAGACGACGCCGTCGCATTCCGCCGGCATGTAGACGCCATAGCCGCTGTCGCCCGCGCTTGCAAGATATTCGATGCCCTTCGTATCGTAATCGCTGCAGCTAGCGCCAGAGCCGTCGTAGCTATTGCTAATGATCGTCGCTCCGAGCTTCACGGCCTCGGCCTCAGCCGCTTCGAGATCGCTCCATTGGTTGGAGTTGGCCTCAAGCAGATAGATCGTGCAGTTCGGACAGCTTGCCGAAACCATCTCGATGTCGAGATCGATCTCGACGCCCCAACCGGGGCTACCCGTCGGGTAGTTGCTCTGCGAGCCCTCTTGATTGTATTTATCGAGCGTGCCGGCCGGCAGACCCATGCCGGAGCGGTACGCGGCGAAGTCGTTCGCGGCGTCGGGATTGTCGTACGCATCCACGATGCCAACGATCTGCCCGGCGCCTTTACTCTTGGCGGCCGAGCGCAGGTCGTACGCCCTCTCGAGTTGCGACGCGGTCCATCCCGAGTACGTTGGATGCGCCCCGCCGGGCTCGATGAGCACGTCGCATTGCGCCTGGCCGGTGCGGCTTCCCGCGCACGCCGGCGTCGCGCGTGACAAACGAGCGCTGTCAGCCCTGGCCAGGTCATCCTGACCCTTCGACAAGCTCAGGGGAAGGACGTAGGGCGATGGGGCGCTTGGCGCCCCAGGGGACGCGCAGCCGGCAACCACCAGAACGCCGACGCAAAAGCCCACGCAAGAAACCCTCATTAAGCCATGATGCAGTAAATCGCCGGGCTGCGGAACGGACATGCGGACAAATGGCGCGGCCATTTTTGGCGCGAAGACTCCTGGGGTCATGCAGGACGAGCGTCGGCCTTCCGGTCCGCCTGATTTTGGGACGCTGTTGCGCCAACACCGGCTGGGTGCCGCGCTCTCGCAGCAGGCGCTCGCGGAGCTTGCGGGGATGAGCCGCGACGGAATCAGCGCGCTCGAGCGCGGCTACCGGCGGACGCCGCAGCGGGAGACGCTGGCGATATTGGCTACGGCGCTCGCGCTCCGCGGCGAGCAACGGCGCGAGTTTGAGGCCGCCGCTCGTTCGGGCGCGCCGCGCCATGACCCCGACCGCTCGACGTTGCCGCTGGCGTTGACCAGTTTCGTCGGGCGCGACGCAGAGCTCGACGAGATCGCGACGCTGGTGCGCGAGCATCGCCTGGTCACGCTCACGGGGACCGGCGGCATCGGCAAAACGCAAACGGCACTGCATGTCGGGCTGACCGCCGGCGGTGACGGCGCGGTTTGCTTCGTTGGACTGGCGCCGGTTGGCAGCGAGGCGGTCGTTGCGGCAATCGCGGCGGCCGTGCGTGCGCCCGAAGCGCACAATCGCTCGCTGCTCGACGCGCTAGTTGCCTTTCTTAAGGCCAAGCAGCTGCTGCTGATTTTGGACAACTGCGAGCACGTCGTCGCGCAAGCGGCGACGGTCGCCGACGCCATCTTAGCCGGCTGCCCGCGGATTCGCATCCTGGCGACCAGTCGCGAACCGCTGCGCACCGCAGGCGAATGCACGTACCGTTTAGCGTCGTTGAGCATGCCCGCACCTGAGGCAATCCATCGGCTCGACTCAACGCAGTTAGCCTCCTACGGATCGCTCGCGCTCTTCACCGATCGCGCGCGCGCCGTCGCGCACCGGTTCGCGCTAACCGATCGCAACGCGCGGATCGTCGCCGAGCTCTGCCGGCGTTTGGGCGGCATTCCGCTAGCGATCGAGCTGGCCGCCGCGCGGGTCGATCTCCTCTCGGTTGAAGCGATCGCGGAGCGGCTCGACAAACGCTTTTGGACCCTCACGAGCGGCGAACGCGTCGCTCTGCCGCGGCAACAGACCATGCGCGCAACGATCGAGTGGAGTTACGACTTGCTCTCGGCGCAGGAGCAACGGCTCTTCGAAAACCTCTCGGCGTTTGTCGGCGGCTGCACGCTCGAAGCCGTGGAGGCGGTCGCGCCGGACTGCGCGCTCGACGCGTCCGATGTTGTCGGCCTCCTGCTCTCGCTTGCGGATAAATCGCTCGTTGTCGCGGATCTCGAGGCGCGCCGGCCGCGTTACCGATTGCTCGAGTTGACGCGCGCCTTCGCGATCGAAAAGCTTGCGGAAAATGGCGATCGCCCGGCGTTGCTGCGGCGGCACGCTCAATGGGTCGCACAGCTCGCCGATCGCGCGTGGGGAATCGGACCGTCGCGTCCGATCGAGCCGTGGGTTCGTGAGTTCGAGCCCGAGTTGGAAAACGCGCGCGCCGCAATCGACTGGGCGTTGTCGGCCGACGAGGTCTCGCTCGCCACGCGGATCGCCTGCGGATTTACCGGGATCTGGCGCCTGAATCATGGCTACGCCGAGCCGCGCCGCTGGCTCGAGGCGGTGCTTCCCCGTCTCGACGCCGCAGTCGAACCATTGATGGCGGCGCGTGCATGGCGAGCGCTCTCGACGGTCACGTTTGGAACGCATAAGGTCGACGCGGCTGCGCGCGCGCTCGAGCTCAACGAGCCGCACGGGGATCCTGAAGGAAACGTCGCCAGTCTCTATCAGATGGGCTTGGGCTTTTTACAGATCGGGCGCATCGAGGAAGCCGAAGCCGCGAACGATCGGGCGCTGCGGCTTTGCCAAGAGAACGGCCTAACGCAGTCGCTTCGCTATGCCGTGGCACTCGATATGCGCGCTCGCGTGGCGGCCCGGCGCGACCGAGTTGACGACGCGCGCCAGGACTACACTAAGGCGCTGGCGCTCATGACGGCATTGGGTGACGAGCAAGAGGCGATCCTCATCCGCATCAACACGGGCGAACTCGAATATCGCGCCGGCGACTTCAAGCGCGCGCTCGAGTTTGCCCAGGCAGCAGCCGAGGCGGCCCGTCGCGCTCGCACGACGCAGCGCGAAATTACGGCGCTGACCAACGCGGCCGCCTGCCGCCTCGCGCTCGGTGACGTCGCCGGAGCGCGGGTCGACGCCCGCGAAGCGCTCGCCCTGGCGCGCGCTGCATCGCCTATCGAAGTGGCAATCGCGATCCAACACCTCGCAACGGTCGCATCCCTGGACGGCGACGCTCTGCGCGGCGCGCGCCTGAGCGGTTACGTCGACGCGTGGTTCCTCAGCGAAGGCTGCGAACGCGGGCTAACGGAACGCCGGACCCACGAAATGCTGATGAACACGCTGCACGAAAAGCTCGGCAGCGCGGAGATCGAGCGGCTCTCCGCCGAAGGCGCCCGCTTTTCCGAAGAGCAAGCCGCCGCCCTCGCCCTCGTGTCATCCTGAGTGCCGCGCTTACGGCGCAATATGCGAGTACAGCTCGAACTCGTCGCTCTCACTGCCTTCGATTAAATCCGTCACCGCCATGCCGATCTGTTCATTCCATTGCGTTCGGCTCCAAGCGTGTTCCGATTCCCACTTCGACGCGATCAGAAGGTGGTGTGCGTGGCGTTTCCAAGGATATTGGTGCTGATGAAGCCTGGGAGCGCCGACGGCGCGACGGTAAAGATATGCATGGAGATGATCGGCGCGGGGTTCACGGCCGCAGGCTGACCGTTACGCCGAACGCCGACGATGGAGTGGAAATGTTCACCGTGGGCTTCCCGCCGCGCGGGTAAGGCCACGAATCGATCTCGCTACCGTTCGGCTGAATCAGCGCGCCGCTCTGTATCCAGGATTGTGTACTGCCGCCACTCCACTGCTTGAGCCTCGTCGTGCCGACAACAGTGCCGGCCGAGCCGGAAAACTTGAGGCGATAAATCGCCGCGGCCTGCTCGTCTTCGATTGTGATGTGCTTGCCGTCCCACTGAACCTGTCCGCAGCAGTAGATATTCTTGTCGAGATTGACGTTCATTAACGTGCCGCTGCCTTTACGTAGTTCGCCGAACTCTACGTTTGAACCGGAGCCCGACCCGTCGACGAATAGGTTCCCCTTATCGTCGTAACTCACAAACGTGTAGTTGATTATTTCGTTGTCGTAGTAGTCTTTCGGCTCTCCCGTGCTGCCCCGATAAACCTCGACCCAGCTCGCGGCACTCTCAAGGTTGATGCTGGCCACGGCAAGATCTCCGGTGGTCGGATCGACGCCGCAGCCGTACGGCCAAACGCCATACTCGTTGAGGGTTTGAATCGGCTTTGTACCGCCGTGCGCATACTCGTAGACGGCCCCGCCGTAATAGTTATTGGAAAGCGTCGTAACAAAAACGTCGCCTTTCGCATTCGAGCAGAGCCCTAGCTGGTATTGTGCGTCGGGCTCGCTGATGGTTCCAACGAGTTTACCCTTTGGATACGAAAACACGTAGAGGCTGTGAACGCTCCCGCCGCCGGCATCGGCGTAGAGCAGGTCGTCACCCTTCCCTTCCGGCAGCATCCACGAGTGGCCGCCGTGAACCGCAGCCGTCGTCCCGCGCGCCGGCGAAACCGCAGTCCCGCCACATCCGGCAAGCAACACAACGGCCGCGCCGAGGCCGAACGCACCGCGACCAACGCCCAAACTCCTCATCGCTCCGCTCCTTGCCCGGCGAATGCGCCGACGCTCGCAACGTTCGGCCGCAAAACGACAACGGCCTCGCAAGGGCGAAGCCGTTGTGCCGAAAAACCGAGGTCGGGCCGCGCTTTACTTCGGTGCGATCGCCTCGACGTTGAGTTCGATGCGAACCTCGTCGCCGACGGCCACACCGCCGGCTTCGAGCACCTGATTCCAGGTCAACCCGAAATCTTTGCGGCTGATCGTCGTATTCGCCTCATAGCCCGCGCGCAAGTTCCCCCACGGATCGGTGACCCGGCCTTCGAAGGTCGCATGGAGAACAACGGGCCGCGTCGTGCCGTGAATCGTCATGTCGCCGTGAATCTCAAACGCATCCGGGCTTCCGCTAATCGAGGTGCTCGCAAAGCGCAGAGTCGGATGCGTCGCAACGTCGAGGAAGTCGGGCGAACGCAGATGGTCGTCGCGTTGCGGCTCGCGCGTGTCGATCGAGGTGCCCTCGATGGTGACGTCGACCGCCTCGGGTACGTCCGATCCGGGCGGGATCGCAATCGTGCCGGCCACCGCCTTGAAGTGCCCGCGAACCTTGGCGATCATGAGGTGGCGTACGCTGAATCCGACGTTCGTATGGATCGGATCGATCGTGAAAATCTGAGTGTTTTTCTCTTGAACGGTATTCATCTGAGTTACATCTCCTTGGGTTGCCTGGCGGCGTCGGGTATGGTATGCTCCTGTGTGTAAGTAACTATTACATACTGACTCCCCAAGTGCAAGAAGCCACTCGAAAGTAGTATAGGCACCCAATGGATACCGTCACCACCGTCTACTCCGGCGCCTGCCCGGCCCGCGCCCTGCTGGACCGCATCGCCAACAAGTGGACCACTCTGATCATCGGGATTCTGGGTGAGGCCGACGGGCCTGTGCGCTTCTCGGACCTGCGCCGTTCGATCACCGGCATCTCCCAAAAGATGCTCACGCAGACTCTGCGCGACCTCGAGCGCGACGGCCTGGTCGTCCGGAAAATCTATCCGGTGATTCCGCCGCGCGTCGAATATTCGCTCACGCCGCTCGGCCGCACGCTCGACGACCCCCTGCGCGCGCTCTCGCAATGGGCCGACCGCCACATGAACGAGGTGCACGCCGCGCAACACGCCTTCGACGCCAAGAGCGCTTAGCGAACCCAGTTACTCGCTGTCGACCGGTTTGTACGACGGTTTCTGGTGCAAGAAATACGCGCGCGAGTACGATGACGCGATCGGCGTGAACTTCCGCGGTTGCTGCGTAAAATCAAAGGAGTCGACGATGCTGGTGGCACGCGTGTCCGTGGTTCCCAGTTGTCCTAGGCCCCAGACGTTCTCGACGAACTTCAAAATGCTGCCGAACTCATATTGTGTGTGTGAGATATAGCCCTGGCTTTTCTTCCCCACTTTGGCATACGGCGAGACGATGAGCATCGGAACGCGAAAGCCCACGCCGCCCCAGTGGTCGAAGAACGGCGGTTTCTCATTGTCGTAGAAGCCGCCCCAATCGTCCCAGACGACGATGACCGCGGTGGTATCCCAATACGAACTCTCGCCGACCGCGTTGACGATGCTGGCTACCCACGACGGGCCTAAATCGTGCGTGACCGCAGGATGATCGGAGTTGTTGTCGTCGGGCGCGACCCACACAACGTTCGCCAGCGAGCCGCCGGAGATGTCGGTCAAGAGCTTGGTCGAATTCTCGATGTTGGTCGTCCATTCCGGTCCGTTGCGAACGGCATCGATCGCATCGAAGGCATTCCACAATGCGCCCGTTCCGTTGGGTTCGGGCGGCGAGTAGTAGGTCCACGAAACCGATTTGGCGTCGAGCAGATCGCGAAGCGTCGCATATGAGAAGCACGGGAACGGACCGCCGTCGAACGTGCCCTTGACCGTGTGGTGCTCCCAGACCAACAGCGACGTCACGGTCTTGGGATCCGTATTGTCGCATCCCCACGGCATGCTCGTTGGGAAGTCCACGACGCTGCGCGTCTTGTTCGCATTGAGAATCGTGCCGCCGGCAATCAGATCCTGATGCGCGGTAAAGCTGCCGCTGCCTTGCGTCTGGAACATGTGGTCGGCTAGCACGTATTGCTTTGCGATCGTCCAGTAGGGCGCGATCTCCGACGGGTTGGTGTAGACGTACGCCTTCTTGCCGGCCTCACCGGGGCATTTGTTACCGCCGCCCTCCGTGCTGAATTCGTCCATCGCGCCGCCGTCGTAATCGGTGAGGAAGTTATGGCGCCCGTGAGCCCAATCGCAGGGCTCGGACAGATCCTCCTCTTTGAGCGGAACCCACTGGTCGCCGCTCGGACATCCATGTGAACTCGTCGTCTGCGGGCGCGGGAGCGAGTCCGATCCCTTCATGCATCCGCCGGTAGCGCCGTCCGCGCCGGGGAACGTCGCAAAGAAATTATCGAAGCTGCGGTTCTCCTGGATGACGATCACGACGTGCTGGATGTATTTGGAAGTGCCCGTGCCACGCCGAGCGTGAACACTGTCACCCCGAGCCCTCCCATTGTCACTCTGAGCGGAGTCGAAGGGCTGTCGAAGGGGGACCGGCGGCGAACTACCGCCGCAGCCGGGCAGCAATGCGACGGCGACACAAGCGGCTAGTGCGAATTGAAGGGTCCGAACCATCCCCGAATCGTTCACGGCCTCCCTCGCCGGACCATTTTCCTCGCGCGCGCCGAGGAACGCAGCTAGCGCTCGCTGCCGCTCGAAATCTTGGGACTGACCGCTACGCCGTAGGGCGCGTCGAGGTAGTCGCTGATCGACGCGAACGCGCTGCCGCCGGCGGGATACTTCCAATAAAGAACGGCCCCGCTGCTCTCAGCGGCGACGACCTGCGTGCCCTGCTCTGAGAGATCGCCGGTGGCGTTTGAGATCCACACCTGACCCGGGCCGTTTTCGTTGGCCGAGAGCGTGGTCGTGCCTTCGTATCGGTCGATAAGGTTCGTGATGGTGAACCGCGAGATATTGCCGGCGCTGGTGATCGCCCAATACTTGCCGTCCCACTGAACGTTGGTGATGTACTCGTACGGCCGCTCTTTTTTGATGTACGGCATGTCCACCCGCACGAACCGGTGGTAGTACCTTTTCAGCCTGGAGAGCGCGGCGTACTCATAGCTGCCCACGCTGTACTCGGTTGCAATGAGAAGGTTCCCGTTGTCGTCGTATGCGCATGTCAACGGGCCGTAGCCCTCGAGGAAGGGATTATAGTATTGCGGCTTACTGTTGAAGGTCTTGTAGATCGCGACGTTGCCCGCGTCGCCCTTCGCGTCCAAGTAGTTGGCCACTGCGAGCTTGCCGCTCGTCGGGTCAACGGAGCACGCATAGGGCTGATAGCCTGCATCGCTGATGACGTTGATCGGCGTCGAGCCGCCGTGGCCGTACTCCACGATCTCTTCCAACGTGCTGTCCGTTATGAAGACGTCGCCCGTTTGATCGGTGCACTCGCCTTTGGGCGTCGCGAAGCCGGTCAACGTCGCATAGTATAAGCGCTGCCAATACCGGTAGACGGTAACCGTGCCGACCGCGTTGGAAACATAGATTAGGCTCCAGTTCTTGGGACTATTTGCTTCCCGGGCTCCGTCGTTGGCGGCGCTTCGAGCCGGCGCGACCGCGGCCCCCGGCGTCATCGCCCCGGGCATGGCCGGGGACTGGGCGCTCGCGCAGCCCGCCAGAATTGCCAAGAGGACGCCGCTCAAAAGCCTCATGCTATAGGTTTCGGCATATCGGCGCCTATTCTGTATCTACCGGCAACCCGGACGGCTTCTGGTGCAGAAAGTACGACTTCGAATACTTCGAGGGAATCACCGTAAAGCCGCGGGGAGTCTGGTTGAAATCGAACATGTCGTCCATGCTGTTGCAACGCTGGTCCGTCGTTTGCAGGCTTCCAAGATCGAACGTCTCTTCGATGAATGCAATGATGCTGCCGAACCCGTAGACGGTGTTCGAGACGTAGCCCGTCTGGCTCGACGAGGTTTCCCGCGCGTAGGGAGAGATGACGATCATCGGCACGCGAAAGCCGGGGCCGCCTTGATCGTCCGCCGGCGGCGGCGCCACGGGGTCGTAGAAACCGCCCCAATCATCCCAGACGACGATGATCGCAGTCGAGTCCCAATACGAGCTTTGTCCGATCGCGTCGACGACGCTTGCCACCCACGATGGCCCCGTGTCGGAGCCGTAACCGGGGTGGTCTGAGTTCGCCGCGTCGGGAATCACCCAGGAGACGGCGGCGAGGTTGCCGTTGGAGATGTCGTTGAAAATGTTGGTTTCGGGCCAGTTGACGTTGGTGCCCCACTCGGGGCCGTACCGCACCGGCGCGATGACGTCGAACGCGTTCCACAGCGCGCCGGGCTGGTTTGTCACGAGTTTGGGCACGTAATATTTCCAGGAGACCGGCGGCGATTTGCCGTCCATCACATCGCGCAGCGTTTGATAGCTGGAGCTTCCGTACGGAAAGTCGTTGGAGCACGGAAACGGCCCGGTGCCGTGCTGGTCTTGAAGGGTGAGGGTAATCAACGACGTCGCCGTGCCGGCGGCCGCGTCGCATCCCCAAATCTTCGACGACGTCGGATCGTCGATAAGGCTCGAGCTGCTTCCGTACATGCCGTCGAGCGCGGTCCCGCCGCGAATCAGGTCCTGATGGGCCGTAAAGCTTCCGCTACCCTGCGTTTGAAACATTGCGTTCGCCAGCCCATACGTTGTGGCCATCGTCCAGTACGGCGCGATTTGGTTGGGGTTCACATATTCATAGGGCTTCGACTTTTCCATCTTGCCGGTCGTTTGAAATATGATCTGGTTGAAGCCGTCCATCTTGCCGCCGTCGTACGCCGTCAGGTATGACACGTACAGATGGTTGAGGCTGAGCTTGTCCTCGAGATTGACCTCCGTTAGAGGAATCGATATCGTCTTCGCGTGCTTCCCCTTGCCTTGTCTTCCCTTTCCGACGACCGTTCCGGTCGCTCCGGGAAATTGGGCAAAGAGATTGTTGAAGGTACGGTTCTCTTGCACGATCAGAACGACGTGCGAGATCGGCGAGCTGCCCGAGCCCGAGCCCGGATGGATCGTCGTGCGCGCCGGCACCGTCGTCGCACTCCCGGCGCTGCATGCGGCCAGCACGCCTACCGCAGCCGCGCACAACGAAAGGCTACGGAGTGATCCGAAAGACCGTGCCAAAACCATTTCCCCCCTGTGAGGTCGTACCGTAAAGCGTGTCACCGACGGCGAGCAGCGTCCCCATTGGATTTGCGCCGTCGGGTTTCCCTTTGAAACTGTAGAGCACGCTCTCTTTTCCGAGAATCGTCACCTTGAAGATCGCGCCTTCCCCGTAACTGCTGCCCTGGTACGCCGTGCCGTAGAGCGCGCCGCCGTGAACGGTGAGTCCTGCGCTCGGGCAGTTGCCGTCCTCTGGAGTGTCGCCAAAGTTGTAGAGAACGCGCTCCGTGTATTTCGAGCCGGACTTCGCAAGCAGAAAAACGGTGCCGTTCCCGTGGGTGCCGCCCGCACACGTGGTCCCGTAAAAAGCGCCGTCGATCGCAACCAACCCCGCATTGCGGGGAACCGCACCGTCGGAACCCTCTCCAAAATCGTGAAGGTCGCTCTCCGTCCCGGAAGGGGAAACGGCAAAGATCGTTCCTTCGCCCGAGCTGCCGCCGTACTGCGTCGTTCCGTAAAGGATGCCTTTGACGGCGGTCAGACTTGCGTTCGGAGTTGCCCCGTCACCCCCGCCGAAGCTATGAATCGTCCGCTCCCTGCCGTTTTTCGAAACCAAGAAGACCGTTCCGTTGTGGTTGCTGCCGCCGGCAGACGCCGTGCCATAGAAGTCGTTGTCCAGCTTGATCAGACCCGCATACGGATTCGCCCCACTGCTGCCCGTGAAACTGTAGAGGACGCGTTCGCCGCCGTTCACGCCGATTTTAAAGACGGTGCCTTCGTATTCGCCCCTGCCGCCGTCAGCCGTCGTGCCGTAAAGCTCGCTGCCGACGGCGAGGAGCCCGGCGAACGGGGATTCGCCATCGCCTGAGCTTTTAAAACTGTAGACCACGCTCTCCTTATCGGTTTTAGTCAGCGAAAAAACCGTGCCCTCAGAATCCGCACCGCCCAAGCTGGTCGTGCCGTACAGTATCCCCGACACCGCAACCAAACCGGCGTCGGGATATCTTCCGTCGGGACTGTTTCGGAAACTGTAAAGCGGCGCGTAGCTAACAGTGGCCTGCCGCACGTGCCGCGTCGCAGCGCCGGCCGGCGCGATCGAGTCGCCGGCACGCGCGCAGCTCGCGAGCAGGACTGCGACAAGTAACAAAACTGTTATGCGCATTGATCGCATTGACCCGTTCACTCCTCATTACCGCCGAGCAGACAGAGCTGGCTGTATTCGTCGTCGTCGAGCGCCATGCCCGTGGCTGCAACATTCTCTTCCAAGTGCGCGACCGACGACGTTCCCGGAATCGGCAGCATCGCCGGCGAGTGTCGCAGCAGCCACGCCAACCCGATCTGCCACACCGTCGTGTTGCGCCGCCCGGCAACGGAGGAAAGCGCTTGATTTGCCGCGAGGTCCCCGCCATCGAGCGGAAAGTACGGAATGAACGCAATGCCGTTGGCTTCGCAATACTCTAACACCGGTTCGCTCGTGCGATTGCCGACGTTATAGTTGTTCTGAACCGAGACGATCTCGACGATCTTCTGCGCTCGCTTCAGTTGGTCCAGGTCCACATTTGAAAGGCCGACGTGCCGAACTTTTCCTGCATCGCGCAGCTCGCGCATCGTTCCGATCTGATCTTCGAACGGGACCTCCGTATCGATCGCGTGCAACTGATAGACGTCAATCCGGTCCACGCGTAAGCGGCGCAGACTCCCCTCGCAAGCCTCTTGCAAATGTTCGGGCCTGCAGTCGCGCTTCCACTCGCCCGGACCGCCACGCGTCAGGCCGCCCTTCGTCGCGATAACGAGGCCGCTGGGATAGGGGTGCAGCGCCTGTGCGATCTGCTCTTCGTTGACGTGCGGGCCGTACGAGTCGGCAGTGTCGATAAACTTCAAGCCCAGCTCGAGCGCGCGGCGCAACACGCGCAGCGCATTCTCGCGATCGGCCGGCCATCCCCAAATGCCCGGGCCGCAGAGGCGCATTCCGCCGAATCCTAGCCGGCGAACCGTGAGATCGTTTCCGATGGTGATGCTCGATGCGCGATTCATCAATAGCGCGTTCAACGCACAAAAAGAAAGACCGCTCGGCATTTGCCGAGCGGTCTTCCCCACACCCAGAAAGGGCTACTTAATGACCGGCTTGCTCGGGGCCGGGTTCGTATTCGGGTTCATGTTCATGTTCCCGTTGCTGCGCTGCGCCGTGGAGCTTTCGGTCGCAGTCTTGAAGTGCGCCTCAGCCTGCTTCTGCGAATCGCTGATCATCTCGGCGATCTTCAGCGTGTAAGCCTTGCGCATTTCGAGAAGCTGGCTCGCGAATCCGAAGGACAGCTCGACGAGTTGCGTCGGCGTGGGGACGTTCTTGAACTCGGGCAGCTGGCCCGGATTTTCGCTGAACTCCTTGGTGAACTCGTGGAACGAGTTCATCGCCTTGAGGCTGGCGTCTTGCGTCTGCTTGATGGCCGCGAGGCCCTCTTCCTGAAACTTGTTCATGTATTCGGTTACGTTGACGGTCATGTGCTTGCTATCTCCTCTGCTTTAGTGATGTGCTAAGTATACCAAGCACGTGCTGCGTCTGTCAACTACCGGCGGTGAAACTCCGGTAGATCCGGATCAGGCTCTCCTTCTGGTCGGTGCTGAGGCGGGGGTCGACTTTTATCGCATGCTCGACCCCGTGGTGGCTCTCGTCGCGGGCGCCGGAGTTGTCCAGCAGGCCGGCCTGCGAGTACATGGTCTCCGCCGAGAGGTGCAGCGCGTTGGCGATGCTTTTGAGCACGTCCGCCGAGGGTTTATAGAGCCCGCGCTCCACCTGGCTAAGGTAGGGATTCGAAATCTTGGCGATCTCGGCGAGCTGTCGCATTGAAAGGTTCGCCAGCTCCCGCTGGGAGCGGATGAAGTCGCCTAGGCTGCGCCAGGCGCCGCTGGCCGGAGTCCTCTCCTCGTCGTCACTCACGTTCGTGCCTCTTCTTTCTCTGCCGTGTTCCTCACGTAGCCACCAGGCGCCGGCTCGCCCGCCGGCAGATCGTACGGCGCCCGTAGCGGTCCTCCGCGACCTTCGGCCCAAGCGGCCCAATCTTCCCACCAGGACCCCTGATGCCGATCCGCGCTCTCGAGCCACTCGTCGGCGCTCTCCCCGCGAGTGGCGTGCGGCTTGGTGTAGTGCCAGGTCTTCTTACCGCCGGGCGGATTGACGATCCCCGCGATATGCCCGGAGTTGGTCAGCACGTACTTCGCCTCTCCGCCGACATATTGCGTCGTCAGATAGGTCGCGCGCCAGGGCGCGATATGATCGGTTTCGGCGCCGAGCACGTAGAGCGGCGTCTCGATCTTGCCGAGATCGATCGGGGTATCGTCGATCACAAAGGTGTCGGGTTTCACGATCGCGTTGTGCAGATAGCAGGCCCGCAGGTACTGCGAGTGCATCGCGACGGGCATGCGCGTCGAGTCGCTGTTCCACGCGAGAATGTCGAACGCCGGCGGCTGTTTGCCTTTGAACCAATTGTTGATGACGTAGCTCCAAATTAAATCGCTGGAGCGCATCCAGTCAAAGGTTCGCGCCATCTCCGCAGATTCCAGGTAGCCGCGCTCGTCCATCCGCTTTTCGAGCCGCGCGATCGTATCCTCGTCGGTAAAGATCCCCAGATCGCCCGGCATGCCGAAGTCGACCAGCGTGTTGGTGACCGAAGCCGACGCGACGCGATCGGCGTGGCCGTGCTTCGCGAGATAGGCGAGCGCGATCAGCGCCATCGTTCCGCCCAGGCAGAGTCCGGCGAGATTGACTTGGGGCGCGCCGGTTATCTCTTGCACGGCATCGAGCGCCGCGAGGATCCCGTCGCGCAGATAGTCGTCCATCGTGAGCTGCGACTGCGTCACGTCGGGATTGCGGTACGAAATCATGAACGTCTGGTGCCCGTGCTGCACCGCCCACTCGACGAACGAACGTCCTGGGGCCAAATCCATGATGTAGTATTTGTTGATCCACGGCGGGCTGCAGAGCAATGGGATTGCGTGAACCTGTGGCGTCTGCGGCTCGTAGGCGATCAGCTCCATCAGGTCGTTGCGCATCACGACGCGCCCCGGCGTCGCCGCAATATTGACGCCCAACTCGAAGCCCGACCGATCGACCTGTCGCGGATAACCGCCGTTGTTGGCGGCGTCGTCCAAAAAGTTTTGCAGCCCTCGCACCAGGCTGAGCCCCTGGGTCTCCGTGGCCTCTTTGACGACGCCCGGATTGAGCCATGGAACGTTGCTGGGAGCGAAGGCGTCGCACATGAGCTGCATCGCAAAGCGCGCTTTGTTACGCGTCGCTTCCGGCAAGCGCGTTGAGGCCACGAGCTGCATCGCCGCGTCGGTGCGCGCGCGATAGTCTTCTACGACGCCGGCCAGGATCGGGTTGGTGCTCCATTCCGCTTCGGCAAAGCGCTTGTCGGCCGGAAACGGTGAGGTAGGCGCTTCGCCGCTGAGGCGGCGCAGCATGTTGAGGCCGACGTTTTGTTCGGCCAGCGCAAAGCCGGTAAGCCACGTGCTCATCCGTATCGGATCCATCATAACGTCGGCGATGACGGCGCGCACCGCATCGGTCAACGACGCCGGGTCGAGCCCGGTAATGTCGATGCCGTACTTCAACTCTTCCGGTGGCATCTTTTCAGCTTCCATCTTGTCATTCATCAGTCTTGTCATTCATCAGTCTTGTCATTCATCAGTGTCCGTACGGGCGTCTGCGCGATCGCTGTCTCGATTGCCGCCTCGGGCATCGCTTTGGTCATTTCGGTGTCGATGAAGCCGGGCGCGACGGCGTTGACCGTAATGCCCCGCTTGGCGACCTCGAGGGCCACGGTCTTGGTGAGGCCGATCAGCCCTGCCTTCGCGGCGGAATAGTTCGCCTGCCCGAAGTTCCCGGCTTCACCCACGACGGAGCTCACGTTGACGATGCGCCCGAAGCCCTGATCGACCATCGTGTCGAGCACCGCTTTGGTCATAAAAAAAGGCCCCGAAAGATTGACTCGCAGGACCGCTTCCCATTCTTCTACCGTCATCTTTCGGACGGTGTGGTCGCGGGTGATCCCCGCGTTGTTGACCAGAAAATCGATGCGCCCGTGCTCCTTGAGCACGGCGGCGACCGTCTCGCGACATTCGTCATAGATACTTACGTCGCTTTGATAAAAATGAATCCGCGAGGCCGCTCCGTTAAGCAGCGCTGCCAGGCTATGCGCGCGCTCGCGGTCTTCGGGCAAGCCGAGCACGGCCACGTTTGCGCCGTCCTCCGCAAGAAGCGTGCTGATCGCGCCGCCAATGCCGCGCGCTCCGCCGGTCACAATCCCGACGCGTCCACTGAGAGATAAACTATCCACGCGCTAGATTTACCCAACTCTCGCCTGGTTTACCTTCTACCTACCAGTGCCATGCTCTCCAAGTGTCATGCCGAGCGTAGTAATGTCATCCTGAGCGCAGTAATGTCATCCCGAGCGCAGTAATGTCATCCCGAGCGCAGTAATGTCATCCTGAGCGCAGTCGAAGGACGAAGCACCAATCACGGTGCGATCTTAAAGATCGCTCCCGAATTTGTCTTGCCACCACTCGATGCAGCGCCGTACAAGACGCCGCCGACGTTGGTCAACGATGCAAACGGACTCGAACCGTCGGAACCCACGAATCCATGCAGCGTCCGTTCTTGCCTGAAAGCCGTGAGTTCAAAAATGGTGCCGTCCCCGCGTGCGCCGCCCTGGACAGTGGTGCCGTAGAGCGCGCCGGCGGCCTCGATTGGTCCGTCGTACGGATAAGCTCCATCGGACCCGCCGGCAAAGTTGTGGAAAGCCGACTCCTCGCCCGAAGGCGTCACGGTGAAAACGATTCCCTGGTTGTAGTATCCGCCTACAGTAGTCGTTCCACAGAGAGCGCCGTGGAAGACGACGAGGCTGCCGAAGGGAAACGCGCCATCCCCAGCACCTGAGCCCCGGAAGCTGTAGACGACGCTCTCGTTGCCCGCAAGGTCCACCTTAAAGACGGTCCCGCAGCCGTACGTGCACGCTGACCCCGCCGAACCGCCATTCGTGGTGACGCCGTAGAGGGCGCCGTGGAAAACGGTCAGGCTGGAGTTCGGAACTTTGCCGTCTTCTTTCGATGCGCCGAAGTTGTGCAGCACCTTTTCCTTCCCCGATAACTCGACCTTGAAAACGGTACCGTCTTGCTCGCCTGGACCGCCCGCGGCCGTCGTGCCATACAGCGCCCCGCCGACCGTAACCAGTCCGGCATGCGGTTCTGCGCCGTCGGATCCGGCAAAACTGTGAATGACTTTCTCCGTGCCGGACCGCGTTATGCTAAAAACCGTTCCGTCGCCGAGCGTACCGCCCCGCTGCGTCGTGCCGTAGAGGGTGCCCTTAACCGCGACGAGTCCGCCGTACGGAGTCCCTCCGTCGGCGCCTTC
Source organism: Candidatus Cybelea sp. (assembly GCA_050008615.1). Lineage (GTDB taxonomy): Bacteria > Vulcanimicrobiota > Vulcanimicrobiia > Vulcanimicrobiales > Vulcanimicrobiaceae > Cybelea. The sequence goes on from JBEKMH010000005.1 coordinate 228,565, forward strand.
CCCGAAGCTGTGCAGCACGTGCTCCTGACCGGATAAGGTTAGTGTAAAGACCGTTCCATCATTTCTTTTGCCGCCGTTGGCAGTCGTGCCATAAAAAGCGCCCTCAAAAAAGAGCAGCGGCCCATATGGGGCTACACCGTCAGGCCTTCCCTTGAAAAAATAAAGTGGAGTGAAGCCCTTCGCCGGCGTTACTCCCGCTAGCCGCACGCTGGAATCCGTCGCAGGAGCAACGCGCTCCGCTCCCGGCGAACACGCACCCAAAGCGACGCCGCAGATAATCGCGCTTACGGCCCACAATCTCATGGCTTTGGGTACGCAAGGACGTAGATGTAGGCTTTGCTCTCGAGGTCGCCGACGATTGCCATGCGAGCCGTCGGCCCCGCATCGGCCCAGCGCTGCGACGGCGCGTAGCAGACCTGGATGCGATCGGTCTTTTTGAGTTTGGTGAGGAACTCCGTCTGATCGTTTGCCGGATGCGGTGTGGTGATTTCAAAAGAAGCGCCGCCGGTGAGCGTGACCGTGCCGCTTCCGGCGTGACTCTGATCGGCGGCCGGACGGATGTGCGCGATGGCCGCCGGCGGATCGCAATACATGAAGAGCATGGGCTACATGTCCAAGCCGCCGTTGACGTCGTAGACCGCTCCGGTAATGTACGACGACTCGTCTTCTAACAGGAAGCACACAACGCGAGCAACTTCATCGGGGCGTCCAAGCCGCCGCTGCGGAATCTTTTCGACGACCTTTGCAAGCGCTGCCTCGGGAATCGCGGAGACCATTTCGGTGGCGATAAAGCCGGGCGCGACGCAGTTGACCGTTATGCCCTTCTGCGCCATCTCCAACGCTAAGCTTTTCGAAAACCCGAAGAGCCCCGCCTTGGACGCCGCGTAGTTCGCTTGACCGATATTTCCCGTCTCGCCGATGACGGAGCTGATGTTCACGATGCGCCCCGAGCCGCGTTCGATCATGTGCTCGAGCACCGCCTTAGTCATCTGGAATGACCCAGACAGATTGACGTCGAGCACCTGGCGCCAATCGTCGATGGTCATCTTCCGAACGGTCTTGTCGACGGTGATGCCGGCATTGTTCACCAAGTAGTCGATGCGACCAAAACCGTCCATCACTTCTTTGACGACGCGGTTGCAGTCTTCGGCCTGATCGACGCGCCCTTGATGGATCGAAACCTTTGCGCCCTTCTCACGCATCGCGCCGGCAAACTTTTCCGCGCTCTCCCCTCCGCGGTTATATCCGGCGGCGACCGATGCCCCGCTCAACGCCAACATCTCCGTGATGGCCGCACCGATACCGCGCGTCCCACCCGTCACCAACGCCACACGCCCCTCGAACATCTAACCCTCCTTCACCGTCAGTCCGACCGCCTTGTCATCCTGAGCGCAGTCGAAGGACGGTGGTTCGGCTTACGGTCGCGGTGTCATGCTGCCAACGGCGAAAGGCGGCCCCGCCGCGCTCCAGAAGACTAGGCGGTCACTTTTCCCGTCGAGAAAGGATCGAGAGCATGCGCGTATTTTTCGCTTCGCTGTGCGCCGTCGCCCTAGCGGCGTTTATCGCATTTCCGGTTCCGGCGAAGGCCGCCGACACGATGCTGACCGACAAAATGGCCGGCTTTAACTATCTGCTCGGTGCCCCGTGGAACTGCACGACCCAAGTGCCGGCCATGCACGACATTCCCGCGCACACCGAACAGAACACCGTCACCTTCGAGATCGCGCCGCGCAATGTAATTCACGACCACGTCGCGGGTGGAAATTACGCGGGCGACGACTACTTCGGGTACAGCTCGAGAATGAGCAACTACTGGACCACGAGCGCCGACAACGAGGCGGGCTACGGCATTGCGACCTCCACCGACGGACGAACGTTCACCGGAACGATGCACATGGGAATGATGGCGTTGGACGTGACGACCACCTATGTAAAATCCGGCGCCAACAGCGTCAGCATGACGCAAGTGATGTCGGGCGGCGGCCAATCGGCCACAGTCAGCAGCAGTTGCACCCGTTAGCCGCATAGCCGTCGCGCGACCGCCATGCGAGTAACGGTTGTCGGCGCCTCCGGCTTCATCGGCCGTCACCTGAGCGCCGCGTTGCGCGGACGGGGTGACGAAGTCGTCGAAGCGAGCCTTCGCAACGTGAATGCCGCAGGGCAGGCGTGCGAAGGCTCCGACGCGATCGTGCAGCTTGCCGGCGCTCCCGTCACGACGCGCTGGACCGCTCGAGCGAAGGACGAGATTCGCCGCTCGCGTGTCGATGCAACGCGCGCGCTCGTCGATCGTCTCGCCCAACTTCGTGCGCGCCCGAAAGTCTACGTAAGTGCCTCGGCTGTCGGCTACTATGGCGCAAGCGAGACGGCGACGTTCGCCGAGTCCAGTCCGCCGGGAAGCGATTTCCTCGCGGAGGTCTGCGCTGATTGGGAACGCGAAGCGTCGCGCGCCGGAGAACTCGGAATGCGCGTCGCGTACATTCGAACCGGGATCGTGCTCGGCCTCGACGGCGGCGCGCTCGCGCGTCTGCTTCCGATTTTCAAGCTCGGCTTCGGCGGCGTAATCGGAAGCGGCAGGCAGTGGAACTCGTGGATCCATATCGACGATGTCGTCGGGATCTATCTTCTCGCAATAGACGGCGCGGACGGCGCGCTCAACGCGACCGCGCCCGAGCCGGTGCGCAACGTCGACTTTACGTGCGCACTCGCGTCGGCGCTGCACCGGCCGGCCTTCCTCCCCATACCGGCGTTCGCGCTTCGCGCGATCTTCGGTGAGGGCGCGAGCATCCTCACAACCGGCCAACGCGTCCTCCCCGAACGCACGCTGTCACTGGGCTACACATTTCAATATCCGCAAATCACCGCCGCCCTGTCATCCTGAGCGCAGCATTGTCATCCTGAGCGCAGCATTGTCATCCTGAGCGCAGTCTTGTCATCCTGAGCGCAGCATTGTCATCCTGAGCGCAGCATTGTCATCCTGAGCGCAGCATTGTCATCCTGAGCGCAGTCGAAGGACGACAATGCTGCCACGCCCCAGCCTCACCTGAGGTCCTGTCCGTTTTGGTACGCGCGCTCCGCTACGATGAGTTTCATGAAAATTCGTTTGATTCTCGCGACGCTGTTGTTCTCAATTCTGACCTCGCTCGCGGTCTCGGCATGCTTCGCGTCCACTATCGCCCCGGTTTATCCCGGCGCGGTGCCGGGCACTCGCCCACAAGGCGTCGGCCTCAAGACCCCACCCCCGCAGGTCAAGCCTTACTTCACCTCCGCCGACTTCGAAACCGTAAAAGCCTGGTATCAAGCCCATCTTAAAGGCGCGTCCGAGCTGCAGCAGCCCCGGATGGAGAAAACCGAAGATGCGTTCCTCGTCGGCACTCCCGGGAACGGCGTGGTCATCATGATGCAGACCTTTAAAGGGAAAACCTGGATCCTAATCGGCCCGCCTGCATAACGCCGCGCAACGGATGCCGCGTTCCCGAACGCGCGACGTCGCGCTATGCGGAACGATAGGGCAGCAACGACAGTGCCACCCCAGCGACCGGTGGACCAGTTGGAGTATTCGCCGAAGCGTTGTATGGATCGATCTCCGGTCGCGAATCGGGCGCCTGCGCCATTGCAACAATTAACAGCGGCGCCACGACCAAAATCCTCGCCACTTCGATAACAATACTCGAACCCGGCGCTTCGTGACTACCCGAAGCGGCCGCTGATATAGTCCTCGGTTCGCCGATCGGTGGGTTTGGTGAACAGCTTCCCGGTATCGTCGGCTTCGATGAGCCGCCCGATCCCCGTTTCGTCGGCCAGCATGAATGCGGTAACACTGGAGACGCGCGCCGCCTGCTGCATGTTATGCGTTACGGCGACGATTGTGAACTCTCGGCAGAGCGACGCCATCAGTTCTTCGATGACCGCCGTAGCGATTGGATCGAGCGATGCCGTCGGCTCGTCCATCAGCAGAACCTCCGGCTCCGCCGCGACGGCCCGCGCGATGCACAGACGCTGCTGTTGCCCACCCGAAAGGCGCAGCGGGCTGGTTTTGAGCTTGTCCTTCACTTCGTCCCACAGCGCCGCGGATCGCAACGCGCGTTCGGCCGCCTCCATCTTCTCCCGGCGATTCAACCCCTTGGGCGCGCACGCAATCGCGTTATCCAAAATCGAGAGCGTAGGAAATGGATTGGGGCGTTGAAAGACCATCCCGACGCGCCGCCGGATCGCCATCGGGTCGACGTCGCCGCCATAGATGTCGTGACCGTCGAGCAGCACGCTGCCCTCGACGCGCGCGTCGAAGTTGATCTCGTGAATGCGGTTGAGACAACGCAAGAGCGTCGTTTTTCCGCACCCCGACGGCCCGATCAAGGCCGTCACCGCCTTGCGGCGGAACCCGATAGTAACGTCCGCGACCGCTTGGCGATTGCCGTAGTAGGCGCCGAGGTCTCGTGTCGCGAGCAGCTCGCCGGCGGCGACCGTGGTCATGCTTCGAGCCCGCGCATGGCGCGGCGTAACATCAGCCGCGCGCCGAGGCTGAGCACGAATACGGCACCGATCAGCAGCAGCGCGCCGCCCCACGCCTGTTGCTGCCAGTTCGCATACGGCGTAATGGCGTACGTGAAGACCTGCAACGCAAGCACCGCCATCGGCTTATTCGGATTCATCTCCCAAAACTGGCTTCCAAATGCTGTGAAGAGCAGCGGCGCGGTCTCGCCGATCACTCGCGCGATTGCTAAGAGCAGAGCGGTGATGATTGCCGGCATCGCAGTCGGAAGCACGATCCGAACGGTCGCCCGAAAGTTCGACATTCCCAACGCCAGCGCGCCTTCGCGCACGGTCTGCGGCACCGAGCGAATTGCCTGCTCCGACGTTCTCACCAGCAAGGGTAGCATCAGCATCATGAATGCAAACGAGGCGGAGAAGGCTGAGAAATGTTTAAGCGGCGCGACGAGAACGGCGTACGCAAATAAACCGATGGCGATGCTAGGGACGCCCGAAAGGACGTCGGAAAGAAAGCGCAGCCCCTCGGGAATCGGGCCGCGGCCGAAGAGCGACAGATAAATGGCGGTCAATAAGCCGATCGGAACCGCCATCGCGGTGGCGATTCCCAGGATGATGAACGTTCCTAGAATCCCATTTCCTACGCCGCCGCCCGGCACGCCGACCGGATGTGGCAGCTGCGTGAGAAAGTCCCGGTTCACCGCTCCGGCGCCTTGCACGATAACGTACCCCAAGATGATCAGCAGACAGATCGCTCCGATCGCGGCGCAGGCTAGCGCGACCGAGACTCCCAGCCAGCCGACGATCCGGCGCCGGGCCAAGTTACGATGCTTAGACGCGCTCTGAGCCACGAACGCTCCAAATCATGAGTCGCGCCAACGCGTTAACCACGATGCTCACCAGAAAGAGAATCAAGCCCAGCTCGATGAGCGCGCTGATGTAGATGCTCGTCGTGGCCTCGGTGAACTCGTTGGCAATCACGCTAGCCAGCGTGTACGATGGCGCAAAAAGCGAGGCCGAGATCTCCGGCCGGTTTCCGATCACCATGGTGACCGCAATCGTCTCGCCGAGCGCACGTCCCAGGGCCAGCACGCACGCACCAAAAATGCCGACGCGCGCCGCCGGCAACACCACCCGAATCGCCGTTTCCCATTTCGTCGATCCCAGCGCCATCGAAGCCTCGCGCAGGTCGCGTGGAATCGCCGCGATGACGTCGCGCGAAATGGCCGTCACGGTTGGAATGATCATTAGCGCGAGAATGATTCCGGCGGTGAGGAGGCCGACGCCGACGATCGGCCCCGAGAAGAGCGGCGTCCAGCCCAGCACGTGTTGCAACGCCGGTCCGATCGTGGTCCGCATGAACGGCGCGAGCACGAAGAGTCCCCACAAGCCGTACACGACGCTCGGAACGGCCGCCAGCAGTTCGATCAAGAACGAGAGCGGCTGCCCCAACCAGCGCGGGGCGAAATCGGCAAGAAAGACGGCTGCCATGATCCCGATGAACGCCGCCAAAACGATCGCGATTAGCGATGTCATGACGGTGCCGAAGATCATCGGCAGCGCGCCGAACTTGCTGGTGATTGGATCCCACGAGCTGTTGAAGATGAACGCCGGCCCGAACTTGACGATCGACGGCCACGACCCCAGCACCAGCTCGACGAAGAGCCCGACGATCAGCAGCGCGAACAGAATGCTGCCCGCGTAGACGACCGCGGCAAAGCCGCGATCGGCGGGGCTAACGAATCGCGCGACGCGCCGAAACTGCGGCTCGGCGTTCTGCAACTTTTACCGCTGCATCTGCTTGAGCGTCGCCGCCGCCGCATCTTGCACGTTGCGAGGCAGCGGGACGTAGTCAACCGACTTGGCATTCGCCTGACCCTGCGGCCCGACTAACCACGAAAGCACGTCGTACAGCTCCTTAGCTCGGTCGGCGGGCTTTTTGTAGACGACGACCCAGGAATATCCCGAGATCGGGTACGCATCCGCGGCGGCCGAATCGACGATCGAGAAGTTCGTCGGGCTCACTTCGGGCTTCGAAGCCGCCGCGGCCGCAACGGTCTCCGGTATGCAGCCCACCCACTTGCCGGCCTTGTTCTGCAGCGTAGCCGCCGTCATATTATTTTCGACGACGTAGGCCATCTCGATATAGCCGATCGCGCCCGGCGTGCTCTTCACTTGTCCCGCCACGCCTTCGTTACCCTTGGCCCCGACCGAACTCGGCGCCGGCCACGAGACGCTCTTGCCGGTTCCGACTTTGCTCTTCCACTCCCCGGAAACGTGGCTCAGGAAATCGGTAAAGATATAGCTGGTGCCCGAGCCGTCGGAGCGGTGCACGACCACGATGGCCATGTCGGGAAGATTTACGCCCTTATTCAGCTTAGCAATCTGCGGGTCGTTCCACTTAAGGATCTTGCCGAGATAGATGTCGGCCAGGACTTGGCGCGTCAAGTGGATCGTCGTGACCCCCGGCAGATTGTAGGCAATCGCCTCTCCGCCTAAGGTCACCGGTATCTGGAGAACCGTTCCGGGGGCCCGCGCAAGCTCGCCGGCATTCATCGGAACGTCGGTGGCGCCGAAATCCACGTTGCGCGCGGTGAACTGCGCGATGCCGCCCCCGCTGCCTATGGATTGGTAGTTGACCGTGATGTCCGGATTCTTCTGATTATAGACGTAGAAGGCTTTGGAAAAGAACGGGTAATCGAAGCTCGACCCGGCCCCCGTGAGCTGCGTTGCAGCGACGGCGGGAAGGGTCATTGCCGCCGCAACGGCCAGGGAGCAGCAACAGCGAAGCAACGAACGTATCACAGAGAAGCTCCTTATTCGGCAGAAAATTGCGGCCCTCGTCCGCGGGCGAAGGCACGTTCTAGTTGTAATGCAATCCGATTAACATCACGTTAAGACCAGGCCCGGACGGTGTCATGCCTAGGGTGTCGAAGCACGGGGCCATGGCAACCCTCGCCGAACTGCGGCACACCGCGGCCCACGTCCTCGCTTACGCCGTCCAAGACCTTTTTCCCGAGGCGAAGCCAACGATCGGGCCGGCAATCGAGAACGGCTTCTACTACGATTTCGACCGGGCCGAGCCGTTTACGCCCGACGATCTCCAACGCCTCGAACGCCGGATGTCCGAGATCGTCGCGGCCGATTATCCGATGACGGGCCGCGAGGTCACACGCGACGCTGCGATCGCGGAGTTTGCCGCCAATCCGTACAAGGCCGAGATCGCGCGCGAGATCCCCGAAGATCAACCGATCACGCTCTACACGATCGGCGAGTTCACCGATCTCTGCCGCGGCGGTCATGCGGAATCCACCGGAGCCATCGGCGCGTTCAAGTTGACGAATGTGGCGGGAGCCTACTGGCGTGGCGACGAGCAAAAGCCGATGCTGCAACGCATCTACGGAACGGCCTGGTACGACCGCGAGGAGCTCGAGGCGTATTTGGCGCGCCTCGAGGAGGCGCGGCGGCGCGACCATCGCAAGCTGGGCGCCGAGCTCGACCTTTTCTCCATTCAGGAAGCGGCCGGCGGCGGACTCGTCTTCTGGCACCCAAAAGGCGCGATCGTCCGCGGCATCATCGAGAACTTCATTCGTGAGGGGCTGCGCGAGCGCGGCTATCAGCCGGTCGTGACGCCGCATATCGCGCACGAGCGTCTCTACGAAATCTCAGGTCACCTTGATAACTTCGGCGAGAACATGTTCGGCCCGCTCGAGGTGGAAGGGCAGCGCTTTCGGCTCAAGCCGATGAACTGTCCGGGCCACATCCTCATTTACAAGGACCGGTTGCGCAGCTATCGGGAACTCCCGCTGCGCTTCTCGGAGTTTGGCACGGTCTATCGCTTCGAGCGCTCGGGCGTGCTGCACGGCCTGACGAGGGTGCGCGGCTTCACGCAAGACGATGCCCACCTCTTCTGCCTGCCCGATCAGCTCCAGCACGAGTTCGAGCAGACGCTCGACGAGGCGCTCCGCCTCATGAAAGCCTTTGGTTTCGCCGATTTTCAATACGTGCTGTCCACCCGAGCGCCGGAGGATCGCGGCGAAACCGACGCGATCGCCGAAGCTGCGATTAGAAGCGCGTTAGAACATTACGGCCTCCCCTTTGACGTGGACGAAGGCGGCGGCGCCTTCTACGGCCCGAAACTCGACGTTAACGTGCGCGACGCCCTCGGCCGCCCGTGGCAGCTCGGCACCGTGCAGGTCGACTTCATTCTGCCTGCTCGCTTCGACCTGAAATACCGAGCCGCCGACGGCCAGGATCACCGGCCGGTCATGATCCATCGCGCCTTGGCCGGCTCGCTCGAGCGCTTCTTCGGCATTCTCGTCGAGCACTACGCGGGCGCCTTTCCAGCCTGGCTGGCGCCGGTTCAAGCGGTCGTCACGCCCATCTCAGAGCACGAAACGGGGTATGGTCGCGAAGTGGTCAGCCGCCTCGAAAAAGCGGGCTTCCGGGCCGAACTCGACGAATCAAACGAAAAGCTCGGCTACAAGATTAGGCACTGGAAGACTCAGAAAGTGCCGTACATCCTTGTCGCCGGCAGGCGAGAGGTTGAGGACGGTACCGTCAATGTCAATCAACGCGGTATCGAGGAGAAACGAACTGTTTCGATCGACGCTTTCGTTGACGAGTTGAAGACGGTGGTCGAGGCGAGACAATGAGAAAAATGAAATGCGACGCTCGCGCCGTTTTTGCGGCGCTCGCTCTAGTGCTGGCTTCCTGCCAAGGTAGCGGCCTCGATAGCGGTATGGGCGACATGACGCCCCCCGTCTCGCAGCCCGGCGCGATGAATGCCGGCGGCATCAACAGCGGCGGTCCCAATGGGCTCAACGGTGGCCTGAACGGCGGAATGAACGGCCCGTCCGTCGGCATGAACGGTCAAGAACAGCTTGCCAATCCCGGTGCAACGCTGGCGCCAAACGAAGCCCAGTATCCGATCTCGCAGGGACCGACGGGCATGAAGTGTCCCATCGTGCAGCTTTTCAATCAGCAATACACGTGCAATATCGCCTTCAACATACCGGCGCCGTCGCCGTCGCCGAGCGGCTCTCCGGGCGCCACTCCAAAACCAACCGCGAGTCCTACGCCGTCGCCCTCGCCGACTGCGTCCGACGATAGCAGCGATGACGATGACGACACGCCGACCCCGTCGCCTGGTCCGGGCGGAACGATTACGCTGCTAACGGAGCCGCTGCCCAAAGACGTCCCGGCGATGGTCAATCCCAACTCGAGCTTCATGCGCGTGACGCCGCTGATGGCGCTTCGTCTTCAGAGCAACTCCGATTTCTCGCTCGGCGGCGGCACGACGTTGCAGTACACGTTGCCGGCGATGCAGTTCAACGGCCGCGTCTTCGCACTGCAACTCTTCAACGAAACGTCGCTTCGCGGCAAGCGCACCGATCAAATCATCGGCAACTACGCGAAGTGGACGTCCCCAACGAGCAACACCGTGCAGTTCTCGTTTAACGTGCCACAAGTGACCGTGCGCCACACGCAGGTTTGGCTGCTCGCGCTCTACGGCGCGCAACTCCCCCCCGGCAGCACGCCAACTCCCTCGCCTTCGCCGTCCCCCACAACCTCACCAACCTCCTCACCCTAACCCGCGTCCTGTCCCCCAGTGTCATCCTGAGCGCAGTAATGTCATCCTGAGCCCTTCGACTACGCTCAGGACAGGCTCCGTCGAAGGACGAAGGATGACATAGCGGCAACCTCGACATATTCCGAATGACGGCGGCGGCGCGCAAGACCTTCATCGCGAGTTTCCTCGGATGGTCGCTCGACGCGTTCGACTTCTTCCTCCTCACCTTCGTCGTCGGCCGCATTGCGACCAGCTTCGGCCAAGCCATCCCGCAAGTCGCCTTGGCGATCACGCTGACGCTGGCGTGCCGCCCGATCGGCGCGCTGCTTTTCGGCTGGCTCGCCGATCGTTACGGACGGCGCACGCCGCTGATGATCGACATCGCGCTCTACTCGCTGCTCGAACTCCTTACGGCGTTCTCGCCGAACTTCACCGTCTTTCTGGTGCTGCGCGCGCTCTTCGGCATCGCCATGGGCGGCGAGTGGGGGCTCGGCGCCGCGATGGTGATGGAAGTGCTCCCGCCGCGGCGCCGCGGCCTCTTCAGCGGTCTGCTGCAACAAGGGTATATGTGGGGCTATCTGCTTGCCGCGTTGGCATATTTTCTAGTCTTCAACTTTACGGACTGGGGCTGGCGGGGACTCTTTGTGATCGGCGCGCTGCCGGCCGGCCTCATTCTCTATATCCGCTCGAGCGTGCCCGAATCTCCGGTCTGGCTAGAAAGCCGCGCCCGCCGCGTCACGATCCGAAAGGATTTCGCCTGGCAATCGTTGCGCGCGTATTGGCCGCTCTTTATTTACTGCGTCGCGTTCATGGCGGCGCTCAATGCGATGTCGCACGGCACGCAAGACCTCTACGCCACCTTCTTGCAGAAGCAGCATGGATTCTCAACCGGCCAAACGTCAACGCTCGCAATCATCGCGGCCGTCGGCGCAATTCTTGGCGGCCTCACCTTCGGCACACTCTCCCAGCGGTTTGGTCGCCGCCCCGTAGTAATGTTCTGCGCGGTGCTCGCCGCGTGCATGGTCCCGCTGTGGGCGTTTAGTCCGACGATCGCGCTCCTGGCGGCCGGCGCCTTTGCGATGCAGTTCGCGGTGCAAGGCACGTGGGGCGTGATTCCCGCGCACCTCAACGAACTCTCTCCCCCGGAAGTGCGCGCGACTTTCACCGGCTTTACCTACCAACTTGGGAACCTCGTCGCCGCCGGTACCGCGCAACTCGAAGCATCGCTCGCGCAACACTCCAGCTACGGCGAAGCGATGGCGCTCGTCCTCATTATCGTCCTTACCGCAGTATTTGCCTTAACCGCGGTCGGCTACCTCATCCGCCCAGAAAACCGCTTCGCCCCCCTCGCGATCCCGTCATCGTGAGCACTCCCGGTGTCATCCTGAGCGCAGTCGAAGGATAAAGAGCTCGGCTGTCTCTCGGGGAAGGCCGCCCTTTGCATCCGGGTCTCGAACTGGCGCGGTGCCGGAACTCCCGCTCGCCTGTTCGTAGACGTCACGACGGCAACGCGAGCCGCGATCGTCAATACAATGACGCGCTCAGATGCGGCATACAAGGCGTTGTACACGCCGCTGCGCACAGATTATTATAGCTTTACATCTTCCTGGTCCGGCACTCTTGCAGCGCACGCGCCAAAAGCCTTCGCTTCCGAAACGACCCTCTGGCTCAACGGAGTGTCGACGGACCGAACCGGATACCTAAAGGTGAGGCTCGGTAACCTCAGAGCTGCGCGGCTATATCTGATTCACGTCATCGCCTTAGGCGCCGATACCGCAATCGGGGAGGCCTATACTTGGACGTTCAGATAGCTAGCGCGTGGGTTTCGCGAATGAGTCGTGCAGCAGCGTAAAGACATAGCTGGCGCTGCTCGCCTCGTTGCCGCCGGACGTTGCGACATCGGCGCGTATGATGTCGGGCACTTCCATCGCGCGATCGTAGTTGATCGTGATGTCTGACGTTTGGTTGTCAAACGCGCCGCTGTTGAGGTGCGTCGCCTTGATCTCTCGGACGACGACCTTCTTGCCATCGCCCGCGTCGACCAGCGTGAAATCTTCCTCGATATTAAACTCGGCGGATTGCTCCTTGCGCTGCCAGCGTCCTTGCGCGTCCCACGGTGCGGAGTCGATGAACTGCCGCCCGAGGTAGCTCAGTAGAAGCCATTCCGCAGGTCCTGGAGTAGCCGTCGCCGGACAAAAGACCGCCGTGCTGCCGTAGACGTTGCAAGAATACGCTGCCCGCGGCCGCGGCTCGCCCTGCACCAGTTCGGAAATGCGCACGACCAGCGAGCCGTCCGGCGCGACGGAAAGGATGTCGACAAACATGGTGCCGCCGCCCCCTTCGGGGGCTGTCGCCTTGCCCTGATTGTTAACCGTCTGCACGCCGTTGGCGCCGATGACTTTGTAACTCTGCAAGCCTTCCACGGCGACGGTGAAGGAGTACTCCAAATGTCGCATCGGCTTGCCCGATGGGGGAGCTGGCACCGGCGTTTGGGCGGTGAGCCCGGCAACGCCGCAAACCGAAAGCAAAAGAGCGATTCCTAAAGTTCGCACGATGTTAGCTTAACGCTTTAACGATTCGGCTCGTTACTTCCCGCCTATTCGTAGTGCCGAGTCAAACCGCCGGTCTCAGAAACCTCGAGCAATTCTCGGGCCGTGGCGGTGTGGAACGACATGACGATCATATCGTCTTCTACGGGATAAAAATCATGCGGGACGCCCGGCGCGATGACGAACCACCGCTCGCCCGACCCGCCGTCCTCGAACGCAACCATCTCGCCGGTCGTGCCGCCGACGCGCGAACGCCCGCGGCCCTCGATCACCGCCATTCGCTGAACGCTGTTTGGATGATAGTGCGATCCCGACCAACGCTCCGCCCGCAGCGCAAAGATCCAGGCCGATTGAATCTCGCCTGGGATATCGGACACGTTTTCGGCGTCGATCGTCGCCCAAACAAAGGGCTCCTCCGACGCGCGCAATTCCGCCTTGAGCCGATCGATCGTCGCGACCACATCCGCGCGCGTCGCGAGTTCCACCACGGCGCGATCCATCATGAGCTTACTGCCCCCGCAGAATCTTCTTGAGGTGCGCAACCGCCGCCGAATGAATTTGGGAGACGCGCGATTCTGAGACGCCGAGCGCGGTCTTGATTTCGCGCAGGCGCTGGCCTTCGAAGTAATAGAGCTGGATGACGGCCCGCTCTTGCGGCGGCAGCGACTCGACCGAGCGAACCAGTTCGGCGCGCACTTCGTCGTGCTCGAGAGCGCGCGTGACGTCGCTCTCCTCGTCTTTGAGCGTGTCGGCCAAAGCGAGGCCCTCGCCGCTCTGATTCGGGAGCAGCTCCTCGAGCGAAACCAGCGTCGTTCCCCGCGCATGCTTGACGGCTCGTTCTAACTCCTCAGAGGAAAGGTCCAAGTGCGCCGCCAGCTCCTCGTTGGTCGGCGCGCGGCCAAGACGCGTCTCCAGCGCATCGAACGCGCGTTCCAGCTCGCGCGCTCGCTGGCGGATCGTTCGCGGAACCCAGTCCAGCGAGCGCAAGGCATCGAGAATCGCCCCGTTGATGCGGGTCACCGCATAGGTCTCGAACTTGACCGAGCGGCTGCCGTCGTACTTCTCGATCGCATCCATCAAGCCGAAGACGCCGTCGTTGATCAGATCGTTGATGTCGACGCTGGACGACAGGTGCATAAACATCCGCCCCGCGACATACTTAACCAGGTGCAAATACTTATGAACGACCTCCTCGCGCGTAAGGAGACTGCCGCCGATAGAGTAGCGGCGGTTGGCGGGTGCGCGCGCCAGCGGTTTGCTCACGTCTTTCCTTCGCAATACCCCGGCTAGCGCTGGAGTCCTCGCGAGGAGGCGCCCGACCGCGGCTCGTAGGACTTGCGCGTCCCGCCGGAGTAGCCAAGCCGGTCGGCCCTCCGGGGCCAGTATTTTTGCTTAACTGAAGGATAAGGATGACCGCACAGACAGCGATTTCGGCCGGATTAATTGGTGGGGTCCTGGCGGTGCTCTATGGAGTCGCGCTGACCTTCTGGGTACTGGCTCAGCCGGCCGGCAATCAGCGCATGCGCGAGATCGCCGCCGCCATCCAGGAAGGCGCGATGGCCTTCCTCCAGCGCCAGTACCGGACGATCGGGATCGTCGCCATCGTGATGGCAATCGTGATTTTCTTTGCGCCGACCCTCGGCAGGGAAGCGGCCATCGGCTTTCTAATCGGCGCCATCCTTTCAGGCGCAGCTGGTTTCATCGGCATGATCGTCTCGGTGCGCGCCAACGTCCGCACGGCCGAGGCGGCGCGCGGTGGCCTCGGCCCCGCGCTCAACGTCGCATTCCGAGGCGGCACCGTCACCGGCATGCTCGTCGTGGGTCTGGGCCTGCTCGCGGTCTCCGGCTACTACGCCATCCTGATGAACGTCAACGGCGGCGACGCCGCGACCTCGCTCAATGCGATGGTCGGACTTGCGTTCGGTTGCTCGCTGATCTCGGTCTTCGCCCGTCTGGGCGGCGGCATTTATACGAAGGCCGCAGACGTCGGCGCCGACCTCGTCGGCAAAGTCGAAGCGGGAATCCCTGAAGACGACCCGCGCAATCCAGCCGTGATTGCCGATAACGTGGGCGACAACGTCGGCGACTGCGCCGGCATGGCTGCCGACCTTTTCGAGACCTACTGCGTAACGACGGTCGCGGCGATGCTGCTGGGTAACTTACTCTTCGGTGCGAAGCTGCCGGGTGCGACGACTTTCCCGCTGCTGCTCGGCGCCGTCTCGATCGTCGCCTCGATTATCGGCGCGCTCTTCGTCGGCGTCGGCGGCGTGCAGCGAAACAAGATCATGTCGGCGCTCTATCGCGGCATGGCCGTCACCGGGGTTCTGGCCCTCGTGGGCTTCTACTTCGTAACGCAGCAGGTTTTCGCCAATCAAAGCCTCGTGAATGCAACCGGCATCTTTATCTGCGCGATCGTCGGCGTCGTGATTACCGGCCTAATTACGGTTATCACCGAGTATTACACCGGCTCGCAGTTCCCGCCGGTGCAGCGCATCGCGCGGGCATCGGTTACCGGTCACGCGACCAACATTATCGCTGGCCTTGCGGTCTCGATGCAGGCCACCGCACTTCCGGCCCTCGTCATCGTCGTCGGGTTGCTGATCAGCTTTGGGCTCGACGGCGTTTACGGTGTCGGCATCGCCGTTATGGCGATGCTCTCGCTCGCCGGAATTGTGGTGGCGATCGACTCCTTCGGCCCGATCACCGATAACGCCGGCGGGATCGCCGAAATGGCCGATATGCCTGAAGACGTTCGCAACGTCACCGATCCGCTCGACGCCGTCGGCAACACGACCAAGGCCGTCACCAAAGGCTACGCGATCGGCTCGGCCGCGCTAGCGGCCCTCGTGCTTTTCGCCTCCTTCCTCCAGCAGCTCACCAACCACAGATGCGGCGCCAACGAAACGACGCAGTGCATCGAAGGCGTGCGCAACCTCTTCGCGGTCGGAAATCCGTACGTGCTCGCCGGCCTCTTCATCGGCGGGCTCCTGCCGTATCTCTTTGCTTCGCTCTCGATGGAAGCCGTCGGGCGCGCCGCCGGCGCGGTGGTGGAAGACGTGCGGCGTCAGTTCCGCGAGAATCCCGGCATCATGGCGGGCACGGCGCGACCGAACTACGGCACGACCGTCGACATCGTCACGCGCGCCGCGCTGCGCGAAATGATCGTTCCGGCACTGATTCCCGTCGGCGTTCCGGTCGTCGTTGTGCTGCTCTCGTACTTTAATATCTTGCCCGGCGACACCGGCGCGCAGATGATGGGTGGCATCCTCGTCGGCTCGATCATCACCGGGTTCTTCGTCGCTATCTCGTTTACATCGGGCGGCGGCGCCTGGGACAACGCCAAGAAGTTCATCGAAGAGGGAAACTACGGTGGTAAGGGCTCGATCGCTCATCAGGCCGCCGTCACTGGCGATACCGTCGGCGATCCCTACAAAGACACCGCAGGCCCCGCGATCAATCCAATGATCAAGGTGCTCAATATCGTCGCGCTCCTACTGGTCGCCTTCCTCCACTAGGCTCTCCCCTGTTGTCACCTTGAGCGCGCAAGCGTTAGCTTGCGTCCTGGCTGGGCGTTTAAGGGGAACTCCGTCATGGTAGAAGTCATTGGAAAGCCACCGCTTCATACCTGAAAGGATCTCAAATTGACGAAAAACCTATTCATGGCGATTGTAATGGGTCTGGGATTCGCCCTAACTGCGCTGCCGGCGCCGGCAGACTACGTCTACGTGCAAGTCAGCCCACCGGCTGCCGTCTACGAAGCCGTCCCCGCACGGCCCCATCCCGGCTACGTCTGGGTTGGCGGCTACTACCGCTGGTACGGCGGCCGCTACGTTTGGGTTCACGGCCATTATACCCAGCACGCCGGCAGCTGGTGCGGCGGCCACTGGCGCCACACCGCCAACCGTGGCTGGTACTGGACCGACGGCCGCTGGTGCTAATCGGCACCGCGTAAGGTAAAAAGGGACCGGCCCGCCCCGGCCCCTTTTTCTTTCGCGCGCGCACCGTCCGATCGTACATTTCGCCGTCCGATTGTGAGCGACGATCCGGCGTGCAGTTGATACGCTTCCATGAAACGCCACACCATGGAGGCCCGCATGAATCAGCGCATCATTTTCTCGCTGCTCGCCCTCACGCTCACCGCCTGCTCGACGTCCGGCGGCTCGACCCCGCAAGCCAACTCGCCCATCGCGCGAACCGCCACCTCCGCGCAGTACACCGTCGTCAGCCTCGGCACCCTCGGAGGCGCGTCCAGCGGTGCGAACAGCATCAACAACCGCAACTGGGCAAGCGGCCTCTCGAGTTTAGGCTCGAGCTCCTACATCCACGCCACACTCTGGGAAAACGGCGGCTCGCCGATCGACCTCGGCACGCTCGGCGGCCCGAATAGCGCCGTCGAATGGCCCGTGAACAACGACCGCGGCCTCGTCGCCGGCATCTCCGAAACGAATGAAGCGCAAAAACTCGGCGAGACTTGGTCGTGCGCCGAAGCCTTCTTCCCGCAGCCACCCAGCGGACATATCTGCCGCGGCTTCGCGTGGCAAAATCACCACATGAACCAACTCCCGACGCTCGGCGGCAATAACGGCTTCGCCACCGGCGCCAACGACCGCGGCCAAATCGTCGGCTGGGCCGAAACCCGCAAACACGATTCGACCTGCACACCCCCGCAAGTGCTCGGATTCGAAGCGGTAATCTACCAACTGAAGAGCGGTCGGAAAATCCAAGAACTCGCGCCCTACCGTGGTGATAAAGATGGCGCCGCCACCGAAATCAACGACTCAGGCCAAGTCGTCGGCATCTCCGGCATCTGCGATCAAGCCGTCGGACGATTTACGGCCCACCACGCCGTCATGTGGGAACGCGGCCGTACCATCAACCTCGGCAACCTCGGCGGTACCGCCTGGAATACGCCGATGGCCATCAACGACCGCGGCGACGTCGTCGGCTTCTCTGATCTCTCCGGCGACTCGAGCGGCAACCCCAACTTCCACGCATTCCTGTGGACTCGCAGCCATGGCATGCAAGACCTCGGCACGCTGTATGGCGACGAGTACAGTGAAGCGCTTGGCATCAACGACTCGGGCGTGATCGTCGGCGTCTCGTACGGCGTAAGTTTTTCCACGTCGCGCGCCTTCATTTACGAGAACGGTAAGATGACAGATTTGAACACGTTGATTGGGTCCAGTCCGTCGCTCTATCTCTTGTTCGCAAATGACATCAACGATAAGGGCGTCATCGCGGGCGGCGCCTGCGTCCTAGTCAGCGGCTCGTGCGGCAGTTCCCAACCCGCCTTCATGGCCACCCCAACGTCGCCCCGATAAGCCGCGGCTCAAAGACCTCGCGCATCGCTGGATGATTGCTCGCAGGTTCAATGCCGGGGAAGAGTTTGCGGGTCCTGGCGGGATGGGAATCGACAAAGAATCAGGCACGGCATACGAGGTGCAGCACCAACCTTGCACACCGCCATGACCTCTTGCCAATATTAAGACTGCAGGAAAGCATCTGCCCCTTGCGCCAATTGCTGCGGGATTTTTCGATCGCGAGGCTGTTGTTGCACGCAGCCCTGCTCCGCATGACAGACGATGAATTAATTGCCTCCGGAACCGTTGCAACCGGTGCGCTCGATTTGTCCCGGCGTGGTCAGCTTTCGTAAGCCTATACGACCGTTGACCGCGTCGAACAACACCTCGTCGCGATTGAAAAATGTAACGCCGGTATTGACTCGCAAGGGGCCTTTTGGCCCGTGAGAGGTAATGACGTTCCAGTTTGCCATTTGACCGGCATCGAAGTCGGCCAGCACGGTGCCGTCTTGCGCGCGCATCTCGAAGGGCGTACCGTTTTTTACGCGTTCGCCGCATTGCGTTTGCTTCAGCGGAAGCTTGACGGCCGTGAGAAAGTCGATACTCGTAGCGCCGGTATCGAAGGTGGTCTCGATGCAGTAGTTCCGAAGCCTCCCGACCCTAAAGCATAGGGTAGCGCCCTTCGACCACCCGTGCGCTCCGCTGGGGATGGGTTGAGCCGGCGCCGGCGACTGGAGCGTCAGCGGCATCGTGTCGAACCCATTGGTCGTGTAGGGGCCGACTTCGATCGCCTGCGGCGTAACGATGAACGAACCCGCCCACGGCTGGGCGATTCCAAAGAGAACGTTGTAGAGTTCGGTGACCGGTTGTTTTGAAGGAACGGGTATGGTTAAGAGCGCGGCGCCAAACGTGCCGAACAACTTACGCCCAACTTCCAAGCAGCGAATGCCGGCGTCACGGCCCGGCTTGACGCCGGGGCAGTTGTGCTTACTCGGCGTTGCTGGACACGTCGTCACGCTCGGCGTGCACGTGGCTCGCTGAACGAGCGCGACTGGCACCTCTCCAGTTGCGAGACCGCTGCCAAAATCGACGATCGTGTAGACCAGGATGCCTTCGTACACGAGGCCGCTGCCGTAGGAATTCATCACGGCATAGCGCGTTTTTGAATAGTGGCCAATCGCATTGGGATAGACCCATAATCCAGTCGATCCCGTATCCAGCAGAAACCGCCGCGTCGATGTGCCGCCGACGCTCAACGAAACGTTCAGCCCGGCTTTGGTTCCCGTATTGAGCCCCAGCAAAACGAGCGCATGAGCCGGCGCCGGCAGCGGCGCCATCGGCGCAACCTGCGTCGAGCACGCGCTTAAAAGGGCCGCGCTTAAACACGCGCCGATGAGCTTGATTAAACCCTTGCTCATAGAGTTCTAATCGGTGCTCTGTCCGACCTCGATAACATAACCGTCAGGATCGCGGATGTAGCAGCGAATCTCGCCGTACTTGGCAATCGGTTCCGTGAGGAACTCGGCTCCTCGACTCTTCCATAATTCATAGCACGCTTGAATATCCGCAACGCGGATATTCATAAAGCTGCTGATCTTATCCGGATCGGCGGGGACGCTGAGCGTCACTGTCGGCTTGTCCGGGGTGGGCCCGCCCCCGACGTTGACAATGAGCCACGTATTCGCGATCTGAATGTGCCCAGACGCACCCTTGCTGTCGCCTCTACTCAGAATGCGGCCGCCGAAGACCCTTTCATAGAAATCGGCCGATCGGTCGATGTCGGCGACGGTAATAAAAAGTGTGACGGTGAACCCGTCGCGCGGGGGCATCTCATAGCTCTTCTGTTCGATTTGTACGCCACTCATTGAATACACCTCTCAATACAGTGCTCATCCGCTGATTTTGGTTCTTTCGTATTCACACCTGCTGCCGATTAAGCCTGACAACGGCGCGGAATGTATTCAATTGTTACGGCAACGAAAGAGACGCCCGCGAGTGCAGGCGCCCCTCACTACTCCCGGCTCAACGCCCTATCTGTGGACGCGCGCTCCGGATGGGGCGACGGAAACGGCTATGCCGTGAATTGTGCGGGACTTGAAATCGCTAGGCCGTAATTTCTTTATGGGATTTCCCCCAGATGGATATGACCAAAAGTCCATCATCTTGTCGTCGTGGCTGCCCGTGTAAATTGGGGATATGAACGTTCCGTTCTGTAGCCAGGTCCAAAAGCCATAGAATTCGGCGCCGCCCAGATTTGTCGTTCGCTCGATGATGCCGCTCCGACCAGAGACTTTAACGCGGTCAATCTTGCCCGTTTCATAAAAGTCATCAATCGCAAGATACTTGCCGTCCCACTGAAGATCTTCGAGAAAGTCAACCTTTTCGTTTAGGGGTATAGTCGTGAAGCTACCGCTTCCGGTGTCAAACTCGGCCAACGCGTATTGATATGGACCATTTACCTGGCCGGTGGCAAAGAGGTTGCCCTTATCATCATAGGCGCAGTAGTTGAATTCATTAAAGCTGGCGTCCGTGTATGTCTGAGCGGTTCCAGTGGCGCCGCTAAATATTGCGATAGAGTTTGGTCGCTCGACAACCGCAAGGTTTCCGGTTGACGGGTCCCATGAGCAAGACCACGCACCGCGGGCACTTAGCGTGTTAATAGGGGTTGTGCCGCCATGCGCATATTCAACGACCGCACCGGAGTCTAGTGTCACGAACACATTGCCGTTAGTGTCGGAGCATAATCCCCACGCCCCTGAGACGGATAGCTTCCCGACGGGCTTGACTTTCGGGTAGGTGAAGACGAAAACCCCAGTCCTTACCCCTACATACAAAAGGTCGCCTGACGAGCTTGACGCCGCGTGCGTCCGACTTTGCGCCATCGCGCCTTGCGGCACAGCGCCCGTCGTGACAGCCCCAGCGCCTCCGCATCCGGTGAACGCGAAGATGACTGTAGTCGTTAGCGCGGCAAGACGCCCCACGCGTTCAAGTTTCATCCTGTGCCCCTCCTGAAGCCCTGACGGTTCGACAACGCCAGAAGTTCCCCGTCACAGTGCAGTACCGCAGAGCGCTGTCAGGTAACCTGGTATGTGGCAAGAGCGAACGTGGACAAAACACGACGACCGCGAGATGACCTTCAGCGTGCGTAGCAGCAGCGCCGGGCGATGGAACGGCTTCGAGGCGATCCTTTACGATGCGTCGGCCGGCTTCTCGGAGCAGCAGTTCGTACGCCATAGCGTGAGCATGCAGGTTGGAAAGCCGTTGCTCGTAACCAGCCGGTGCGACGGCGAAACGCTGCGCCGCCTCCAAGTGCCCGGCGACGTGAAGATCGTGCCGCCCGGCGTCCCGCGCGTCTGGGAGACCGAATCGGCAACCACCAAACTCTCGATGTACCTCAACTCCACGCTGATGCTCTCGACCGCCGCTTCGATGGGCCTCGACCTCGAACGCGTCGCGATCCGCCCGCAACTCCACCTCCGCGATCCGAGAATCGAACATGTCGGCTGGGCCGTAAAAGCCGAACTCGAAACGCCAGAACCGCTGGGCCGCCTATACGGCGAAAGCCTCGGCCTGGCACTGGCGGCGCACGTTCTATGCACCTACGGGCCAGTTCGCACGATCGCGACGGACGCCCGCCTGCCGCAGCGCCGCCTCGCCCGCGTGCTCGACTTCGTCCGCGCGAACATTGCCAGCGATCTCTCGATGAGCGAACTCGCCGCTGTCGCCGGCGTCAGCCCATCGCATTTCAAGACGCTTTTCAAACAAAGTGTCGGAATGCCCGTGCACCAATACGTCATCCGGCGGCGCGTCGAATACGCTGTCGAGCTACTGCAAAACGATCGCGCTATACTCGCCGACGTGGCATTGCAAGCCGGCTTCGCAAATCAAAGCCATCTTGCGCGCTGCATGCGCGCCACGCTCGGCATCACGCCCGGATCCGTTCGCCGCACCCTGTCATAGCATCGGCCACAACCCACGTGGCTCCCGCGATCAGGAAGTTCAGCGCAAATTCGGACCAATTCCCATGCGCCTCCGGATGAGCGACCAAAGCCGGAACCCACACTACGACGCCAAAGATTAGCAACATCAGCGCCATCAGACGCATTGCCAGCCGTGCCCGAATATTGACGAGCATTGCAACGGCCGCCAGTGCAAACGCGACCGTCGTGAGGATCGCCCAGAACGTCTGACTTGGCGGAATCCACTTCGGAACCAAGCTCACCGTCACGCCAAAATAGATTACCTGAGCGAGCGTGAAGGCAATCGTGCAGAGTCCGAGTCCGACGCGCGCCACCAGACGAAATGCTGCCGACCGCGCCGCACTCGCACTCGTTACGGCGCACAGCGCAAGCGCCCCGCAAAATAAGCAGAACTGTTCGGAGAAGCCATCGTATTGCCCGAAGGCTCTCGGCGCGGCGACGATGCCCGGAACGCACGCCAAAGCAAAGACCGCATATACGACGCCGAGAACGATCGACGCCGCGCGCAGAGTTCGCGGAAACAGTATCCCGATGCCGCCGGCGATCAGCGCGATCAGCAGAACCTCGCCGATAAACGTGCCGAAAGGTAGGCGCAAGATCCGATGCAGGCTCTGCCAGGTGTCGGCGTCGTGCCACATCAAGGCAATGACGCCAAAGAGCACCGTCGAAACGCCGAAGACAAGCCGCCCGTACAACGCCGTTTTCATAGAAACCGTAGCGCCCGCTCGCCGGGTTCTGTGACGCCGAAGCCTGGAGGCTCCTAGGGCGCCGGCTTATGCGCTAGATCTTCGTACTTTCGGAAGATAACGAAATAGCTCGCCCCGATAAAGACGATCGCGAACGCGAGCAGCGCGTCGCCGATGGTCGCGGTAATGCTCCCGCGGTGCGGAATCACCATACGGACGGCGTAGCGCAATCCGAACGCGGCAGCGAAGATTACGATCGTCACCCACGACGACCCGAGATACATCACGCCCGCCTTCTCCGTGGGACGAACGTCGGTGTGGATGCCGCGGAAAATCCCGAACGGCAACCCGACGATGCCGCCCACCACAAGGCCGAGCGCGATCTCGAGCGGCGGCGCGGGGTTGAGCATGTTGTTGGCGTAGATCACCCACGCCGTTAGCGCGCAGAGGATGATCGGTGAGACCCACATTCGCGTGACGCTGATGCGCTGCGGCCGCATCATGCGAACGGCCAGCACGATCACGACGATCAGGAGTGGGATCAGCTGAACCCACCCCGGGACGTCGGGCGTCGCTTGCGACCCTATTTGATTTCGACTTTCGCGCCGGCTTCTTCGAGCTTCTTCTTCACCGCCTCGGCTTCGTCTTTAGTAACGCCTTCCTTTACGGCCTTGGGCGCGCTCTCGACGAACGCCTTGGCTTCGGTCAGGCCGAGGCTCGTAAGCTCGCGGACCGCCTTGATGACCTTGATCTTCTCCGGACCGATTTCGGCCAGAATGACGTCGAACTCGGTCTTCTCCGCTTCCGGCGCTGCGGCGGCCGGACCGGCGGCCATCATCGCGACCGGCGCGGCGGCGGAGACGCCATATTTCTCCTCGAGCTGCTTGACGAGATCGGCAAGTTCGAGAACGGTGAGTTTATCGATCTGTTCGATGACTTCGGCGATTGCCATGATACGTATTATTCCTTATCTAAGCGTTTGAGGCTGCGGCTTTTTGTTCGCGAATGGCGTTGAGCGCGCGGACGAGTCCGCTCTGGTTGCCCTGCAGCACGGTAACGAGTCCGCGAAGCGGATTCGCGAGCGTGCCGACGAGCGCGGCGAGAAGTTCGATTTTCGGCGGAAGCTTGGCGAGCACGTCGACCTGTTTTGCATCGACGATTTGACCGTCGATGTAGGCCGCCTTGATTCCGACTTTTTTGACGGTATCGCTGAAAGTCTTGAGCGCTTTGGCCGCCGCCACCGGATCGGCTCCCGCAAAAACGACGCCCGTCGGTCCGGCGAGAAACGACTCGACCTTCGACGCAAGGTCGCCGGCGGCGATGCGAAAGAGCGTGTTCTTGACAACCGAGTAAGTGTTGCCGTCTTTGCGCAGCTCGCCGCGGAGCTTGGTGATCTCCGCTACGGTCAGCCCTTGATAATCGGTAAAGAACAGGCTCTTTGCCGAGGCGAGCTTCTCGGTGAGTTCTGCGACTGAGGCTTCCTTACGCGCGGTTGGCATTCGGTAGGTTTCCCCGGCGCAAATGCGCCATAACGAAAAAGAAAAGCGCCCCGTGTCGAGGGCGCTACATCGAACGTTCGCACCGCCGGAGCGATGCCGAACCGTCTGTCTTGCGTCCTCGGTGGTCATAAATTAAGGCCAAACACGGCCGGCCACGGTCTTTGGAGCCGTCGGCTAGCCTATCATAGCGCCGCCGGGGAGCGCAAGTCTTTCGGCCCGAAGCCGCCCGGATGCCCACTGCCCTCACTCCGGCCGAGGCGCTCGAACGTCTCAAAGCCGGCAACGCACGATTCGTCGCCGGAACTCCACAGACCGACCCCCTCGATGCCGGCGTCCTCGAGCTGGCCAGCGGCCAAAGCCCCCACGCAATCGTGCTGGGCTGCTCCGATTCGCGGGTGCCGATCGAAACGATCTTCGATCAGGCGCCGGGCAACGTCTTTGTCGTTCGCGTAGCCGGCAACTTTCTCAACGACGACATCTTCGGCTCGATCGAGTTTGGCGTCGCCGTCTTGAAGGCGCGGCTGATCGTCGTGCTCGGGCACACCAACTGCGGGGCAGTTACCGCCGCCGTCGCGCACGCAAAGGACGGCACGACGCAGCCCGGGCACATCGCAAATCTCGTTACCGCAATTGCGCCGGCGGCCGAAGCCACGCGCGACCGTCCGGGCGACTGGCTCGCCAACGCAACCGCCGAAAACGTGAAGCGCACGGTGCACGCGATGACGGCCGGCTCGAGAATCATCAGCGACGCCGTCTCAGGAGGCGATGCCGAAGTGGCCGGCGGCATTTACGAGTTGCACACCGGCCACGTCAGCTTCTTCTAGCGCGTGTTAAGGTTTCTCTATCAAGAGCCCTGTCGGCAACTCGACGCCGTTGTTCAACGTCGCGTAGGACGTATACTGACCGGGCGCGTACGCGTAGACTTCGGCTGTTTCAATATCCGACTCAACTACCGTACCGGTCGGCTCGCCCTTAGCCGTTCCTCGACGATTCTCAACGCTGATCGCGTATGGATAATCATTGCCCGGAATTGTTTCGAATGGCGACGTCGTGCCCAGCTTATAAACGTTGATCGTGTTGCCCGAGCCGCAAGTGACCCACAAGTAGTTGTTCTTCTCGTCGACGGCGACGCCAATCGGCTCCCCGCAGCCCGTCAGCCCCAGGTTAGTAGCCGTCGTCGTGCCGTACGGCACCTCGAAAACGCCGGAGGCGCCGAAATCGGCGATGTACAGGTTCCCGGCCCTGTCGAGCGCGACCCCGAAGGGATCGGTTAGCCCCTGCCCGGTGACGCTTTGGAAGGGCGAGGTCGCGCCCTTTTTGTATTCCTCGATTGCCGCAGGATAGTTGCTGACGTAGAGCGTGCCGTGTCCATCGATTGCAATGCCAAGAGGGTTGCTCACGGAGTCGGTTATGGCAGTCTTCTCGGTCGTTGAGCCCTTCGGGTACTCCTCAATGTCATTCCCCGAGCAGTTATCTGCTACATAGAGCGTCCCTTTCTTGTCAAGCGCTAAGCCGTACGGGCATCCGTTTAGAACGTGGATCGTCGCGATCGCGCCGGGGTCGGACGACAGATCGGCGGTCTGGTAGACGTTGACCGCCGCCTCCTCCTGATCGCCCTCAAATACCAACGAGGCACTGGTGGCATAGGTTGGGTGCACCGAACGTTGCGGCATGTGAGCGCGCGTCCCAGAGAACAAAGCGAAGGGCACGCCGGCGTGGACGAACCCTGCCATTGGCGTGCCCGAACTGCCGCTCGAGGGCGCCCCGGAAGAACCGGCTCCCGCGCAGCCGGCGATTGCAAAAAGCGCCGCTATCGATAGAGCGCGGCGCCCGTGTATCGTATTCATAGAGATCGCCTCCAAAGGCATAGAGAGAAGTAGGGAGGCTCGTTTCGCGGTGCGTCGTTCAATGCCTCGCCGCGTGACCTACGCCTAAGCCAGGCGGTTCCACGTGCGTGAACAGGGCTGGTAGTATCCTTGGGGGGAGACACATGCAAGCTCATCCGCTTGAGGCCCGAATGGCCCACATCGAGGGCGCCTTCGATCAAATCAACGAGCGCCCCGGCAGCAAAAGAACGCGTGCTTCACGACTTCGGCGGGCGTAATGACGGAACCGTGCCGTACGCTCCCGTCGTCGCCATCGAAAACACGCTCTACGGAACCACCTCAGCGGGTGGCACCTCAAATAAGGGTACCGTCTACGAGCTGAACCTCTAGCGCCGCGGCCCTTCGGGCCTTACGCCGTAGCCTTCACCCGATTCGGATCGACCTTGACGCCCGGACCCATCGTGCTGGCCAGCGTTACGCTGCGAACGTAGGTTCCCTTGGCAGCCGACGGCTTCGCGCGAACGATCGCGTCGAGCAACGTCGTGATGTTCTCCAGCAGGTGCTGCTCGTCGAAGCTCGCCTTGCCGACGATCGTGTGCACGATGCCCGTCTTGTCGAGACGGTACTCGACCTTACCGGCCTTGATGTCGCGAATTGCGGCACCGATGTTCGGCGTTACGGTGCCGGCCTTGGGATTCGGCATCTTCTGCGCGAGAATGCGTCCCAGCTCTTTGCCGACTGACGCCATCATGTCGGGCGTCGCGACCGCTACGTCGAACTCCGTGAACCCGCCCTTGACCTTATCGATCAAATCCTGATCGCCGACGATGTCGGCGCCGGCTTCTTGCGCGGCCTTTGCGTTGTCGCCTTTGGCAAACGCGATGACGCGCACAGTGCGCCCCGTTCCATGTGGCAGGAGCACCGTACCGCGGACGTTCTGATCGCTCTTCTTCGGGTCGACGCCCAAGCGGATGTGCGCCTCGACGGTCTCGTTGAACTTCGCGGTGGCGTTTTTCTTGACGATTTCGATAGCTTCGGACGTCGAAAAGAGCTTGTCGGAATCGAACGTCGCGACGAGCGCCTTGAAGCGTTTTCCGTGATGCTGCGCCATTACGCCTCCACCTCCACGCCCATCGACCGCGCCGTTCCGGCGACGATCTTCTTGGCGGCGTTCATATCGTTGGCGTTGATGTCGGGCATCTTCACCTTCGCAATGTCTTCGAGCTGCTTCTGCGTCAGCTTACCGACTTTGTTGCGGTTGGGCTCCTTGCTGCCCGACTCGATCCCCAACGCCTGTTTGATCAGAAACGACGCCGGCGGTGTTTTCGTGATGAACGTAAACGTGCGGTCGTCGAAGACCGTGATCTCGACGGGGATGATCATGCCGGCTTGTGAGGCAGTGCGCTCGTTGTACTGCTTGCAGAAGTCCATGATATTGAGCGAGTAGGGACCGAGCGCCGGCCCGATCGGCGGAGCCGGGGTCGCTTTGCCTGCCGGAATCTGCAGGCCGATCTTACCAACTACCTTCTTAGCCACGAATAATCTCCTTTCGAAGCGACTCTCGTCGCTTCTCCCCCACTGTTATCAGTTGCAAACGCCGGGGTGAATGCGTTAGCTAAACTTTTTCCACTTGGAAGAACTCCAACTCGACTGGCGTTTCCCGCCCGAAGATCGAGATGAGCGCGCGCAAGCGCTCCTTCTCCGGCGAGATCTCGTCGACGACGCCGGTGAAGTCGAAGAACGGTCCCGACGTAACTTTGACGCGATCGCCCTTCTTGAAGTCGATCTTGAGCTTGGGTGCCTCGATGCCCATCTGCTTGAGAATCGTTTTGACTTCTTTGTCCTGGAGCGGCACGGGCTTCTCGCCCGGTCCCGGACTGCCGACAAAGCCGGTCACGCCCTGCGTGTTGCGCACGACGTACCAGGACTGATCGTCCATGGTCATCTCGACCAGAACGTACCCGGGGAAAACTTTCTTCGGGGTGATCTTGCGCTTGCCGTCCTTGAACTCGACTTCGTCCTCCATCGGAACGAGCACGCGGAAAATCTTGTCCTGCATGCCCATCGAATGGATGCGGCGCTCGAGATTGGCCTTGACCTTGTTTTCGTAGCCCGAATAGGTGTGGACCACGAACCAGTTCCGGTTATCCTTGGGCTTCTGCGCGACCGCGTCGTCGGACTGCGCCTCCTCATCGGATGGCGCCTCGTCCTCGAGCGTAAGCTCGGCAGCCGGATCCTCGACCACCGCTTCTTCGACCACCGCTTCGACCGCGGCCGGGTCGCCCATCTGGGGATCCTCGGTCTTGGTCTCGTCGATCTTCGTCTCGTCTATCGTCGCTTCGTCAACGATCGGTTCGGCGTCGTACATCTCTGCGTCTATCCCGACGTGATGGGATGAATCAAGCTGAAGAACCATCCGAAGAGTTGGTCAACGACGAAAACAAAGGCCCCAATGCCGACCACCAGCGAGATCGTGAGGATCGTCGCAGAGATCCACTCCTCGCGCGTCGGCCACGTGACGCGCCGAAGCTCCGCGATGACGCCGCGGACGAAATCGCCGCCCGCCATGGACTGGGCCGTTCGCTTTTGCTGTTCGTTCACCAAAGGTTTACCTTAAATTTGTTATCCTGAGCTCAGCCTGCCCTGAGCTTATCGAAGGGCCGAAGGGTGGCAGGGCGGACAGGACTCGAACCTGCAACAACTGGTTTTGGAGACCAGGACTCTACCAATTGAGCTACCGCCCTATCTCGTTTCCCTATGCGGTTTGTGGCATCGACAGAAGCGGCAGTATTTGCTGAGCTCCAGCCGGTCCGTGGTCTTCTGCTTATTCTTTTGCGTGTTGTAGTTCCGGCGCTTGCACTCCGTGCACGCCAGGACGACCATCACGCGCGATTCTTTCTTTGCCATCTTTAGTCTATCACAACATTAAGAAAACGGACCGGCGGTCCGTTCAAGCCACCATGCTACCACACCCCGCCCCCCCTTTCAATGGCCCCACCCGCGTCACCCTGAGCCTGAACCATTGTCATCCTGAGCGCAGTCGAAGGGTGGGGCCACCGAACCCCAGGGCGCTTGAACCGAACTCGCCGGTAAAGCCGGCCAATAAGGAAGCGACCCTGCGCCCGGCGTGGCCATGAGCCCCAAGGGATGAGTCGCTCGGGCGATACCGTAAGCCGCAGAACGGAGGCGCAAGCATGAAGAACTCACCCTTCGCAATCGTCGCTCTGGCCGTACTGGTGGCCTGTGGCGGGAACCAGCCACTCCTCTCGCCTGAAAGCGCGAACGCTAACGCCAAAGCGCCAATCGCCCCCCCGCGACACCCGAAGTCTTGGATGGATGCGGGTGCCGCGAACCACGATCTGCTCTACGTCAGCGACGAGAACGGTCTGGTCAACGTCTATCGCTATTGGCAACATACGCTTGTCGGCGTCCTAACCAACTTCCAGCAGCCGATGGGCGAGTGCGTCGACAAAGCAGGCGACGTCTACATCACCGACAACGCGGGCGACGCCATCGACGAGTACGCACACGGCGGCACGAAACCGATCTACGTCATCAGCGATTCGTACGGCCCGAGAGCCTGCGCCATCGATCCAAAAACGGGTAATCTCGCCGTTGCCAACTTCGGCGATTCCGGAAACGTCGCCATCTATGCCCATGCGCGGGGCAAGCCGACCATCTACGGCGACGACTATTACACCGCGGTCGGCTACGACAAATACGGCGACTTGCTCGCCGCAGATCTATACAACACCTATAGCGGCTACACCGGCGGCTTCGATTACCTTCCGGTCCACAGCAAGAGTTTCGCTGGAATCACCTTGAGCCCGAGATCAAGTTTTGACTGGGGCCAGGTTGAAGCTATCGCGTGGGACGGTAAATACTGGGTGATCGATTGCGACGAGCTGTACCGCTTCAGCATCAACATCAAAGCGGAGTTCATCGACGAAATCTACCTCTCGACCGGATTCACCGAAGGTGGGCTCGGCCCGATTTGGATCTATCAGAAAAACCTCAAGTCATACGGTGCGCAAGTCGTCGGCACGGGCGGCGCGGACTCCGGCGAAAGCGTGGTCGATTACTGGACGTATCCCGCGGGCGGCAGCCCAACGTATCAGATGACCAAGGATCTCGACAGGCCCTTCGGCATCGCGCTGAGCTTGAAACGATGAAATATCTTGTCATGCTCGTAACGCTAGTCCTCGCCGCCTGTAGCGGTGGCGCTCCTCTTGCCGCGCCGGCGGCGCACGCCGTTTTGCATCGCTCGTTGACCGGTCCGCAAACCAAGGCCAAAGGCCCATTGCTCTTCGTCTCCGACGTCGCCACCGCCGAGGTTTATATCTATCAACTCTCGACGCTGAGCGTCGTCGCCACCGTTACGGGATTAACCCAACCCCAGGGCGAGTGCTCGGATAAGAAAGGAGACGTCTGGGTTACCGATGCCGGCGCCGACGCCGCGTACGAGCTCTCGCACCTTGGGCGCCTCGAAAACACGCTGACCGCCCCAGACTACCCCGTCGGCTGCGCGTGGGACGCAAAGACCGGCAATCTTGCCGTGATGAGCCTCTTTGGCATCAGCGGGTCGCAAGGCGCAGTGGCGATTTATCCCAAAGGCTCGGGAACTGCGCACTCGTTTCAAAATCCAAAGCAGTACTACTACAACTTCGGCGGCTACGATACGAACGGCAACCTCTTCTTCGACGGCCGCGCCGAAAACGGTACCTTCGCGCTTTCGGAACTTCCGAGAGGCGCCAAGAAGGCGGTCTCGATCGACGTCAGCGGCGGCACGATCTACTATCCCGGCATGGTGCAGTGGGACCCGGCGATGAAGGAACTCGTCGTCGGAGATCAATCGTGCGGTGGATCATATACCGCGAGTTGCCTTTATGCGATTAAGATTTCTGGCGAGAAAGGATCCATCGTAGGCAAGATCGACTTGCAGAACTCGAGCGGCGGCCAAGTGTGCGATCTCATCCAGGGCGTGATCTACGACGGCCGGCTAGCCGGCTCGGATAACAATATCTGCGGCTCTTCACCCGGCACGACGTACGTCTGGCCGTTCCCCGGCGGAGGCGCACCGACGGAATCCAACACCTCGACCGATTCGGCGCCCTTCGGCGCGGCGGTGAGCCAATGAGCGGCGGCAGATTTTTCACGACGTTCGGCTGCGCGGCCGCACTCGTTCTCGGCGGCTGCGGCAACCTGCAACCGCCCGCGCCCGGCGCCGCGCAGCGCCAAGGCGCATCGCCGATGAAGGCAGGTCTCTCCAAACAAGACCTCATCTACGTCACCAACCGCGACTCCGAAGTGACCGTCTACAACCTTGCAACACAAGCGATCGTCGGAGTCTTGACCCACTTTACGTCGCCGATGGGCGAATGCGTCGATACTAGCGGAAATGTCTACATCACGGACTCTTCCGCCGATGAGGTCTTCGAGTACGCGCATGGGGGCTCGAAGCCGATCAAGACCTTGAACGATTCACCCGACACGCCGCGCACGTGCGCCGTCGACCCGACGACGGGCAACCTGGCCGTCGCAAATGACGACGGCTCATCGCATGAAGGCAACATCGCCATCTGGCCGGAGGGCAGCGGGCAACCTACACGCTACACGAACTCGACGCTGTACAATTTCGTCGGTTGCGCCTACGACGCAAACGGCAATCTTCTAACCACCAACGAGAGCGCCTTTGCGTGGCTGCCGCACGGCGGCTCGACGTTGGTGAACGTCGCGATACCGCCTCCAAAGTCAGGCGAGAAGTGGGGCGGGATTGAGGGCATCCAATGGGACGGGCACCTCTTCGTACTTGACGGCGGCCAATACGTCTACCGCGTGAGCGTGCTTCACGGGCTAGGCTACTATATCGGATACATAACGCTCAACAACGAGGGCGAGACCGGGCCCTATTGGATATTCATTCCCAAGTTGAAATCACAGAGCGCCCAGATTCTTGGCGGAACCTATGAGGGGAACAATCAATACGATGTCGAGTCGTTCGACTATCCCGGCGGCGGTGATCCTCTCTTCGAGATCACGCATGGAATTGACGTTCCCATCGGCGTAGTCGTCAGCCCCAAAACGCAGTGAGATGCCCTCCATCACCTGCGGTCATCCTGACCGCACCCCCGTTGTCATCCTGAGCGCAGTCGAAGGGTGGTGCGCCCGGTCAGAATCGAACTGACAACCTTGGGCTTAGGAGTCCCCTGCTCTATCCAGTTTGAGCTACGGGCGCGCACATGATTCGTCTTTATTTTATGCGGGTTTCCGCCGCGGTGCCCTGCCTTTGAGGACCTTCGATCCACGCCCGAGGTGCAATTCCGGTGCAGCGGTACAGCCGCGGTGACTTCGAGGCCGGTTTCACGAGCGAAGGTTCTCGCCAGCCGCACGCCGCCTTTGCGCTGCTACAATCGCATCACCGATGCGCGTTGTTAGCGCCGGAGTAAAATTGACCCACCCCGCCGGTTGAAAATTGACCCACCTGAACCCTCGGCGAACTATGTTCGCATGCTGCAAAAGGAGTTTCAGGTGGAGATACAAGTCCTGCATCGGCAGGGCAAGGGGATCCGTGCGATCGCCCGAGAGACGGGGATCGCGCGCAATACGATCCGCGCGATCCCTGCGGGCAAGAGCGACGGCAACTACGGCCCGCGCCAGCCTCGTCGCCCGGAACGGCCGGGTCGCTTTTCCTTCTTTCCAACGGCCGCGCTCGTTACGGCTGGCGCGCGCCTGATGCTGGCTTTGGCGCAGCGCGAGGTCGAGCGTCTTGGTGGGGAGGTCGCGTACTGCGATACGGACGGTTTCGCGGTTGGCGCCACGAAGGACGGTGGTTTCATTCCGTGCGAGGGCGGTCCGTATCGGCTTGCTGATGGAACGCGCGCCGTGCGAGCCCTTTCATGGGCGCAGCTTGAAACGCTGCGCGAGCGGTTCGCAACGCTCAACCCGTACGATCGCGAGGCCGTGCCGGGCACTATCCTGAAGCTCGAAGATGAAAACTTTACGGACGAACGACGCGATCAGCGGTGCGAGCTCTACTGCTACGCGGTTTCGGAAAAGCTCTATACGCTCTTTACGCTCGACGCGCGAGGCGAGCCGGTCATCCGTAAGTATTCCTCGCACGTCCTCGGACAGTATCGCTCGCCAATTCTCGGCGACCGTCATGGCTGGATTATCGACGCGTGGAAGCGCGAGATTCGTGGCGCGCTTGGTCATTCGGTGGAACCGTTCCCCTGGGAACGGTATCCCGCAATCTCGCAGCTCACGTTGACGACGTGGAGCGTCTTCAAACCGTACCGCGAGAACGCAGACCTTCGGCCGTTCGACTTTCTCGCAGTGGCTATCGTAAATCGCAGCCCGATCGACCTCGCAATCGAGGAAGTTGCGCACGCAGAGCGGTGCTGCGGGGAGCCCCGGCCAGCGTGCGCGCTGTTCTCCGACCTCGCGCGGTGGCGCGAGAAGGATTGGCGCTGTTTGCGTTGCGGCGAACCGTGGGACCTCGACGCTCGCCCGCGCTTGAAGACGTATGCGAGCCTCATTCGCTCGACGTTGCGGGGCGCTGAACGCAAGCGCCTCGCGCCGGATGGAAGTATTCCGACCCGCCAAACCCGCGGGCTGCTTATTCCGCGCCCGGTTCGCGTCGAGCAGTTGACGCCGATCGGCAAGGAGGTAATCGTTGACCCAACCGGTACGGATGAAGGGCTGACTGCTGAAATGCTGGGAGCTACTCAGGTCTTGGAGTACGAGAGTCTCGCGGAACGGGTCAACGCGCTGCGTCCAGCGATTCGAGCGATAGGTTTAAAGAAAATCGCAAAGGCGGTTGGACTTACTGATAGAGCCTTGCGCGCAATCGTTAACCAAGGCGCCGTACCTCGCAAATCTACAGTCGAGCGGCTCGAAACGGTAACGAGGGCAAAGCGCATTAAGGGAGATTGTGGAGTCGCGGCGGCATTTGTGCCTACAAAGGTCTGCGTCATCCCTATGAGCGAGTGCCGCCGCCAACGCCGCGTTGGTGGGGCCCCAGCGGGACCATAGTTGGTATGGTGTCGCTTTGGTGCGCTTATCTCGCGCCACTTCTTACCAAGAAATAACCACTTCGCCATTGCCCGGCGGTGCTGCGCCTTTTAGGTCTTTGACATGGCTCGCGCTCCGCTCGACGTACGACGACCCGCCGCCCCCGCCGCCGCCGCCGCTTGGACCGCTGACGCCGAATGACCCCGCACCGCCGCCACCGCCCCCGTAAAAGCCACCACCACCGCCGCCACCGCCTGGACCGCTGTACGCTGTGCAGCACCCGCCGGCGCCCCCGGTCCCGAGTTCTCCGCGCTCGCCATGTGCAGCGTAGCGGTGATAGTTTGGGTCCTCGCCGCCTGCGCCTCCCTTGCCGCCGGCTAATTGCCTTCCGCCGAGACCGCCAGCGCCGTCGTCGAGATCATCGCCGCGCGCTCCCTTGCCACCGATCTTGCCGCCGCCATCTCCACCAGTGCCGGCGTATCCATAAAAAAAGGCTCCGCCGACACCACCGCCGCCCGCGGCGATAGCGATGCGATCCTTCAGCGCGTCCCCGTTTTGTCGCACATCAGAAGCGCCGCCGCCGCCATTACCTCCATTGTTACTGCTGGTTGTATAACCGCCTTCACCTCCGGCGCCTCCGCCATTGAACCCACCGCTGCCTGCGGAGCCTTTGACGCCCGTGCCGCCCTCGCCGCCGACGAGGACGTAGAGCGTTTCTCCCGATGTAACAGGCAGCACGGCTTTGACTACGCCGCCGTCGCCACCCGTACCGGTACCGCTGGCGCTGCTGGCACCGCTGGCACCACTCGCGGTAACCGCTATCGCGGTGACGTTCATTGGCACGACGAACTTTTGTGCTGCGCCAGTGAATTTGAAAGTCTTTGAATGCATCTTGTGATCCGGCGCCTGCGACATCACCGCCAGTCCT
>JBEKMH010000050.1:0-2933 GCA_050008615.1 Candidatus Cybelea sp.
GGCTCGTTGAGAGGCTGATTGCAGTTTGCAGAGTTGCCCCGCCCAGGATGGTTGGACGTCGGGTTGTAGCAGTGGCTAGAGTTCCCCCATGTCGGGTGCTCGAGCATTTGCGCACTCAAGGCAACGATACGAGTCTGCTTCACGGCGGTCGGGACTTCGTCTGGCATCTTAACGTGGAATCTGCACTTATTTGCGCAGGTAGGTTCCGAACTTGGGGAAGCCATGCTAGCCGCCGGCGAAGGCAGACTGTTGACGTGCTCGTCGACCGGCACACCGTCGATAAAGAGGACGACGCGAGCTGGGGAGGTCGTCCAACCGCTAATGCTCGTTAGGAGCCGATGTTCATAGTGCGCAACCGTGGTACTTACGATCAGCGATGTGATCTTTGCATTGTTCCCGATGGCAACGAGCGTTGAAATCGCTATCGCCGCGGTAAATAGAACTGCGGCCAGAACCACAATGCCTGCAGCGACCTGAACGGGAGCGAAGAATTGCCGAAGTTTTGCCACCAAAGCACCTCCGAAGAGCCGCTGCATGTTGGCCGATTGCTGTTCGAATTCTGCGGCAAAAGGTCTTGCCCTGCGGTGCGCTTTCGTCTTCTCGCGATACGATGCGTGAGGAGAGCCTGCGAAGAGAACAAGGAGAGCACCCGGAGAATCTGTTGCAAAGCGGCGCCGATAGTATGATCGCGTCAGCTATGAAGGGCGATTTCACGCGCGTTACGTTCGATCCGGGCCGTGAGTTCTATCGCGTCCTCATGCAACAAGGTCGCCTCCAGCTCGACGCGGACTGGAACGAACAAATTGCGATCCTTCTGCACCGGTTCGAAACGTTGGCAGCCGATGTGTTTGGAGCTCACGGTGGCCCGGCGACCGAGTGTGGTTTTGCCGTCTTTCAAGACGATAAGGGCATCTGGTTAAGCCGCGGTCGCTACTACGTCGACGGACTTCAGTGCGAGAATCGCGACGTACTCAAACTTGAGCCGCCTCGGAGCGCAAAGAGCGGGCAATCCCAGGGAGCGTATCTCGTCTATCTGGACGCTTTCGAGCAGTATATCGCCGCTGCACAGGATCCTTCGATAAGCGACGTCGCGCTCGGCACGCTCGACACGGCAAGCCGCACGCGAATGTTTTGGACCGTGAGCTATTGGCCGATCGATGTGAAGGGATCAGCGGACCAGGCCTATTGGAACCGCGCGTGGGAGCAAGCGCTTCCCGAAATCTCTGCGTCGGGTCGTCGCGGCCTGCTTCGAGCACGTGCTTCGACGCAGTTCGGGTACACCGGATCGCAAAACCAGCTCTACCGCGTCGAAATTCACCAAGGCGGGGCGTACGCCGCCGACGGTCTCGTGACGTGGAAATGGTCGCGCGAAAACGGCTCCGTCGCGTTCGCCGCCAGCATCGCGGATGCGTCCGTCACGATTAAAGGTAGCGCGCAGGCTATAGGGGCCTTCTCGGTCGGTGACTGGGTCGAGATCGTAAGCAACGCGGACGTCGAAGACAGCGTGAACAAACGATCGCTCCGCCAAGTCGTTAAAGTCGATTCGAGCACTTCGACGATCACGCTCGATAAATCACCCGGGGCTTTTGACAGCAGCCAGTTCCCAATTGTGCGCCGCTGGGATCAGCGCCCCGGCTCCGACGATAGCGATCCCGATTCTTCGGGCGGATGTTTACCGTTGCTTGAGGGTCAGTCGTCGGCGCTTGAATCGGGAATCGAAGTGTCATTCAGTTCGCCAAGCGCCGGCGGGGCCGCTCGCCAATATCGCGGCGGCGACTACTGGGTTATTCCGGCGCGCGCGGCCACCGCAGCCATCGAGTGGCCTACGAACGGCGACGAAATCCAACCGATGCCGCCGCGCGGGGTCGAGCATCGATATGCCCCGCTCTCGGTTCTCCTCGCCGGCGACGGCGGCCTCAAGCCGGCCTACGACTATCGAATTCGTTGTAAGCCGCTCTCGATGGCGACGTGAACGAGTGCCCCCGTTGCCACAATCTCAACGCGGCAGATGCCACGGTCTGTTCCTCTTGCGGAGCGCCACTTGGCGGGGTGATGCCGGCAGTACCGGAGGAACCTTCGCTCACTGGGGAGACTGAACCAGAGCTCGGCGCCTCGGAAAACGAGGCGGAACCAGTTGGCGCTTCCGAACCGGAGGCTGAGCCGGAGCCAGAGCCGGAGCCGGAACCTGTACCGGCGCCCACACCGCCGGTAGTACCAACGCCGTCGCTAACGCAAGGAACGCCGGCGGCTGCCGGCGGACGGAGCGGGTTGGTTCGAAACGTGCTGATCGTCGGCGCGGTCGCGTTAGCGGCAGCACTGGCGGTGTGGGTTCTTATAGCAAAGCCTTTCGATCACGGACCCACTAAAGCGGTGGCGGTTTCATCGTCGCCGCGAGAGGGGAGGGTGGTCGTTCCTTCCCCAAGTCCGGTGATCGTGCGAACGGGATCAGCGCGTGAACCCGCCCGGATTGCGACTCGGCAGCTCGCGGTGGCGAAGAAACCGCCTGCCACGCCTACGCCGGTGCCGGCCACACCGGCGAAACCCGTCGCTACGGAACCGCCGCCCCCGCCGAAAAAAACGGCCCCACCAGCACCGCCGGCGGTTCTCGTCGATAATTTCGTGATCGTGCGCACGCTCCCGCAGCGCGTCTGCATTCACTATAAGGTCGAGAACGTAACGAAAGTCGAAATTATAAACGAAGGAACCGGAGCGACGGTCTACACGCGAGACCTCGACGCCGTCAACGGTCGAGTGGCCGAGAATCCTCAGCCAATCTGCTTGAGACGGGGAACGGGGGCCGGGTACGAGTTGCATGCCCACGGCCCTGGGGGGGATCTCGCAAAGCTGATGTCCGTACCGCCGGCCGAGCGAGGCAAACGGCAGTCCGCTTCGCCATGACTTCTCGGCGAAAAACCACGCTCCATTATCCTTCA
>JBEKMH010000051.1:0-2768 GCA_050008615.1 Candidatus Cybelea sp.
GGCAAGCCGGAGGTGGTTATCAACGGCGAATCGCGTCCGCTCGACGTGCCGCCGATGATTTATAAGGGCGCCGTGCTCGTGCCGGTCCGCGTGATTTCCGAAGGCATGGGCGCCTACGTGCTATGGGTGGCAGACCGCCATCTCGTGGTCGTGCGCTACATACCCGCGACGCCGCCGCCGAGCCCGGCTCCGCCGCCGCCGGCACCACCGCCGCCGCCCCCGCCACCGGCGCCGACGCCTCGGCCGCTCCTAGGCGAGTTCTACGTGGCCGGCGATTACATCATCTCCCCCAAGGTCTACAACGAATTCAGTCCGGGTAACACCGGCACGAGCTCGTTTGACGTCCGCGGTGCGGGTGAGTTCAGTCTCGGCAACATTCCATTCATGGCCGAAGGTACGTTCGAGCGCTACCAGTATCCGCACAACTGTAACGGCAAGATTCCGGGCTCGTCCCAGTATTATCCGGAATGCTACGTTACGACCATCGGCGGGCAAGGCAGCTCGCCGGTTCTCGTCACTTCGCCATTGCAAGACCAGGATGCCGAGGGGCGCCTTGCCGTGCGAGTTCTACAGCCGCGGATCTACATCGGCGTGGGCTATATGTGGCTCTCGAACAACTACGGCTACCCGAATATGGACTCGTTTGGTTTCGGTGCGGAAAAGCTGCCCGATCTCAACCAGCCGCTCTCGTTCTTCGGCAGCGTTTGGTACTACCCGAACGTCAAGGGGACGTACAACAACGTCTCCACGGCTCCCATCGATCCGACTTCGTATAGCCTCGCCTACAACATTCTCAAGTATCAGGTCGGCGTCGATTACGTTATCGCAAACAGCCCGGTCTTCATCGATCTCGGGTGGATGGGCGACAATTGGAGCAACAAACAGAATGCTCCCATCAATCGCAACTACAACGGCCCGTTCGCAGGGCTAGGTTTCCGGATCCTCTACCCGTAGCAGGGTAGCCAAGCATCCCGCCAGGGGCTCGGTCGCAATGACCGGGCCCCTCGATTTGACCGGGCCGCGTCACCTAAGGTAATATATCCTCTTGGCGCCTTCACGGCGCCGCGGACCCATCACGTCGTAAATCGGGAGAGATTTTGGCTGCCAAGAAGCAAACGAAGTCGCGGAAGAAACGCGAAGTAAAGAACGTTGCGTCGGGCGTCGCGCACGTCCATGCCTCGTTTAACAATACCATCGTAACGATCAGCGATCCTCATGGCGGCGTCATCTCATGGGCCTCCGCCGGAAACCTCGGTTTTAAGGGATCGAAGAAATCGACGCCATTCGCGGCTCAAATGGCCGCGGAGGCGGCCGCCCGCAAAGCGATGGAGCACGGGATGAAGTCCACCGAAGTCCTGGTCAAAGGCCCAGGCGCCGGCAGGGAGGCCGCGATTCGCTCGCTTCAGGCCGCCGGCCTCGAGATCACGATGATCAAAGACGTGACGCCGATACCGTACAACGGTTGCCGGCCGCCTAAGCGGCGCCGGGTGTAAGCCGAATGTCGCGATATACCGGGCCGGTCTGCCGGCTCTGCCGCCGCGAAACCGCGGCCAGCAAGACGGGGGAGAAGATCAAGCTTTTCCTCAAGGGCGACCGCTGCCTCTCCCGCATGTGCGCGGTCGAGCGGCGCGGGACGGCTCCCGGCCAGAAAACGGCCGGCAAATCCCGGACAAAGGTCTCCGAATATGGCCGTCAGCTGCGCGAGAAGCAGAAGATGCGCCGCTACTACGGTGTCCACGAGACGCAGTTCAGAAACTATTTCCGAGAGGCGGCGCGCGTTCCGGGCCAGACGGGCCGAACGTTCCTGCAGCTACTCGAGCGGCGGCTTGATAATGTGATCTATCGCCTGAACTTGGCGCAGAGCCGGGCGCAGGCCCGCCAGCTCGTCACGCACCGCCACTTCAAAGTCAACGGGCGCATCGTGAACGTTCCGTCGTACGTCGTGCGCGCGGGCGACATCATCACGATCGCGCCGGCGAGCCTCAAGTCGCCGGTCTTCGGGGCGAACCTCGAAGTTGCGCAAAGCCGGCGGCCGCCGGACTGGCTCGAATGGAACGACGAAGAGAAGACGGCCAAGGTGCTGCAAGCGCCTCCGCGCGAGCAGATCGACACGCCGGTCGACGAGCAGCTCATCGTCGAGTACTACTCGCGCTAACAACACTACACCGCTGTTAGGCGTACGATCGTCTGCCGTCGGGGACGGCGGGCGGATAACGTAAGCAGCAATAAAGGAAACGACTCAAGACAATGACCATGTTGGAAACGCCGGTTGGCGCAACCATCGAAGTTCGCGAACGTCGCGACAACTACGCCAAGTTCGTTGTCGAACCGCTCGAGCGCGGATTTGGAATCACGCTCGGTAACGCGCTGCGGCGCGTCTTGCTCAGCTCGATTCCGGGCGCCGCGGTGACGTACATGAAGATCGACGGCGTGCTGCACGAGTTTTCGACCATACCGGGGATGGTGGAAGACACGATCGCGCTGATGCTCAACCTCAAGGGCCTGCCGGTAAAGCTCAACAGCGACGAGCCGAAGGTCCTGACGCTCTCGGTGAGCGGTGCGCGCGAAGTGACCGCCGGCGACATCGTGCCCGATGCCGACGTCGAGGTTCTCGATCCCGGTTACCGCTTAGCCACGCTGTCCGCGAAGGACGCGAAGCTGACGATGGAGATCGGCGTCGAGAAGGGCCGTGGGTACGTAATGGCCGACCGCCAGCGCAACGTCGAGCATATGATCGGATTGATTCCACTGGACTCGATCTTTTCACC
>JBEKMH010000052.1:0-2523 GCA_050008615.1 Candidatus Cybelea sp.
GTCGAAGACTCGGCGTTAATGGACGAAGTTATCATCAAGGTCCGCGAAAGCGGTCCGTACCTCGTACGCGGGACCGTCACGCTTACCGACTCCGAGGGAAATCCTTACACCGTCGAGGGCGCGAACGTCGCGCTCTGCCGTTGCGGCGGCTCGCAGACCAAACCGTTCTGCGACGGCACGCACCGCACCAATGGATTCGCGGCAACCGAACGGGCAGCGGCGGTAGAGCAGAGCGCTCCGTAGGTGCCTTCGTATCTCCGGGAAGGCCGCGTCCCGCATAAGCGCCACATCCAGTTTCGTCGCCCAGATGGCGGCCTCTACGCCGAGGAGCTCTTCTCGACCAAGGGTTTCGAAAGCGTTTACTCGCTGATTTACCATCTCCGGCCCCCGACCGCAACGCTGGACGTTCGCCCGTGGACGCGCCCAGCGTTCCGTTTCTCGCCCAACGAGCCGCTGCGCAATCGTCATTTCAAGACGCCGAAGCTCACTCTCGACGGGGGCGACGCCATCGAATCGCGCACCCCGCTGCTGGGCAATGACGACGTCGTTCTCTCGGTCGCGAACGCGCAGCGCCCGATGGAATACTTTTATCGCAACACCGGCGGCGACGAGCTGCTCTTCATTCACTCCGGGGCGGGCGTCATCGAGAGCCCGTTCGGAGAGCTCGCGTATCGACCGCACGATTATCTCGTCATTCCGACCGGGACCACCTATCGAGTCGTGCCGGCGTCTCCAACGCGCATGCTCGTCCACGAGCTGACCGGCACCATCGCAATCCCGCGCAGGTATCGCAACGAGTTCGGACAGCTCGAAGAACACGCGCCGTACTACGAGCGAGACTTTCGCGCGCCGGTGCTCAAGTCGCCCGTCGAGGCCCAAGGCGAGTACGAGGTTCGAGTCACCAGCGGCGGACGCCATGCAATCTACGTCGTTCAGAATCACCCCTGCGACGTCGTCGGTTGGGACGGCTACTGCTATCCCTACGCATTCAACCTCGAAGAGTTCGCGCCAATTACGGGAAAGTTGCACCAACCGCCGCCCGCCCATGCGACGTTCGAAGCGCCGGGCGCGGCGTTCTGCGCCTTCGTGCCGCGCTTGTTCGACTACCACCCGTTGGCGGTTCCGGTGCCGTACAACCACTCAAGCGTTGATTGCGACGAAGTCCTTTACTATGTGAGCGGAAACTTCATGAGCCGCCGCGGCGTCGAGGAGGGCTCGATCACGCTGCACGCCGCAGGCGCGCCGCATGGTCCGCAGCCGGGCGCCGTGGAGGCGAGCCTCGGGAAGACATCTACCGACGAGATCGCCGTCATGGTCGACACCTTCAAACCGCTGCTGCTCGCGGAAGCGGCCGTTGCGTGCGAGGATCCGAGCTACTTCCGTTCGTGGATCGAAGAGCCGGCAAAAACGTAGGCGAACCCCCGGCGGGAGGCCCTAGCCGTTACTTAGTTCGATTCGCCCGCGCGTACAGCCGAAGCCGATTCGGCGCGCGCCAGAGCGCTCGCACCAGCCGCGCAGCGTCACTTCGTCGCCATCCTCTAAGAAGCGACGACTCTCGCCGTCCGTGAGAGTGATTGGGCGCTCTCCGTTCCAGGTTAGCTCGATCAAACTTCCCTGACTTTCGGGTTCGGAGCCGCTAATCGTTCCCGATGCAAAGAGATCGCCCGGCCGCGTTACGGCGCCGTTCGCCGTCGCGTGGGCGAGTTGTTGTGCGACGTTCCAATACATGCCGGCAAAGGTCGTTTGCGAGATCGTCTCAGGCGCGATGCCTCGCTCTTCCATTTGCCGCGTCTGAAGATCAACGGCGAGGGAAATCGCATACGCCCACGGTTCGTCGACGCGTAAGTACGCCAGCGGCGACGGCTCCTGAGGTGGGCCTTGCACGCGAAACGGCTCCAACGCATCGAGCGTCACGATCCACGGTGAGATCGTCGTCGCGAAGGATTTACCTAAGAATGGCCCCAGCGGCTGATACTCCCAGGCCTGAATATCGCGCGCGCTCCAATCGTTGACGAGCAGCAGCCCAAAGATATGCTCGCGGGCGTCGCGGATTGCGATCGGCTCTCCCAAACTGTTGCCGGGGCCTGTGACAAATCCAACCTCCAGTTCGATGTCGAGACGGCGGCTCGCGCCGAAGCTGGGCGCCGCATCGGCCGGTGCCTTCCGCTGGCCGGACGGCCGGCGAATCGGCGTACCG
Organism: Candidatus Cybelea sp.; assembly: GCA_050008615.1. Taxonomy (GTDB): domain Bacteria; phylum Vulcanimicrobiota; class Vulcanimicrobiia; order Vulcanimicrobiales; family Vulcanimicrobiaceae; genus Cybelea. The sequence continues at coordinate 2,198 of JBEKMH010000052.1, forward strand.
TCAACGACGATCGTGCTCGAGCGCCCATGATATCCCACCGGGAGCCAGCGCCAGTTCGGCAGCAGCGCCTCGGCATTCGGGCGAAAGAGCTTCCCGAGATTCGTTGCGTGTTCGATCGACGAATAGAAGTCGACGTAATCGCCGATCTCCATCGGCACGCGCATCGCGACGGCATCTTGCGCGCAGAAGAAACGCTCTGCACCTCCTTCTCGTAAGCGCCCATCGCCGCCGGCGCGAAGCAGGCCCGAGATTCGTTCTCGCAGCGGCAACCACGTGCTTCGCCCTGCTGCCAGCAGCGGATTGAGCACCGGCGCCTGCAGCAGCTC
>JBEKMH010000053.1:0-4347 GCA_050008615.1 Candidatus Cybelea sp.
TGCTTTGCCGCTTCGAGCGCGGGCGCGCTGGCCGAGACCGCGGGGATCATATCGGGAAGGGTCACCGACGACAAGACTCACGCAGCGGTGGCGGGTGTAGCGGTGGTCGCGAAGTCTCCCAGCGCGACCTATCACACGACGACTGACGCCAACGGCGCCTATCGTTTTTTGAGCGTGTTGCCCGACACGTACTCGGTTTCGTTCGTCAAGAGCGGGTATGCGTCGTACTCGGTGGCCGTCGTCGTGCTCAACGGCTCGCAACAGGCCGTCAACGTGCCGCTTTCCCGGACGCTCAAGGTAATCGCTTCGACGCACGCGCGCTCGGCCGGGAGCGCTTTTCAGCGGGGCATGACGATCGACACCTACACGGTGACCGGTGCGCAGATCGACATGGTGCAAGGCAAGAGCTTTAACACCGACGAGAACACGCTGCTTCGCAGCATTCCCAGCGTCACGATCGACAAGTCGGGCACGGTCTCGATTCGCGGCGGTTTTGCCTTCGAGGCGGCCTATGAGTTCGAAGGGATCGACTACACCGCGCCCACGGCCAACTTGCAGAACACGCTGCAGAACATCTCCAACTTCGGCCTGCTCAACGGCGTGGGCAGCGTGCAGCTGATTCCCGGCGGCGGCGATGCGACGCACGGCAACACCGGTACGGGCCTGGTGCAGTTCACCGCCAAACACGGCACCTATCCGAGTTACTTCCACGTCGACGTCGAGTCGCTGGTTTTTCCGTACCTGCATCAGCTGGGGCTGGAATGGGGCTGGGCCGATCCATCGCAGCGGTTCTCAAACTATGCCGGATTCATCGGATTGCGCAAAGCCTTTCAATACGGCGCGCCGGGATCGGCGGCCAACACGCTGGGCACGCTTGGCACCAACGCGGCGACGCTGGGCAGCACGATCGATCCCAATCTGGTCTACTACGCGCCGTCGTTTCGGGCATCCAACGATTTCGTCGATAACGCGATCTACCGCTTTGGGAAGAACAACTCCCAGCGTGTTCAGTTCTTCATTCAGGATCAGGCGATCACCCAGACCCTCGACTACGGCGGCTTTCAATATCTGCCGTACATCTCGGGCGGGACGACCGCCGGCAAGTGCGCTCCCTATCCGGTAAGCGGCCCCGGTGGCCCGGTCAACACGTTGCAGCAAAACTTTGCGTGCAACTCGCTCATTCCGCTCTTTCCTGGCCAGCCCAATACCTACGCATTCGTCTCGCAGGCCGACGCGCTCAAGAGTCCGTTTCTGGCCTACAAAGTCGAATACGGCGCGAGCCTGGGGTCGTCGTCGCAGTTGACCGCGCGGTATTTCCGCACGTTTAGCGGACAGTCCGAAGACCTTCCGGCCCAAGGCATCTTCGCCGATCCTTACGGCGGGACGCGGACGGCCGGACAGTTCGACATCGCGACGCAGATCGGCGAGAAGAACCTGTTCAAGTACGGCGCGATCTACGAGTTCGTCGTGCCCTACGGCAATCGCTACGACTTCACGTCGTACACCGCGTTCACGACGCCCTCGTACATCATCGCCTACCCGATTACACACCCCAACGCGCCGCTGCCGCTGCCCTACACCTATACGGGGTTACTGCCCAACAACAATCCGTCGGCTCAGCAAGGGCTCGAGGAAGACTTCTTCTCGCCATCGTTCTGCGCGCAGGTGGGGCTGCACGGGAACTGCGGGTACTTGAGCTCGTGGTTTCCCGGCGGCGTGCGCTTTCCGTTTGAGGAAGACGTCTCGACGGTCACCCAACAGCAGTACGGCGCCTATCTCCAAGACAACATCGAGATGTCCAACAAGTGGAGGACCGAGGCGGGGCTGCGCTTAGACGGCTACAACTTTCAAATCCCCACCCAAGCCGGTGCGCCCGCTTCGATTCCGGCCGTCGAGCATCAGCGGCTCTACGAACCGCACTTCGATCTCTCCTATGCACCCGATCTGCGCGACACGATCCGCTTCGGCTTCGGGCACACGCTCTCGATGCCGATTCCCAGCTTGCTGGGCGCCGACGTCAGCCGCGCGCCGTATTTGGCCTTCCAAGAGATTCCGTCTTACGACAACTCGACTGGAAAGCCGGCCGTCTATTGCGGGCCGCTGGCCAATCAGCTCTGCGGCAACTATGCCGACCAGCTCTATTGGCTCACGCGCGACTACCGCTACGGCAGTTCGACCTTAGAAGCGCCGCTGGTCGGTGCAACCTTCACCAATATCGACATTTCGTGGGCGCACGAGTTTCACGACGGTTCGGCGGTGAAGATCACGCCGTTTTACCGGCGCGGTTACAACGTGATCGAGCAAACCGCCAACATCGTGGGCTTCAACTATGAAACCGGTTCGCCGGTCTTCGGCGACGTCGCGTACTCCAACCAGGGCATTCAAAAAGCCACCGGCATCGAGGCACTCTATAACAAAGATATTCCGCTGGGGATCTCGATGCAGATCGGCGCGACCTACATCAGCCAGTTCGGTAACGAACCGCCTGGAACGTTCCTTCAACCCGCGGCCTTGGCGCTTGGCCTGGTCTATCGCTCGCCCGATCTCTCACCCTTTCAGATCAACACGGCCTTTAACTACCAGAACGCGCACGGCTGGCGCATCGATCCGGTGATCGGATTCAACGTCGGCTATCCGTACGGCCAAGGCTACTACACGGCGGTGTATTGCGACGGCAAGCCGGTGATCGTGCCGGCGTCGAGCCTCTCGGTCATCTACTCGCAGACGCCGGGGTATATCGATCCGCTCGATCCGGGCTCGTGCACTAAGCCGAACATCGCGGCAACGCGCGGCATCCACGAGCCGGGACTAGCAGGAGGCTTGCTAACGACGCCGCGCGTGGACGTCGACCTCACGACGGAATACCGGCCTCCGGTTGGCAAAGGGGTGCTGGCGCAATCGGTCTTCGGCTTGCAGATCCTCAATCTCTTCGATCAGCTCTACAACGTGCCGGTCTATAACGGCTGCTACGGCTCACCCATCTCGACGGGATTGCAGAGCGGCAATGCGCCGTGCACGTATTCGTCGGCGCCCTACGCGCCGCCCGACGTCGCGGCGCACTCGTCGGCGCCTTACTTAACGTATCCCAATCTGCCGCCGATCTCGTTTCGGCTCTACTACCAGGTGACCATATGATCTCTCGCACTCGCATCGTATGTGCAGCGGCCGCGATGAGCGCCGGCGCACTGCTAGTCGCCGCGCTGAGCGCGTGTGGCAACGGCGGCGCGTCAGAACCGCCGCAAACTTCCTACGATCCGGCCGCGACCTCCAGGCTGCAGTTTGCCGTGGGGGTCGCAACGATTGCCTCCAACAACGGCCAAAAGATTGCTTACGGCCTCAACGAGGTCGAGACGCTGCGCCAGAGCGACGGGCTCTCCGGCACGCTCTACAACGTGCCGATGATCATCGGCCCAACGAGTTTCGACGTGCTGATCTCCACCCAAACCGGCAATCAGGTGCTGGCCGCCGGCAACGACCTGGGAACCAACCACATCACCTGGGGCACGCTCAACCAGGAGATGTGGACCGGGCCGCCGCGCCAGCAAAAAGAGCCCAGCACCGGCGCGTTTGGTTACGGGCTGTGTCCCTGCAACTCCGATGGCGGTCCAATCAACGGCACGTCGCCGCTCTATGCGGCCTACAACCTGCCGATCTACGGCAACAACAACCAGCTGTGGTACGGCGGGCCGCCCGCGTTTCCGGCTGCGGGCCCGTCGGTGCGCGCGCTGGGATGGGAAGGCTACTCGCTGGGCTTTACAGACTTTGCCGTGCAGCCGGTGATCGGCACCTATCATCTCTATGCCGCGGTGCCGCCGGCCTACGATACGCCGCAGGATCCCACGCCTAGCCCCGGTCCAAACGGCACGCCGACACCGGCGCCGGGGATCCTGGCCCAGGGCGCGCAGCTCACGTCGCTGCAGTCGTTGCCGGCCTTCGATACGCCAAGCTTTGCGCCCGACAAAAAAGGCGGCGGCACCATCACGCTGCTGGTTCCCACCGGCGTGAGCGAGGCGATGGCGGTCGTGCGCGCTATCGGCGGCAGCGGCCACGGCATCTGCGTCCAATCGCACGAAAGCGACGCGTTCTACACCGTCGTTACGCATCAGGCCGGCACGCAGAAGCTGACGCTGGCCGACAATCTTGGGCCGCTGACACAATCGGGCCAAAAGACGGCGACGATCTGCTCCAAGCAGAGCTATCAGATCTTTGCCGCTGGTACCGACTATCCGGCCTATGAGGCGTCCTACCCAGGGAACCTTTCGCAGTTTCCATTGATCAAGGCGCCCAACGGCCAAGCCGACGTCACAACCTCCGACGCGCTGAGGTCGGCGTACCCGAGGTACCCGT
>JBEKMH010000006.1:0-124038 GCA_050008615.1 Candidatus Cybelea sp.
GTCTTTGGGTTCGTGTTATGCTTGGTCATGAGGGTCGGTCTCCTTTCATTGCACCTTGAGTGCGTCACGGATACTTCGTCAGAAGTCCGTCTTGGGGACCGGCCTTCTCATCCCATCTAAGCGAAACGGCCTCGCATTCGCGAAGACGTGCAGAGGGGAGACGGCGGCTTGCTGCCTAGTGTACGCTGATAGTCGCGGCGCTGAAGTCGAACGTCTTTTTGTCGTAATCGCCAAACTGGCTGATACGATTTGTGGGAGCGCCGCCCTTAGGATATTTCCAAATCCCGATTAGCGTCGCATGTGCCCCGTTCACGCTGTATGGAGCAACGACAGAGCCTTCGTAAATCCAAGAGAGCCTCAGCGAGTTTGGGACCTTCTTCAAAAGTGTCTGCCCAACGATTTTTGTTGAAGAACCCGAGACCGTGAACTGCAAAATTGTGGGTTTACCCTTCCCTTGCGACTCATACGATAAGTACTTACCGTCCCATTGTATTTGGCCTGGGTCTCCATAGTTTTGCTCAAAGCTCAGCATCTCAAAACCGTCAGACCCCTTGGGCAGTTCAGAGAGGCCAACGCTCTGGCCATCAAACCCATCGACAAAGAGATTGCCGTCGTTGTCGTAGCCACAGTATTGAGCGTTTAGCATCGTGTCGTAGGAGGTCGGGTTTTTCGAACCTGCGGGGAATACAGCGACGTACCCACCGGTGACAACCGCGAGGTTTCCGCTCTCAGGGTCTACCGAACAGCCAGAGGGTGGGTTATATGCCGTATTGTAGGTTGCGATTGGGCTCGTGCCACCATGAGCGTACTCGACTACGTCGGTTTGCTCCGAGATAAACACATTGCCCTTGCTATCGGAGCAGGCAGCGAGGCCTTGAACCCCAGTTAGCGCACCTACTAACTTACCCTCGGGATAAGACAGGACGCACGTACCGCCGCACCCATTAACTGCATAGATCAAATCGGTATTTTTCGCTTCTGGCAGCATCCACGACTTGCCACGACTGGCGTGCGCAGCGGTCGCTGAGGTTTGCGACATCGCGCCCGGCGCGCCAATCGGCGGCTGCGATCCGCCGCACCCTGCGAGCAATGCGGCAGCAATGCTGCACCTAACCGTTAAACGACCAAACCGTGAAAGCATCACGCCGTATTCCCCTTGAAGCTGAACGAGTCGAAGGCGGGCTACGTTCGGCTTAGCTCTCTCAGTTCCATTGAATCAAGCCGGGCGGCGATCGGAAAAGAGACTAAGGTCCACGGCTCCCTGGCCACGGCGCTGATTGGCTACTTTGCTCGCACGGTTGTGAGAAGCGCCTTCCAATGCCGCTTATGCGGTACAAGCAGCCCGCTGCGGACCTTCGAGCCGTGCGAGCCGCTGCAGCCCATCGCTTCGGCAATCACGCGCACGGGTAGCGCTTGCAGCTTCGGCAGAATGTCGCGCCGGAAGTCTACGCGGTCCAGCGACCCATCATCGCGCCACGCGGCAGCGGCTTTGCGCTGCTTTGAAGCCGCAGACGCTCGGCGGCGCTGCGCCTCGGGCGTGCTTGTGGGATCGTGACCGGCCGCGCGCATGGCGGCGAGCTTCGCTGGGCCCCCGGCTTGGAACGCGGGCGTCACCGCCTGCCGCTGCGCTTCCATCTGATCGGGAAAGCAGCGATCGCAGTAAACACGCTTGCGGATCGTGAGCTTGGCACCGCAGCTGCGGCAGGCGTTGGCCGTCGTCGCGATCGGCACCGATCGCACGGCTTTTGGCGCCGCGGGCGCTGCGATCGGCCGCACCCGCACCTTAGCCCGCGCGCGGTCGCCAGCAGCAGTCCGGATCGGCGCCTCCATTCCTAGGCCGCTCTTGGCCAGGCGTGCCACGTGCCGAGCAACGGCCTCGGCGTACGGTGCGACGAGCTTCGCCCACGTCGCCATGGTCGGCGCGAGTTCTTGTGCGAGTGGTGATGCGAGGCGGCATACCCCTTCGCGCGTCTCCGCAAAGTCCTTCGCCGAGAAGGTTCGCGTGCGTGCGATGTTCAGGACGAAGGCATCGACATGCGGCCGAACCGGCTCCATCACGTCCGCCGCCAGGCTTTGGCGGTTGGCCTCGTCGCAATGAAACAGCGCGAGCCCGGGATCGAGACCGCGGCCGATCAGCGCGATCCGGCTGGGAGGGGGGCGGCATTTGAGCCGCAAATTGTGCGCCCCCCTCTGCGGCCGAGCCGCTTTGCGATCGAAGCCGGGGCTATGCTGCCGGGCTGGCTATGCGATCCATGCGGCTACGCTGGCGCAGCCCGCAATGCTGCAAAGCCCGCTAAGCAAACACGGCCCGCTTTCGCGAACGTCGTGCAGAGGGGCAGAGGCGCGGGGCTACTTCGCTGCCGGGCTAACTACAACGCCTCGGGGACCAGTCATATCCTTCGTAAGTGTCATCGTCGGCGCGCCGCCGCTAGGGTATCCGTAGAACAGCACTTCCTTCTTCCCATAGCCCGGACCATACCAGTTTGAAAGAATCAGGGTGTCCTCGTAGATGAAGATGTGATTTATCAATGCCGCTTCATCGAGCTGGACTATCGAAGCAACCTTTGCGTGCGTCCCGCTGATCGCAAATTGTAGAATATCGGGATGATCCTTTCTTGCGTGAGGTTTGTAACTCACAATCGCCAAACGGTCACCGCTCCATTGAAGCCATGCCTCACCATCCCACTGTGGCACGTCAGCCGATAGTCCAATAAATTTGTGCGAGCCAGCGGGAAGTTCAGCCAGGCGCGGCTCGCCCTTGAACGTTTTGAGACCGTCTACAAAGAGGTTTCCTTTATCGTCATAAGTGCAAGCCTCGTTGTAGACCATTTTAGGATCGTTCACGATGATCGGCTTACTGTGGCCTGGCTTGAAAATGTCGACATCGCTTGAGTTACCGCTTACCGCCATGTTTCCGGTAGTTGGATCGAAGGCGCAGGCTCCGGCTCCAACGCTCTTGAGCAAGAATTTAGCAATGCGCTTCGTACCTCCGTGGGGATATTCGAAAAGGGCGGGCGGATTGAAGTCTGTTACATACACATCGCCCTTCGCGTCTACGCACTCGCTCGCGTTTGGATCAAAACCTTTAACTGTGCCTACGAGCTTGCCTTGCGGATACGTAAGCACAAGTAGGTCGGTAAAGTTCGCTATGTAGAGCAAGTCCTCGCCCTTGGCTTCCGCCAGCATCCACGACTTGCCCGGCTGGGCGTGCGTTGCGATCGTCGAGGTTTGCGGCATCGCACCCGGTGCCCCGATCGGCGGCTGCGATCCGCCGCACCCTGCGAGCATTGCGGCGACTACGCAGCAGCCTAATGCATTGCGGCGACTACGCAGCAGCCTAATGCATTGCGGCTGAAATCCAAGCTCTTCATCTTGCATTGCTCCATTGGACGGATTAGCGGCTAAGAACGTTCGGCGCAGCCAGCTCAGCGCCTCGGCTCAAGGAACCAAACACGGCCCGCTTTCGCGAAGCCGTGCAGAGGGGCAGAGGGCGCTGGGGTGATGGCGCTAAGGCGCAACGGAGATTGTGACGCCGGTAAAGGTCGCTGTTGATCCGGCAACTTTATTGATAACTTTCTCAGCCTTCCCTCCTTTGGGGTACGCCCAAAGACCGATGTTTGGAACGGCACCGTGAAGGCCTAACGGCATTAGGACCCTATTGCCATAAATCCATGAAGCCCGCGTCCCGTGGTTTACATTCTTGAAAGTTGTCTGACTAATAACGTTGACTGCAGAGCCGCTGATCGTCAATCGGTCAATGGCAAGCGCATTGAGTGGGCGCTTGGCGTCGGTGCCAACCTGCACCGTCAGGTAATTGCCATCCCATTGAATTTGACCGGGATTTAGCGTTATGGTTTGATTCAGCGACAGTTGCAAAAATGCATCACCATTCTTGGGCAGTTCGTCGAGCCAAAGACCGTCATGCGATGTGCCGTCCACAAAAAGATTACCTTGGTTGTCGTAGCCACAATAATAAGGCGGAGACTGCGTTTGGTAAATCGTTGGTTGTCCGCTAGCGTTCTTGAAAACTGCAACGCCGTTATTGCCTTCCGTAGTTACCGCTAGGTTGCCAGTCACGGGATCGACGGCGCACCCTAAGCCCGCGTTAGACAGGGTTAGTGTTGCGCTCGGCGAGGTCGCCCCATGACTGTAAACTAGGACACCGCCGGGCCCGGGCAGGTAGACATTCCCTGAAGCATCTGCGCACGCGCCACTAGCCGTCTGATTGATAGTCCCGACAAGTTTGCCTTCGGGATATGAAAGAACGTAGGAATGGCCGCCTTCCGCGGACACATAAATGAGATCACCGCTCGCCGACTTGCCATGCTGATTGGCTTCTCGCACTGCCAATGACTGGGGAAGCGTGGCCGGGCCCCGCGATGATCCCCCGCACCCTGCAAGCATCGCCGCAGCCGCGCAGCTGCTAAGCGCGCAACGGCCAAAACCTGAAATCCTCATCTCTCCCGCCTTCTGGAGCCCTGAACGCTCCGATGGCTAGCGAAGTTCGGCGCAGTGCCTCAGTTCCATTGCACCAGGCAGGCCACCCACGTACGTACCTGCCACATTCGGAAGGCGCGCGTTCTCTTGTGTCGCAGTTCCGCTCGGCCTGTCGCTACCACTCACGTACGAAACTGGTGCATGAGCGTTTTGCAAAAACGGTACCAACATTTGGATGGTAATCGCGAAGTTGTTTTGCAGTGCCCCCGTTTCTCCCGTGTTGACAGCTCTTACAAGACCGTAAACCGCGGCGCAACGAGTTTCGCCCACGTTGCCATGGTTGGTGCGAGTTCTTGCGTGAGCGATGATGCAAGTCGGCACGCACCTTCGCGCGTTTCTGCAAAATCTTTCGCCGAGAAGGTTCGCGTGCGCGCGAGGTTTAGCACGAAGGCATCAACGTGCGGCCGAACCGGCTCCATAACGTCTGCCGCCAGAGATTGCCGATTCGCTTCGTCGCAGTGAAATAGCGCGAGGCCAGTATCGAGGCCCCCCGTTGCCCCGGCATCGACTGCCCATCCTCCAAAGTAACCCAAATCAGAGGATCATCATAGTCTTCAAATGCTTTACCATTCCAGCGGCGATCTTTGTGCTTTTTGCGGCCCTTCCGGCCGCGAGCTCCGCCGCGACGATCGACCAGATTCTCTGCAGCGCATCGACCTACGGGCCCGACGCCGGCACTAAATCGGTCGAGTTTTTCCGTTACCCCAAGGGTGGTTCGGCGTACAATAGCCTTACCGGATTCGGGGAGCCCAGCGGAGCAGCGATCAGCAGATAGGTCTAATCAGGGCTCTTTCGACAACTCTAAAACGATCTTCCATTCGTGCGGCATCACGGGCTGCACGGAGAGCCGTTGTCCGCGCCGGAGCAATGCCATGCCGACCAGGCGTGGCTCGGCGCGCATGCGCGCGAGCGTCACCGGATGTTCGAACGCTTCGACGTACGCAACGTCGACCATGAACCAAATCGGTTTGTCGGGTTTCGCGCGTCCGTCGAAGTACTCGCCACCGCGTTCGAACTGAGTGAAATCGGGATAGGCCGTCTTCGCGACCTTGCATACGCCGACCGCCGCCGGCTCTGCAATGCTGGAGTGGTAGAAGAGCCCGAGGTCGCCGAGCTGCATCTCCATCATATTGTTTCGTGCTTGGAAGTTGCGCACGCCGGTCCACGGGGTCGTACCCTCTTGGCGTAGCCGTTCGAATGAATAGGCGCTGGGCTCGGTCTTCAACAGCCAGTAGCGTGGCATTTACGGAGCGAGGCTAACGGTTACCGCCTGGCTTGGATGTGAGACGTGCAGAACTTTGAGGGCCTTCCCGCCGGCGGGATACTTCCAAAAAGTAATCGAGTTTCCGGGGGTTGCGACGACCGTGTTGCCCTGAAGCCACGACTGGCCCGCATTCTTCTGGCGCCAGCCGGCGAAACGGCTGATGCCGGCGATCGTCCCGGTGGTGCCGGAAATCTGCACGCGAAAGTAATGTACCCAGATGTTCTCGCCGTTGTGCTTCGTCGGAGCGTAGGACTGCAAGGCAAAGTACTTGCCATCCCATTGTGCGTGGGCGACGTTTCCGATCGTCTCGTTGAGTGTGACCTTTTCAAGCTGTTGCTTGCCTTTCGGAAGCAGCGCAGACACGTTTCCGCCGCTGGTAACGAAAAGGTTGCCACTCGCATCGTAGGCCGGCTGTGGGTTCGCCCCCAGCTCTACGCTGTGATACAGTTTTGCCTCGCCGCTGCCGCCGGCGTAAATTTCGACTAACGGAGTGAAGTTGCGAAAATTATAGCTGGTAACGGCCAGATTTCCCGTCGTCGGATCGCTCGAACAGTTCACCGGAATCTCACGAGCAGGAACGTCGAGCGTAGTAACGGGCGACTTACCTCCATGCGTGTATTCGTAGATGTACCCGGTCTGGACACCCGACTTACTCGTAACCACTGCCGTGACGAAGACGTCGCCTTTGGCATCGGAGCACATCGCGTGAATCAAAAACGGCGTCTTAAACGTATCTTCCAGGATGCCGCCGGGATACGTGTAGACGACGGCCGTCCGGTCGCCCCCGGAATAGATCAGGTCGGTTTGCGATCGGGCGCTGCGCGCGAGAAGGGCTTTGTGCAGCGATGCAACCGGGCTCGTGCCGGGCGGAAGTCCCGCGCAACCGGCGAGTGCGGAGGCAACCGCGCACAGGCACGCTGTGTAGCGCAACGCGTGGATCGGCCTAAACATCCTGGCGCTGTTCGCGGGGAGCGTCCCATGCCCTGGCTGGAGGAGCGCTCGATGTGCTATCGTTGGGAGCCATGCAGCAACGAATCACGCGGGCCTCGGAGCACGGTTGGGAGGGCGTTGAACCCGCCGGCTACGACCCGAACGCGCCCGGCACCGGTGTCGCGCGCCATACCATCGTGGGAAACCGGAAAAACGACCCAAGCGAGCCGGGGCCAAAGATGGAACTGCGATACTTCGAGGTGCAGCCCGGGGCCGCGTCACGATTGGAGAAGCACGAGCACGAGCACTACGTCGTCGTGCGTACCGGCCTCGGCTATGCCGTTATGGGCGACGACGTTAGCGAGCTAAGACCCAACGATGTCGTATACGTCGGGCCGCTAGTTTTGCATCAGTTCGTCAATCGCGGCGATACGCCGTTCGGCTTCTATTGCTTCGTCGACAGTTGTCGCGATTTTCCACAAACGCCGACGCCCGAAGAGCTCGCGCGTCTACAAGCCTCGCCCGCCGGAGCGATCGCTAAACCTTTTGCCGTCCCGCCGCCGGTCAAACGCCCTTAGCGACCGGTCGCGCGGGGTCGGAGACCCACTCGCTCCACGATCCGTTGTAGATTCGCGAACCTTCAAGGCCCGCGTGAGCCATGGCGAGATGATTGACGGCCGATGAAACCCCCGAACCGCACTGATGCACCGTGCGTTTGGGATCGAGCCCACTTTCCGCGAACTCTTCACGCAGACGTTGCGGTGATTTCAATCGACCATCGGCTTCGAAGTTCTCTTTGAACCACCGTTGTCTCGCGCCGGGAATGTGTCCGCCGACCGGATCGATCGGCTCGGTTTCGCCCGAAAAGCGTTCGATGGCTCGCGCGTCGAGCAAGTGCATCGTTTCGCTGTTGAGATTCCGATGGACGAAGTCGGTGCCGACGACGAGCTCCGGGCGCAATGCAACGGTCAGCCCGCCTTCGCGCGTGGCCTGCGACGGCGTTGCGGTTACCGGATACCCGAGCGCGTTCCATGCGGCAAAGCCGCCGTCGAGAACGGCGGTCGCGTCGTGACCGATCCATCGGCAGAGAAACCACAGCCGCGCCGCAAACATATCGGCCCCGGCATCGTAGGCGACGATCTGCGTCGCGTCGCCCACGCCATAAGCGCGCAAGAAACGTGCAAACATTTGCGGATCCGGCAATGGATGCCGTCCATTTTTCCCGGTCTTGGCGCCGGCCAAGTCTTCCTCAACTCCCGCGAAGAAGGCGCCCGGTATGTGCGATTCCTCGTAGAGCCGCCGTCCAAGCAGAAAATCGGCTAACGAATGACGGCAATCGAGGATGACCAGATCGGAGCTACCGAGCCGGTCGTGCAGCGCCTCGGGAGAGATAACGGTGTTAAACAACGCGATCGCTGCGAACGCTTAACGCAGATTGATCGTGGCTTTTGGCGCCGGGGGCGCGCCGCCGAAGGTTTCCTCGAGCGTCGTCTTCAACTCGCCGCTCGCCGCCATCGGCCCGAGAATGTCGGTGTCTCCGTAAAACTTTCCGTTGATGAAGACCTTCGGTAGCGTCGGCCAGTCCGTCATTTCCGAGAGCGCTCCGCGCTTGGGCAGATTCTCTAAGACGTCGATCACTTCGAACGGGTAGCCGAGGCCGTTAAAGAATTCGACGGTCTCGAGCGTGAAGCCGCAGCGCGGCGCCATCTTCGTCCCTTTACCGTAGACGACGATTCGCGTGCTCGCGATTTCGCGAGCGATCTCTTCCTTCAAATCTTCCGACATGATGTTTCCTTAACTTTCCGCGATGACGGTAGTGAGTTCGACTGCATGAACGCGCCCATCTGCAAGCGCCCCTTTTAGCGCGCGGTAGACAAGCTGATGCTGCTCGATCAATGTTTTGTCCTTGAATGCGTGCGAGCGAACGGTCACGTTGAAATGGTCCATCGTTCCGGTCCGGTCGTGAATGCTCACCTGAGCGTCGGGCAGACCGTCGACGATGAGGCCGGTCAACGCGTCGTCGTCGATCACGACTTCAAGCGCGGCGAGCCGGCATTAAGCGCGTCGGCCAAGTTGCGCGCTTCACCGAGCGTCTCGGGGAGACGACTCGCGCCCTTGGCGAGCGCGGCCGTAACCCCGCTGGCCAGAATGATTCCGGCGACGCCGACCAGGATGGCGGGAACGCCGCTGGCGCGCAATGGTCCGGCCTCAATCGTGAACGTTCGCTGCACGCGCGCGATACCGCGAAGGATTGCGCGCAGCACGCGCGCTCGTTTATTCATCAGCTCGTTTGTACGTCGCATCGCACCGGAAGGCCTGGCGCCTCCACGGACTGCGCCAGGTTGGCATGAAGGGCGAAATCCCCGCGGAGGCTCCGCCCGGCTGCTAAACTCGACAGTGGTTGCGGCGCCTTTCGCGAGGCGGAAGGGACGAAGGGCCCGAATGCGCGCACCGATGCCCGTCGTTTCTCGCTCGCTCGTCGCATTGGTTATCGCCGCTGCCGCCGCCGCGGCCGTGGTGGCGCACGGCACGATTGACATCATCGCCGACTATCTGGTCGCACACGCGAGCTACGACGACGTTTCCAGTCACGACTCGCGTGGGCTGGTCGTCGCGCTCGCCGCCATGGTCGCCGGCGCGCTCGCGCTGCACGGCCTGCGGCTCTGCTGCGACGCGGCGGCCCGTCGAACGCTCGCGTCGTCACCGGCACCGAGTTGGCGGAGCGCGCCGCTCTTTGCCGGCGCTACGATGCTGCTCGCGTCGGTAATCGTTCCGGCGATGGAACTGCTCGACTCGCGACTGGCCGGAACCACGCTCGCGGGCCTTGACGACGCGTTTGGCGGGTCGGTGCTTCTCGGGCTGGCCACGACGCTCGCGTGCGCCGCTGCCGTCGCGATCGCGGTGTTCGCCTTGGCGCGCTGGACTCTTTCGCATCGCGATCGCATCATCGCAGCGATCGTCGGGATCATCCGTCTCCGCTCGCAAACGTATCCGGGGCCGCGGCGGTCGCGAAACTTTACGGGCCCTCCAATCTGCCCGCGCAGGCTCTCTGCGCTGCGGCGCGGCAAGCGCGCCCCTCCCTCTGATGCCCTTCGCCATCCGAAAACGTCACTCTCACATAGCGAGGGCATCTATGCTTCCTATAATCGTCGCGGCGTGCTGTCTCGTCGGCGGCAACGTCCGCACCCCAGCCGGCGCTCCGATCGCGCAGGCGCAACTGACCTTTCGCGGTCCGACATCGAAAACGGTGTCGACCGATGCAAAAGGTACCTTCTCGGTCGTGGTTCCGGCCGGGAGATACGATCTCACGGTCGTTGCTAAAGGCTATGCCAATGCCACCGTCAATACCGGCGAGCTGAACGACGGAGCCCGAATCTCGGTGATTCTGGAACCGAGCGACACACCCAAGCTGCGTACGATCGGTCAGGTGACGGTCAACGGTGGCTTTACGCTCGATCGCAGCGTCATTCCCGAAATGGACGTCTCGCGCGCGCAAATGGATGCGCTCGGATACTCGCAAGCGTACGAGGCACTAGAAGAGATTCCGTCGGTCGTTCTTCAGCATCCCGACTCGGGCGCCCCGACCGCACCGATGGTCGTTTCGCTGCGCGGGCCGGATCCGTCGGAAGCCATGGTCACGCTCGACGGTCAGCAGCTCAACGACGGCAACACCGGTGACGTTGATATCTCCGAGTTTGCCGTCCCGGCCTTCAACAGCATCAACGTAACCGAGGGTTTGGGTCCGACCGATTTGGAAGGCAGCAACACGTTTGGCGGCGCAGTCAACTTCGTTTCGCTCCGGCCGACGCAGGACGAACACTTCGCCCTTTCGGGCTCTATCGGCTCGTTCGGCACGACGCAGACCTGGCTCAACGCGACCGGAACGATCGGTAAGCTCGGGTACGCACTGGCCGGCGACGATTTCCAGCAAGCCGGTCAAGTCAACCAGACCGCCCAGGTCGTGCCGTTTAACAATACGCCGATCTACTGCGGTCCGTCTTCCAGTAGTGGCCCCACTCCGAATTGTCCGACTCCCGTGCATCTCGGGTCGTCGATCGCGGCAATGCTGGGGCTGGTAAATCTCGACTATAGTTTCTCGCAGCGCTCTGACGTCGGCTTCCGCATTTTTACGCTCGGTAATAACCGGGATGAGTCGAGCGCCATCAACGGAATCGCGGGAAATCCGAATTGCGTGTTCAGCGGCCCCGGGGCAGCTTGCGACTTTCCGCAGGCGAAAGGCGAGTCGAACGAGGTTGCCAATCCGGTGTACGGCTACAACGTCGGCGCCGGCAGTGCGACGTTTGCGCAGAGCATCCGGGCATACGACGGATATTCTCGTACGCCGCTGGGAGCCGGAACGCTCTCGGCAAGCTTCTTCGCCAACGACGATAACATCGATTTCCAAGGTGGCTCCGTCTCGCCCTACGACGTCCAGCACGTCGACACGCGGTACAGCGAGGGCTTGCAGTGGGGCCGCACGTTCGACGAAAGCGACTTCTCCTTCGGCGGCTACGCGCGTCAGGAGTCACTAGCCGGGCCCAGTATCATCGGCTTTGCAGACCAGCCGATTACGCTCTCGCAGACTATCGACTCGTATTTCTTCCGCGGATCCCAACAGTTCGGACGTCTAAGGCTCTCGGGCGGCCTCTACGACGCACAATATTCGTCCTTCGGCAACGACTTGAACTGGCGCCTAGGTCTGAGCCAAGACATTGGGTCGTCGAGCGACGTTCGATTTTCCGTAGGGACCGGCTTCCGAGCACCATTGCTTTACGAGCGCTATTTCGAACCTGGCGGTCAGACACCGCCGGATCAAAACTGCGTGATTTTTAACGGCAATCCGAACGAGAGGCCGGAGCATGCGACGGAGTATGAGCTCGGCTTCTCGCATCTCTTTTCGAGCACGTCGAACCTCGACGTTGCGCTTTATCGCTCTAATCTTCGCGACACGATCGAGAACTACTATCCGGGCGGCGGCGCGAAGAGTTACTGCGACACGCCGCTCGGATACGCGTACGAGATCCCGATCAACATCGGCAATGCCGTCTATGAAGGTGCCGAGGCGCGCTACAAGCAGTTTTTCCCGCAATTAAACGTCACGGCTACTCTCTCGTACGGTCTCAACGTCGCTTACCCGTACGCCCTTGGGCCGAACGTTTCCAACCCGACGTCGGGCGGTACGTTAGTTGACGACCAGCAGTTTCTCGGCGTTCCGCAGCAGCAGGGCTCGGCCGTCTTCATCTGGGCGCGGCGCGGCTGGCATGCGTCGACGGCCTTCACGTTTGCCGGACGAAACAATACGCTCAACCAGTCGCCCTACACCGCGGTCGATGCCGCCTTCGGAAAGACCTTCGGACACATCGACCTTACGATTGCCGGGACCAACGTGTTCAATGCCGTCTCGGGCCCATTCACGCTCTACGATGCGGGCGTCCCCTATCGCGGCCTTTACTCGTCGGGCAGCGGCCCGTATCTGGCCAACTTACCGACCAACGCACTCTTCGTCCAACCCGCTGCGATAAAATTCATCGTGACGCTGCACGAATGACGGCGGAAATGAAAGCGGTTCGGCTGCACGAAACGGGCGGACCGCAGAGCCTTCGCATCGACCGAACTCCCGTTCCGGAGGCCGCCGACGGCGAAGTTCTAGTGCGGCTGTGCGCCGCGGCGCTCAATCATCGCGACCTCTTCATCACGCAGGGCCTCTATCCGAATATCCGGATGCCGGTTACGCTCGGATCGGACGGCGCCGGAGAAGTCGTCGCCGTCAACGGCGATTCGCTTGCTTTGCGGGCCGGCGAGGAAGTCGTCATCGATCCAATGTTGGGATGGGGCGACGACCCGCGCGTTTGGGATCCGGCGTCGAGCCTGCTCGGAATGCCGCGTGACGGAACGTTTGCCGGCTACGTCACGGTCCCAGCGCAGAACGTCTATCGCAAGCCCGAGCAGCTCTCGATGGAGGAGGCCGCCGCGATTCCGCTCGCTGGGCTTACGGCATACCGCGCTACGCTTACGCGCGGCGCGTTAGCGCGCGGGGAGACGGTCCTCATCACCGGCGTGGGCGGCGGCGTTCAAACTTTCGTGTTGCTCTTCGCCAAGCATGCCGGCGCGCGTGCCATCGTGACCTCGAGCAGCGACGAAAAACTCGAGCGCGCGACGGCGCTCGGAGCCGATCTCACATTCAACTATAGAACGACGCCTGACTGGGAGAAGCGTTTGCGTTCGGAGGGGCCGATCGATCTCGTCGTGGACTCTTCAGGCGGCGAAACGTTGCGCAAGGCGCTCGACGTCGTGCGCCCCGGTGGCCGCATCGTCGTGTACGGCGGCACAAACGGTGATGCGACGATCAAGATGTTCCCGCTCTTTTGGAAGCACGTTTCGATACTTGGCACGTCGATGGGAAGTCCGCAAGATTTCGCGGCGATGCTGGAGCTCTTTCGCAATGGCTTGCGACCAGTCGTCGATCGCGTCTTCCCGCTGCAAGGTGCCGCTGCCGCGATGCAGCATCTTGCGAACGCCGATCAGTTCGGCAAGGTCGTCCTACGCATAGATTGACCCAAGAAGCTCAGAGCTTCTTGCCGTCGCAGGTACCGTCGGGCGGGGGAGCGTTTTGATAAATCGGCCCTGGATACGCCACCGGCATGCCGTCCTTCGGATAGAGAATAACGTCAACCTTACCGTTGGGCGTCAACTCGCGTTCGCACTTGATCACCTCGTGCGCCTTGGACTTTCCATTTCCGCCGATCCATAAATCGAACCACAGCCCCTTGCAGCCGTTGCTGCCGCTGCCTTTGTGAGGTCCCGACGCGGCGCAGAGATCTTCGCGAATGAAGTACTGTTTGATGAACGGCACGTAGATTTTAATGCCGTACGGGATCGTCGTGTCGTTCTTCTTTTCGGTTGCAAAGGTCGTCGGGTTGCAATAGGTTCCGTCGCCGCCCGCGTGCTTGTGAATGATTCCGTGCGCGATCTTGTCTCCCGGCGGCGAGTTATCGGGCCACCCGTAGAACGTGATCGTCGCCTGCACGGTCGTGGGATCTTGTTTGATGACGTAGCACGATGCGTTGTGCGCTGCGTCGACCAGCGGTGGAAGCGTGGGGCCGCCCGATCGGCCGCACGACGCAACGGCAAGCGCCGTCGCGAGTATAAGGAATCGACGCGCAAACCGGTTCAGCATACCAGCGTGTATTCGTCGAGGCTTTCTAAACGCATCTCCGCGCCTATCTCCGCAGCTAGTGCCGCCGCTTCGGCGGGTCCGACGATCGCCTCGAGGTCTGGATTGAGCATCGCGTACTCTTCCGGACTCAACCCCTGCGCGCGGGGTCGCGCGACGACGTGCCCCTCCGCATGCAGCGCCAGCAGATGAGCGAGGATCTGTCGCGCCATCGCGGCCCAAAGCGCATGCGGCTGCGACGAATAGATCGTTCGCACGAGGTCCGGGATCGTCCGGGCTCCGTCGCGCAGCGCGGTAACGATCTGCTCTTCGCGCATTGCGCGATGGGCGATGTAATCGGCAATTTTCGTTTGTGGGTCGTCCACGGCCGGCCCGTGTCCGCCGTAGATCGTTTGCGCATCGGTGAACTCATTGGCGAGCCGCTGCAGCGTCTGCTGATACGGGCGCATGGCGCCGCCCGGCGGCGCGATTACCGTCGTCCCCTCGCCGAGAATGGTGTCGCCGGTAAAGAGCGCGCGCTCCGCCGGCAGATAGAAGATCACGTGGTCGAAGGTATGGCCCGGCGCATCCATGACATGCAACGCGAGCGGCCCCGCGGAGAACGCGGCTTCCAGCGGAAGGTCGGCGTCGCGAGCGACTTTGCTGCGAGGGTGCGCGTAGACGGCCGCGCCGGTCGCGGTTGCGAGCAGCGGTGCGGCCAATGCATGATCGGGATGGCCGTGCGTCAATGCGATGCGGGCAATCCTAAGGTGTTGCGCTCTCGCGGTCGCGATCAATGCGCCAACGTGACGATCGATTGCTGGACCGGGATCGATCACGAGGGCAGTTCCATCGCCGCAGTCGAGCACGTACGAGTTCGTGCCGGTGAGCGTCATCGGCGAGGGATTGGGCGCGCGGACGAGCGTTACCATGCGTTTTCGAGCGCCGCCGGAATTGCGAACTTGTCGGCACCGGCCGACGGCATGATCGTCAGAACGGGTTTGGTGCGAGCGTAGCGCAACGCGTCATCGACGGAAGCGAAGTAAGAGAGCCGCTCGAGATGTTTGATCGTCGGATAGACGAGATGCAATGCTCCCTCCCGATTCAGTTCGAGAGCTTGGGACGGAGCGATCCACATTCCATCGTGCGTCTCGTGCGCATCGGCTCGAGCCGCTTGATTTGGAGGAGCTACTGCGAAGAAGAAGTGCGTGTTGTAGCGGCGGGGTTCGCTGGGCGGAGTAATCCAATGCGAAAAGAACGTCAACGCACGCGCGTCGGAGTACCAATCGTGACTGGTTAAAAAATCCGCGAACGTCAGCTCGCCTTTGCGCACGGCGACGCGTTCCGCCGGCAGCTCTTCGCAATCCGCCGCCGCTACAGGCCGCCGCGATCGATCGCACGCGAGCAGGACCCCGGCCTCCTCGAAGAGTTCGCGAAGCGCGGCCACCAGCAGGCTGCGCGCAGCGTCCTGCGCAACGGCCGGTTCGCTACAGGCCAACGCGGGTGAAATTGAGGCGCGAAACTCCTTCCTCAGCCGATCGGGCTCCAGGCCGATCGTTCGCGCCTGCGCTTCCGGCGTGGCATCTTGTGCCTCGACCGTTCCGCCCGGAAAGACGAAGGCATCGGGCGCGAAGGCGCTCCTAGCGCTGCGGCGCGTCAGATAGACCTCCAGCGGCGAACGAACCAGAATGACCGTCGCCGCCAAGCGCACATCGCTCACGAGGCAGTAGCGTCCTGTCACGCCGTGGCGAAAACCTCCCCGATGCAAATAGCACTGGGCAGCGATATGGCGGGGGAGCTTCCCGAGGCGATCGACCGGTGGCTGCGGGAACACGGTCACGCGGTGCGGCGTTTCGGTGCCTTGGCCCCCGAAGCGGACGATGCATGGCCGTCGGTGGGGCGAAGCGTCGGTGCGACCGTCGCGCAAGGGGAGGCCGACTTCGGGGTTCTCTGCTGTTGGACGGGTACAGGCGTGAGCATCGCGGCCAATAAGGTGCCAGGCATACGCGCGGCCCTCTGTGGCGACGCTGCGACGGCTCGAGGCGCGCGCGAGTGGAACGATGCCAACGTGCTCTGCTTGAGCATTCGCGCAACCTCGGCCGCCGTGGCACACGAAATGCTCGAAGCCTGGTTCGCGGGTGCGGTCACCCAAGACCCAACTTACCGTGCGATGATCGCCGAGGTTAGCAAGCTATAAGGTTCTTTTCGTTTTGGGCGGCCGGGCGCTAGGAGCGACGGCCCGCAGTGAACCCAGTCCGTTCATAAGGGCCGTCGCGACAACGCGAACGGCTCGTCCAAAGCGAAAAGCAGAGGGGCTGCGCACTCGCGCAACCCCGATAGTACTGCCGTTCGCCGGGGCACAGAACTGATGCTGCGCAGCCGGTACTCGCTCTCGGGCGGTTTCGGCGACAGTTCACGCCGTCCTGACCAGAGAGGCCGATTCTACCAAATCAAATGCCGCGACTCAATATGTCCGGCACGAATAACCCGCAGAGGAGCAGGAGCGCCCAGTTCACCGCGTGCGAGGTCCAACAATACGGGCATGCGAGGCGTGTAACGAAAAGCAACGAGTAGGCCAGTGCGACCGACGTGGCCGCAGCAAAGAGGACCGCGAGGAGCAGGACGGCCGCCGCGAGCGGGGTGTGAACGAGCCAGACGGCAAGCGCCACGGCGGGGTAGTAGAGCAAGCCGAGAAAGGAGTTAGGCGGCCCGAAGAGGCGCGCCCGGGGCGTTTTGACGACGCTGGGCCCCAGAATCTGCCCCCGCGCGGCGCGGATGCTCTTTCGAAGCATGAAAAGCGAGGCGTAGAGCCCAACTCCGCATAGCACCGTGATCACCGTGCGTACGACCATCGCTTGAATCGCCTCCTTCGGCGGGCTGCTGCTCTTGCTTTACTGGCCGGTTCCTTTGTGCTGGCGTTCTTGGTCATTCGCCATCAGCCCCGAGTCGAGCACGAAATCCGGATCATCGGGCCGCTGGCTTATCCGCTGGCCGTCGCAATCTTCGCGGTCGTCGCATCTGCACCGTTTTCCGTGACGGATGCGCTCGCAATCATGAACGGTGCCATCTTCGGACCGATTGACGGCACGATCGTCGATACGGTTGGATTGGTTCTGGCGGCCTTACTCGGCTATTGGATCAACCTCCACGCATCGAAGCTCTTCAACCTGCAAGAATCGCTGCACCGCCTTCCGCCGTGGGTGAAGCGCTTCCCCATCGGCTCGCCGGCCTTCTTGCTGGCCGTGCGCGTCATTCCGGGCTTCGGCGGAACGGTTGCCACCGCGACCGCCGCGACCTTTCGAGTACCGATTTGGGTACACGTTTGGACGATGTGCGCGATCGCCGTTCCGATTTGCGCGCTGCTAACGGTCTTTGGGGATCGCGTTACGGTTGCCGTGCACGGATACGCGCATCACTATTGCTTGACGCACCACTGTCCCCACTTTCACTTCCGCCGGCGAGCCGCAACCTCGCCTTCGCCTTCGCCGTGACGCAATCAATCGTTGCCGATCGAGCCGGTCTCGAGGAGCTTTGCACTCGAGTTCGCGATGCGGCGCGCGTCGCGCTGGACACCGAGTTCCACGCCGAGCGCACCTACTCGGCGAGGCTCATGGTCGTGCAGCTCTGCTTCGACGACGGCGCCGTCATCGTCGACGCGCTCGCGCTGACCGATTTGCGGCCGCTCGTCTTAGCGCTGACCCAAACGACCGTCGTCGGTCACGCGCTCTCGGCAGATTTGAAGATCTTCGCCGACCGTTATGCCCTCGTGCCGTCGCGCGTTTTCGACACGCAGGTCGCGGCGTCGTTTCTCGGCTACGGCATGCAGATCTCGCTCGCCGACCTCGTGCGCAGCGTCTGCGGCGTGCGTTTGGCCAAATCGCAAACCGTAAGCGATTGGTCGGCGCGGCCGTTTTCCGAGCGTCAAATCGAATATCTCGTCGACGACGTCGTGCATCTGCTGCCGGTCTACGACGCGCTGCTTCCACGCCTGGAAAAAAAGGGGCGCTACGAGTGGGTCTTTGAGGAATGCGCCGAGCTCGGCGACATCGAGCGGTATCGCATGGACGAGCGCCGAGCCTATCTGCGAATCCCCGGCGCGATGCGGATGAGCCGGCGCGAGCTTGGCATTCTCAACGAACTCGTAAAGCTGCGCGATGCCGTCGCGCGCGAGCGCGACCTTCCCGTGCGATACGTGCTTCCCGACGACGTCGTTGCGGGGCTTGCCGCGACAAAGCCGTCGAAGGCTGATGATTTTGCCCAGCTCCGCCGGTTTGACGGCGGAATGAAGCGGCAGCTCGGGCCTTCGATTCTGGCGGCGGTGGCCCGCGGTCAAGCACTCGCTGAAGACGACCTGCCGCAACGCCCGGCCCGGCCGGCGGCGCCGGCGCGCGACGCCCTGGTTTCGCTCCTTGGCGCGGCGATCGCGGAGATCGCGCGCGAGGCCGAACTGCCCTCCAGTTTGCTCGTGCCCCGCGCGGCGCTCGAGCGGCTGGCGCGCGAGGTTCCGCCGGATTTCGAGAGTTTCGAACGCGTTTTGGCACTTCAGCCTTGGCGGCTGGGACTCGTCGCCGAACCGCTCTGGCGGATGCTCTCCGGCCAAGCGGTGCTGAGGATCGAAGGCTACGCCAATGGGGATCCGAAAGTACGACTGCTCGATGAGCCCTCATCCCAACAGCTTTAGCGCGCTCGATTCGCTGCGCGCCGGCGATCGTTCGTACGCCTATTTCCGCCTGGACGCGCTGGAGCGCGCCGGAATAGGGAGACTTTCGCGCCTTCCCTTTTCGCTCAAGATCTTGCTCGAGAACTTGCTGCGTTGCGAGGACGGGCGCGCCGTCAGGCGCGCGGATATCGAGGCGCTCGCGCGTTACGACGGCCATCGCAGTCAGGAGCGCGAGATCGCCTTTACTCCGGCTCGCGTCTTGCTTCAGGATTTCACCGGCGTTCCGTGCGTCGTCGATTTGGCGGCGATGCGCGACGCAATGGCGGAGATGGGCGGCGACGCTCGCGTCATCAATCCGCTGCAGCCGGTCGAACTGGTGATCGATCATTCCGTGCAAGTCGACTATTTTGCAAACGCCGGCGCGCTCGCAAAGAACACCGCGCTGGAGTTCGAGCGCAATCGCGAACGCTACGCATTTTTGAAATGGGGCCAGTCCGCGCTGCAAGATTTTCGCGTCGTCCCGCCGGGAACCGGGATCGTTCACCAGGTCAATATCGAATATCTCGCGCGCGTCGTCTTCGGCACGACGGATGCTTCGGAGGAGCGCCTGCTGGCCTACCCCGACACCGCCGTCGGCACCGACTCGCATACGACGATGGTCAACGGCTTAGGCGTGCTCGCGTGGGGCGTGGGCGGCATCGAAGCCGAAGCGGCCATGCTCGGCCAGCCGGTGACGATGCTGATTCCCGAAGTGATCGGCTTCCGGTTGGACGGGGCGTTGCGCGAAGGCGTGACGGCGACCGATTTGGTGCTCACCGTCGCGGAGATGCTGCGCCGCAAAGGCGTCGTCGGAAAGTTCGTCGAGTTTTATGGCAAGGGACTCTCAGCGTTGCCGGTCGTCGATCGGACGACGATCAGCAACATGTCGCCTGAGTTCGGGTCGACGGTCGCGATCTTTCCGATCGACGATCGCACGCTCGACTATCTTCGTCTCACCGCCCGTCCGCAGGAACAGATCGCTTTGGTCGAAGCCTATGCCAAAGCGCAAGGACTCTTTCGAGCCGATGCTTCGCCCGATCCGGAGTTTGCCGACACGCTTGCGCTCGATCTCGGCAGCGTCGAGCCGAGCCTTGCGGGCCCGAGCCGCCCGCAAGACCGCGTCGCGTTGCGCGACGTCAAGAGTTCGTTTCAGCATGCGATGGAGGGATGGACGGCTACGCGCGACCGCGCGAATGGAGCGGTGGCGCGCTTCGAGGACGAGGGTGGCGGCGGGACGGCGACGATCGCGCAGACTGCCGAGGCGGAGCTGTACGACGGCGCCGTCGTCATCGCTGCGATCACCAGCTGTACGAATACCTCGAATCCGTCGGTGCTGGTCGGCGCGGGGCTGCTCGCGCGCAATGCGGTCGAGCGCGGTCTTCGCACGCAGCCGTGGGTCAAGACCTCGCTCGCGCCTGGCTCCAAAGTCGTCACCGATTATTTGAACAAAGCCGGGTTGCGCGAATATCTGGACCGGCTCGGCTTCAATCTCGTGGGTTATGGCTGCACGACCTGCATCGGTAACTCCGGGCCGCTGTCCTCCGAGGTCGCCGAAGCGGTTGCGGACCGCGACCTGATCGTTGCGGCGGTGCTCTCGGGGAATCGAAACTTCGAGGGACGCATCCACGCGCAAGTACGCGCGAACTACCTGGCCTCGCCGCCGCTGGTCGTCGCCTACGCGTTGACCGGAAGAATGGACGTTGATTTAACCAGCGAGCCGTTGGGAATCGGCAGCGATGGTCGTCCGGTCTACCTGGCGGAGATTTGGCCGAGCAACGACGAGATCGCGGCCACGATGGCCACGTGCATCGGCGAGGAGATGTTCGAGCGCGAGTACGCGCACGTCTTCGACGGCGACGAGAACTGGCGCAACCTCAGCGTTGCGACCAGCGAACGGTACGCGTGGGATCCGAAATCGGAGTATGTCAAGAAGCCGCCGTATTTCGATAGCATGCCCGAGCGCCCGGCGCCGCTGCAAGACGTGCATGGAGCCCGCGCGATCGCCGTGCTCGGCGACTCGGTGACGACCGACCATATCTCACCTGCGGGCAGCATTTCGAAGAGCAGCCCTGCGGCGAAGTATCTCATGGAGCGCGGAATCGAGCCGGGCGATTTCAACTCCTATGGCGCGCGGCGCGGCAATCACGAAGTGATGATGCGCGGAACTTTTGCAAACATTCGCCTGCGCAATGCGCTGGCTCCGGGAACCGAGGGCGGCGTTACGCGCTACTTGCCGACCGGCGAGGCGATGTCGATCTTCGATGCGGCGATGAAGTACAAGGCCGGGGGGACGCCGCTGGTCGTGCTCGCCGGCAAGGAGTACGGCTCGGGATCGTCGCGCGACTGGGCGGCAAAGGGGCCGCATCTACTCGGGATAAAAGCCGTGATCGCCGAGTCGTTCGAACGCATTCATCGCAGCAACCTGATCGGCATGGGCGTCCTGCCCCTCGAGTACGTCGACGGTGCGGATCACTCGACCTATGGTCTAACCGGCGAGGAGTTTTTCGACATTACCGGCATAGCGGCGGGCTTGGAGCCGCGCATGCGCGCTCGCGTCAAAGCCACCGACGCGCAGAGCGGCCGATCGATCGAGTTCAACGTGCGAGTTCGCATCGACACGCCGAACGAGGCCGAGTATTACCGCCACGGCGGGATTCTGCAGTACGTCTTGCGGGAGCTCAACGCGAAGCGCTAAGCGTCTCGCTCTATAAAACTCACCATCGGCCGTTGGCGCTAGATCCTTACGCGGCCCGTGCGGTCCGCGGCGCTTTCCACGAACCACATGTTGTGGTCCGGCCCGGCGACGATATCCGTTGGATCCGAGTTCGCAGTTAAGCCTTTCGAATACTCGGTGATCTTGCCGCTCATCGTGATGCGGCCGATCTTCGCAAGCCGAAATCCGTTCGAGTCGTAGGTTTCACTCTCCGTGAACCACATCGATCCATCGGGTCCCGCTGCGATGCCGACCGGTTGCTCCGAAGGCGTGATTCCCTTGGAGTATTCCGCGACTTTGCCGTCGGTCGTTATGCGCCCGATGCGCCCCCCGGCGAACTCGGTAAACCACAGCGCGCCGTCAGGTCCTGGTGCAATCGAATACGGCTCGGAGTTGGGCGTTATGCCTTTCGAATACGTCGTGACCTTGCCTTTTGTGGTGATGCGCCCGATCGCGCTAGCGTCAAACTCCGTAAACCAGAGCGCCTTGTCGGGGCCGGCCGCGATGCCGGTAGGTCCCCCGGCGGCGGGGTAGTTCGTGATCTCGCCGTGGGTCGTGATTCGTCCGATTTGCGAGGCGCTTCCCCCTCGCTCGGCAAACCAGAGAGCCCTGTCAGGGCCGGTCACGATGCCTAACGGAGCTAGGAAGTTGTTCAACAGATATCCGGCGTACTGACCGCCGGTCGTCATGCTGAGAATCTGCCCGTTGTACTCATCGGTGATCCAAAGCATACCGTCAGGCCCGGGTGCGATGTCGACGAACGAGGCGCCCTCGGTGCTCAGGCCACTGTAATAAAAGGCGTGGACCTGTTTGCCCGATGTTGCAATTTGAACGACCACGTTCTCGCCGAAGTCTTGGTCGATCACGTCGGTGGCCCACAGCGACTTCTCCGGCCCCGAGGTGATCGCCGTAGGCCCGTAGTACCCCGAAGATTGCTGGGGCAGGTCGGCAAATTCCGTAATCTTCACGCCTTTTGCAGGCGGCGACGGCTGGGATGCGCGTTGCTGCAACCCCGTTCCCGGAACGACGCTGCTTGCATTCGAGCAGCCCGCCAGCGTGATGGCAAATGCGTTCAGCGCGATAACGATTGTGAATCGAATGGCTCTCATGCCGCGTTCCTTTTCTAGAGCTTTACGCGGCCGGCCCGGTCGGCCCGCACTCTCAACGAACCACATGTTGCCATCGGGACCTGTGACGATTCCCGTCGGGAATGAGGTCGAGGTCAAGCCCCTGGAATATTCCGTAATTTTGCCCTTCATCGTGATTCGGCCGATCTTTGCGAGCCGGCCACCGTCCGAACCGTAGCCCTGGCTCTCGGTATACCACATCGCTCCGTCTGGGGGGTAAATCTCATGCGAGTCATTGCTGCTCCTCTCTAAAGAGTAACGCGGCCGGTGCGATCTGCATAGATTTCGACGAACCACATCTTGCCGTCGGGCCCCGCAACGATATCGCCCGGACCAGAAGTGCTGGAAAGGCCCTTCGAGTGCTCCGAAATCTTGCCGGCCATCGTGATACGGCCGACCTTCGATTCGCGTATCTGGTACGAATCGTAGCTCTCGTATTCGGTGAACCACATCGCACCATCCGGCCCGGCGGCGATGCCGACGGGCTCTTCGGTCGGAGTAATTCCACGGGAGTATTCGGTGACTTTGCCGCTCGTCGTGATGCGTCCGATGCGCCCACCCGTCCCTTCGGTGAACCAGAGTGCGCCGTCGGGTCCTGCGGCGATACTATAAGGGCCCGCTCCACTGCTGATGCCTTTTGTGTATGTCGTGATCTTTCCGTGCGTCGTGATGCGCCCGATCGCATTGCCGTTCAGTTCGGTAAACCACAACGCGCCGTCCGGGCCCGCGGTAATGTCGTCGTCGAGGCCCCCAACGGGATAAATGGTGATCTTGCCTTTTGTCGTGATGCGCCCGATTGCGCTGTACTCGGTAAACCAGAGCGCCTTGTCGGGACCTGCCGTAATCCCGAGCGGTTCCGTATTCAACGGAAATGTTGAAAACGTGCCGTCGGTTGTCATGCGTACGATCTGCGAATTGTAATAGTCGGTGATCCAGAGCGCGCCGTCGGGGCCCGCGGCGATGTCCTGAAATGACGACCCTTCCGTGGACAGCCCTTGATAGTAGAACGTCTTTAGGCGCGCGCCCGACGTGTCGATTCGAGCGACCAAGTTTTCGCCGTAATCTTGATCGATGTCGTCGGTCACCCAGAGGGAATGCTGCGGCCCCGAAGCGATGGCGGAAGGCGAGTAGTCGTCGCTGTACTGCGGAAGATCGGCAAACTCTTTGATCCGCACCCGTTCCTCTGCGAACGGCGCCGATGCGCGTTGCTGCATGGCGGCGGTTCCCGGCATAAGGCCGCCGGCATTCGAGCAGCCCGCCGATCCAAGGGCAACGGCCGCCAACGCGGCGATAAGGGTGAATCGCGTAGCAATCATTCGAAAATCCTCGCTAGAGTTTTACTCGGCCGAGTCGGTCGGCTGCCGTTTTTACGAACCACGTATTGCCGTCCGGAGACGAGGTGGCTGACGGGCCGGGTGGCTTTCACTGTTTCCCTTCCAAGGTGCGACTCTGGTCAACTTATTGTGGCACAAAAACGTGAAAAAGGTATTATGGTCAATAATTCTCTTAAGACTTAAAGCAAGCGAGCTGAATAGTTGACAGATTATGTCATATTGCCGTAGTTTGATCGAACTGTGAAGGCCGACCGGCTCGTCGCCCTGCTGTTGCTGCTCCAATCGCGGCGGCAGTGCAGCGCGCGCGTCCTGGCGGACCACCTCGAGGTTTCCGAGCGAACGATCTACCGCGACGTCGATGCGCTGGGGGCCGCCGGCGTGCCGGTCTACGCGGAGCGCGGTGCGACCGGCGGTATCGTGCTCTCCGAGGGCTACCGTCGCGCCCTGACCTTTTTCAGCGAAGACGAGGTCCGAGCGCTCTTCGCCTCCGGAGCCAGTCCACTCGCGGATCTCGGGCTCGAACGCGGCCTGACGCGCGCGCTCGAGAAGCTTCGCGGCGGCCTCGCCGCCGTTCATCAACGCGCCGCCGACAAGTCGCGCTCGCGGATCCATCTCGATCAGCGGCGATGGAATCAACCCGAGCCGCCGTTGGAACTGCTCACGACGCTGCGCCGGGCCGTCTGGGACGATCGCTGCCTTCGCATCCGGTACGAAGATCGAAACCGCAAGCCGTCGACGCGAAGCGTGGAGCCCTTGGGTCTGGTCTGCAAGGCTGGCGTGTGGTATCTCATCGCTCGCTCCGACGGCGAGTTGCGCAGCTTTCGCATCGATCGCGTGCGCAGCGCCCAAGAGGTCGCCGAGCATTTCCAGCGACCCGAGGATTTCGATCTCGAGCGTTATTGGGCCGACTCGTCGGCGCGATTTGCCGAGGCGTCGCGCAGCGCCGATTGCATCGTGACGTTTTGCATGCCGAACGACGCACTCGAACGCGTCACCTACTACTGGCCGGCCGAGGTGCTCTCGCAAGACGCGGGCGAAGCGCGCGTTCGCGTGACGTTTCCGGGCAGCGAGGTCGCGCTCTTCCAAGCGCTTGCGTGGGCCGACGTTGCGACGCTCGTCGAACCCGTCGCGCTACGCGACGAGATCGTCGCGCGAGCGCGGCGAGCCGTGGAGCGCTACGCCTTGCGCTGATGGATGATGAGGCCGTTCCCTTCGGGGTCTGACCCGAAGGACATGAAGCACACCGGCGACTCTATCACGTCGGAGAGCTGCAGCCCGCGAGCGCGATAGTGCTCGACCGCCGCCTTCGCATCGTCGACCGCGAACATGATTGCGCCGCCGGTCTCGCCGCCCTCGGGTTTCCAGACGCCGAACGTCGAGCCGTCGGCAAGCGTGAACTCCGCGCCGCGCCCCTGATCGTCGATCTCG
This sequence comes from Candidatus Cybelea sp., assembly GCA_050008615.1. Lineage (GTDB taxonomy): Bacteria > Vulcanimicrobiota > Vulcanimicrobiia > Vulcanimicrobiales > Vulcanimicrobiaceae > Cybelea. Next base: position 25,146 of record JBEKMH010000006.1, read on the forward strand.
GTCGGCTTCATGCCCAGCACGTCGCGGTAGAAAGCAATCTGCGCCTGCGGATCGCGCACCAAATAGGCTGCGATGTCGATTCCCTTGATCATCGTGCTCGTCTCCTTCGTGATTTGTAGTGTTTACGGAAGCATACCGGCCATATATGACACTTACTGTCCGGATTTGGCTCGAGCAGCGCGCGAATCGGGGTTCCCTGACAGGCTCCTAGAGCATGACGCGGCGGAAGTCGGCCAGCAGCTCGGCGACGTAGACTAGGAATCGCGCCGCGCCGGCGCCGTCGACCACGCGGTGATCGTAACTCACGCTGATCGGCAGCATCAGCCGCGGAACGAACTGCTTGCCGTCCCACACGGGTTTTGTTGCCGTGCGCGTCGCGCCGAGAATCGCAACTTCCGGTGCGTTGACGATTTGGGTGAACGCCGTGCCGCCGATACCGCCGATCGACGAGATCGTGAAGCTGCCACCCTGCATCTGCGCGAGCGTCAGTTTGCCCTCGCGCGCCTTGCCGGCAAGTTCTACAGCCTCGCGCGCGATCTCGATCAAGCCTTTCTTGTCGGCGTTCTTGATAACGGGCACGACCAGCCCGCCGGGCGTGTCGGCCGCAAATCCGATGTTGTAGTAATGCTTGAGGATCAACTCGTCGCCGTCGAGTGAAGCGTTGAACTCTGGAAAGCGCTGCAGTGCCGCGACGCTGGCGCGAATCAAGAACGCGAGCATCGTGAGCTTGGGGCCACCCGACTTTGTTTGCTCGGCGTTGACCTCGCTGCGAAGTTCTTCGATTGAGGTGACGTCGGCTTCGTCGTAGTTGGTGATGTGCGGAATAAGCACCCAGTTGCGGTGCAGGTTCGGACCGGAAAGTTTTTTGATGCGCGAAAGCGGCTTACGTTCCGTCTCGCCGTATTGAGAGAAATCCAGCTTCGGCCAGGGCGGCAGACCGGCAAATGGCGTTGCGCCGCCGCCGGCGGCAACGCCGCTCCGCAGCGCGCTCTTGACGAAGCCTTGCACGTCCTCGCGAGTAATGCGGCCGTTCGGTCCGGTGCCGCGCAGCTCTTGTAAATCCACGCCGAGTTCGCGCGCAAAGCGCCGGATCGACGGTCCGGCGTGGACGATGCCGTTTCCCGACGACCCTTGCTGCGCGGGTTGCACTTGCTGCGCCGGCTGCGCTTGCGGGGCCGGGGCGGCCGCTTTTGGCGGCGCGGCGCTTTCCGAAGCGGCGAGCACGACGATTGGAACGCCTTGCGAGACTTTGTCGCCGACCTTGACCTTGACGTCTTGTACGACGCCATCCGCCTCGGACGGCACTTCCATCGACGCTTTCTCGCTCTCGAGCGTAATCAGCGAATCGTTCTTCTTTACGCGGTCGCCTGGCTTAACGAGGACTTCGATGACTGGTACATCTTTGAAGTCGCCGATATCCGGAACGCGCACTTCGATGGTCTGCGCAGTTTGTGAGGAAGCGGCCGGTGCGGCCGGAGCAGCGGGCGCGGCGGGTGCAGGCGGTACCGCTGCAGGGGCGTCAGAGCTCAACACGAGAATCGGCGCACCCTGCGACACCTTGTCGCCGACTTTCACCTTCACGTCTTGCACGACGCCATCGGCCTCCGACGGCACTTCCATCGAGGCTTTCTCGCTCTCGAGCGTAATGAGCGAATCGTTCTTCTTCACGCGATCGCCGGGCTTGACCAAGACTTCGATGACCGGCACTTCTTTGAAGTCGCCGATATCGGGAACGCGCACCTCGATCGTATTGCTCATTCGCCGCTCTTCTACACCGTGATGGGATTGGGCTTGTCGGGGTTGATTCCGTACTTCTCGATCGCTTTCTTGACCGTCGAAGGCTCGACGGCGCCGTCCGCAGCGAGCGCTTGCAGCGCCGCCACTGCGACGAAGTGCCGGTCGACTTCGAAAAACCTACGGAGCTTACGGCGAAAATCGCTGCGCCCGTAGCCGTCGGTGCCGAGCGCGACGTAACGCCGGTCCATGAAGGGATGGATCTGCTCGGCGAAGGTACGTATGTAGTCCGTCGCGGCGATACCGGGACCCAGCCGTCCGCGCAAGCACTGCTCGACGTACGATAGGCGAGGCGCGTCCTCGGGGTGGAGCATATTCCAGCGGCGCGCGGCGACGCCGTCGCGCTGCAGCTGGTTGAAGCTGGGGACGCTCCAGACGTCGCTTCGAACGTTCCAGTCGCTCGCAAGCAGCTCGGCGCCGGCCTCCACTTCGCGCAGGATCGCGCCGGAACCGAAGAGCTGCACGCACGGCACTTTCTTCTCTTTCTTACCGGCCGCGGCGCTAGAGTCGCGGAGAAGATACATCCCTCGCAAGATGCCCTCGCGCGCGCCGGCCGGCATCGCCGGGTGCGGGTAGTTCTCGTTAAGCAGCGTGATGTAGTAGTACACGTCTTCCTGATCGGTCAGCATGCGGCGCAGGCCGTCCTGAATGATTACGGCGACTTCGTACGCGTACGTCGGATCGTAGCTGCAGCAGTTCGGAATGAACGATGCCGCGACTTGACTGCTGCCGTCTTCGTGCTGCAGGCCTTCGCCGTTGAGCGTCGTGCGACCCGACGTTGCGCCCAAGAGAAAGCCGCGGGTGCGGCTGTCGCCGGCGGCCCACGCTAAATCGCCGACCCGTTGGAATCCGAACATCGAATAAAAGATGTAGAACGGGATCATCGGCAGGTCGTGGTTGGAATACGACGTTCCCGCGGCGATCCACGACGAGATCGCCCCCGCCTCGTTGATCCCTTCCTGCAAGATCTGTCCGAGCTTGTCCTCGCGATACCACATCAACTGTTCGGCATCTTGCGGATGATAGAGCTGACCGACCGACGAGTAGATCCCCATCTGCCGGAACATGCCCTCCATGCCGAAGGTTCGCGATTCGTCGGCGACGATCGGCACGACACGCGCCCCGATCTCGGGATCGCGCGCCACGGCGTTGAGTACGCGCACGAAGGCCATCGTGGTGGAGATGCTGCGGTCGCCCGTGCTCTGGAGCTGCGCGTCGAAGCCCGAGAGCTCGGGTACGGCCAGCGACGCCGAACGGCGGCGCCGCTGCGGGACGCTGCCCAGCGCCGCGGTTCGCTCGCGCAGATACTGCATCTCCAGCGAATCCTCCGCCGGTTTGAAAAACGGGATTTTATCGCCTGCCATCTGCTCGTCGGTGATGGGCAACACGAAGCGATCCCGGAAGGTGCGCATGGCTTCCAGTTCCATCTTCTTGGCTTGATGCGCGATGTTCTGAGCCTCGCCGGCTTCGCCCATTCCGTAGCCTTTGATCGTCTTTGCCAAGATGACGGTCGGCTCTCCCCGATGCTTGCACGCCGCTTCGTACGCCGCATAAACCTTGGTTGGGTCGTGGCCGCCGCGCTGCAGGGCCCAGATCTCGTCGTCACTCCAATCGCCGACCAATGCCGCCGTCTCCGGATAGCGGCCAAAAAACTCGTCGCGAACGTACTTGCCGTTGCGCGACTTGAACGTTTGATAATCGCCGTCGACGCACTCGCTCATCAGTTGCACGAGCCGTCCGCTGGAGTCGGCGGCCAGCAGCGGATCCCAGCTGCGTCCCCAGATGACCTTGATGACGTTCCAGCCGTTCCCCTTGAAGATGCCCTCGAGCTCTTGAATGATCTTGCCGTTGCCGCGCACCGGACCGTCGAGGCGCTGCAGGTTGGCATTGACGACCCAGATCAGGTTGTCGAGTTTCTCTCGTCCGGCCAGCGAAATGGCGCCGAGCGATTCGGGCTCGTCCATCTCTCCGTCGCCGACGAAGGCCCAGACCTTCCGATCGGAGGTATCCGAGAGCGCGCGGTCGTGCAAATAGCGCATGAATCGCGCCTGATAGATCGACATGATCGGGCCCAACCCCATCGAGACGGTGGGGAACTGCCAAAAGTCGGGCATCAGCCAGGGATGCGGGTACGACGAGAGGCCGCGCCCGTCGACCTCCTGCCGGAAATGCTCGAGCTGCTCTTCGGTGATGCGCCCTTCGAGGAAGGCGCGCGCATAGACGCCGGGTGAGGAATGCCCCTGGAAGAAGACCAGATCGCCGCCGAACGTCTCGCTGGGCGCGCGAAAAAAGTAGTTGAAACCGACGTCGTAGAGCGTCGCGGCCGAAGCAAAGCTCGCGACGTGCCCGCCGAGTTCGGAGCTAACCCTGTTTGCCCGGACGACGGTGGCCAGCGCGTTCCAACGGACGTAGTGGCGCAGACGCGCTTCGACCTCGCGATCGCCGGGCATCGGCGCCTGTTTGTCGAGGGGGATCGTGTTGACGTACGGCGTCGTCAATCCAAGCGATACGTGCGTGCCGGCGCGCCGCGCTTCATCGACGAGCGCCGCGATCAATTCGCGCGCGCGGCCAGGGCCTTCGACGGCGAGCACGGCTCGCATGGCCTCGAGCCACTCGCGAGTCTCTTGGGGATCGGGGTCAGGGGCGAAGCTGGTCATCGCTGCCGTCATTTCCGTCCGGCGCGCCCATCTCTTCCAAAAGCGCCCGCCTGCCTGGGAAGAACCGCGCTTCGGGCGTATAGAGTCCGTGCGCGGGAGCTGAATTAGGCTGAGAGGGCGGCCCGAGCCGCCGACCGCACGTACCTGATCCGGATAATGCCGGCGTAGGGAGGATAAACATGAAGGTTTACGTTGGGGGCAGCGACCCCTCGATTCGCGTTCCGCGCCGCGCCGTGACGCTCACCGACGGAACGGTCCACACGCTGTACGATACCAGCGGTCCGTACACCGATTCGGAATCGTCGCTCGACATTCGCCGCGGCCTGGAGCCGCTACGCGAGCGCTGGATTGCCGCTCGTAACGACACGATCGAGTTGGAAAGGCCGACCTCGCTCTATCGCCGCGGTCGCGAGGCGATGTCCGAGCTCGACGCCCTACGCTTTCCGTCGCCGCGCTTACCGCGGCGGGTGAAGCCCGGCGGCAACGTGACGCAAATGCACTACGCGCGGCGCGGCGAGATCACGCCCGAGATGGAGTTCGTCGCGCTGCGTGAGAACGTCGAGCCGGAGTTTGTGCGTGGCGAGCTCGCGCGCGGGCGCGCGATCCTTCCCTCAAACGTCAACCACCCCGAGAGCGAGCCGATGATCATCGGCCGGAACTTCCTCGTGAAGATCAACGCCAACATCGGCAACTCGGCCGTGAGCTCGTCGATCGAGGAAGAGGTTGAGAAGATGACGTGGGCGACGCGCTGGGGCGCCGACACCGTGATGGATCTTTCGACCGGCAAGAACATCCACGAAACGCGCGAGTGGATTCTGCGCAACTCGCCGGTGCCGATCGGGACGGTTCCGATTTATCAAGCGCTCGAAAAGGTCGGCGGCAAGGCCGAGGATCTGACGTGGGAGCTTTTTCGCGACACGCTGATCGAGCAGGCCGAGCAGGGCGTCGACTATTTCACGATCCATGCCGGTGTGCTGTTGCGTTACGTGCCGCTCACCGCCAACCGCATCACCGGCATCGTCTCACGCGGTGGTTCTATTTTGGCGAAGTGGTGCCTCGCACACCATTGCGAGAACTTTCTCTACGAACACTTCGAAGAGATTTGCGAGATCATGAAGGCGTACGACGTCGCCTTCTCGCTCGGCGACGGGCTGCGCCCGGGCTGCACCGCCGACGCGAACGACGCGGCGCAGTTCGCGGAACTCGAGACGCTGGGCGAGCTGACGGACGTCGCGTGGAAGCACGACGTGCAGGTGATGATCGAGGGGCCGGGCCACGTGCCGATGCACATGATCGAAGAGAACATGCGCAAACAACTCGAGGTCTGCAAAGAGGCGCCGTTCTATACGCTCGGACCGCTCGTGACCGATATCGCTCCGGGATACGACCACATCACCAGCGCCATTGGTGCGGCGATGATCGGCTGGTTCGGCACTGCGATGCTCTGCTACGTTACGCCCAAAGAACACCTCGGGCTGCCCAATAAGAAGGACGTCAAGGACGGCGTCATCGCGTATAAGATCGCGGCCCACGCGGCCGATCTCGCGAAGGGCCATAAAGGCGCGGCGCATTGGGACGACGTGCTCTCAAAGGCGCGTTTCGAGTTTCGCTGGGAAGATCAGTTCGATCTTTCGCTCGACCCCGAAACGGCGCGTGAGTTCCACGACGAGACGCTTCCGGCGCCCGGCGCGAAGATCGCGCACTTCTGCTCGATGTGCGGCCCGCACTTCTGCTCGATGAAGATTACCCAAGAGGTTCGCGAGTACGCGCAGCAAGGGATGGCCGAAAAATCGCGTGAGTTCATCGAAGCCGGTGCCGAGGTCTACGTCCCCGTCCCATGACGAATCACGAGCGGGTATGCCGCCCGAGCGATTAACCTGAGAACAAGCGAGGGCGGCATACCCCGAGTGCGTGCGGTGCTCTTTGATCGTGACGAGACGATCGTGGTCGACGTGCCGTTCAACGGGGATCCAGAGCGCGTCGAACCGGCGCCGAACGCGCGCGCGCTGCTCGATCGCCTACGCGAGGCCGGTCTGCCGTTGGCCGTCGTGAGCAACCAGAGCGGCATCGGCCGGGGACTCATCACGCGCGAAGCGGTCGATGCGGTGAACCGGCGCGTGGACGAGCTGCTCGGACCCTTCGCGGGATTCTTCGTTTGCCCGCACACCCCCGACGACAAATGCGACTGCCGTAAGCCCAAACCAAAACTCATTCTCGATGCGGCGCGAGCGCTAAGCGTGGAGCCGGCCTGCTGCGTGGTCGTCGGCGATCGCGAGAGCGACGTCGAGGCAGCGCGCAATGCCGGCGCAATCCCGTTACGCGTCGAGGGACCCGCGGGTCTGGCCGAAGCGGTCGAAACTATCCTTTACTGGGTTGGGGGGCCTTCGGCCCAATAGTCGAGGTCGGCCCCGCCGGCCGGTGACACGACGGCGTAGGCGTTGGCGGGCAGGCGAACGGTTTTCGAAAGCCGCTCCCACACCGCGAGTACGCGCACGACGTAGTTTTGCGTTTCGTCGAACGGTGGAATGCCGCCGTATTCGCTTACCGCTTTCGGACCGGCGTTGTAGGCGGCGAAGACGAGGTCGTAGTGTTTGGTTCCAAAGCGCCCGACTAAGCCGCGAAGATAGCGTGCAGCGCCGGAGATGTTCTGTGCTGGGTCGTGCGGGTTGACGCCGAGCAGCGCTGCCGTCCCCGGCATCAGCTGCCCCAGTCCAATTGCGCCGGCGCGTGAAAGGGCATGGGTGTGCCAGCGAGATTCTACCGTGACGATGGCCACGAGCATGTTGGCGTCGAGGCGCCAGCGTACGGCGTTGAGGAGCACCCGCCGCGCCAGATCGCGGCTCTGCCAGCGCGGCAACTGTGGATTGATGTGGCTCAGAACTCTGGCGTATACGGCGACGGCGACGGGTGTGGCGGGTACCGCTCGATTGGCCGCCTGCGCCGGGAGCAGCAAAGGTCCAATTGAAAAACCGGCCGCAGCAAGGAGGCTCAGGATAGTCCTGCGCATATGGGGCCGGTGGGTTCGCGCCGAGCTCTCGCCGTCCTTCTGTTCCTGTTCATTGTAATGTGTGGCCTGATCGCGTGGTCTCAATGGTACGCAATTCACGTGAACGTTCCGAGGTATCAAGCGGAGCACCAGGCCGCACCCACGCACTGATCGGGCGTTTTCCGACTTAGACGAGAGAGGGTTTGGAGTTGATCGTTTCCCTGCTACTTGCGGCGTCGCTTTACGCGGCAAATCCGGTCGCATCGCCTTCGCCGCCGCCGGCGGTACCGGCTTCGCCTTCGCCTTCGCCCTCAGCCTCGCCCTCAGCCTCGCCCGGGCCCCCGTTTGCAAACATGAGCTGGCGTGAAATCGGTCCGGCGGGCGGCGGAGGCCGGACGCCGGCGGTTGCCGGTTCGGCGACGGATCCCAAACTCTATTACGTCGGCACCGCCGGCGGCGGCGTTTGGAAATCGGCCAACGGCGGCCAAACGTGGGATCCCGTCTTCGACGGTCAGGCCGTCGGAGCAATCGGCGCGGTTACGATCGACCCAACCGACAATCAAACGGTTTGGGCCGGGACCGGCGAAGGCAATCCGCGCAACGACGTGAGTTACGGCGACGGCGTTTATAAGACGACCGACGGCGGGGACCATTGGACGAATACCGGTCTGAAGGAGACGAAGTACGTCACTCGGATCCTCGTGGATCCGCGCAATCACAACCACGTCGTCGTTGCGGCGCTGGGCGACGTTTTCAGCGATAACCCGCAGCGCGGCATCTATGTTACCGACGATGGCGGCAAAACGTGGAAACAGACGCTTTACGTCGGGCCCGAGAGCGGCGCGTCCGACCTCGCCATGAACCCGCAGAATCCCAGCGTGCTCTACGCCGGCATCTGGAAGTTTCAGCGAAAGCCGTGGACGTTCGTCAGCGGCGGAGAAGAAGACGGAATCTACAAGTCGACCGACGGCGGCGCCACGTGGACGGAACTCGTGGGACATGGTCTGCCGCCCAGTCCAATGGGACGGATCGGGTTGGCGGTCGCGCCCAGCAACGGCAATCGCGTCTACGCGGTGATCGAATCGAAAGCAGGCGTGCTATGGCGATCCGACGACGGCGGCGCCACGTGGACGATGGTCAGCGACAACTCGGCGGTCGACGCGCGTCCCTTCTACTTCTCGCACGTCGCGGTCGATCCAAAGAACGCGGACCGCGTCTACGCAGTCTCCTTTCAGCTGATGTTGAGCACCGACGCCGGCAAAACGTTCAAACCGATCGCGCCGTCCGTGCATGTGGACTATCACGCAATATGGATCGCACCGAACGACCCGGATCGCATCATGACCGGCGAGGACGGCGGCTACGCCTTGACGCTCGACGGCGGCGATAACTGGTTCTTCTCGGCGAACCTGCCGATCGGCCAGGCCTACCGTGTCGGGCTCGGCAACGATAATCCGTATACGGTCTGCGCAGGTCTGCAAGACAACGGCGCTTGGTGCGGCCCTTCGAACTCGCTGGATCCTTCCGGCATTCAAAATAAGGCGTGGATCGCTTCGGCAGGCGGCGACGGCGAATGGAGCATTCCCGAGCCAGGCGATCCGAACTGGCTGTGGTCGGACTCCGAGAACGGCTCGCTGACCGTTTACAATCGTGTGACGCAAGATCAGTGGTCGGCACAGCCGTACATTCAGACGGGTAAGGAGTCGTGGGAGCTTGCGACGAGCAAGTACCGATTCAACTGGGAGTCGCCGATCGCATTCGACCCTTGGCGTAAGAACGTCGGCTGGTATGGCGGCAGCGTTCTCTTCGAGACGACCGATCGCGGAAGATCCTGGCGCGCGATCAGTCCCGATCTCACGCGCAATCTCAAGGCGCATCAGCAGCCTGCTGGAGGTCCGATTACCAACGATGTTTCCGGCGCGGAGTACAGCGACACGATTCTCGACATCGAGGGCTCGACGAAGACCCGCGGCGAGATTTGGGTCGGTACCGACGATGGGCTCGTCCAGCTTACGCGCGACGGCGGAAAGCATTGGACAGACGTAACGCCGCCGGGCGCGCCGCAGTTCGCGCGCTTTGCGACGGTCGCGCCCTCGACGCTGGTTGCGGGAACTGCCTATGCTATCGCCGACGGGCATTACACCGGCGACAACGCGCCATACGCCTACGTCACTCACGACTACGGCAGCCGCTGGACGAAGATCGTCGCCGGCCTGCCCGCCGATCAGTGGGCACGTGCGATCCGGCCCGATATCCGCAATCGCAACATCGTTTATCTTGGCACCGAAGAGGGGATCTGGATTTCGTTCGACGGCGCAGCGACCTGGCAGTCTTTCAAGAACGGCCTGCCGCCCGTCTCAGTGCACGACATTCGCTTGCAGCCGCAATACGACGACCTCGTGATCGCGACGCACGGGCGCGACGTCTTTATCATGGACGACATGACTCCCGTGCAGCAGCTCATGGACGCGGTCGTGCAAAAAAGCCGTCTCTTCGCGCCGCCTGTCGCCTACGAATGGTCGCTGCATCCCAACGATGACGGCGTCTACACGAACTACGCTGCGGACAACCCGCCATACGGCGTGATGATCACCTTCTATCAGGCGCAGCCGCAGAAGGACGCTCCGAGAATCGACATCCTCGACAACTTCGGCCGCGTGATACGCACGATCTCCGGAACGCACAAAGTCGGCGGTAAGGACCGGCCCTACGTTCCGAACAAAGCCGGCTTGAATCGCTACACCTGGGATTTCAACGTCAACGGTCCCGTAAAGTGGAACGGCGCGACGAACGACTTTTCCAATCCCGAGACCGGGCCGGGGGTCCCGCCGGGGCTCTACTCCGTGCGCATGACGCTTACGGGCCGGACGTACGTGCAGCGTTTTAAAGTCGAACCCGATCCGCGTTCGATGTTCACGCAGGCCGAGTATCAGCGGAGCTTCGACGAATCGATGCGCCAGCTGTCCCACGTATCGCAGATCGACACCGTGCTCAATACGCTCGACGATCTAAAGAAGTCGATCGACACCGCGCTCGCCGCGGCAAAGACGGCAAATAACGCCGCGTTGACGGCCAAGCTCGAGGACGCGTCCAAGGCGCGGCAGACGCTCTTTAATTCACTCGCGGTGAACATTCGAGGTGAAGGAACGGAGGACGAGACGGCATTGCACGAAGACGTAGTCGGCACGTTCCAGAGCGCGCAAGGCCTCATCACGCCGTCCGTAGTGAACTTGATAACGCGTGTCGAGGCCGAGTACCGCCAGGGCATAGCGCGCTACGATGCGTTTGTGACCGGCGTGCTGCCGGGCGTAAACGACGCTTTGAAGCAAGCCGGCATGAAACCGCTCTCGCCGGCCAAGGAAGCGGAGGCCCTCTAATGCTGGTTTCAACGATACTCTTCGCGGCTGCGGCATACGCGAATCTGTCGTGGCGCTCGATCGGACCGGCGATCGCGGGCGGGCGCGTTGCTGCGGTGGCCGGAACGCCGCAGGACGACCAGCTTTACTATCTCGGAACGGCAGGCGGTGGCGTATGGCGGTCGGCCAACGGCGGCGCGACGTGGCAGCCCGTCTTTGAAAAGCAGGCGGTTTCGGCGATCGGCGCGGTCGCAATCGATCCGACCAACGAGCGCATCGTCTGGGCCGGGACCGGCGAGGCAAATCCACGCAACGACGTCAGCTACGGCGACGGACTCTACAAATCGATCGACGGCGGAAAGACGTGGCGGCGCGCCGGCTTGGCCGGCGTTTGGAGCATCTCGCGAATCGTCATCGATCCGCGCGATCCGCGTCACGTAGTCGTCGGCGCATTCGGCGACCCGTTCAAAGATTCAACGAACCGTGGCGTCTACGTCACGTTCGACGGCGGAGAAAACTGGACCAAATCGCTCTATCTCAGTCCGGCGAGCGGTGCGAGCGACGTTGCCATCAATCCGGTCGATCCAAAGATCGTTTACGCGGGCATGTGGCACTTCCGCCGCGTTCCGTGGACCTTCACCAGCGGCGGCCCCGACGGCGGCCTCTACAAATCCATCGACGGCGGCCGAACCTGGCGAAAGCTTAGCGGCCATGGCTTGCCGGAGGGTTTCACCGGGCGAATTGGGTTGGCCATCGCGCCCAGCCGTCCGAGCCGAGTCTTTGCGCTCATCGAAGCGGCGGGTGGAATTTTGTGGCGCTCCGACGATGCCGGCGCGCGCTGGAGAATGACAAGCGCCGACACGCTTGTCGATCAGCGTCCCTTTTACTTCACGCACATTGCCGTCGATCCGAAAAACTCCGACCACGTTTATGCAGTCTCGGAGATGCTTTCGGAGAGCAAGGACGGCGGCCGCAAGTTCAAGGAAATCGCCAAGGACGTTCACGTCGACTATCACGCGATCTGGATTGCTCCTAACGATCCCAAGCGGATCATCACCGGCGAGGACGGCGGGTTCGCGCTCACGACCGACTTGGAGCATTGGTCGTTTTCCCGGAATCTGACGATCGGGCAGATCTATCACGTCGGCCTCTCCAATGAAAACCCGTACTTGGTCTGCGTGGCCTTCCAGGATAACAACGGCTTTTGCGGTCCGTCGAACTCGCTCGACGACCAAGGCATTCTCAATCGCCATTGGATCGACGTCGTGGGGGGAGACGGAATGTGGACCGTGCCCGACCCGATCGATCCGAACTATATTTGGGCGGATTTGGAGGACGGTGCGGTCACGCTTTACGACCGGAGGACCGGCGTCAGCCGTTTCATTCGGCCGTACGACTCATTTCCCGGAAGTTTTCTCGGACCGTTTGACTTGAGCAAGGCGGCGTACCGCTTCAACTGGGATTCGCCGATCGCATTCGCTCCCTGGGACGGACACGTAGCATGGTTCGGTGGAAACGTGGTTTTTCAGTCGCCCGACCGCGGCGAAACGTGGCGGCCGATCAGTCCCGATCTCACGCGCAATATCACGGAGCACCAGCAGCCCTCCGGCGGACCGTTGGCGAAGGACGTCTCGGGCGCAGAGTACTCCGATACGATCCTCTACATCGAAGGCTCCTCGATAAACCAGGGCGAGATCTGGGTTGGAACCGACGACGGTTACGTGCAGCTGACGCGTGACGGAGGCGCGCATTGGCAAAACGTCACGCCGTCCGGAGCCCCGCAGTTCGCGCGCTTCGAAACGGTGGCACCGTCGCCGCTGGTCGCCGGCACGGCGTATGCAGTTGCGGATAACCATCGGTTGGGAGATTACGCGCCCTACGTCTATTTAACGCGCGACTACGGCGCGCACTGGACGAAAACCGTCAACGGTCTGCCGAGCGATCAGTACGCGCGCACGATCCGGCCGGATACGCGCAATCCCTATATGCTCTACGCGGGAACCGAAAACGGCCTCTGGATTTCCCTCGACAACGGCGCCCATTGGCAGGATTTCCGAATCAATTTGCCTGCGGTCTCCGTGCGCGATATCCGCATCCAACCCGAGTTCAACGACTTGGTAATCGCGACGCACGGACGCGACGCCTGGATTCTCGACAACCTCGACTCCATCCAGCAGCTCGGCAACGCGCAGCGCGCGGGAGCCATGCTCTACGCACCGCGCGTAGCCTACGAGTATCACTACCACTCCGACGATCCGGGAATCTACACGCAGTTCGCCGGCGACAATCCGCCGGCAGGCGCGATCCTCGATTTCTATCAGACCGCGCCGCAGAAGAGCCTGCCGACGCTGCAGGTTCTCGACGCAAACGGCCGCGTGATTCGCGCTGTGAGCGGCACGCATAAAGTAAAGGGAAAAGAAGAGCCTTACGTTCCTAATAAGGCCGGCATCAACCGGTACGTTTGGGATTTTACCGAGGATGCGCCCACGAAGTGGCATGGCGCCGCGCGCGAGGAGTACCAGGGGCCCAAGACCGGTCCGGCCGTCGTTCCCGGAACGTATACGATTCGGTTGGCGCTGGGCGCCCAAACGTTGACCCAAACGGTAACGGTGAAGCCCGATCCGCGCGAGGCGTGGACGCAAGACCAGTACGAAGCCGGCTACGCCTTCGCGCGTAAATATTCGACGATTTACGGAAGGATCGACGAGGTTCTAAATAATCTCGATGCGATCAAGAAGTCGCTTGCGCGGGTCGCGGTGCCGGCGAAGAACGACGCCTCGATTATGAGTCAGGTTGCTTCAGCGCAGCAGAGCTGGAGCGCGGTCTTTGCGGCTTTTACCGCCGACTATAAGAACGACGAGGACTCGATCCAGCGTTCGGGTTCGCTGCGCGAGTCGATTCCGCGAACCGGCTTTGGTGGCACGCAGCTTCCGCCAACGGCGGAGCAGCTCGACTACGCGAAGCGTTTCGATACCGCCTACGCAGCTGCCCTCGCACAGTATAACGACTACGTCGGGCTACTCGCACCACTACAGACGGCCTTGAAGAGCGCCGGCATCAAGCCGGTCGACGGCGCAACGCCCATGTCACCCTAACGCTTCGTCCTTCGTCCTTCGACTGCGCTCAGGATGACATTACTGCGCTCAGGATGACAAAAGGCGCTTTAAAAACGTTTCGTGGCGGAACGATGCGCTTGCGCCGAAATGCACGATCGTCAAATCGAGCGACGGGACCACGTAGAGCGCTTGGCCCGCGGAGCCGCTCGCGTAAACGAGATCCTCGGGCGCGTAGCGTGCGCCCAGCCACCAGCCCAGCCCGTAGCGCGCGTTGGCGGCGGAGCCCTTGAAGCAAGGCGCGAGGCGCTCGCGCTTCTCCGCGACGTAGCGTCCGTATGCAAGCCAGTCCATCGCGCGCAGCGACGCGCCGGTTGGAAGCGGATGCGTTCCGTCCTTTAGGCTGCGCCAGCTCGCCACCGCAACGCCCGCCGGGTCGAGAACGCGTCCTCGGAGATAGTCGTGCGGCGTTAGTTTGCGATCGGCGAGCTTGCGTGCGAGCACCGCGCCGAAGACTTGGAACGGGATGCCGCCGTAGGTAAAACGCGTGCCTGGCTCGTCTTTCAACGGCATTGCTAGGGCGCGTTCGTACTCCGGGACCGCGGCTCCCAAGCCGCCAAAGCCGAAGCCGGCCGTGAGCGAGAGTAACATCCGCAACGTGACGCGTCGCTTCCATGGGTCGTCGCGCCAGGCTGGGAACGTCGCGGCGACGGGTTCGTCGAGTTCGAGCAGTCCATCGTCGCGAGCGCAGAGAGCTGCGGGACCCCAAAAACTCTTCGTTCCACTGTAAAGCAGGTGCGGTTTTTCCGCGTCGAAGCCGTCGCCGTATTCCTGCGCGACGATCTCGTCGCCCAGCGCGACTACCAGCGCGTGCAATGCGTGCGTGCGTGCGTATGCAACCGCAGCGGGGATCTCGATCCGGAGCGCCATTTGGAGGAGCGTTCGGACGCCGCTCGCAAAAGCGCCTGCATGAGGGTCTACGTTTTGCTCGTCGCGTCGATCGCGGCCCTCGGTGGACTGCTCTTCGGGTACGACACCGGCGTGATCTCCGGGGCGATCCTCTTTATCAGCAAGCAGTTCGCGCTCGACGACCGGCTGCAGGCCTTCACGATCAGCGTTGTCTTGATCGGCTGCATCGCGGCTTCGGCCGTCGCCGGATCGGTAGCCGACCGCATCGGCCGGCGCCCAACGCTCTTTGGGGCGGGCGTCGTCTTCTTGCTCGGAGCGCTGCTCTCGGCATTGGCGGCCAACGAAGCGGCGCTGCTCTGCGGCCGTTTCGTCGTCGGCATTGGCATCGGTCTGAGCTCGGTGGTCGCTCCGCTGTATATTTCCGAAGTCTCTCCTGCCCCGACGCGCGGTGCGCTGGTTTCACTCTACCAATTCGCGATCACCATCGGCATTCTCGCGGCATACATCGTCGATTACGTGCTCGCGGGGGGCGGCCAGTGGCGCTGGATGTTGGGCCTCGCCGTCGTTCCGTCCCTCATCTTGATGGGCGGAATGCTTCGCATGCCGGAGAGTCCGCGCTACCTTTTCAAAATCGGCCGGCGCGATCGGGCTCGCCAGGAGCTGGAGGAAATCTACGACGATCGGGCCGCAAGCGAACTCGAAGAAGCCTCGATCTCGGCGAGTCTGAACGTCAAGCGCGGCGGCCTGCGCGCATTATTGAGTCCGGCGATTCGGCCCGCGCTCGTGGTCGGCGTTTCGCTGGCGGTCTTGCAACAAGTCACCGGCATCAACTCCGTCATCTATTACGGGCCGAGGATCTTTGAGATGGCCGGCGTCGGATCCGCGGCGGCCTCGATTTTGGCGCAATCGCTGGTGGGTGCCGTGAACTGCGGGATGACGCTGGTTGCGATCTTCTTCGTCGACCGCGTCGGTCGCAAGCCGTTGCTCTATGCCGGGCTGTCCGGCATGTTCGTGGCGCTGACGGTGATGGCGTACGCGTTCTCCCAACCGCACCTCTCGGGTTCGCTGGGCACGATCGCACTCGTCAGCATGATGGCCTACGTGGGATGTTTTGCATTTAGCTTCGGACCCATCCTCTGGCTGCTGATCTCCGAGATCTTTCCGCTTCCGGTGCGCGGTGCGGGAATGTCGGTTTCGACTCTGGCCAACTGGGTGGGAAACTTTGCGGTTTCGCAATCCTTTCTGGGACTAGTCGAGCGCGTGGGAAGCCCGGCGACGTTTGGGGCCTATGCGGCGCTCTGCATCGTCACGATCGTCTTCGTGCGCACGATGGTTCCCGAAACGAAGCAGGAACTGCTAGAACAAGTTCGCGTTGGCGCAGCTTAGCGTCGTTATTCCGGTCTACGATAACTGGTGGCTCACCGCGCGGTGCTTGGGCCGGCTAGACCGGCTGCAACGATCCGGCTCCGTGCTTTTCGAAACCATTGTGATCGACAACGCTTCTACCGACGAAACGCCGGAGGCAATTGGCGCTTTCCCGTGGGTGCGCTATCTCCGCCACGAGACGAATTGCAACTTCGCCGGAGCTTGCAACGCGGGGGCGCGAATGGCGGAGGCGCCGCTGGTGCTCTTTCTCAACAACGATGCCTATCCGCTCGGCGACGCCCTGACGCCGCTGGTTGCAGCCTTCGACCGGCCCGAGGTCGCCGTTGCAGGCGGAGCGCTCTTCTTCGAGGACGGCGTAACGCAAGCGGCGGGGCTCGTGCTGCTACGCAACGCTCACTGGCACTATTCGTGCCGCAATCTGCCGTCATCGCTGGACGGCGTTACCGCTTCGCGCGATGCGCTGGCCGTCTCCGGCGCGGCGATGGCGGTGCGCACGCAATGGTTCCTCGATGCCGGTGGATTCGACGAGTCGTTCGTCAACGGTTTCGAGGACGTCGACCTTTGCCTGCGGGCGCGCGAGCGAGGCGACGCGATCGCCTATGTCGCCCAGTCTCGTTTCGCGCACTACGAAGGCGCTTCGGCGGGCCGATTCGACCGGGAACGCGAGAACGAGGAACGCTTCTATGCGCGCTGGACATCCCGCCTCGCGTCGCTACCGCGAACGCAGCGTGGCGAAGTCGGAGCGATAACGATGCGGGAAAACGCGCATGAAGGTCCGCTGATTGCGGCGGCGCGCGAGGATCTCGTCGCGGCACTGCGCTCCTTCGGCCATCCCGTCGTGCGTGGTCCCTTGCATCGCCGGCGGTGGTTCGACCGCCGTTTTCGGCAGGCCGCTGCGATCGAGTGGTTTTCTCAAGAAGTTTCGCAGCCGGGAGTTACGATCGAGCGCCGCGCGGATGCCTTTCCTTCGATTCGAACGCGCGGCGCAATCGACATTGAGGTGCCGTGGCTTCCCTGCGCGGCGGTGGAGCGCGTCGCGGTCTGCGCCGTTCGCCGATCGAGCGACCCCACGTGCATCACCGTCGGACTCGCCGGCGTGCCGGAGGATCTTCGCGACGTCGACCCGGGCTATCCGTACGTGCGGATAACGCCCGAGATGTTGCTCGGGGCCGGAGAGCGCGTGCCAGTCGCCTGCGTCGTCCATTGCGGCCTAACCGACGACGCCGCGTTCGGCAACGTTTTGCTAGCGCAAGCGGGGATTCCGGCCATCGTGCTGCCTCATGACGGATTGCGGGCGGTCTTCGCGCCCGACGTTGCGATTTTCGCGCAGCGATCGGAGTTGCTCAAAGCGACTGCGCGTTTCGTCAACGGTGCGACCCTTCGAGGATGGTACGGGCATCTCGTGGCGGCCGATTCGCGGCGGCGTTTCACGCCCCGTCGCAGCGCAATCCGCGTGGTGGATCTGCTTTGCGCAGCTCGCTTCGGTTTGGAGCGGCCAGCCACCGCTCGCAGCAACACGCCGCTCTAGGGCTCCCTAGTAGTCGTCTACGGGCAAGCCGGACGGTGGGCGCTTCAAGAAGTACGCCTTTGAGTATTTGGCGGGAATCGCCGAGAAGGTACGCGGCGGCTGCGTGAAATCGAAGCAGTCGATGAGGCTATTAGCGCGCACGTCCGTCCTTCCGAGAGTTCCCAGACCCCAGTTCTGCTCCATGAACTTCAGGATGCTGCCGAACTCGTATTGCGTATGCGAGATGTACCCCGCTTGACTCGACGAGGTTTCCCTTGCGTATGCGGAGACGAGCAACATCGGAACGCGAATGCCAAGCCCCTGGCCGTCGAGTTGCGGGGGCGGCACATTGTCGTACTCCCCGCCCCAGTCGTCCCAAACGACGATGACCGCGGTGTTGGGCCAGTAGGCGCTCTCTCCGATCGCGTTCACGATGCTGGCCACCCAGGACGGTCCGCTATCGGAGTGGTTCCCAGGATGATCGGAATCCACCGCGTCGGGTATCACCCAGGACACCGCGGGTAGCTCGCCGTTGGTGACGTAGTTGAAAAACTGCGTTTCCGGCTGAATGATGTTCGTCGACCACTCCGGGCCGTCGCGCACGGCTTGAATCGCCTCGAACGGATTCCATACGCCGACCTTCGACGTGTTCGTAAAATACAGCCACGACAGGCTTTTTGCGTCGAGCAGATCGCGTATCGTCGAATAGGTAAAACACGGAAAGGGCCCCTTAGCCTTGCGATACCTCCCCGATGGCGTGATCAGCGACGTTGTCGTTCCCGGAGGCGATGCGTCGCAGCCCCAAGAGCTGGGCGTCGGGAAGTCGATCACGTTGTCGCCTTTATCGCCAACCGGCGTCCCGGCGGCGATGAGGTCTTGATGAGCGGTGAAGCTGTCGCTACTTTGGGTGGTAAACATATGATCGCCCAGGACGTATTGACCGGCGATGTCCCAGTACTCCGGAATGTCGGCTGGATCGACGTACCGGTACGCGTACGTGCCAGCCGGCTTTCTGGTGCCCTTATGGAGCGTTAGCGCAACCGTATTGAACCCGTCCATCTTTCCGTGATCGTACTCATGGTTGAACGCCAAGTGCTGGTGCGCCAAGCTCAAAGAGTCAAGAGGCTCGGATTGGAGTTGGATGTACTGGTCGCCGCTGGGAGTCTTCTCCAACCCCTGCGTCGCTCCGACCGCGCCCGGAAAGGTCGCGAAGAAGTCGTCGAAGCTGCGATTCTCTTGAACGACGATGACGACGTGCTGGATGTACGCCGAGGTACCCGAGGCCGGGGAAAGGCTGCCGACGGATGGTGTGCCGGTACCTGAGCCCATCGAGCCGCCGGTGCAGCCGGCCGTTGCTAAGGTGGCCGTAAGTCCGACAGCCAAGAGCCCGTTTGTGATACGCATCCGGTGGCTTTCCATCCAGACATTCTCTCATGGGGACTAGGTTTTGCCAAGGTAAATTACGGCTGGCTTGGACCATAGCCGCCGCCGCCCGGAGTTTGAATCGTCAGAATGTCTCCGGGCTCGAGCGGCAGGCTCGTCTTTGCAGCAATGCGCGTTTGGTTTCCATCGCGCTGGAGGGTATGCCGTCCGCAAGCGCCCGGCTTTCCGCCGTGCGCGCCCGGTGCCGGCAGTTTATGGCGATCCGCGAGAAGCGTCGCCTGCGCCGTGCCTTCAGTGAGTTCGATCGATCGGATCAGGCCGTCGCCGCCGCGGTGCCGGCCGCCACCGCCGGTGCCTTCCGCGATTTCGTAGCGCGCAATGCGCAGAGGATATTCGTGTTCGACCGCTTCGATCGGCGTGTTGAGCGTATTGGTCATGTGGCAGTGGATGGCGTCGATGCCGTCGCCGTTCGAACGGCCCCCCGAACCGCAGCCGTTCGTCTCGTAGAAGGCCCAGGTTCTTCCGTCTGGCCGCGTTCCGCCGAGCATGACGTTGCTCATCGTCCCGCCGCTGCAGGCCGGTACGAGTTCGGGAGCAGCACAAGCCAGCGCTTGCAATACGACCTCGGCATTGCGCATGCTGGTCTCGACGTTTCCACCCGAGACGGGTGCCGGGCGGCGTGGATTGAGCAGGGAGCCTTTCGGCGCGCGCACTTCGACCGGGAGAAAGCAGCCTTCGTTCATCGGAATGAGGGAACCGGTTACGGCGCGCAGCGCATAGTGGACGCCGGAAAGCGTTACGCCGAAGACGGCATTGAGCGGAAAGGTGAGCTGCGCGGAGGTCCCGGCGTAATCGAGGAGCGCGCTGCCGTCTCGTAGTTCCAGGCGCAGGGCAATGACGATGCTCGGCTCGCCGTCGCGATCTTCCAGATAATCGGTTGCGTGGAAGACGCCGTCGCCGATCCTCCGAAGCGCCGCGCGCATCGCGCGCTCGCTGCCCTCGAGCGCGCGCGCGGTCGCCTCGTCGAACGCTTGCGCGCCGTAGCGACGCAAAAGCTCGAGCAGCCGCCGTTCGCCCGTGTAGTTACCGGCGATCTGCGCTCGAAGGTCCCCGCTGCAAGCATCCGGCGTTCGCGAGTTCGCGCGGAAGAGCGCGACGGTCTCGGCAACGACGCGATCCTCGCGCATCAAACGCATCGGCCGAACGACGAGACCTTCGGCAAAAAGGTCCGGCGCATCGGCCGGCATCGAACCCGGCACCGCGCCGCCGACGTCGGCGTGATGCGCCTTATTGGCGGCAAATCCGGCCAACTGCCCGCGATCGAAGACCGGGCGCAGCAGCGTGACGTCGTTGAGATGCGTGCCGGTAACGTAGGGGTCGTTCGCAACCCACATCTCGCCCTCACGGACGCCACCGTGTTCGCGCGCGACGATCTCGAGCATCCGTTTGAGTCCCCACGGCAGCGAGCCCAGGTGCACCGGAATGTGCTCGGCTTGCGCGATCAAACGGCCATCGCGGTCGAAGAGCGCGCACGAGTGGTCGAGGCGTTCCTTGATGTTCGGCGAGTAAGCGCTATTGCGCAGGGCAAGGCCCATCTCTTCGCTCGCATACACGAGCGCGGCGTTGACGATCTCGGCGGTGATTGGATCGATCACTCCGCCGTCCTCTGCAAAAGCAGCATGCCGCGATCCGCGTCCAGCGACCACTGCGGAGCGAGGTACGTCGTGCAGTCGTACTCTTCGACGATCGCCGGCCCCTCGACGCGCACACGGCCCTCGAGAGCGGCGCGTTGTAAAACGGGGACGTCGCTGAACGATCCGTCCAGCCAGAGGAGACGTTTGCTCTCGCGCCGCTCTGCGCGCTCGAGCGGCGGCGACGGGACGGCGCGGCGCGCCGGCAAGCTCCCGGCGCCCGTCGAACGCGCGTTGACCAGCTCGACGATCTCGCCCGGGACGTCGTAGCCGTAGCGAGAACGGTGCGCGTCGTGAAACCGTTGCGCGATCGCTTCAGGCGATTTGCCGTGGTCGACCGTCAGCTCGAAACTCTGTCCGCGATAGCGAGCATCGTATTGGCGTCGAAAAGCGATCGTTTGCGGTTGCACGCCTTGTTCGATCAGAGAGACCACGGCGCGTTCCTCGCACTCTTCGAACCAGCGCTGCAACGCGGCATGGTCCATCTTTCCGGTCGATTGCAGCACGGCGAGGATGTCGCCCGTGTGAAGGTCCGCCTCGAGCAAACCGTGCGCGCAAAAAAGGCCGGGATGCTGCGGGACCACGATGCGCGTGATCCCCAGTTCGTCGGCAACCGCGCAGGCGTGCAGCGGTCCGGCGCCTCCGAACGCGACCATCGCGAACTCGCGCGGATCCAGCCCGCGCTCGACGGTGACGATCCGAAGCACTCTCGCCATAGCGTGGTCGATCAGCCGCACGATACCGGCGGCCGTCATTTCGAGGTTTAGTCCCAAAGCGGGGGCGAGGCGCTCGACGGCGGCACGGGCGGCCGCGGCGTCAATCGGAAATGCTCCGCCGAGCAATGCTTTCGGATTCAAACGGCCGAGCACGACGTTTGCGTCGGTAACCGTCGCCTGGCCGGAGCGTCCGTAACAGGCCGGACCCGGATCGGCCCCCGCCGAAAGCGGACCAACGCGCAGCGAACCGGCATCGTCGAGCCAGGCGATCGTGCCGCCTCCCGCGCTCGCCTCCGCCAGATCGACGAAGGGAAAGCGAACGGGATACCCGCTGCCTTTGATCGCGCGGCCGCTGTGCGTCGCGCCCGCCGCTTCGAACTCTCCCACCACCTGCGCGACTCCGTCCACGATGGCGCCGGCTTTGGCGGTCGTCCCGCCCATGTCGAACGAGAGCAGTCGTGCAATCCCGATTCGGCGGCCGAGCGCAGCCGCGGCCATCGCCCCGCTTGCGGGGCCGCTTTCGATCAGCGCGGCCGGTCGCGTGAGAATGCCTTTCGACGCCAGGCCGCCGTCGCTACGCATCACGTAGAGCGGCGCGTCGATTCCGGCAGCGCGAAGCGCGGCGGTCAGCCGTTCGAGGTAGCCTTCCACGATCGGCGCGAGCACCGCATTAACGACGGTCGTCGAGCACCGTTCGTACTCCCGGTACTGCGGGTCGACCTGCGACGACGTCGTCACGCGAACTCCCGGAAGCGCTGCCGCGACGGCCTCGGCGAGGTGCCGCTCGTGAGCGTCGTTGGCGTACGAGTGCAGCAAGCAGATCGCGACGGCTGCCGGGTTGCGTTCGCGCAGCTCCACGCAGAGGCGCTCGACGTCCTGCTCGTCGAGCGCTTGGAGCACGTTCCCCGCAAAGTCGACGCGTTCGTGCACGGTCAACCGATCGGCGCGCGCAACGAGCGGGCGCGGCCGTTCGACGAACAGGTTGTAGAGCTCGCTTCGATTTTGACGGCCGATCTCGATAACGTCCCGAAAACCGTCGGTCGTCACGAGTGCGACGCGCGGAAGATCGAGGTTCAGTTGACCGAGCAGCGCGTTTGTTGCAATCGTCGTCGAATGCGCCAGCAGCTCGATCGGCGGAGTCTCTTTATACTCCGCCAAGATTGCGGTTATTGCGTCGACGACCGCGCGATGCGGCTCTCGCGGAGTGCTGGCGACTTTGCGCGCGACGGTTCGCCCACTCCAGGATTCGGCGGCGGCGAGATCGGTGAACGTTCCGCCGACGTCGATCCCGATGCGGAGTGTGCCTGGCATCGAAGACTACGTACGTCGCCGGGCGGAAGATTGCCGTTTACTCAAGCGGCGTTAGAAGGTAACGCTGTACGTGTCGTTTCCCGGATTGCAGTCTTCGCTTCCGGGCGGCGACGGCGAGGTCATCCGAAGGCGAAACTGCATGGTGGTCGTGCCCTTGCCCGCGTCGCTTGCGCGCTGCCAATCGTAGGAGAAGGTATACGATTGTCCCGGCGCCAGCGGCGGCACGCCGCGATCTTCCAAACGGGTACCGTTTTGATAGATGTCGACGAACTGCAAGACGTTTGATGCCTGCTTCACAGATCCCAGATTGGTGACCTTGCCGACCAGCGTATAGTGGTTGACCGAACCGTTGCCGGCGACGTTCTGCACCTTTGCCGACACGATCGCGGGGTCGGCCCCAGCGCAGCCTGCCGCGCCTGCATTGGCGGAAAGCTGGGCGAGAAAGATGGCGGTTAGCATAAGTGTGCGCATACCTGAAACCTACCCGCTGGCGCGCGGGCGAAACAATTCCGCCGGCCGCCGCGCTGCTCGTTTGCAGGAAAATATTGCAAGAATGGCAATCCAACGACCCGCTGCCGCCGTTATAGGGCATGCAAATTTTGGGTACGAAGGGGTGGCGGTGAGGATCGGGATCATCGGCGCGGGAAATATCGGGGGGACGCTAACCCGTCGATTTGCGGCCCTCGGCCACGACGTCTTCGTGGCGAACTCGCGTGGGCCCGAGACGCTGGAGGATCTAACGGCCGCGACCGGGGCGCGGCCCGTTACGGTGGAAGAGGCGGCGCACAGCGGCGACGTCGTCGTCGTGACGATACCGGAAGGTAGGATTTCACAACTGCCGCCGGAGCTGTTTGAAGACGTCTCGCGCAGCATTGCCGTGATCGACACCGGTAACTACTATCCGCGACAACGCGACGGGCGCATCCATGAGATCGAGAACGGCATGACCGAAAGCTGCTGGGTCGAGATGAAGCTGGGGCGCCCCGTTATCAAGGCCTTCAACAGCATCTACGCGGAGCATTTGCTCGAGCGCGGAAAGCCGGCGGGAAGTCCAGGCCGAATCGCGTTGCCCGTTGCCGGGGACGACGCCGCGGCCAAAGCGGTGGTAATGCGGCTCGTCGACGAACTCGGCTTAGACCCCGTCGGCGCGGGCCGTCTCGACGAATCGTGGCGCCAGCAACCGGGGACGCCCGTCTACGGGACGGATTTTGACGCGCCGGGCGTACGGAAAGCGCTCTCCGAGGCGAGCAAAGAACGCACGCCGGAGTGGAGCGCGTCGTAAGGCCTGCGACCTCCGCCTACGAACGTTTTCGCGCACTGCACGAACGCCAAACGGCGTTCGTCATGCCCAATGCATGGGATGGCGCATCGGCGGTGTTGCTCGCGCGCGCGGGATTCGAGGCGTTGGGCACCACCTCACTCGGTCTTGCATTTTCCCTCGGCCGTCAAGACGGATGCCGCGCCGTCACCCGCGAGGAAGCCGTCGCGCATGCGGCCCTCTTGGCGCGCCTAAGTGGTCTTCCGGTGAACGGCGATCTCGAAGATGGGTTCGGTGCGGCTCCGGAGGATTGCGCCGCGACGGTTCGCGCGGCCATTGAGTTGGGTCTGGCTGGGCTTGGCATCGAAGACACGACCGCGGACGCCGCGCATCCGATTCACGATTTCGACCTTGCCGTTGCGCGCGTTGCGGCTGCGGCGCGAGCCGCGAGCGGCCGCATCATCTTAACCGGCCGAACGGATAATTATCTTCACGGACGAGCCGATTTAGACGATACCATTGCGCGCCTGACCGCCTTCGCTGAAGTGGGCGCCGACGTTCTGTACGCGCCGGGCTTGCCGGACATGGATGCCATTAGGGCCGTCGTCGCTGCCGTGGCGCCCAAGCCCGTCAACGTGCTCATCGGTCCGAGCAAACCGGTACCGCTGGCCGAGTTGAGCGTGGCGGGGGTGCGCCGCGTCAGCGTCGGCGGTGCACTCTACCGAAGCGCGATGACCTCACTCGTCGAAACGGCTCGCGCGCTGCGCGACGGAAACCTTAGCGTCTTTAGCGGCGCGATCTCGGGCAGCGAGATTGCGGGACTCTTGCCTCAGACGTAAGTTCTTTTCGATTCGATCCGCAGTCGGTGGATCGCCGTACCTGGCGACGGCGTCGTTCACATCGTGTTCACTACCAAGGAAAGCCGGTTCTCACCGTCTGACTTACTAGGAGCCTGCCGGTCTATGGCGCATTTCCGTCTTCGTGCCGAATTTTGGCGGCGAATCCGAAAAGCGCCATAGCCCGACAGGCTCCTAGGCCGTGCACCCACTCTTTACCGGAACCCCATCGCTGCGAGAGCCTTCCGAGCGGCTTGCTTTTTGGCTAACCGGGCTCTGTGCGTTTCCCGCGGCGCTGCTGATCGGCTACGTGCTTCACGAGTCGATCGGTGCTTCGCAAGTCGCGCTCTTCATCGTGATTGCGATGGTCTACGTGACGCTCGCGCGCGGCCGCCTTCTCGGTTCGAGCGTGCGCATCCATCAGACGCAATACCCACGCGTCTTTTCGATCGCGCAAAGTGCCGCCGCGGCTCTCGAGATTCCGATGCCGCTGATCTTCGTGCGCGAGGACAACTTCGTTCCCGCGGTTGCGCTTGGCCTGGGCCAGCCCTATGCGCTCGTGCTCTCGAGCCACTGGATCGAGCTCTTCTCCGACGACGAGCTGGCTTTCGTGATCGGTCGAGAGCTCGGGCATATTGCGGCTGGTCACACGCGCTTCCACTCGCTGTTGAGCGTGAACGGCAACGAAAACCCGCTGATCTCGCTGATCTTCGGCGCCTGGCTGCGCCGCTGTGGGCTGACGTGCGATAAAGTCGGGCTGCTCTGTTGCGGCTCGCTCGACGCAGCCGTTCGGGCGCTGGGAGTCACGACGTTTCATGCGTTCGGCCGTCAGGTCGACTATGAAGCATTTGCCGAACAGCACGCGGAGATCGCAAGCGATTCGGTACTGCGCTGGGGTGAGTGGTTGAGCAGCGAGCCGTACGCGACGCGGCGAATCGCTTCGATGCGCCGGTTCATTACGTCGGCGTCCTATCTGGACGCGCAGGCCTGGTTCGTTCGCGAGCGCGGCGAAGCGCCGCCGGCGCTCTTGCTTCCCGGCGAAGCGACGGTAGCTAAACATGACTGCGCCGGCTGGTGGCGGCGCTTCGCTGCCGCCGCCATTGATGCGGTTGTGGTTATCGCGATCGTTACGTCGTTCGGCGGGAGTATCTCACCAGTCGCGCGCCGATCCGAAGCAAATATATCCGTCACGCCGGGCAACGTTACCGCCTCGGCCCCGGGACTGGGCGCCATCACGATTCGCGGTAAGACGCACGCGGTCACGACGGGTGGATCTCCGTCTCCTGCGCCGAGGACGAACTGGCGTTGGGAGAATCCGGCAGAAACTGCTTTGGACGGAGGTAACCTCAACAGCGCCATCAACGGGATCGTAACGATCGTGGCGGAGGCAATCGGCCATCTCGGCTTCTTTTTCTGGTTCCCAGTCTACCTAACGCTGCTTGTAGTCCCAGCCGGGCAGACCTTCGGGATGATGATTGCCGGCTTGCGCGTCGTCACGATGGACTTTCGCACGCCCAGTGTCGGGCGTACGATTTGGCGCTACATCATCGTCTTTTTGGTTTGGTGGCTCATCGTAGCGCTCAGCTTTTTCTGGCGCCGGATTCTGTTGCACGATCGGTTGACGAAGACGCGCGTCGTGAAGGTCGAGCGCGTCATCGCCCGGGCCTCTACGGCCCCGATGTAACGGTCAGGCGCACCACCGCCTTGCCGGAAACGACGTGCCCGACCGATGCACTCGAACTTACCGAGTCGATCTGCAGCCGGCCGACGTTTTCGTTAACGTGCAGTACCGCGTGCGTGGTGGGGTCGACGAGCGACTTTACCTTGACGATATCGAACGTCTGACCCACCTGGACGCCGGCGTTGGCGCCGATGTTGATGATGACGTTGGTTCCGTCGATGGCGGCGATCTGCCCAGTAAGGGCCGGCGCGACGGGGCCTGAGTTAAATCGGCTGGGGTCGATGGCGGTGCCGATCTTCGCGGCTTCATCGTCGATGAGATGGCCCATGTCGCTGTTGACGAACTGTTCGTTGCTATACGAGCCTCCCGCGTAACCTGAGAATCCGCCGGCGTTCCACGACGTCCCCGAGCGCGTCTCCTCGTCGGAGAAGCTCTGGACGATCTGCCCGGTCTTCGCGTCGATCACTCGCACCGCGACTTTGATCGTGACGCGGTGGGTCGAAACGCCGCCGGCTGCCGCCCCAAAGACCCCAGGCAGCAAGCTTCCCGCATTCGCGCCGCTTTGGCCGGTTTGATCGAGTTGGAGGATATTGCCCGTGATCAGATACCGCGCGCCGACGAGGTGCCCGGCCCTGATGGCCGTCTCGGGATCGACTTCGCCGCTTGCCGCGAGCTGGTGCTCGTCCAGCGTCGAGCTGAGATGCGAGCGGTCGAGCACATTGAAGCGCCCGTCGTTGACCATCCGATCTGTGAGGAGATCGCTCAGCGCCACGCCTGGCTGGAAGGAGCCATACCAATCCGATGTGAGGCCATGCGTCGAGAAATCCAGGACGGCGATCGAGGGCCGTGGGCCGGCCGCGGCAGGCTGCGCGGATCCGCGGACGGGAGCGCACGCCAAGGCGGCGGCAACAAAAAGGGATGGCAAATATTTCAGCACCAGCCTATTATGCCACATATGTGCGGCAGATTCACGCTCACCAAACCACAGGCGCTTCCCGCCGCGTTTCCCCAGTTTCGCTATCGGGAGTTCAGCGAGACGCGGCTTCCACGGTATAACATCGCGCCGACTCAGGACGTCCTCGGGGTCCGCAACGACGGGCGCGACACGGTCGAGGAGATGCGCTGGGGGGTGCGCGGTCGCATCAACATTCGCGCCGAATCGATTGCGGCGCGGCGGGGCGCCGTTACGCGACGCTGCATCGAGTTTGCCGACGGCTTCTACGAATGGTGCGACCGCCGCCCCTTTTACTATACGCTGCAGTCCGGGGAGCCGTTTGCCTTCGCCGGACTTTGGGAGCCCGGCAACGGCTTGGCGGCTTGCGACGTGGTGACCTGTCGCCCCAACTCGCTCGTTGCTGCGGTGCACGACCGCATGCCCGTGATCCTTTCCGAGGAGAGCCTCTCGCTTTGGCTCGACCCCGAGCCGCTACCGCCCGGCGCGGCCGGCGCGCTGTTGCGCCCGTTCGACGCCGCGCTCATGGCGGTTCGCGAGGTGTCGAGGCGCGTTAATAACGCGGCCTATGATGCGGCCGACGTGCTCGTCGCTGCCGATCCGCGTTTGTTTTGAATGAGCACGACGCCGGTTGCAATCAGCCAGGCCGCAGCAGGCAGCGCTCCGACGATCCCGGGACCGGCGCCGCCGGGTGCCATGTCACCGTATGAGAAAAAGATCGAGAAGGTCGCTAGCGTCGCCCCGAACGACGCCAGATATCCGAGCATCGCGAGCCATTGCGGCGCGGATTCGTGACGTCGCATGCTATGCGCCGCGGCAAAGAGGAAGATCGCAACGGGAGCGTAGCCGAGACCACCTTGCACAAAGACGAACGCATCGAAGATGCTGGACAGGCCGTTAGCCGCAAACGTGTCCGGCGAAAAATAGACTGCCGCGATCTGCAAGCACGCCGCCCACAGGGAGCTCGCCGCCATCACGACGCCGGCAATCAACGCGAATGTGGGAAGCCCCTCTTTACGCCCCGGCGCAGCCGTCAAATAGCTGCGCAGTCCGACTAAGAACCAGAGAAGGAAGGCGACGGCGGGAAAGGTGAGCCACGCGCCCCACAGCAACGTGAACCGGTGTTGATCGAATGCCAGCGCGGCATCGGCGGGCTTCACGTCAATCCCCGGCATGCTGCTGTTGAAGAACGTCGCAATAACCAGAACGGCGACGTAACAAAGGACGGACCAGCCGGCGGAGCGCTCCGCGTGCACGTTTTCCATAAGTGCCTACGTCATACCATAAATGAAGGAATTCCTTCCTTCCCCCGCGCCTTATTAGAGGCCGTAATACTTCAACGCCGGCCACATCGCGGCCAGCGGAACGCGAGGCTGCGTGCAGAGATAAATCGGCAGCGGACCCTCGAGCATCCACCGGTAATCGTTGCGGTAGACGGCGATCTGACGAACGCTCCCGAACCAGTGCAGCAGCAGCCAATAATCGGTTGCGCCGACGGCCAAGACGGAGCGACCGCTATAGCCGCGCGTGCCCCACAGGTAGTAGGAGTTGTTCGGACTGATGACGGGCGGCAACCCGTAGCGCCCGCCGTAATAATCGAGTGCGCCGGCGTACGCGTAGCGGTCGGCAAAGACGGCAGTGATCCGACGTTGCGATGCGGGCAGCGACCAATAGGCGCCCGCGACCGTTTGCGTCATCGTTTTCCAGCCGAGCTGGTCGGCGAACATCGGATTGATCAGGTGACTCTTACCGTCGGGTGGTGCGGGGCGGCTCAAACCGATTGCGCGTTCGTAGGCCATGTATTCGGGAAGCGGCAGAATTGGGAGCGAGAGTGGAAACATCGGCAGCCCGGCGACGACGGTCGCTGCCAGCAGCGCGACTCGAAACCGTGACCGCTTCGCGCTTAACGCGGCTTCGATTGCCACCGCGCCCGCCGCAAAGAGAGCCGGATAGAAACCCTGAATGTAGTACCCCCGGCCGATGCTCGCAACGAGCAGTCCCAGCAGCAAGAGATAGGCGACCGTGAGATAGCGGTAAGCCTTTTCGCGCCATAACCAGACCAGTCCCCAAACCCAAACCGGCGCGAAGAGCGGGTTTTGATACATGAACTGCAACCCGAACATGTAGAGCGCGTTGATCCACCGGTTTGGCGATTCGTCGGCCATGCCGTTGCGAAGCGCGTGGCGGTTGAGCTGATCGTTGTGCAGTACTTCGAGCATAGGGAAGCCGTGCCGGATTTGCCAGAGCGCGTTGGGCATTATCAGCAATGCGGTCAACACTACGCCGAACAACAGCCAGCGCGACCGCAGCAGATTGGCGTGGCCAGTCAGCAGCAAGCCGATCGCCAAGGCAACGGCGCAGGCGGCGATCGAATACTTCGCATACATCGCCAGCGTTAGGATCAGGGCGATTGGGACGTACAGCCGGGTGTCCTGCGTCCTGACTAGCCGAATCGTCAAATAGATCAAAATCGTCCACGCCGCCGGCGAAAGCAGCTCCGTGGAAAGACCGTAAGCAATTCCCATCAATCCCGGGGCCAGGACGATCGTCAAGCCCGTGAGCGCCTGCGCGAACGCGCCACCGCGCAGCTCGCGCGCGATCGCACAACCATAGATAACGGTAACGCCCGATAGTATCGCGGGGAAAAAGCGCAATCCCCAAACCGGATATCCCAGCGGAGCCGTTAGCCAGGTGACGAACGGCGCGAGCGGCGGCTGGTCCACGTATCCCCAAGCCAAGTGCTTCGCGCAGTCGATGAAATAGAGCTCGTCGCGATAGTACCCAAAACGGTGACAGACGGCGAGATGAAGAGCGGTGGTGGCCAGTGCGAGCACGTACGCACTCGGATGAAGCCGAAGCTTCATGCCGTATTCGAAGCCGTTTGCGATCCTGCGATAAAGAGTTGGCTGATGCAAAGGCCGACGATGCCGGCCTCGATGATCGATCCGAAGACGAAGCTCGCGTCCCACCACGTCCCACCGAACAGTGGAACGGCGAACGCAAAGTACGCGCCAAAATACGCCGCGGGAACCGCGAAGCCCAAGACTCTAAACGCGTTGGGATTGCGGACCGTCGGGCGCAGCTTCGCAACGAGAAAATCGCCTACGAGTCCCGCTGCGATCGAGGCCAGCACGATGAGCAGCAGCTCTTTGAAATCCGTCGAGAGCTCGCCGCCCACCCAAAGCTTTTCTGCGACGCAAAGAACGGCGAGGGCGCCGAAGGCTAGCCGGCGGCCGGCGCAGAGGTAAAGCACCGCCGCGGCAAGCAGCAGGCTCTGCCAAATCACGATCGCAATTTCGAGCGCCTGTTTGTAGAATAGGAAGACGGAGAGAACGAACTGCTCGCTCTGGAATGCGACTTGAGGAAGCGGATGGTCGCGCATCAGCGCCTCGGGGTAGAAGCCGTATTGCGTGACGAACTGAATGATCTCGAAGGCGAGTCCGAGCGAAATCAGCATCGGAAGCTGTTCGACCAAACGGGTGGCTTGCGGGCGCGCGAACGCGCTGCGCACGGGGCCGGTAATCAAGAAGAAGAGGCCCGTAAGCAGAAAGAGATGGGGCGGGCTGAGCAACAGATCGAGCTGGTGCTCGAAGCCGAAGATCGCGTGCCAAACGAAGTCGAGCGCGCCTCCGAACAACAGCACCGCCACTCCCACCACGCTCTGCGAATAGCCCGCGGGAATCGCCTTCCAAAACGAACCCGTACGGGGGTAGTTGCGCCAAATAGTCACGCCAAGGACGGCGGCTGCAAAGACCGCGCCGCTGTACATCGTCATGTGCCACGGATTGAGGAAAGATTCGACGGCGAGAAAAAGATGCTGATGTGCATCGATGAAGAGGCCCGTCATAATCCAGAGGGCTGCGAAGGTCGCTAACCAATCGAGCAGGCTGGGCGCGCCCAAGCCCTCGACGAGGACGTCGAGGCGGGGTAGGGAAGGCCCGGCTTCTGCTCGAGGGGAAAGCAAATCCATCAACTTCATGTATCGGGAGTCATCCTGCGACTCGCCTCGAAACCCTTTTCGTAGCGCACTTTCAACA
The DNA here is from genome assembly GCA_050008615.1 of Candidatus Cybelea sp. Lineage (GTDB taxonomy): Bacteria > Vulcanimicrobiota > Vulcanimicrobiia > Vulcanimicrobiales > Vulcanimicrobiaceae > Cybelea. The sequence continues at coordinate 56,659 of JBEKMH010000006.1, forward strand.
TTGGTGATCGGGACGCTTTGTTGTGTTAACGCGTGTTCGCCAAAGCCGCTTACCGTTCCGCCAAATCTCGTCGTTTCGAGTGAGAGCCCGCGCGCGCTGCCGCCCGCTCCGATCGCAAAGCCGAACGATCCGCCTCGCATTGTACGCATCTGGTTTTCGACACTAACCCTTCGGCCGGGAACGTGGTTCGATGGGACGATCGTGGGAAGCAGCAACGTGGCGTCGGTTGAAGTCCGCACGGCCGCTTTTTCCATCAACAGCTCGCGGCTGGCGCCCGGCGTCTACCATTTTCACATGCGCGTGCTCGAGCTGCCGCCGCTCTCACGGCGTCATGGGTACGAGTTGTATATTATTGCACGAAATACGCCCGGCGACGAAGCGGTCGAAGAGGCGCCACTGCGGATAGAGTGAATCGACGCGATTTCTTCCGTGCCGGCGCCGGCACGCTGGCAGTAGCATCGATCCCACGGCTGACGCCGCGCGCCTTGGCAAGCGACGTGGTGGACGTTACGCTGCGCTCGTCACCGGTTAGGTTTTCGCCCGCGCCGAGCTTGCATTTTTCTGGACTGGCCTATAACGGTACGATTCCCGGGCCGCTGTTGCGCGTCGTGCAGGGCCAGCGCATTCGCGTTCGCTACGTCAGTGGCGTAAACGTCCCAACGAGCATCCACTGGCACGGAATGCTTTTGCCCAACGACATGGATGGCGCCGCCGGCATCACGCAACCGGCCGTGCGGCGCGGCGGCTCTTTCCTCTACGATTTCGCACCGGGGCCGCCCGGTACGCGCTGGTATCACGACCACGCGTTCAGTTTGGCCTCGGCGCGAGGGCTCTTCGGCATGTTCGTCGTCGAGGATCCGAACGACGAGCCGGCGGACCGCGAGTTTGCGCTGGTCTTTCACGACGTGCCGAAGTGGAGCTCGGTGGAGGCGGCGATGCGCGGCCGCAGCGCGGCACCGATGAGCGACCCGATGGGATCGGGGCAGAGCATGCAAATGATGCCGGCCCAAATGGGTGATGAGGTCGCTTATGCCGCGCATTGCATTAACGGTGCGGCGTATCCCTACGGCAAGAAGCTTGCCGTGGGTCTCGGCGATCGAGTGCGCTTGCGCATGCTCAATACGAGCCCGACGCAGACTCGCTACGTTCGGCTTGCCGGACACGAACTCGTCGTTACGCACGCCGACGGCAATCCTCTCGCGCGGGCGGCAACCGTCGACGTTCTTCGCATCGGTCCCGGCGAGCGATACGACGCGTTCTTCGAAGTGCGCAAGGCGGGCGCGTTTCTGCTGCAAGGCATTTCGAACGATCCGCTGGCGTCGCAGCAGGCCGTTGCGCTGTATACCGAGGGCATGGAAAATGCGCCGGCCCAGGCGGAGCCGCAGACGGTGGAAGGTTTGACCGTCCTTACCTATGAGGTCGCCGGCGGGGCCGGGGTGCAAACGAAGCCGGCGCTGGGAGTGCGGCCGACATACGATCTCACGCTCGGCGGCGGCGGTTGGGGAAGCTCGCGGTGGACGATCGGGGGTAAGATCTGGCCGGACACGCCGAAACTGCGCGTGCGCCGCGGCGAAGTGGTCACGGTGCGGTTTCGCAACACCAGCGACATGGATCATCCGATGCACCTGCACGGCCACACCTTCATGCTGATGGAAGTCAACGAGATGCCGCTGCTGCGTCCCCTGGCCAAAGATGGCTCGCTCGTTTCCGCAAACGGCTCCGCGACGTGGCGGTTCACCGCCGATTCATCGCCCGGACGCTGGCTGTTGCACTGTCACAATGAGATCCACATGAACGACGGCATGATGACGGAAGTCGTCTACATAGCCTGAAGAACGGAGGTTACCCGATGCCCAAGTATCTGATTCACGCTTCATACACGGCAGAAGGCGCGAGAGGTCTCTTAAAAAGCGGCGGTACCGCGCGCCGCCGAGCCGTGGAAGAGCTGCTGGCTCCCTTAGGCGGAAAGCTCGAGGCCTTTTATTTCACGTTTGGCGACGATGATGCGATCCTCATTATCGATCTTCCCGATCAAATCGCCGTTTCGGCCATTGGTTTGGCCGTGAGCGCTTCGGGCTCGATTCGCACGAGAACGACGGTCCTCATACCGCCCGAAGAGGTTGACGAGGCAGCCAAGAGACCGGTCAAGTTCCATCCACCCGGCGAATAACGGTCGAGGTGCCGCGGCGTTCGGTTTCCCCCAGACACGTGCAACCTTACGATTAGCGCGGCATCTCAGACCGTCTGGACCGATGTTAGACCGAAGGCATGAAGAAAGCGTGAAGCCCCGGGCCTGGAAACGCACAGCCGCGGCGGCGATCGCCGCCGGCTCACTGCTTGCCATCGTGGCGTGCTCCGGAGGTTCGCCGAACGGGGCCCCGTTCTCGCCGCTCGAACCGGCCGCGCAGCCTGCCGGGTCGTCGTCCGGAAGCGTATCGGATGCGTACGAGTTCCTTCGTCTAATGATGGACAAGTACGCCAAGGGTTCGACGACGCGGCTCGTGCAGAGCTTTGACGGCGGCTTACTGCGGAGTTTCAAAGACGCCGTCACCTACGATGATGCGCTCTTCATCGACGCGCTGTTGGCGGAAGGATCGTCCGACGACATCGCGCGGTCGGAAGTCGTGGGCAACGCATTTCTCTACCTTCAGACCTACGATAAGGCGAAAGACGGCCGATTGCGAGCTGCATACGGCCCGAAGCCGCTTCGAAATCCGGGCGACATCAAAGTTGACGATAACACCAGCGACGTTGGCAACATGGCGTGGGTCGGTCAGGCGCTCGTTCAACTCTACGCAAAGACCTCGAACGCCTCATTCCTGAACGGCGCGCTCGCGATCGCGAACTGGCTTCAAAACAACACGTACGACACGCGCGGTCAGGGCGGTTACACCGGCGGCTATACCGCGAGCGGCAAGAAGATCGAGTGGAAGTCGGCCGAGCACAACATCGACATCTACGCGTTCTTTACGATGCTGGCCGCGGAGTCCGGTGAGACGGAATGGACGACCAACGCCGCGTGGGCGAAACGGTTCGTGGCCTCGATGTGGGATTCTGGCGACGGGCGGTTCTATGTCGGAACCGGCAACGACGGAATCACGCCGAACAAATCCTTCAAGCCCGAAGACGTCAACTCGTGGAGCTACCTCGCCTTCCAAAATCCGGATTGGGCCGCGGCGCCCAGCTGGGACGTTACGAACTTAGCGGTGACTAAAGGCGGCTTCAGCGGCGTGAGTTTCTGCAGCGGCGATCGCTCGGGCGTGTGGTTCGAGGGTACCGCGCACCTTGCCGGCGCGCTCGAGCTGCGCAACGAATCCGGTGACCGGGCTCAAGCGCAAACCTATCTCGGCGACATCGAGTACGCGCAGACGAACGGGCCAAACGGTGACGGCCTCGGCATCATCGCCGCGTCGAAGAACGGCCTAAGCGATTGCGACGGGGATAAATACTTTGCGTCGCTTCACGTGGGCGCAACGGCATGGTACATCCTGGCCGCCGGAGCCGCTAATCCCTTCGCCCTGCTTCCGTAGCCGATGACGCAACGCGACGGGTTCTTCATCAGTACCGACCCGGCGTGCCTGGACCTCGACGCGATCGATGGGCTGCTTCGAAGCGCTTATTGGTCCTCCGAGCGCTCTCGCGCCTCGACCGAGCTCGCGGTGAAGAACTCACTTTGTTTCGGACTGTATGACGCGCGAAGTGGGCGGCAGATCGGCTTGACCCGCATCGTTACCGACTATTCTACATTTGCGTGGCTCTGCGACGTGATCATCGAGGAAGAACATCGCGGCAAGGGACTGGGGAAGTGGATGATCGAGGTCGTACTCACAGATCCGAACGTCAGCCGGGTCAGCCGTTGGATTCTGGCAACTTCGGACGCACATCGGCTGTACGAACGCTTTGGCTTCACCCGGATGGCGAATGCGGACCGTTGGATGGAGCGGGTGCGCCGTGGCTGATCGCCAAACTCCTCAACAAACTGCCATACAGCTGGCACTCAGACCGGCGACGATGGCGGCATGCAGTGGGAACGGTACGCAGTCATCGATGTTGAAACGACCGGTTTTAGCGCTGCGCGCGACCGGATCGTCGAGGTAGCGTGCGCGCTGATCGACGGCGAGCGGATCGTCGGACGCTGGGCCACGCTGGTCGACCCCGGAATCGCGATTCCGCCATATGCGACGGCGGTCCACGGCATCACCGACGAGATGGTCAGCGGCGCACCGCGCCTCGGACGCGCTCTCAAGCTTTTGAGGCGGCGGTGCGCGGGCCGCGTCGTGGCGGCCCATTGCGCGCGATTCGACCTCTCCTTCGTGGGGCCATCGGTCGGACGGGAGGGGCTCTGCACGATGCTGCTCGCGCGAGCGCTGTTTCCCGAAGCGCCCAACCATAAGAATCAGACGCTGCGGCGATTCCTCGACATCGATCGGGCCGCCGACGAAGAGTTTGAAGCCCATCGTGCCCTCAGCGACGCCCTCGTCAGCGCGCACGTTCTCATCGCATGCCGGCGCCGCTTTCGGGCTCGCTACGTAGCGGAATCCTGGCAGCGGTTCGCTCGCCGCAAGGCTCTGGTCGTGATGGAATCGAGCTGATTCCGCATTAGGAGCCTGTAGGGCTATGGCCCATTTCCGTCTTCGTGCCGTCTTTTGTCCGAATACTTCGTTGCTCTTCGGTCACGAAGCTACGGCTTCGCTCCCTCATCGCGCCTCGTCTTCGAACAAAATTCGGCGACGAATCCAAAAACGGCCATAACCCTAAAGGCTCCTAGGCGGTTTAGGCTCTGCCGGCCTTGGGAAAGCCGAGGCGGGGGTTACTCTGTCTATGCGCTACGGTCGTTGTCGTTAGTTGTCTGAGCAAGAGCGGGCCTACGCTATGGATCACGAGCGCATGCTGCGCATGCTCGCCGACGCCGTTCCGCAAATCATCTGCACGGCCGGTCCCAATGGTAAGATCGACTACTTCAATCGCCGCTGGTTCGAGTTCACCGGCTTCGATGAAGCGCAGACGTTTGAGAACGACGGCTGGCTGCGGGCCTTTCATCCCGACGACCGGGAGGCCGTCGAAGCCGGATGGCGGGCCGCGACTCTCGACGGTAGCGACTTCTCGGTCGAGGCGCGACTCTGCTCGCAAAATGGAGAGTACTATTGGTTTCTCGAGCGCGCGGTGGCCGTGCGCGCGCAAGACGGTTCCGTGGTTCGCCTCTTCGCGACCGCGACGGATGTCAACGATCGAAAGCGCCTGGAAGAACGCGAAAGATTTCTCTCGCACGTGAGCAAGGTTCTCGCGTCTACTCTCGATGGTCGAGAGGTGCTGCAAAAAATTACCGAGCTCTGCGTGCCGGAGTTTGCCGATTGGTGTCAGGTTCAATCGCTCTCCCCTGAGGGCGAGCTGGTCGTGGAAGCGGTGCGTCATAGCGACCCCGAGTTGAACAGGCTCCTGGAAAACGTAGTCGGGCGCAGCGTCGTGGTTCGGAACGCGTCCTTCGGGTCGCCGCAGGTGCTGCGCCAAGCGCGGAGCCGAGCGCTCGATCATGAAGCGACGCTGCGCGCCGTGCGTGCGAACGTTCCCGATCCGGAGGATCGCGCGATCTACGAGGCCGCCGGCTTGGGCACCGCGCTGATCGTGCCGATGGTCGCGCGGGGCCGCACGCGGGGCACGTTGCATCTCGTCAACGTCGATCCCGCATCGCGCCGCACCGAACTTACGGTCGAAATTGCCGAGGAGCTGGCACGGCGGGCAGCGCTCGCCATCGACAACTCAAGGCTGTACGAACACGAACAGCGCGTCGCCTCAACCCTTCAGCGAGCGCTGCTCCCCGCTCGCTTACCGTCGCATCCGCACATCGATTTGAGTTTCGCCTATCGCCCGGCGGAGCGTGAGTCGCGCGTCGGCGGCGACTGGTACGATGCATTTGCGATCTCCGAGACTCAGATGGCCCTCTCGATCGGCGACGTCGGCGGACACGGGCTCGAAGCGTCGGTCGCAATGAACGCGGCGCGTCAAGCGCTGCGCCTCACGGCGTTGGAAGGCTTATCACCCGCACAAACGCTGCGCCGCGCGAATACCGCGCTGATGCTCAACGAAGATCACCCCTTCATCACGGCAATCCACGGGATCCTCGACGTAGAGCGCTCGACCTTCCGGTACTCCTGCGCGGGCCATCCGCCACCGGCAGTCGCTCCGCTCAACGGCGTTGCGCGGTATATCGAGGGCGGAGGCATTCCGATGGGTGTCGAGTTCGACCCCGTATTCCCGGCGCACGAAGTCAAGCTGGAGCCGTACGCGACGCTGCTGCTGTACACCGACGGTTTGATCGAGTTCGACCGAAACATCGAACGCGAATCCGGCCGGCTCCTCGAGGCGCTGAGCGAACGCGTCCACGACACCAGCTCGGACGGCGCGGGTAAACTCCTGCGCCACGTGCTCAACAACCGCCAGGTCGACGACATCGCCGTGCTCTCCGCGACGATTCTGCCGGCGCGGCCCGGCGCCGTCGAGCTCAAACTGCCGGCTGCGCCGTTGTCGGCGACGATCGCGCGGCGCTTCGTTTCGCGGTACGCGCGCGTCGCAAAACTGGGGCCCGAGCGTACCTTCGATCTTGTGTTGGCCGTCGGCGAAGCGGTCGCCAACGCCGTCGAGCACGCCTATCGCGGTGCGACCGGCGATTTCGTCCTTCGCCTCTCGACGAGCGAGGGCAAGATTTTCGGAGAAGTGCAAGACCTCGGTACGTGGCGCGAGGGCCGGCCGTCGCCCGAGCGCGGCCGCGGCCTGGCGATCCTACGCGCGACCACGCGGCGCCTCGACCTCAACCGGACCAGCCGCGGAACGCTCGTCGCCTTCGCCATATAAGGGCCTCGCGCGCTCGACGAATGCGCAGAGAAGATTTGCAAGTGCCATTTCTTCGGGCGTCCGGCACGAGATGTCGAGCAATCGCGGGCTGCAAACCAGCACGCTGGCTGCGCGCGCCCGAGAGATCGCCACGTTGAAACGATTACGCTCGAAGAGAAACTCCATGTTGCGCGGCATGTCCTCGCCGCTCGACGTCGCCATCGAATAGAAGACGACGGCGGCCTCTTGGCCTTGAAACTTGTCGACCGTGCCGACCCGGACGTCGATTCCGGCATCCGCGAGCTTGCCCGTAATCAAGCGGCGCTGCGCGTTGTACGGCGTAACGACGATGATGTTGCGCTCGTACCGGTACAGCTCGGCGATTCGCCGAACGATTTCATCGGCTTCCTCGTCCGATTTCGAGCTGTTTCCGGTGTGCTCGACCGGCAAAAAGTAGAGCCCGGCGAGCTCTCGGTCTCCCATCGTCACACGATGCTCGCGAGCCTCGAGCGACGGGCGGAGGCGTCCGTCGTACATCGCATCGGAGATAAACGTGCAGATCTCGGGCTGCATGCGATACGAAACGTCCAGAAAGATGCCGCGGTGTTTCGGGACGGTCTGCTCGTCGCCTAATAGATGCGCGAGCACCGAATCGCCGGCGTGCAGCGGATGGCGTCCTTGGCTTACCTGCGCCAACTGGGATGGATCGCCGAGTAACATGACATTCCTTGCAGATAAAGAGAGAGCCAGCGCGTCGGCCAGCGCGACCTGCCCCGCTTCGTCAATAAAGAGATAGTCGAACTTGCCGGCGAGCTCCTCGCGCGCGAAAAGCCATGCCGTGCCGCCGGCAAGCTCGTAGTCGTCGAGATACAGGCTTTCGTTCCCGCCGACCGATTCGATCATAGGCGCGCCAAGCTTTGACCGGAACTCCGAACCTGCATTCTTGCCGCTGTGCTTATAGCGCCCGCGGAAGGTGCCGCCGCGCTTGTCCATGCACTCCTCGACCTTGTGCAGCAGGTTGTGGATCGCTGCATGGCTCGTGCTTGTGACCGCGACGCGCTTGCCGCGTTCGAGTAGATCGCAGATGACTTGCGAGCCATACGTGCTCTTGCCGCTTCCTGGCGGACCTTGAACGAAGAGGTAGCTGTCGCGCAGAGCTGTTACTGCTGCAGAAACGCTTTCGGCGTTGACTACTGGGGGTTGTATTACGCGAATCCGCTGCGTACGGGCTTCGTTGAAGGACGACAAACGCGGATCGCGGTTACAGAGCAGGTCGTACGTCGCGGGATATTCTTCGAAAAGACTGCCCGCGAGGAAGGAGCGCGCGATGCGAGCGAGTGCGCCGCGCTGAGCCTTGCTGTCGGGCGGTCCCGGCGGAATGAGCTCGGCGATCGCTCGTGCGGCGTCGATGGAAGCGGTCGTCTTAAGCTCGAGAAGCCCGCGCTCGTCGTCGATTGAGACGATCGTGACGCCTTTGCGCGTTCGGGGGTCAACCGCGTCGCCGGGCGACATCTTGTGGTGCTGCTCTTGAAAAGAGTAGGCGTAAATTTTGCTCTTCTTGACCTCTTGCGGCGGGATATCTTCGAGCAGCGCGAGCCCCGCGATGGCTTCTCGATCGAACTCGAGCAGTTGATCGACGTTTTCGCATCGGTCGAAATAGGCCCACCATTGCGGCTTCTCTTCGCGCCGGTGATACCCGAGAAGGCTTGCGAGCAGATAACGCGCGCGACGATCCTCGCCCATCAGCCCGAACTCTTCTTCGGTCTGCGGACTGAGCACGTGCGCGAGCAGCGCACGCTCCAGCTCGCTTCGTTCGCCCGCCTCGGCTTCGGCTTCGGCACGATCCTTCGGCGGCTCCGTGGAATGGAACGGAAACTCCACGCGAAATTGCGACGCTGCTTCCAGGCGGCGGGCCAGCAGCCACTCGCGCAGCAGGTAGGTGGAATAGCAGTCGTCGCGGTTGTAGGCTTCGATATCGTCGAGAATGCGCTGCTCGCCGCAACGCAGCCATTTCTCGAACATGACGATCGAGTCGTCGCCTTTCTTGACCTCCGTCGCGCGCTCGAGCTGATAAAAGCGCTCCAGCTTCTTGAGGCCGTACCCGCTCTCAGAGATCACCAGCGCTTGGCGGACCACGGCAAAGAGGTCGACTAGGACTTCCGCGCGCAGGAGCAGATCGATCTGGTCCTCGCGCGTGCTATGTGCTTGAGCTAGATCGCGAATCGCCCGTTTCTCGTAGTTCGCGTAGTGATAGACGTGGAGCGCCGGAAAGAGCCGGCGCCGTTCCGTTACGAAATCGACGAACGCTTCGAACGCGAGCCTCTCCCCGCGGGGATCCTTCCCCCAAAACGCTCTATACTGCGGCTCGTCGTCGGGCAGCCAGCAGCCAAAGAGATATTCGAGGCCGCGACCGGGCTTGTAGAGCGGGTCGCCCTCCATATCGAAAAAAATATCTCCGGCAGACGGCGCGGGAAGCAGCGCGAACCCCATCGGCGGACGGTGCTCGATCAGCTCGTGGAGCGGCAAGCGGCTCGTTCGTCCGCGAACTTGAAGCAGTGCTTGGCGCCGCAGCTTCGCAAATGCCTCCGCGTTCAGTCCGGTTGGCCGCTGCTCGTCCGTGGCGGCCGCAAGCTCCGTAACGCGGGTGATGCCGGCGGCATCGAACTTGGCGAGTTGATCGCGCCGCATCCATGCGACTAAACTTAGGTGATCGTCGGCTTCGCGCTTGTTCGTGCAGGCGTCGTTCCACGGACAGATGCTGCAGTGCTTGCGCTTATGCGGATACTCGCGGGCCGCGTCAAGGCGCTCCAGCGCCGGATCGTTCACGAACTCCAAGAACGCTCTTTTTAGATGGCGGTAGTACGCCATGTAGTCGTTCATCCGGAAGCGCTGCTCTTCGCCGTTGCCGAAAACGACGTGCCCAAACTCCGGCAGACAGCCTTGGAGGCGCTGCAAATGTTCGCTGTAGTTGCAGAGCTGCACTAAGTAATAGGCTTTGGGTGCCAGCGCGAGTTTCGTGTCGACGACTTCGTACCCGTAGTTGCCCAGGTCCGACGGCTTCTCGACGCGCCTCAGGAAATCGGCGTGCCCGATGAACCGGCCGTCGAAAAAGGTCGCTTGGTAAATGACGCGCGTTCCGCGCCGCATCGCTTCGAGCGTCGCCATCTCGGCTTGACGATACTGCTCCACTCCCGGCTGCGCGCGTTCGAACTGCACGACTTCATCGGGATAGCGCTCGATCAAGGCCTCGAGGTGCCGCTGCTCGTGCTCTTCGCCTTTGCGGCGGATCAGCTCGGCGCGTTCGTCTTGCGGGTCGGGGCGAGGGAGTTTCTTTCGCGCTACCAAGGCCTCGAGCTCGGTCAGCCGTTTACACTCGAGGTAGTCGTTGAGATCGCTGGCGGAGTAAACGAAGTATCCGTCGAGGCGTTGCATCTTGGCGGAGCCGTATTCGAATTTTGCAAGGGTAAGGCCTTTGATGTGAACGAACGAATCGCGCACGGATGGAACGCCGCTCGACGTCAAAAATAGCCCTGCGCTTCGTCATCGTCATGGGAGTGGTCAATCTCTTTGCGGATATGACTTACGAAGGCGCGCGCGGTGTCGCCGGCGCCTTTCTCGGCCACCTCGGCGCAAGTGGTGCGTGGGTCGGCGTGATCGCCGGCGGTGGCGAGCTGGCGGGCTACCTCATTCGCTCCGTGAGCGGGGCCATCGCGGATCGCACCGGACGCTATTGGATCACCGCGTGGACCGGCTACGCCATCAACATGCTCTGCGTTCCCGCACTTGCTCTCGCCGGAAGCTGGCCTGCCGCAGCGGGCCTTCTGATCGGCGAACGCGTCGGCCGCGGCATTCGAAAACCGGTCATAGCAGCGGCGCTCTCGGAAGCGGGGCGCCACATCGGAGGCGGCCGCGCTTTCGGCATCAACGAGGCTCTCGATCAAATCGGCGCGACCGCCGGCCCGCTCATCGTCGCCTTTGCCGTCGCGCGCGGCGGCTACGCAACGGGGTTTGGCATTCTCATCGTTCCGGCATTGGCGACCTTAGCATTTCTCGGAGTTGCCGCGGCGGCGGGACGGACCGTCATTCCGCGAGCCGCAGAGGGCGAAGCCTCCGTCGTGCGCGATTGGCCGGCGCTGCGGCGCTACGCCATCGGTGGCGCGCTCTTCGCGGCCGGTTACGTGGATTTCGCTTTGATAGCATTTCACTTCCAGCGCAGCAATGTGATGAGCGTCCCCGCGATATCGGTTTCGTTTGCCGCCGCGATGGCGGTTGGAGCGTTAGCCGCGCCGATGCTTGGGCGCCTCTTCGATCGTGTGGGGAAGCCGGTGATCGGCCTTGCGTTGGCGGCGACGGCGCTGGCGACGCCGCTCGCGTTTCTTGGCCACGGGACGCTCGCGGCGATTGGGGCGGCGCTTTGGGGCGTGGGAATCGCGGTTCAAGATGCGCTTTTGCTCGCGCTCGTCTCGACGGTGATCGCGCGCAAAAAAGCGACGGCCTTCGGGCTCTACGATCTCGCCTTCGGCATCGCGTGGTTTGTGGGAAGCGTCGTCAGCGGCGTGCTCCTCGACCGATCGATCTTGACGCTCGTGCTCCTTTCGACGCTCCTACAACTATGCGCGATTCCATTCTTCGCCGGCGGAAATAAAGGCAACCGTGCCAGGATGGCGACGCAGGGACGGTGAAAGATTTTCGCCGATGAGCTTTCGGCGACTCGCCGTGGCAATGTCGGTGCTCGCATCGATGGTTTCGTGGCCGGGATGCACCAGCAGCACGATGTCCGGCGCACCGCCTGTTCCGGTGCCGGCAGGCAAGTACATCAAACACGTTGTCATCATCATCCAAGAGAATCGCAGCTTCGACAACATGTTCAGTGGTTTCCCCGGCGCGGAGGCGCCGCGATTCGGCTACGAAGGCGAAAAAAAGATCGCACTTCATTCCACGCCGCTCGAAGACTCCGGCAATATCGAGAACAACTGGCGCGATTCGATCAGCGGCTGGAATAACGGAAAGATGAACGGATTTGCCCACGAGCATTTCTACGGCGGCCCGCGCGACTACGCGTATGCTTACGTGCCGCGCGCCGAATCGGCTCCATATTGGGCGATGGCGGAGCAGTACGTGCTCGCGGATCACATGTTTCCGACGGAGTTCGGGCCGAGCTTTACGGCGCATTTGAGTTTGATTGCCGGAAACACAGACATCAAAGCAGGGCCGATCGCCGAAGTCGATGCGCCCAATCGCATTACCTGGGGATGCGACGCACCCCCGGGCACGAGGTCGTTTACCCTCAACGTCCATCGCGTCGAGCGGTTTAACGGCCCATTCCCCTGTTTTACTCGCTTCGCGACGCTTGCCGGCGTGCTCGATGCTGCCGGCGTTTCCTGGAAGTATTACGCGTCGCCGCTGAAGCAGATCGGCGGCAAGGTGTGGTCGGAGTTCAGCGCGATTCGAGCGGTTCGATATGGGCCGGATTGGAAGAACGTAATCTCGCCGCAGACGCGAATTCTCGACGACGTTCCCGGCGGCGCCCTCGCCGGCGTGTCGTGGATAACGCCGGACTGGAAGGACTCGGATCACACCGGCAGCGGCTACAATGACGGCCCGTCATGGGTCGCTTCGATCGTCAACGCGATCGGAGAAAGCTCGTATTGGGATTCGACGGCGATCGTGGTGCTCTGGGACGATTGGGGCGGCTGGTACGATAACGTGCCGCCGCCTCAACTCGATTTTCGCGGCCTAGGCATTCGCGTCGGGTGCATCATCATCTCTCCGTACGCGCGGATCGCACCGGGTGCCAAGGCGGGCTACGTGTCACATACGCAGTACGAGTACGGCAGCATCCTGAAGTTCGTCGAACAGGTTTTTAACCTGCCGCCGATCGGACCGCCGCCGGCAGGCTTCACCGACACGCGTGCCACCAGCATCCTGGACAGTTTCGATTTCTCGCAAGCGCCGCGCCGGTTTGCCGCCATTCCGTCGCAGTATTCCGAATCGCACTTTCGCTCCGAGCGGCCATCCTTCATCCCACCGGATAGCGAATGACGCACGCCTGGATGTTTGCTTCCGAGGACGCGCGCACGGCGGTCGATGCGCGTACGCAGTTCGTCGAATTTCTCCGCAGCATCGGAACCGGCGACGAGCTCGTCTATAAGGCCGAGCTGGTCTTTGGCGAGCTGCTCGGCAACGTCGTTCGCCACGCTCCGGGCCCCGTCGAGATCTCGTTCGACTTCGATTCCGGTGCTGGGATTCTCCACGTTATCGATTCCGGCCCGGAGTTTCCGTTGACCGCACGCCATCTCCCCGATGACGTGCTCAGCGAGCTGGGCCGCGGCCTTTTTATCGTGCAGCAACTCGCAACCGACGTGCGCGTCGAACGTATTCCAAACCGCGGAAACCACACGATCGTAAAGCTCTAGGGAACCTCTGATTCAGCCCAGCTCTTCGTCGCCTCGGGTCCTTCGACTGCGCTCAGGATGACAAAGCAGAGGAGGGAAACACCGCCCCTCGGCTCCTCGATCTGAACTGAATCAGCGGTTCCCTGCTAAAGAGTAACCGTCATGCCTCGCTGCGCTACCGTTGCGGCGAATCCGCGTTGTTTCAAGATCGCTGCGAAGGTTTGAGCGCTTGGCGGGTCCGCGTGCACGAGATAGACCTGCGCCGTCGTCGACCCTAGCGTTTGCAGCCAGCGCAGCAGTTCGTCTTGGCCGGCGTGCGCGCTGAACCCGGAAAGATGAGCGATGGCGGCGCGAACGGTCAACTGGTCGCCGAAGAGGCGGATCGGACTCGCGCCGTTGATGATGAGACGCCCGAGCGTTCCCTGCCCTTGATAACCGGGAAAGACGATCGTCGCGTTTGGATTGGCTAAATTCCGATAGAGGTGGTAGAGGATGCGACCGCCGGTTGCCATTCCACTGGAGGCGATGACGATCGCCGGTGCGTTGAGGTCGTTGAGCTGCTTCGACTCGTCGCTGGTAACGTGCAGCGTGAGGTTGTTACAGCCGAATGGCGCGCCGGGGGTCTCGGGCAGTACGCGGTACGCGTCGCGGTGTTTGGCGAAGACGCCGTCGACCTTGATGGCCATCGGGCTGTCCAGATGCACCGGAAGCCGCGCGATCTGGGCGTCGGTTTTTTGGAGGCGCCCAATCGCGAAGAGCATATCTTGCGAGCGTTCGACGGCAAACGTCGGCATTATGATCGGGCCGCCGCGTTCGATTCCCGCCAGCAGCGTCGCGCGAAGTTCCTCAAGAGAATCGGCAGGATGCTCGCGATCCCCGTACGTGGCTTCGCAGACGACGGTGTCGGCCGATTGGAGCGGCGTTGGGTCGAAAAGCAACGCCGCATCGTACCGGCCCAGGTCTCCCGAGAAGATCGTCCGCCGGCCGCCGGCCCGCATGTCGACGTAGGCCGCGCCGACGATGTGTCCGGCGTAGTGATAGCGGACGGTCGCTCCGCAGACGGTGAAGTCGGTCTCGAGCGGAACCGTTTTTACTTGGCGGAGGGTAGCGCTAACGTCCTCGACGGTAAAGAAGGGCGCCAAACTATGCGATCGCTCGCGATGAAATCCTCGGTCGTGCATGTGGCTCTGAATATTCGCCGCGTCCTCCAACACGATCTCCATGACGTCGGCCGTCGCCGGCGTGCAATAGATCGGCCCGCGATATCCGTCGCGAACGAGCCTGGGAAGATATCCGACGTGATCGAGATGGCCGTGGGTGATGACGACGGCTTCCATCTGCGATGCGGGAACGGGCAATGGCGCGAGATTGAGGGCTTCGACCTCGCGTGGTCCTTGAAAGAGCCCGCAATCGACGAAAAAATGATGACCGTCGAGGGTGACCAGATGTTTGCTTCCAGTCACGGTACCGGCCGCTCCGACGAACGTCAACTCAGTCATGTGCTGTGCCTTCGAAGGCAAAAGAGCTGGGGCGCTCGTCCGACGCGTAACATTGCGCGCAGCGGTCGATTAGGCGTTCCGGGTCGGCGTCCTCGATGAGGAGCGCGCCGGTCTGTTTGCGAAAGAGCGCGGCAATCTCGCCGAAGTTGTCGGACAAGCCGCCCGAGTTTCGCAGGACCCCGATGAGCTTGCCCTCGTCGTAGGCGATGCAAAACTCGCCGAGCGTTCCGGTGCGGCCGCCGACGAAGATCACGAAATCGGAACTGTGGATGTTGTAAACCTCGCGTCCCATCAGCCCAGATCCGGTGAAGACCATCGCCGTATACGGTTTGAGCGGAGACTCGTACAGCCCGACGTGCTCTTCCCGCGAGTGGGCGGGCGAAACGCCGAGACTCTTTCCCCCCTCCGCGTGGGCTCCGAGAACCGCGGCGTGCGGAAGCCCCGGACACGCGCCGGTAACGATCAAGGCTCCGCGGCGCGCAATGCACGCGCCCACGCGCCGCGCTAGTTCGCACTCTTGGTCGGTAATTACGCCGCCGGCGGATCCCATGACGCCGATTTGCAATTTCACGGCAGACTCAGTTGCCGCGCAAGCGCGCGGAAGCCTCCAAGCCGCTAGCCCGAGCGGTAGCCGGCGTTTCGGCCCGGGAATGCGAACCAACGGCCGGGTATAGGGTCGAGCATGGGTACGCTCCACGACGTTTCAGGGCTCGCGGGACGCGCAGCTTTGCCGGTATTTAAGTTGACCGATTCCGAACTCGGCATGGGAGCGAGTTTAGGCAACGGCGCGATTTGGGTCAATACCAAGAGCACGGGCGCGGTGGAACGCGTGTTTTCCAATGCGTTAGCGCAGAGCTTGATCGGCACGGTCTCGCTGCGGTACGGCGGTTACGGGCTGCCGACGGGCATGCTTGCGGATCGCGCCACATTTTCTCGATCGCCGTACATCGCGCTGCGCCCGGACGCCGGGCATCTGAGTTTTGAGATTCACCCTGCATACCAACGGGTATCGTTCACCCTCGGCGGTGTCGTGGACGTCAGCGAAACGACGTTCGTCCCGCTAAACTCGACGGCGCCCGCCGAGAACGACGCGCCTATAGCGTACGTCGTCGTTCATCTGCGGAATACCGACAACGTGGAGCACTTCATTCGCGTCGTCGGCTCCGCACGCTTGCGCGGGAGCATGCCGCCGGACGTGCAAGCGCGCTTCGATTCGGCACGGCATGCGCTGGTGGCTTGGAACGTTTCGCAGCCGCAAGCCGTCCGCGTGTTCGGCCTTTCGGAAGCGCCGTCAACCTTTGAGACGACATTCGATTTTGGCAAAGTTTATGACCCAATGCACGTCCACGCCCTGGGAAACGAAACTGCGGGCATTGGCGACATCTTGGGACAGCTGCAGCTCGATCTGGCGCTCGAGCCCGGCCAAAGACGCACGATCTGCTTCACGGCGGGAACATTCGCGCAAGGCGAAGATGCCGCGCTAGAGTCGTATGCGGCCGCGCCGGGACACCGGGCGGCGCTCGAACGAACGATCAAACACTTGGAAGAGGTCTTGTGCCGCAGCCAGGTGCTCACGCCGGATTCGCTGATCAATCAGGCGGCGCTTTGGAGTAAAGTCAACATGCGCCGCGTCATGGCCAAATACCCTGAGGGTCTGGCGTTCAGCAACGATCCCGGAAATTACGCAAACGTGGTAGGTCGAGACAGCGCCTGGTTCGCCTACGGCTGCGACCACTTCATGCCGGAGTTTTCGCGTAAAATGCTCGAGAACGTCGCAGCGCGTCAGTACGCGAGCGGGAAGCTGCCGGAATACTACGACGCGGTAACCGGCCGGGTCGAAGACGACGGTCTAAACATCAACGACGACACGCCGTTGTACATCCTCGCGGTCAATCATCATTTTCGCTCGACCGGCGACGCGCAATGGCTGAAAACCGTGTATCCTAAAGTTGCTGCCGCGGCGAGGTATATCGTCGCTCAGATCGACGACCGCGGTCTCATCTTTTGCTCGGCAAACGACCCGCGGGGCAGCGTCTGGTCAACTGCGAGCTGGCGTAACATCATCGAGTTGTATAGCATAAACGGCGCGGTCACCGAGATCAACTCCGAATGCGTCGCCGCGCTCCGAGCAGTCGCCCATCTTGCCGATGAGCTTGGCCAACCGGATCCCGAGCGGACAGAGTTCGCCGCCGCGGCGCAGCGCCTTCAGGCTGCGATGGATAAACATCTGATCAATCCCGAAAACGGCTTGTACTACTTAAACATTGACGTCGAGGGAAACGTACATACCGATGTGACGGGCGATGAGATCTTCCCGGTGATCTTTCGCGCCTGCGATGAAGAGACGGGCTTTCGCATCATAAGCCGCCTCAACGCGCCCGACTTTTGGACGCCGGCCGGGCTTCGAACCGTCTCGCGCAACGACCCGCTTTACGACCCGTCGCACTACGCGGGACTGATGGGTGGGGTGTGGCCGGGATTGACGTGGTGGTATGCGTTCGCCGCGGCGCGTTACCACCCTGAGTTCATGGTGCGGGCCTTGCGGTCGTCGTTCGAGCACTACGCCGCGGATCCGAAGAAAAACAACACGGTTCCCGGTCAATTCAGCGAATGGTTCGACGGCGAAAGCTTGACGAACAGAGGAATGCGGCTTTCGCCGTGGGAGCCGCCGCGGTTCTTCTGGGCGGCGATCGAAGGCGTCTGCGGCCTTATGCTTACCTCCGGCGCTCCGCAAATCAATCCGCTCATCCCGGGGCATTGGTCGTGGGTCGGCATCCGGCGGTTACGCTACCACAACGGGTTTCTTTCGTACTTTGCCATTCGGCAAGGCGCCGATCGGAAGACGATCTACTCGACGGCTCCGCTGGAGAGCCAACACGACGTGTTGCTTTTTGACTGCGACGTATCCGACCGGCTCCGCGTCTTCTCGGAGTCGGCCGTCGTCATCGCTCTCGCCGGTGAGGCGCGAATCGCGATCCTCCTCGGAAATACCGAACAGAACACGGTCACCACACCGATCAACGTCGAAGGCGTCGTCGACCCGTCGCGGCGCTACGAGCTTCGCATCTACAACAGCGAAAGGCGCGACTGGGAGGCGCCCCTGACGTGCAGCGCGGAAGCGCTTCGGGGTCTCGCGGTGGCGATCGAGGCCAACGGGTTCCGCCTACTCGAACTCACTGCGACAGGCTAGCCCGAGCGCCTTGGCGCCGCCGGGCGTGCGCTTCTACTTGGCAAACCCCACCCCCCGTGAGAGAATGCGCGAATGGAAAGCCACCGAGCGCGTATCAGCAACGGGCTTTCGGCTGTCGGTCTGACGGCCGTCTTAGCGACGGCCGGCTGCACGGGCGGCTCGATGGGCTCCGGTACCGGCACGCCATCCGTCGGGAGCATCTCGCCGGCCTCGGGCACCTCGGCGTACGTCCAGCACGTCGTCATCGTCGTTCAAGAGAACCGCAGCTTCGACGACTTCTTCGCGACGTTTCCGGGCGCCGACGGAGCGACGGAGGGGTTGGAGAAAACTCCCAGCGGCGATCACTACATACAACTTAAATCTGCTCCTCTCGACTCTTTGAGCTTGGCGCACCAGCACTTAGCGTTCAAGCACGAGTACGATAACGGAAAGATGGACGGCTTCGATGACGTCTCTCTACAGCTCAAGCCGGGCACGAGAGGTCCCGCGGGCACGTACGCTTACCGGTACGTCAATCCAAAAGACATTCCGGAATACTGGAACATCGCCAAGCAATACGTTCTGGGCGATCATATGTTTACCACCCAAAGCAGCGACAGCTTCACCGCTCATCAAGACCTCATCGCCGCCGGGACCCCGGTCGGCAAAAAGGGTGATAACGTGATCGATTTCCCAAAGCCCAGCTCTTGGGGATGCGACGCGTCGCCTCCGGGAACGGTAACGTCACTGATCACTCCCGCGGGAAGATATCTGCGGGGCCGGGGCCCATTTCCATGTTTTAAATACTCGACGATACGCGATCTGCTCGATGCCAAGGGCTTGTCGTGGCTGTATTTTACGAACACCTACAAGAACGGCGTTTGGAATTCGTTCGAGGCAATCCAGGCCGTGCGCGATGGACCCGAATGGCCGACGCATATCGTACAGCCCGAAACGAAGATCTTCAAAACTATTTCCAGCAGTGCGCTACCCGCGGTGTCCTGGGTGATACCCGATGCGTTGGATTCCGATCATCCCGGGAACCACTCCGATACCGGGCCGTCCTGGGTCGCCAGCATCGTTAACGCGATCGGAGAGAGCGCCTACTGGCAGAACACCGTGGTGATCGTCGTTTGGGACGACTGGGGCGGGGAATACGACAACGTGCCGCCACCGCAGCTCGACGGCCAGGGGCTGGGCTTTCGCGTTCCGATGCTGCTCGTCTCTGCGTACGCGAGGGAAACCTCGCCGAGCCAACCGGGGTACGTCTCGCATACGCAATACGAGTTCGGCAGCATCCTCAAGCTCATTGAGGAGAACTGGGGTCTGGGAACTCTCGGAAGGACGGACGTGCGCGCCAACAGCCTTATCGACTGCTTCGATTTCACGCAGTCACCGCGGTCCTTCACCCCGATTGCCGGCAAATATTCAAAGGCGTACTTCTTGAAGCGCCCACCGTCGGGCTTGCCGGTGGACGAGTACTAATGCGCCGGCAGCACGCTTTTGGGGTCTGCGTTGCCGCGGCAATTTTTTCCGGTTGCGCCGCCTCAACGGGCATTCCGAGCAGCGCGCCGCCAAGCATGGCCGTGCAAAAGCAATCGGGCCTCCAGTACACCGTGCTTTACAGCTTCGGCGGCTACCCAACTGACGGCGTAAACGCCGAAGCGAGCCTTACGCAACTCAACGGCATCCTCTACGGCACGACGATCGGCGGCGGCTCGGGATGCTACGCAAGCGGCGGTTGCGGGACCGTGTTTGCGATCACGACGTCCGGGGCGGAAACCGTGCTTCACAGCTTCGGTGGCGGGGAGGATGGCGCGTTGCCGTATGCGGGCCTGATGAACGACAACGGCGTGCTCTACGGCACGACCGGCGGGGGCGCGAGCACCGGCGGTACCGCCTTCTCGATCACCGCATCCGGCGCGGAGACAGTGCTCTATAATTTCAAAGGCAGTCCGGACGGATCCGATCCGCATGCGGGTCTCATCGATGCCGGCGGCACGCTCTATGGCGCGACGGTCTTCGGAGGCAGAAAGCACTTCGGGACCATATTCGAGATCGCGCCGTCGGGCGCGGAAACCGTGCT
Organism: Candidatus Cybelea sp.; assembly: GCA_050008615.1. Lineage (GTDB taxonomy): Bacteria > Vulcanimicrobiota > Vulcanimicrobiia > Vulcanimicrobiales > Vulcanimicrobiaceae > Cybelea. The sequence goes on from JBEKMH010000006.1 coordinate 76,636, forward strand.
CTATAGCTTTTTGGGGACGCCCGGCCTAGACGGCAAATACCCCGACGCGAGCCTTCTAGACGTCAACGGTACGCTCTATGACACGACCTATAAAGGTGGCACCGTCGACCGAGGCACCGTCTTTAAGTTCACGCCATCCGGCGGCGAAACCGTATTGCACAGCTTCGTAGGCGGAGCGACGCAGGGCTCGTATCCGCGCGCGGGTCTCGTCTACTTCAAAGGCATGTTTTACGGCACGACCTCCGGTGGTGGCAATGCAGCGTGCCGAGGGTGCGGGAAAAACCCCGGCGACGGTACCGTCTTTGCAATCGCGCCGTCCGGTAAGGAAAAGGTGATTTATAAATTCAAAGGTTATCCTACCGACGGCGCATTCCCGTACGGAAAGCTGCTCTTGCACAAAGGCGTCTTCTACGGCACCACTCAATCCGGGGGCGCGAACTGTGCCGTGAGTCACGGTTGCGGATCCGTCTTCTCGATCACGCCGCATGGCACGGAAAAGATGCTCTGCAGTTTCCTTCCAGAAGAAGGTTCATTCCCGCTCGCGGGCCTCATCGAAGTAAACCACACGTTCTACGGCACGACTCCGGTTGGCGGCGCCTACAACCACGGAACGATCTTTTCGTTAACGCCGCCAAGCGATGAGGACGACGGAAAATGAAGGTCTTGGATTTAGGTCGATTCGCGCTTCGCTGCAGCCTCGCCGCCGCGGTTGTTTCCGGTTGCGCTTCTTCGACCGGCATTCCGGGCGGCGCACCGCTAGATATGCGGGTGCAAAAGCAGTCCGGCCTCAACTATACCGTGCTTTACAGCTTCGGCGGCAGCCCGACGGACGGTGTAAACCCGCAAGCGAGACTTACCAAACTCAACGGCACGCTCTACGGCACAACGGTAGCCGGCGGCTCGGGATGCTACGCAAGTGGCGGTTGCGGCACCGTTTTCGCAATCGCGAAGTCGGGTGCGGAATCCATACTTCATAGCTTCGCGGGCGGGGAGGATGGCGCGTGGCCCTATGCGGGCGTCACGGCCGTCAACGGCGTGCTCTACGGTGCCACCAGCGGCGGCGCCAGTTCCAGCGGAAGCGTCTTCTCTGTTACGACATCCGGCAGCGAGACCGTGCTCCACAACTTCGAGGGTACTCCGGACGGATCCGATCCACAGGCATCGCTCATCGCTGCCGGCGGCGCGCTCTACGGCACGACGGTCTTCGGAGGCTCGCAGCAGAACCGGGGTGTGGTATTCCAGATCGCGGCGTCGGGCGCGGAAACCGTGCTCCATAGTTTCATTGGGTCGCGGCCCGGCCATCGAGACGGCAAGTATCCGGAGGCGAGCCTTCTCAACGTCAACGGCACGCTTTATGGCACGACGTATGAAGGGGGCGATTTCGACAAAGGCAGCGTCTTCAAGGTCACGTCATCCGGCAGCGAAAGCGTGTTGCACAGCTTCAAGGGCTGGGCGACCGATGGCTCATACCCGCGGGCGGGTCTCGTTTATGTCAACGGCATGCTTTACGGCACGACCTCCGGTGGGGGTATCGGGCGATGCAACGGGTGCGGCAACCACGAGCACTACGGCACGGTCTTTGCGATCACGCCGTCAGGTAAAGAAAGGTTGATCTACAAGTTCAAAGGCTATCCGAACGACGGCGCCGTGCCGGATGCGCAGCTTCTATACGACAACGGCACCTTCTACGGCACGACCGAATCCGGCGGTGCGAACTGCGCCATCAGTCACGGATGCGGAACCATCTTTTCAATAACAACCTCCGGCTCGGAAAGAATGCTCTACAGTTTCCTCCCGAGCGATGGCGCTGCGCCTGTGTCGGGCCTCATTGACATAAGCGGCACGCTCTATGGCACCACTCCGAATGGTGGCACGTACGACGAGGGAACGGTTTACTCGTTTCAGACTTCCTTCACCCGGAAGCCCTAAAGTCTGGGGGAACCGAGCCCTCCGAGCCGCCGCCAGTCTTTCCCAAAGGCGTGACGCTTTCGAAAACGCCGAAGGGCGACGGCAAACTTGAGGAAGGCTACGCCAGCGGCGAGATCAAGCCCGGCGGATCGGTCACGGTTACGCTGGTGAAAGAAGGCATCTACCTGGTCGGCTGCGCGTTTCACTATTCCAGCGGAATGCAGGACGTACTGGTCGTCAGCAAGACTGCCAAGCCCGGGCCGCAAGCGACGGCGCCTAAGGCGGCCGCAACGCCGACGTGGGGATCCGGTTCCGGATCCGCGTGGGTCGGCTAAAGAGCATCGGTCGGCCAGGCATTAAGCAGCTTCCCGAATAGCTGCATCGCGGCTGCATACCAGTCGCGGCCGACGCCGAACGAAATGCGGAAATGATCCCGAACGCCGAAACAGTCGCCCGGCGCGAACAACAGTCCTTGCGCGGCGGCACGATCGCAGAAACTCCGTGAATCGGCCCCCGAGAGGAGCCACGGAAATGCGGTCATCCCGCCGCGCGGGCGAACCCAGCCGACAACGCCTGCGTGTTCCTCGAGCACCTGTTCCAAAAGCTTAACGTTGGCTTGCGCCACTTCGCGCGTCCGGTCGAGAATCGCCTGGCGATGACGAACGGCGATCTCCCCGAGAAACTCGGTGATCGGTGAATTCGAGACCGTACAGTATTCGCGCGCCGTCAAGTAGGTGTCGCGTCGCCGTTTGTCCGGTTCGACGATCCAGCCGACGCGCAAGCCGCTTAATGCAAACGCCTTCGACAGATCTCCGACAACGGTAGCGCTTGCGAGGCGCGAGGCCGAAGCCATAGCGGTGCCGTGGTAGATGGGGTGGTAGACCTCGTCGGAGACAAATTGAACCCCGCGTTCTGCCGCAAAATCGTGGAGCGCTTCCATCGTCTTATCGGCGATAACGCTGCCCGTAGGATTATGCGGCGAGTTGACGAGGATCAGCTTCGTTTGCGAATCGGTGAGCCGGCGTATTTCGTCGAGGTCGATCTCGAACGACTCTTCACGGCGCAATCGGTATTCGCGCACTTCCAGGCCGAGCGCCTGAGGCACGGCGTTGTACGGAGGAAAGCATGGCGCAGGCACGATGACGTTTGCGCCCGGCTGCGCGGCAGCAGAGAAGATGTGGCTCAAGGCTTCGCCGGCACCCGTCATGACGAGAATGCGTTCCATTGGAACGTCCTGCATTTGCGCAATGGCCTGTCGCAGCTCCGTCGCTCCGGCTGCTCGCGAGTAAAGGACGTCGGCCTGGAGCATGCGCTCGAGGCTGGATCGTCCGTCCAGTTCGAGCAGACTCCTTAGAGTCCAGGCCGGCCCCGTGCTTCCACCCAGGGGAAACTCCGGCACAGATTCGGCATGTTCTTCCAGCCAGTCCTCAAGCAAGAATGTTTTCAGCACGCCGTCTGGATTCCAGAAGGCTTCGTGAATTTCCGGGCTCGGGGATCGGAAGAAGGCTGGCAGTGGGCCGCACACCCGAAGGTTGAGCTGGCCGGCGAACTCGCTGCTAGAACCGCGCTACCGCGGTCGCTTCGACTTTGTACTTCCAGAGGGCGTGTTCGCCCATGCCCCAGGAATCGGCGAGGTTGAGCGCTACGTCGTTGATATTGCCAAACATTATTAATCCGGCCGCCGGTTGAAAGATACCGCCTCTGTTGAAGACGAACCGGTAGTTATAGATGCCCGAGAGTTTCAGGCCCTTCCAGCCAGGCGAATCCACGAGCGAGTATCCCGGCAGCGCAAACGTGCCTTCGTAATAACTCGAGTACGAGGTGCCCGGCGGCCGAGTGATGCTTTGATCGTACTCGTTAGTGTAAGCAACGGAAAGATCGCTGAATTTCCACTTTATATCGTAGAAGAACTTGAGTTGCGTGTCGTAGCTGTCGACGTTGTTGTTCTCGGTCGGCAGCACGATTCGCGCCTGCAACGAGCGATCGAACGTCGTGGACGCTACGTTGTAAGAATATCCCAGCTCGATGTTGCCGAGGCCCGAAGAGGGGTTCCCGACCACTGGGTATTTCGTGATGATGGGAATTCGGATCTGAGCTTGCGCGCACGTGTTCCAGAGATTGCGGTCATAGCGCACATCGTATTTGGCCTTGCCCGTGCCGTCGGGATTACCCTGAAAATAGTAGTAAACGGTGCCGTCGCGGTCTTCGGTATAGATTTCATCGCCGATGTTGTAGAGCGGCTTCTCAACAAACGGCGTCGGCGACGGGGCCGCGCCCTGCGAAACGACCGAACCGACGTCGGGGGCGGCCGACGGAGATGCCGACGGAGCGGGCGAAGACGCCGCCGGAGTGCAGCCGGCGATCACCCTTGCCGGCGATACGGCGGCGAGCACCGCGAAGAGGCCGGCGTAACTCAATGCTACCGCAGCAAAGCGTGACGGAGATTTCCGAGCTTTCACGATGCTCCTTTTCGTCGTGCGACCAGCATAAGAGGGCGCTTCGGTTGCTGCAACCACGGACTAAGGTCCACCTGGCAAGTGGACGCTGCCGTAGCGGCTGACCAATCGTAGCACTGCCGGCGTCCGCGTTATTTTAGAATGTTGATCGTGCGTGCGGCGACGATTGCAATGGTAATCAACGAGATGCCGCTTTGGACCATGACGAGCAGCTTCGCACGGGCCGTCAAAGGCATTGCCTCCGTCGGGCTGAACGCGGTCGAGGTGGTGAAGCCTAAGAAAAGATAATCGACGATGCCGGGCCGCCAATCGGGGGGAACTGGTGCGGATTCGTCCATCGCCGGAAAGTCAAAGTCGGGGTATGGCGTTGCCTGGTTCAAGCGGGCGTCCGGGCCGCCCCCGTCGACGAGCCAATAAATCAACGTGAAGATGAGACGTTGTCCTTCGCGTCCACGGCGACGCCCATCACTGCACCGTAGGTGTCGAAGTTGATCGTCTCGTACGGCGAGGTCTGGCCTTTGTGGTAAGCCGTCAGCGTATCGGAGTAGATGTTGCTGACGAAAATGTCGTCTTTTGAATCGATTCCAATTCCGTACGGCCAGCTGAGGCCGCTTGAGATCGTATACTTTGGTGCGGCCGCCCCTCGTGGATAGACCGTCACCGTGTTGGCCGAGACGTGGCAACGTAGAGCGTGCACCTGCTATCGACTGCTAGCCCGGCCGCCCCGCTGATGCCCTCGACGATCGATCCCTCGGGGGATCCGTTGGCTTTGTTCGGGTCGAACATCAGCACGCCACTCGGGCCATCTGCGGCGAACAGGATAGGCTGGTTCGTCTTTTTCGGCCACCCCAGCGGCGCGTTCAACGCGTGCATCGGTGGCTCGTCTTGGCGTAGCGACGGGATGGGCGGAGCAAACCCGCCGGGAGTGGGTTCGTTGCCGGAGCAGGCGGCAAAGGCGAGCGCCGTCAACGCAATGACGAGGCGGATGCGCGAAGAAGAATGCATGTAAAGCTCCCAAATCAGCTTCCCTGAGCGCCGGCATTACCCTGGCCCAAGCGAATCGCTCGCCGCGGTTCGACGCGGTACGAGCCACGCAAACAGAAAGGTAGCGCCCACAGCGCCGGCGATCTGAGCTAGAATGAATTCCGGTGTATCTTGAGGCCGGATGCCGGCGAACGTATCGGAAAGCGAACGCGCGATGGTCACCGCCGGATTCGCGAACGAAGTCGAGGACGTAAACCAATAGGCACTGGCGATATAAGCCGCAACCGCGAGCGGAAGAAGCGCCGAACGGAAACGCGTGCAACCCCAAATCACCAGGAGCAAGCCGAACGTTGCTACGAATTCGGCAAACCACTGAGCGGGACCGCCGCGAACGCGGTGCGACGCGAACAGCATTGGCAAGCCAAACATCGTGTTTGCGGCGACGACGCCGGCGATCGCTCCGCTCACCTGCGCTCCCAGGTAGACGGCGGCCTCGCTCCAGGAAAGGCCGCCGCGAATTGCATCGGCGATGGACACCGCCGGATTGAAATGCGCTCCCGAGATCGGCCCAAGCGCCGCGATGAGGCACATGAGAATGCCCGCCGTGGCGAGCGTGTTCGCAAGCAGCGCGAGACTCGCGTTTCCGCCGGACAAGCGTTCGGCCATAATGCCCGAACCAACGACGCCTGCGAGAAGGAAGGCCGAACCTAGCGCTTCCGTGACGCCTCGTTTGAGGAGGCTCGTCACCCGCAGCAGGTGCTCTGCGAGCCGCTGCGCTCGACGGCGTCCTCGTGGACGGTGTAAATCTCCCACCGGCGGCCGTCCGGATCGATCGCCCATACTTTGGTCTGCTTCGCGTAGCAACAGGTTTCGTCGCGTCGCACTGACGATACGAGATTGGCGCGCTCCAAGCGAGCGATAGCGCGTTCCACGTCCTTGACGTCGTCAACGAATAAGCCGTAGTGAGCGTCGTCCGGCACTTCGACTCGCTCGCTTGAGTCCAAGGCGAGTTCGAGACCGGGGTCGTCTGTAATAAATAGCGCGTAGTCGGCCAGTAGCTTCACTGGTTTGATATCGAGCAGCGTCGAGTAAAAGCCGGCGCTTTTCGCCAGATCCGTTGTGGCGAAACTCAAATGTGTTTTCACGCTGCGACCTTCTGGCGAAAAATGAACGTCAGCGCGGCGTCGATTCCATCCCGCGCATCCGGCGCGAGGCGGTAGTAGACCCACGTACCACGACGCTCACCTGTGATGAGCCCTGCCTCGCGAAGAATGCGCAAGTGATGCGATACGGCCGGCTGATTGAGGGGAAGGGCGTCGGTGAAATCGCAGACGCAGACCTCATACTTGGCGCGATCGAGCGCAGCGAGGATCGTCAGCCGGTGGGGATCGCCCAGAGCCTTGAAAAGGGCGGCCTCGGTCCCAAGGTCCAAGTGGGGGATCTGTGCCGGCGGGCAGCACCGTTGTATTGACATCTATCGATACTATCCTTTGAATCAAATATTGTCAATGCAATGAGCGCCCTCTATCTGGGCTCCATAACGGCCTTCAGAACGACCTGAGTCGATTCGCGAGTCGAGCAAATTTGCACGCCGTCCATAATAGCGTGCATTATCTCGATGCCTCGACCACGATCCTCGCCGCGAACGAAGGGCTTCCAGCAGCCAAAGTCTTCGACTACGAGGGCAACGTGCCGTCCGTCGTGCTCCACCTTTAGCCGGATCAAACCCGGCGCGGCGCCGTGATAGGCATGCTCGATGGCATTGGCTATTGCCTCGCCAAGGGCGACCAGTATCCCAAAGCGGCGATCGTGTTCGATCCCAAGCGCCGCAAGTTCATCCCCGACGATGGCCCGGGCGATCGTCGCGACGACTGGAACCGCCGAGAAAAGATAGCTCTGCACGGGCGCTGTGCGCGACAGGATTAAGACGGACGCCTCGTCGCGATTCGAGTGCCCATTGAAAATGCGCTCTTGAAGCGCCGTGGCCTGATTTTTAAGCGGCGTTCCGAGCTCCTGTCGCCTGAGCATCAAATCGTGGACGGCCTCGGCGAGGCGCTTCTCGCCGGCGACCAGGTCGCGTTCGTTCTCGACCAGGCCGTCGGTGTAGAAGATCACTTGTGCGTCGGCGGGGATGGTAAACGTCCAGTCGCGAGCTTCGAGCGTATCGGCGCATCCCAGCGGAAGGCTCCCGGAGGGAAGTCTGCGCACGAGGCCGTTCGCAAGCGCGATGAGCGGCGGTGGGTGCCCTGCCGAAACGTACGAAAGCGTGCTCGACTCTGGATCGTAGATTCCAAATATTGCCGTCGCCATGTCCATTGGTTCTCGCAACGCGATGATCTGGTTGACGTGCTCCAGCACTGTCGCGGCGCAATCCGCGCCAACTGCGGCCGCCCGAATCGCTTGGCGGACCTCTCCCATGATGACCGCGGCCTCGAGACCGCGGCCTGCGACGCCGCCTATCGAAATGCCGATGCGTCCGTTCGGCAAATCGAACGCGTCGAACCAGTCGCCGCCTATCTCAGCCTCATCGCCGGGCGGCAAGTACGCGGCATGAAACTCGACGCCGGGCACAACTGGAAGCTGGCCGGGAAGCAGCGCCCGCTGCAGCCGGTCGGCAATCCGGTGCTCTCTGCGAATCGTCGCCTGGCTCGCGAGCACGATGCCGAGTTCGGCAGCCAGAACTTTAATCGCCTTACGCGTGGCATCGTCGAAGCCGCTCTTTGACGCCCGGCAGGTGATCGTTCCATACCTCTTGCCACCGTCCGTGAGCGCTTCCGCGATCTCGCCGCCGGGTGCAGCTACGACTGCGACTTCGCCGGCGGTAGCGCGTACGCGATCGGGGCCGCCAGGGTGACCGTCGACGTCGATTTCACAAGACTCGCTGAAATTGTAGACGACGGCCTCGGCGATCTGCGAGAGCGCGCCGCCGACCTCTTGGGAGTTCGTCAGTGCGCGATCGGCCTGAAGCAGCACGTCCAGCACACGCTCGAGCCGCTCCGCCGAAGGATCAAGCGAGCGCACCATTTGTTTCTTTCCAAGTTCGCCCGAGTTTAAACGCATGGGTTAAACGCAAAGCCGCGAACGACCCAGGGCTAACCTGGGAGATAAACTATGCCGACGATTGTTCTTGAAAGCAAGTCGAATGCGCTCGGATCGCGATGAGTGCAATGGAGTATATGACGATCCCCGGTACCCAACTCAAACCGTCGCGCATCGGCCTTGGAACGTGGGCCATCGGGGGCTGGATGTGGGGCGGCGCCGACGATGAAAACGCGATTGCCGCAATCCACCGCGCGCTCGACGCAGACGTAACGCTCATCGATACCGCGCCGGCGTATGGGCAGGGCCACGCGGAGGAAGTCGTCGGCGATGCATTGGCCGGCAGGCGCGACCGCGTCGTCGTGGCGACCAAGGTCGGTCTTGAATGGAACTCCAAGGGAGAAGTCACTCGGAATGCCTCCGCCGCACGCGTTGCCAAGGAGATCGACGACTCACTGCGCCGGCTGAAGACCGACCATATCGATGTTTATCAGGTTCATTGGCCCGACCCGAACGTTCCGATGGAAGAGACCGCGACCGCCATGCGGGCCCTCTATGAGTCCGGCAAGATCAAGGCCATTGGCGTGAGCAACTTTTCACCCGTACAAATGGACGAGTTTAGGCAGTTTGCCCCGCTTCACACCGTCCAGCCGCCGTACAATATTTTCGAGCGGGCGGCGGAGCGCGACGTACTACCCTATGTCAGCGCGCACGGCTTGTTCGCGGTGACATACGGAGCGATTTGCCGCGGATTGCTGAGCGGAACGATGAGCCGGAGCACCGTCTTTAGCGGCGACGATCTGCGCCGTGGCGACCCGAAGTTCCAACCGCCGCGCTTTGCGCAATACCTTCGAGCCGTCACGCGACTCGACGACCTCGCTCGCGAGCGCTTCGGCAAACGCGTTATTCACTTGGCGCTGCGGTGGGTACTCGACGCGCCCGGCGTCGGTGCTGCGCTCTGGGGTGCGCGCAACCCGTCGCAAGTCGATGCAATCTCCGGCGCGTTCGGATTTTCGATCGATGCTGAGATGCGATCGGAGATCGACCGCATCGTTGCGCAGGAGATTCCCGACCCGGTTGGTCCCGAGTTCATGGCTCCCCCGGAGGAAGCACATTAATCACGAAGCCGGCGCACGATCTCGGCCGCCGGCATCATGCCGACGATCGCGCGTCGATGGGGCCACCCCATTGCCGGCACGCCCGTGACACCGGCCTTGTGTGCCTCTCCGAGAAACTGGTCGACAGCGGGAGAAAACCGGCGCTCGCGCCAGGCAGTTTCCACGTCTGAAGCGGAGATGCCGAAGCGTTGCGCGATCGGAACGATGACGTCGTGCTTCGAGATATCGGCGTGTTCGGTGAAGAATGCACGCGAAACGCTGTGATAAAAGCCGCCGGCGGCGCCGTCGCCAATTTTGAGGCGCACGAGTTCGGCCGTCTCGAGCGCAAAATGCGAGTTCACGTTGCGTTTGGGCGGGTCGATTGGAAGCCCGACTTCTCGAGCCAAACTCTCGAGCCTCGCTCGAACCTGCGGCCAATCCTCCGGTGGAAACGGCTTGGGTGCCCCTTCGGGCGGCGTTTCCGGGTGAATCTCAAAGGGAAGCCAACGCAGGTCAGCTTGCAACTCTCGCGCAGCTTCCTCGGCCCAAACTGAGCCGAGATAGCAGAACGGTCAAATAACGTCGGACCAGATGTTGATTACGCGATCCATCGTCTGCTTATCATAGCACAGGCTAAGCGGAGCGCATTTGGGATTCGAACTGCACTAGTAAGAGAACTCTTGGAGCTGATCGACCTCCGGCCCATTCACCCAACCGGTGCGTGACGTAGGATTGATGGAGATGCGCACCGGAATAACTGTGCTTGCGTCGGAGAAGCTGAAACCGTTGATGGACTCTTCGAGGGTTCCGCTCTCGTTATAGACCTGGATGCTGCTGCCCGAACCCGACGTGCTCGAGACTGGCTGGGCGACGAGAAAGAGTCCGTGGACCGCGTCGTTCGCAACGAAGGCGCCTGCAGAGAGCTGGCTGGCGTTGTTAGGCAGTTGCACGCGAGTGCCCGTCTGCTTGGCCACGTTGTAGAACTCCACGCCGGCGTCGAGCTCGGTGGTCGTGCACGCAATGCCGGTGCTCGAGTCGTAGCCGATTCCGTTGGCGTAGCCGCACCCGACCGACCCGGGGCAGCTGACACCGGAGAAATGGGTCTTCTTGCCGGACTTGAGATCGACCGTCCAGATGACCGGCGGCGGACCGCCGGCCGCGCCGAAACTCGGCGAACTCGCCATAACGGCCAGATCGTTGACGGTATCCTCCGCAAGCTGCGGCTGCGTGCCTTGCGAGAAGTCGTTCGAACTTAAGGTAATGACTTTAGCGAACGTATTCTTGCCGACGTCGGAGACGATGAGCTCCGACGGATCGGATCCTTCGCGCTGGTACCCGTAGACGACGCTCGTGGACGTACTCTGGTTGTGCGCCCACTCGAGCACGTTAAAGAGCTTGACCGGAGGAATCCACCTGCCGTTGAGGTGCTTTTTCGTCACCGGATTCAAAAGATGGTACATATCTTTTGTGGCAGCCTTACCGATTATCCCGGCTTTTTGAAAATCGACGAGCCCGACGTCCCCGGCGAAGATACCGTCGGCGACGTAGTCGTCGCCATTCACAACGCGTTTTCCCGTAATCGAGCCGATGGTTTTCGTGATCGTACCCGTCGTTTCGTTGTACGTCTGCACGGAGATTTCACCGCTCAGGGCCGAAGTGAGGACGCCGTCATTGCCGTTTGAGTTGATGTCAAACCCAAAAATCTGCCCATGGTCGGAGGTCGTTAGCACGGGGCCGAGTGAGCCGCCGTCGCGGACGGCCGTGAAATGGGTGAGATGCGTGGCCGGAGTAACTCCTCCGGCCGGGGTCGCCGTCCCGGCGCATGCGCAGAGCGCAAGCAGTACGAGACAAGAGCCTGGTAATATCAAGGAGCGATTCATTCGAGCATTCTGCCTTCCATTTATGAAAAAATAATAAATGCAACTTTCGTCGCGGTTACGTTGATGACAATGAAGAAATCTTGAAGCTTCCGAACCCGATACAGGCGCGCCGGTGACGGCACCGACGCGCCCGCGAGCCCGATCGGGTACACCCGGCTCCGGCTAGGGCATTACTCTGCCAGTGCAACTCCTAGCGGGTCGGAAAGCCTGGTGGCACTGCCGGCGATCATTTGGATTGGCGCAGCGTTGCCGGTTGCGTTCGCTGCAAAGCCAAGGATGGCGTTCGAGCCCGGGTTAGAGACGAATATCTCGCCGCTCCTCTTACTGACTGAAAGTCCGAAGCTGAAGCCGTTCCCTCCACTCAGTCCGGTGTTCGAGCCGGAGATCGTGCGAATCGGCGCGACGTTGCCGGTCGCTCCGGCTGCGAACTCACTGATCGTTGCCGTCTTAGTATCCAGGACGTAGACGTTGAGCGAAGCGTCAACGGCGACCGTGCCGGGGGCTACAAGCCCGGTGTTGGTTCCGCCGATCTGCGCTTCCATCGCGCCTGATCCCGACGGGAAGACGTCGATCGTTGCCGTCGTACTATTCGCGACGTAGAGAAGGTTGTTGCTGTCGATGGCCACGCCGCCGACGTCCGGGATCGTGCGCTTCGGCTTGGCGCAGTTGTTGGCTCCGGGCTTGAAGACGTCGATGGCGCGGCCGCCCTCGGGTAAGAACGCAGAAACGAAGAGCTGGCCGGCACTATCGAAAGCCACGCCACGCGTCGAACTGGGTTTCGGGAAGCACGAGATCCCCGTCAAGAAATCGCCGGTCAGCGAGAACGTTTCGGCACCGAACTCGCCGCTCGAGTTGATGTTGCCGTCCGCAATGCCGATGCCTTCTTTTGAGCTGAAGGCGATGCCGAAGGGTTGGGTGTGCGTCGAGATGACCGAACTCGGCGCGACGTTTCCGTTCGCGGTTTCGGCAAATTCGCTGATCGTGCCCCCTGTGCCCGCGCCTTCGTTGACGACGAGAATGAGCGCTGTAGTCGCCTTGTGCGCGCCGGTGAGTTGTTGGCCTTTATCGGCGTTCGGCGTTGAGGAACCGGGAGCGGAATAATGAGTAATGCCGCCGGCGCCGGGGGCGCTCGGAAGCGTCATTGAGGTCGCGCCATTCTGCGCGCCGGAGCACGCTGCAAGCGCCAACCCGAGGCTAACGCCCGCAACGTAGTGAGGTAATTTCATTTGATTCTCCTGAAGGGTGATGTGTGTGGTTAGGGTGTCGTGAGCGTGTTGATGTTGCTAGTATGAGGTAGTTTTATAAGAAAAGTGTGAGTTCAAGTCTGAAGAAAGTGTGAATGCCTTTCCACATAGCCGTGGCGGAGTGCATCTTACTTGGCAACCCAGGCCGCTCCGTCGGCAAATGTAACCGTTGAGACGGTACAAGAAGTGGCGTCGGTGTTCGCCAGCCGAAGGTTATGATCGATGGTAATGCCCGGACTAAATGTCCCGACGTCGTTAACCGTCGCGCCGTCGTCGAGGGTGAAGGTCACCCGCGAGATTGGCTCGGCAGCAGCATCGGAGAAACGTACATGTAAGGCAGATGCGCCGACGGTAGTAGGGCTGTCGTTATTACTCGAGACGGCGATAGGGTTCGACGCTTCGCAACTCGCGAGGTCGATCGGCGCCACCGAAGCGAGCGCAACCAGGGAGCTTAGGATTACAGAAGTGAGCACTGTTTGTTGTTCCTTTATACGTTTGGCCGTGATGTTGTTACGTTTGGAGTGAGTGATCGGCGATTGTTGCAGTACTGCGTGCGATTTCCACGCTACGGTAGCCGAGAACGCTCAGCAACTTGCTGCTAGGGACTTTCAGCGGCCCGGGTTTGTCCGCGGTGCCCGGTGCGGGCTGCGGGTATGCGGTAGAGGCGGCGGTCGCGAACCGGATGTTGCCGTCGGTGTGCTGGACGATCTGATGAATGTGCCCGTTGAGCACCGTGACTGCATTGAACCGGCGAAGCGCTGCCAAGACGCGCGAGCCGTCCTCCGTCGTCCAGCCCCACGGCGGAAAGAGCGCGTAGAGCGGAACGTGAGCGAAGACGACGATCGGCGTCGAGCTTTTTTGCGCGGCGAGGTCTTTCTCGACGAAATCGAGCTGCTCGGTGCCGAGCTTTCCGTCGATTTCGAAGTTGAAGACGTTGACGAGCGAGAGGAAGTGCACGCCGCCCTGATCCCACGAGAACCATCCTTGGGGGGCATCGCTGCGGCGAAATGCCGCGAAGAACGCATCCGACGTGCCGATGACGTCGTGCTCGCCGGGCAGGACGATGAGCGGCGCCTTGAGCGTGCCGAGCAGTTGTTTCGCGGTATCGAACTGCGCGGGTTTGGCGAGGTGCGTCACGTCGCCCGTATGCACGACGAACGATGGCTGCACCGGCATCGCGTTGATCGCATTGATGGTTTGTTGAAGGGTCCCGATCACGTCGGGGTTTTCGGGGTGCGAAAAGCCGATATGACTGTCGCTAATTTGTACGAACGAAATGCCGCCGCCCGCGGCGAGCGCCCCGGCGCTGAAGAGGCCCGTGCCGGACAAGGACCACGCGATACCGGTCCCGGTCCAGGCGACGTGCTTGAGAAAGTCGTCTCGTTTCATGTTTGGGCTCCTTTACTTTGCTGCAGCCGGCAGGACGACGATCGTCGCCTTCATGTATGGATGCAGCTCGCAAAAATAGTGGTAGGTTCCGGGTTTGGTAAACACGTGCTGCCACGTACCGGCGGTGTCGAGCCCTTCGGAATCGAACGACTTGTCGGTCGCGGTCACCGTGTGCGCTTCATCGTCGTCGTTGACGAACGTGACGCGGTCGCCCACGTGGACGGTCAGGGCCGGCGGATTGTACTTGAAATCCTTGATGTGGACCGTCGCGACGGCCGGAAGTAGCGGTGGAACGGCGGCGTTGGCGCCGGTGGTGAGGGTGACGGCCAGCAGTGCGACCTGCAGGCTCGTAAGTAATCTATTCATGTGGGTGGATATGCCGCCACGGGCATGTTCGGATGGGTCGGGTCATCCAAAACCGGCCTCGGCGGCATACCAAGGTCGTGAAACCCAGGGGGCCGTATGTCAGCCGTTAGATGGACGAGCTCGTCGAGGCCTTTGCCGAGCGCAGGCCCTTGGGCCTCGAGCAGGTGTACGCGCTGTGGTCGCCTCTATTCTTTAGCGTTGCTCGCCATATCATCTCGGATAGGGCAGACGCTGAAGATTGCGTGCACGACGCGCTCCTGCGCGTATGGCGCACCCCTAACCGCTTCTCCGGGAACCGAGAGATGTTAAAGGGGTACTTGGTTATGTGCGTACGCAACGAAGCGCTCACAACGCTTCGACGCGAAAGCCGGCACGATGCGCGCGCGCTGAAGGCGGCCCGGTTGACTCCGGTGACGACCGTCGATGCACCGAGCGTCGACCCCGTCGAATCGCAACGATTGCAAGGCGCGCTGGCGCGCCTTCCCGAGGAGCAGCGGACTGCGCTCGTGCTCGCGTATTACGGAAACAAGACGCAGGTCGAGATTGCGAAGGAGGTCGATGCTCCCCTGGGCACGATCAAGAGCCGTATCTCGATGGCGATACGCAAGTTGCACGCGGAGCTTGCCAGCCCCGGAGGGAGCCGGTGGTGACCGAACATTTAGGCGAAGACGCGGAACTCTATCCGCTTGGGATCCTCGACGACGATGCGGCGCGCAACGTCGAGCTTCACATCGCGCTTTGCTCGGCCTGCGCGCAGCGGGTCGCGCAGGCTCAAGCCGTCGCGGCTTCGCTGGCAGCGGCGCTGCCGCTGGCAACGGCATCGCCGGCCTTGGAGCGTCGCCTGCGCGAATCCGCGCGACCGCAGCCGAGCGCCAAGTTCCGCGCGAGCCTTTTCCCCTTCGCCCTTGCGGCAGCGTTCGCACTGGCCTCTCTCGGCCTTGGGTGGCAGGCGCTCGTGCTCCGCGAACGGCTGCAAAGCGAAGACGTCGCGCTCGTAACGATGGTCCACAGCCATTTCAACCACGTCTCGATGGCGCCGGAATCGGCAAGCCCGGTCGCCGCGAAGATTCTCTACGCGCGAGACGGCTCGTGGGTGTATATCATCGCCGATAAGCCCGGCGGAACGTTGCACGCGATTGCGCACACGGCGGCGGCCGCGACCGATCTCGGCGCGTTAACGAGCACCGGCGAGACGGCAACGCTCCTCGTGCATCCACGCGGGCGCATCGTAGCGATCACCTTGCAGCGCGCCGGTGCGAACGTTGCTTCGGCTAGACTAGTATATTAAGCAGTAAATCTCCGACTCTCGATTGTTTTGATCGCCGGTCTTCGAGCACGCGCGCTCGCGCTTTACAATTTATTCATATCGAATCGGTAGACTTCGGCAAAACACACACACTGTCGGAGGATTCATGTCTAAATTTAGTTCCAAGAAATTCAGCGCCCTCGCTGTTACGTTTGTCGCTCTCGCGCTCGCTGCGTGCGGAGCGGGCAGCGTCGGCGCCGGTAACACGGCACTAATGAATGGCACCACGTACTCCCTTCCCGCGGTCGACTCGGATTTGGCAATGACCGCTACCCTTCCAAAAGACAGCATCGGCGAAGAACTCCCCGAAGAAGGCGTCGGCTCGATTAAGTCGTCGGTATGGAAGGCGACGCTGGGCGGATTCACGCAAACGCAACGCACGCAGTCGCTCGCGTTTCCGCCCGGAACCAAGATCACGATTCACAACCTGTCCTCGAGCATCACGCACACGCTGGACGTGGTCAAAGTGATCTCCGGGCCGCCGGCCGTCTTTCCGTCGAACCCGAACCTCTCGATACCGGCAAAAGGCGACGGCAAGCTCGAAGCCGGCTATGCCAGCGGCCCGATTAGCCCAGGCAAATCGGTCACCGTCACGCTGGTGAAAGCCGGCACCTACGAGATCGGCTGCGCCTTCCACTACGGCGAAGGCATGCGCGACGTGCTCGTTGTTAAAGACGGCGCTAAGCCCGGGCCGCAAGCGACGCCGCCGGGTCCCAAAGTTACCGCGACTCCCTGGCGTTAAGAGGTCTTCATGCAAAGCCCCCAAGGTGCTCTAACGACGAAATTACTCTACGCGTGCGCGGCGGCGCTGATCATAGCGGGTTGCAGCAGCGGCGCTTCGTCGCCGCCGCTGACTTCGTTGCAGTCGATGTCGCAGCCGGCGTTGCGATCGACACGCCAGGTGGTGGGGCTCGGAAAGACCCTCTCGAGCAGCAGCGGCGGGGAGATCTTCGGGTTCGATATCGACCGCAACGGCAACGACGGCGCGCTCGCCACGTCCACCAATGTCGAGACGTTCGACCAGGATAGCGGAGCGATTCTGAAGACGTTCCCGAAGTCGCCTCCGAGCGGAACGTCCTACGGTTTCGATGCGATCGTCACCGGCGACGTCGGCCTCGTCACGCGCTTCGTCATGCCGAAGGGGTCGACGTTCGCCAAGCGCTTCTACGATCTGATGGATCCGGTCAAGGGCAGGTTCACCGGCAAATGGACGCCGCCCGTCAAAGACATCGAGGTCGAGGCGGCCGGTCCAAATCAAACAACCGGCATGACGGCCATCTTCGCGATCGAGCTCGAGAAGAACGATATTCCCGATCTGTTTGAATCGAACGTCGCGAAGAACGAGTTCGGCAAGGTGTTCCATCTCAATCCGCGCGCGTTTGGGGTGGGGAATCTGCCACAAGTCGCGCAAGATACGGCGACAAACGAAGCCGTCATCGCAACCTCTCCCGACGGCGGCAAGGTCCAGGGCGCCGCGCCGATCAACGTACTCGTCAATCTCGAGACCGGCAAGCAGACGCAGTTCACCGGTTTAAACAACGGGGAGTTTGGTGCGGGCTTCGTCAACGGCTTAGCCGTCGATTCGAGCACGGGCATTGCGGCCACGACGACCGAGCTCAACGCGCAAGTCGAGTTTTACGACCTCGCGCAGCAGACGGGCGTGGCGGCGCAGCTTCCATGCACCGGCGACACGTCTCAGGGGAACAGTGGCGCCGGCATCGCCAACGATCCGGCGAACGGGTTGTTTTTGGTGACCGATCCGTCCTATTGCAGCGGGAGCCAGGGCAGCGCGATCGTCGTCTACGACGAGAAAGGTAATCTGGTCGAGACGATTACCGGGTTCAAGTTTGCGCTCGGAGAGCCCGCGCCGGCGATCAATCCCGGCAAACGCATGGGGTGGGCGTTCGGCCCGGGCTTCAACCAACTGCAGCAGTTCTTTTACTAGTAGGTCAAGAGCCGACGAACTAAGAAGCGACAAGAAGCGTGGACGGCAGAGTTGACGGCATCGATCCAGCGGCCAAGCCTAGCGGGGCGGGCTGCGTTGAATGTCTGGCGTCAGGCGGCTGGTGGCTGCACCTGCGCCGCTGCGCCAAGTGCGGTCACATTGGCTGCTGCGACAACTCGCCGGGCCAACATGCTACGAAGCACAATGAGCGCACCGGCCATCCGGTGATTGCAAGCTTCGAGCCTGAAGAGAGCTGGTTCTACGATTACCCAACCAAAGAATTCTTTGAGGGTCCAAAGTTATCTCCGCCGGATTCGCATCCGTCGGATCAGTCCGTTCCCGGGCCGGCGGCCTGCGTGCCTAGGAATTGGCAGAATCTATTGCACGAGTGAGGTGCGCCACGATCGATATAGTGTGCGCGTAAAGCTTACTCGCTGTTTCTTCCATTAGAACTTGCGAAGAATCACTTAGAACTTCCGGAAAATCAGTTACCTGCGCCCGCGGTGGGGAAAGATAAGGCGCGATCGTCTTTGCGATGCATCGCAGGCGTGGAGGCGCATGAAAACCCATAAATTAATTCTCACGATGCTCTCGGCGATAATCGTAGCCGCCGTACCGCTGGCGTCGCGAGCGCAGTTCGACCCGTGCGTCAGCGCTGCGGTGAGCGTGCCGCCCCCTGCTCTTCCCGCAAACCAGGAGCAGCCGCCGGCGCCGGCACCAAACGATATGTGGAATCCCGGATACTGGGCGTGGAATTCGTACGGATACTATTGGGTCCCAGGCGTTTGGGTTGAGCCGCCCACCGTCGGCCTCTATTGGACGCCAGGTTATTGGGGTGACACAGCTTCGGGCTATGCGTGGAACCAGGGTTACTGGGGCCCGAGCGTTGGCTTCTATGGTGGAATTAACTATGGTTTCGGCTATTTCGGCGTCGGCTTCGTGGGCGGCGTTTGGGCCGGCGGGGCGTTTAGCTATAATACCGCCGTCACGAACGTAAATCGAACCGTCGTCCATAACGTGTACTCCAACCGGACCGTGATTCACAACCATTTCGTTACGCACGGTCGCGTAAGCTATAACGGCGGTCACGGGGGTGTATCCGCAAGGCCGACCCACGTCCAGATCGCTGCGGCTCGTGAAAGGCGCTTAGGTGCAACGCCGGTGCAAACGAGGCACGCAACTGTGGCCGGCACGAATCGCAACAACCTCGTGGCGTTTAATCACGGTAAGCCGCCGGTCTCTGCAGTGCAGAAGCCGAGCGGTACGATACACGGCCAGCCGGTGAGCCGCGTGCGCGTGGCAAATGCTCCGGTAAATCATGCGCAAGGCGCGAGTCGCGGCACGATAAGTTCGGCGGCGTCGCACGATCAATCGGCTCGTCACGGCACCGCGAGCGCGCCGGCATATCGCGGGTCGCAGGGTGCCCTGCACGGAACGCCGGGCGGCTTCCACGGTTCGGGTTCGCAGGTTGGCTTCCACGCGGGTGGCTCCGGACATGGCGATTCCGGATCTGGGCACGGAGGGCGCCCGCCGGACCAGCGGCCCTAAGAGTTCACGCAAGCAAAACGCATCTGCGGCGCATCAGCTAGCGGACGCTCCAGCCTTGCGTTGATATGACTCGGCCGTGATGCGGATGCCTTCGGAATAGGGCGTTCCCGCGAAGCCGAACTCGGTGGTGAATTTGCTTGCGTCGAAGATATAGGGTCGGTCGCTCTGATAGAGCATCTCGTACGACTCGCGGATACGTGGGTCGAACAATCCCGCCGCGCGGAGCAGCGGTTTCCCCAGTACGCGATATTTCGGCCGGACGCCGAACTCCGCAGCGGCCATCTCGATAAACTCTTTGCCCGTCGGTGGAGCGGGAGAGGTCGGAAGGTGCCAGATCTGGTTCCACGCCGTTTCGCGCTCCGCCAGCATTGCCACGCCTCGCGCCGCATCGGGAGTAAACGTCAACGAGTGCGGCACCATGGCGTTCACGAGCCACGAGGCCGTAGCTGCTCTCGCGAACGGCTCGAAGACGAGAGCATTTGGTACGCTGTTGCCGGCATCCGGCCCGTAGAAGTCTGCCGATCGGGCGATCATCGCAACGAGATTGCCCGCTTTGACTTCTTCCATCAGTGCAGTCGCGATCTGCGCACGGATTGCCCCTTTCTTGCTGCAGGGCGCATACGGCGTTTGCTCCGTCATTGGACCGTCTACTCTTCCGTACATGTACACGTTGTCGAAAAAGATCAGCTTTGCTTGAGTTTGTTTGCAGGCCTCGATCGTGTTTGCCATAATCCGCGGCCAGAGTTCTTTCCACGTCGTCAGGTCGTATTTGAGCCCCACGAGGAGACAGGCTACGGTCGCGCCCGACAATGCAGTAACGGTCTGTTGGAGATCGGAGAGGTCAGCCGCGAATACCTCGGCCCCGCCAATCGGCCGGGGGTTTCGCCCCACTAAGCGGAACGGTCGATTTTTTTCAGCGAGGAGTACGGCAAGTTCATTTCCGATCGAGCCGCCGGCACCAAGGATCGCCATCATTATTGGGTCAGCCTATCTCGTTTGCCATAACGAAGCACGAGTTCCGCGCCGCGACGCCGTGGCCTTGCGCCGAGAGCCTAGCTTCGGGTAAAGTTCCAACCATAGTGCGTCAGATGCTTGCGCGAGCGCTCCTGATACTCGTGACGCTCTTCGTCGTCGTGATCTACTACGTGCCGATTGGGCACGTCGATTTCGCCGAGAGTTGGGGCGAAGGCACGTTCGGAATCGCGCTTCCGTCGCAGCGAATGATTGTTTCGGGGGTTGAGCCCGGTTCCGCCGCAGATCGCGCGGGAGTGCGCGCCGGCGATCGTCTGGTCGCGCACGGTAACTACGAAATTCAGGCGCGCGTGCGGTCGGCGTACCCGGGCGAGCGAGAAACGCTGACATTCGAGCGCGGGGGCGTGGCGCGCACCGTAACCTTGACGGCAGTACCCAATCGGCGCTTCAGCATTTTGGCACGCATCGGGGGCGTGCTCGCATACCTGCCGCCTACGGTTTTTCTCGTCGTCGCGTTCATACTCGTCTTTTTGCGACCGTCGATAATGTCGTGGGCATTCTATCTTTTTGCCGTTGGCTATTTTGGCACGGGCCCGGTATTCATGTACTGGTCGCACGTCTTGCCTGCCTCTGCGTTTCGGGGGCTAAGCTTCATCCTAAGCACGGTTTTCGGACCGTGGAGCGCCTTGCCGCTCCTGCCGTTCGTGCTGCGTTTTCCCAACGGTGACGTGCTCGGCTGGCGCCGGCGGATCGATCCCTTCGTGTGGATGTTTCTCGCAATTTCGTACGCAGTGTATGTGGTCGAGTGGCGCATATTTTTCGCCGGGGAGTCGCTGCCTCGCTGGGATGTCATCCCGAGCGCCATCATTCCACTCAGCGCATTCCTTCTCGCCGGCTTGATCGTTGCAAAGAACGTCGCGGTGGCCACGCCGAGCGACCGGCAGCGCTGGGGTTTCCTGGCGATCGGGACGATCGCATCCTTCGTCGCATATGCGATTTATTACGTTCCCGGCGTGCCGTTTGCCGTCGGGCAAGTCGTCGGATTTGCCGTAGTGCTGATGCCGATCTGCATTGCGTATGCCGTGTTCAGGCTGCGCGTGCTCGACGTAAATTTCGTACTTAACAGGGCCCTCGTTTACGGCGTCTTGTCTCTCGGCGTCGTAACGATGATCTCGATTTTGGATTGGCTGTTTTCGCGCGTGGTCGCGATAGGACGCCTGGCGATCGGTTTCGAACTGCTGACCGCGATCGGCATCGGCTTTCTGCTTGATCGCATTAACCGCGGTGTCGAGAGTTTCGTCGAATCCGTTTTCTTTCGGCGACGGCGACTCGCGGAAAAATACCTACGGCGCGCAGCGTCGGCGCTCCCGTATGCAACCGACGAAGCTGCGATAGCAGACGGCCTGGTGCAGGTACCGGTCGACGCGATCGATCTCGCGGCCGCAGCCCTTTACCGGCGGTCCGCTGGAGGAACCCGTTTCGAAGGCGTTGCGACCGCGAGCCAAACGAGGGTGGCGCCCCCAGGATTCGACGGGAACCATCTGCTCGTGCGAATGCTGCTCGCCGACGAAAAGATGGTTTGGCTCGACGATCTGCGCGCGCAACTCGATACGGAAAATGCGGCGATCTACACGCTGGCGATGCCCGTGACGGTGCGCCACGAGCTCGTCTCTTTTACGCTTTACGGTGCGCACGCGAACGGCGCGCAGCTCGACCCCGACGAAGTGGCTTTGCTGGAGGAACTCGCGCTGGAAGCGGCGCGAGCGTACGATCACGTCGAGGCGGTACGCGTGCGCGAGCGGTACGCACAGTTTGGGGCATCGCTTCCTGGCTAACTGTCTCCCGGTTCGCAGGCCGCTATTCGGAGATAGACTGCGATCGCGCGAGCAACCGCCCAAGTTGCAGGCGCGATCGCAGATTCAATTTCTTCAGCGCCGATGAAACGTGCTTTTCTGCGGTGCGCGAGCTGATGTGCAGCAATTGCGCGATCTCTTCGTTTGAATGGCCGGCCGCCACGAGCTGCGCCACTTCCCGCTCGCGCGAGGAGAGAACGGCAAAAACAGCGTCGGGCCTCGCAACTTCGAGGCGGCGCAAATCGCGAACGGCACCAAGCCCGCGATACGTCTCCAAAGCGCGCTTCGTTTCACCGGCTAGCTCGTAGGCGCGCGCGGCGAGCCAGGACCAGCCGATCGCCTCGAACAGGCCGCCTGCGGTACGTGCGCTGCTTTGAGGATCGGCGTCGATAAGACCGCGTTGGGCCGCGAAGGCATCGAAGAGCGCGAGCGCGGCTTTGTTCACGCGGTCTTGCGGACGCACAGCCTCCGCTACGAGCCGGGTTCGCATCGATGCGACGGCGTCGTTTCGGCCGAACTGCGCTGCGGCCAGGTAAGCAAAGAGAAAACGGTGCGCACCCGGCAGCACGTCGGCGATGCGCTCAATCCACGCCGCGGCGTCGTCGGTCTCACCGAGGATGCCGAGCGCCCACGCGTACGGGCCGCCCAGCAGGCCGATCGCGAGCCGCATACCGTGCTCGACGCCGTAGCGCAGAAACGACTCGGAATCGTCGCGGCGGAGACGAGCGTCGTCACCCGAACAAATCCCCAGCACGAAATTCGCGCTCTTCACATGCACGAGAATAGCGTAGCTTTGCTGGTACGTACCCGCGGTGCCGCGCAGCAAACTCGCTGCCGTCACAAAATCGCCTCGAAGTGTATGCTCGAATGCCGAAGCCGCCGAGACCAGCACACTGGACGAGTGCCGCTCCGGCCGCAGCGGCATCGCAGCTTGAAAGTGTTCGCGCGCCAATTCAATTTCACCTAAACCAACGGCGTCGAGCGCAATTTGGCAGTGAGCGTGGTGTAGCCGCGAGTAGCCAACGTCATCCAGGGGGCGCGCCGATGTGACTGCGCGTTCGGCGTAAAGGCGCCATTGGTCGATGTCACCGTGCATTGCCGCGATTTTTAAACGAGCGAGATACGTCTGCGTTGCGGTCATCGGGTCGACAATCGGTTCGCGAATATCGCTCAAAAACGAAAGCGCGGCTTCGTCGTCCAAGGCGGCAACGCAATTATAGGCAATTCTCGCGCGGAACAAATCGAGGCGCTCCGGCGGCAGCTTGAGGCGGACGGCTTCGATCGCTTGATGGTAGACGGCGGTCGCTGCTCCGGCGTCTCCCGAGTTATATAGTTGCGCGCCAAGCGCCGACGCGTTCTTCGCGAAACCTTCGAAATCGCCGGTTCGCCAGTACAGCTCGCCGGCATGGCGCAACCGCTCGATACCGGCGTTTAGTTGATTGAGCGACCCGAGCGAAACGCCGATCTTATGAACCAACTCGGGTTTCCCGCCCTCACGGTCGGCAAGCGCGCGCTCGTAATAGAAGACCGCATCGGCAAAAGCACCCATTGCGTAAGCCTGATCGCCGGTAATCTCGTCGTACGCGGCGCCGCGCCGTAGGTCGCCCGCCCGTCGCCAATGGTGCGCGAGTTCCACGCTGGCTGCCGTCCGATCGGGTCGCCGCTCGAGTTCTTCGGCGATCGTTCGGTGAAGCGGACGCACGCGCTCCGCGAGCAATTCGCCATATAAGACTTCCTGCGTCAAAGCATGGCGAAACGCGAGGTCTTTCGAATTGCCCACCTCGTCCTCGAGCAACTGAAGCGTTCGCGCATGCTCCAAGGCGCCCAGCACCGGTTCACGTTCTCCCTTGCAAAGAGCTACGAGGCGGTCGACGGAGAAGCGTTCGCCCAGCACGGCAGCAAACGACAGTACCATGCGCTCCTCTTGGGAGAGCAGAGCCGCTCGCGCAAGAATTGCGCCTCGGATCGAAAGCGGCAGTTCGCGAGCTCGTGCGCTGGGATCGCGCGTGAGCTCGCGCGTGAGCTCGCTCTTGAGCAACTCTTCAGCAAAAAAGGGATTTCCTTGGCTGCGCCGCACGATGCCGGCGATTGTTGCATTGCTCAGTGCTTCCCCCTGGGGAATCGTCTGATCGATCAGCGCGCGAACGGAGGATTCGTCTAACGGCGCAAGATTGAGATCCGTTACCGAATTCTTCGCCAGGAGACTTGCGAACTGGACGAGGCGGGGCGAAGTGGGCCGAAGTTCGTCGGAACGGTACGTCGCAACGAGCAGCAGCCGCCGGCGCTCGATGCGATCCGCCAAGTACGTCAGGAATCCAAGCGTAGAACGATCTGCCCAGTGAATGTCTTCGACGAGCAGAATAACCGTACCCCGGCGCGCATAGCGTTCGAAGGCGCCGTCAATTGCTTCGAAGAGCGCACCGACGGGTGGCGAAGTCGCCGTCGCTTCCGCATTGCGTTCGAACGTCAGTCGCTCGACCAGCGCGTGAGCGGCCGAGTCGCGCGGCGTTGAGTTGCGGCGGTCGAGTTGTTGGAGCAAATCGCGGAGTGGACCAAGCGGCGTTTGAACGAATTCGACGCAACGTGCAATCGCGAAGGTGGGGCGGCCGCTCCTGATGGTCGATTCGAAGTTGCGAAGCAAACAGGATTTTCCTACGCCGGCCTCGCCGCTCAGTAGCACGATCTGACCACGACCGTCTCCGGCTTCACGCCGGCGCGCAATCAGCAGATCGCTTTCATGGCGACGGCCAATCAGCGCACTTCGAACCTCGGATCCGACCGGCTTAAGTTTCAATGCCTCCTCTTACTCCGGAAAACGTTCCGCACCCCGCTAAGTATCCGTACAAGACCTCGTTGTACCGGTGGCCAATGCAGTAACTCCGAGTGCTGAAAGCTGCGACGTGAGACGGGAGGGAACATCGTGCCGAAGGAGGGCGGCATCATCGGGATATCAGACCACGGCGGTTGGGCGGTGCTCGTGACGGTGGCGTGCGACGGGACCCTTCTCGACCGCCGCCGCGTAGAACTCGTGGACGAAAGCCTGCCGGCGCTTCCGCATCACCACGAAGCGCAGGGGCTACCGGTGGAGGAGGCCGTGGCTTTGGTCGAGCGCGTGCGCGTTTCGGCGGAGAGGCACGCAGTACTTGCGCTGGACACAGTCACGCTGGCCGTGCCGCGCATCCTCGGCGTCGCCCTTCGCAAGCTCCCACCGCTTCCACCTACAATTGCCGAACGACTCAAGGACTACCGTGCGCGGAACGTCGCCGACTGGGTGATGTACCGTAACGCCCTGGCGTCCGCTGCCGAGGCGCGCGGTTATCCAGTCCACTGGTACGACGCGAAGAAAGTATTAACCGCGGCGGGCGACTTTCTTAACGTGCACAGGGCCGTCGGGCCACCATGGAACAAAGATCACAAGCTTGCAATGGCGGCGGCCATAGCCACCGCGAAGGTCTTTATGCAGTGAGTACAGGGAGAAAAGCGAGATAGAAATGAAACGCGTGAGCGCGACCACGTAGGTTATTCCCTTCACCGGCTCGGTCCGCGTAAATCGGGCAGAGCGAGGGTGTAGAGCGCATTGTCGTAAGATTAGCGTGCGCAATCAGCTACTTGCTCGCCTGGCATGGATGCTGAGCGCAACTGGAGAGCTTGCGCTACGGCGAGGAGTCCGTTTGCTATCG
Organism: Candidatus Cybelea sp.; assembly: GCA_050008615.1. Taxonomy (GTDB): domain Bacteria; phylum Vulcanimicrobiota; class Vulcanimicrobiia; order Vulcanimicrobiales; family Vulcanimicrobiaceae; genus Cybelea. Next base: position 102,303 of record JBEKMH010000006.1, read on the forward strand.
CGAAACAGGATTAGGCCGATCAACTCGGTGGAGGAACACCTTGCGAAACCATCCATCTATGGCACGACGCGTGGTTACAATCGTCACGATAGCCACGCTCGGCGCATGTTCCGGCGCCGCGCTCCTTTCCCATCCGCCTGCGTACGTGCCCTCCGCGAGGTTCGACGGCGTGCTAACGTGGCACAACGATCTCGCGCGGACGGGGCAGAACCGCGACGAGACGGTACTCAGGCCGACCAACATGCACCGGTGGTCGTTCGGGAAGCGCTTCGCGCGACCGGTTGACGGGATGGTCTACGCGCAGCCGCTCTACGTGCCGCGTGTGAACGTCGCCGGCATTGGCGCCGTCGATGTCGTGATCGTCGCGACGGAACACGATAGCGTGTACGCGTTCGATGCGAGCGGCAAACGTTCGCGCCCCTTGTGGCACACGAGCTTCATCGATCCGAAGCGGGGCATCACGACGGTACCGTGTACTAGTGATCGACAGCCCGAGTGCGACCCAACGATTCTCGTTCCCGAGCACGGAATCACCGGCACGCCTGTGGTCGATCCGTCGACGCAGACGGTCTTCGTGTACGCCAAGACGCTCGATCGGGGCAAATACTTCTGGCACCTGCATGCGCTCGACATCGGAACCGGTGTGGAGCGCTCCCACAGCCCAGTCGCTATTGAAGGCTCGGCGTCCGGCTATCCCGACGCGCGATTCGATCCGGAGCGCGGGTTTGGCCGATCTGGGCTCGCGCTGTCGCGCGGCACAGTTTACGTCGCTTTTGCGTCGAACGACGACGCGCGCGGCTGGCTCTTCGGGTATGCCGCGTCGACCCTCGCGCAGAGCTCCGCGCTGTGCATTGCGCCGAGCGGCAACCTCGGCGGCATTTGGATGTCCGGCGCGGCCCCCGCGGCCGATGACGCGGGGCACCTGTACGCTACGACCGGAAACGGCTCGTTTGACGCCGACGAAGGTGGACCGAGCTACGGAATGTCGCTGCTACGCCTCACGCCGTCGCTTTCCGTTACCGATTATTTCGCGCCGTTCGACGAACACGAGGAGTCGAGGCACGATCTCGATTTTGCGTCGACCGGGGTCATGCTGCTCCCGGAAACAGAGGGAGCTCACCCGCGCGAGGCGGTGAGCGCCGATAAGCACGGTTGGATCTTCGTTGTCGATCGAGATCATCTCGGCGGCTTTCACCCAGACCGCAATGATATCGTCGAGCAACTAGACGGCAATCTGGGCCGCGGCCAGATGTACAGCAACCCGGCTTATTTCGATGGCGCCGTCTACTACGCGCCGCCCGGCGAGCACCTGCGCCGCTACACGGTCCGCAATGGCCTTCTCTCGAAGCAGCCGGTATCTCAGAGCCGCGATGCGTTCAACTATCCAGGTGCGACGCCGACGATCTCGTCGAACGGCGATGCCGACGGCATCGTGTGGGCGGTCGCCGTTAGTGGGCGCGTGAAGGGCGGACCGCCGGCGCAGCTGCGCGCGTACGACGCGCGCAACGTTTCGGTCGAACTGTACAGCAGCGGGCACGCCGGCGCGCCCGATCAAGCGGCTCCCGGCACCAAGTTTTCAGTACCGACCGTCGCCAACGGTATGGTCTACTTCGGCACGCAGACAGAACTTGAGGCGTACGGGCTGCGCCCTTGATAAGGATAGAGCGCCCTACGAAGGTGTAAAAGGGCGCGTTCTGCGCGCGCAAGAAAGGCTGAATCGTATGCCAAAAGCCGTTCAGCTCTCCGCGTACGGCGGAGTCGACCAGCTCAGGATCGTCGACGTCGCGAAGCCCGAACCGGACGCCGGAGAGGTAGTGGTGCGCGTCGTCGCCGCAGGCACGAACCCGGGCGAGATTTCGATTCGGGAAGGTCTGCTGAGGGACGTGTTTCCGATGGACTTCCCATTCGGGCAGGGCGCGGATTTTGCGGGACGCATCGATTCGGTTGGCGCGGGGGTCGCGGGGTTCGTGCCGGGCGAAGAGGTGCTCGGCTGGACGGACGGGCGCGCGGCGCAGGCCGAGTACGTTGCGAGCAGCCCGTCGCAACTAATCCCGAAGCCCGCGTCGCTCGATTGGTTCCGCGCCGGAAGCTTGTTCGTCGTCGCGACGACCGCCGTCGGCGCCGTCCGCGCGGTGTCGTTGAAGTCGGGCGACGTGGTGGCCGTCAGCGGCGCGGCGGGCGGCGTGGGGTCGCTCGCCGTCCAGCTCGCGCGGCGTGCCGGCGCGCGCGTCATCGGCATCGCGAGCGATGAGAACGCAGAGTATCTACGTTCCGTCGGCGTCGAACCCGTCGCGTACGGAGACGGCCTCGCGGAACGATTGCGGGAGCTCGCTCCGAAAGGGCTCGGCGCCTTCATCGACCTCTTTGGCGGCGGTTACGTCGAGCTCGCCGTCTCGCTTGGCGTACCGCGCGAGCGCATCAACACCATCATCGATTTCGCAGCCGCGCAGAAGTACGGCGCCAAGACGGACGGATCGTCGGCGGCTGCGTCGCGCGAGACTCTCGCGTCGGTCGCGAACCTAGTCGCGTGGGGAGAGATCGTCATGCCATTGACGGCAATCTACCCGTTTGCTTTGCTCCGCGACGCGTATGCCGAACTCGCGCGTCGCAGGGCCCGTGGCAAGATCGTGCTCGCGTTCGACGCGACGATCACCGAACCGCTCAGGCCGCCCAAACCGACGGCGTAGGAAACGACTGCTGAAAAGCATAGAGATCTCGGGAGCAATGGTTAAAGCCCGACCATGAGGCGGGTTGCATGGCGCCCGGTGCTTCTCACGATTTGCGCGCTTGCGGCCCTCGTTCAGGTTACGGGCGTGCTTGACGCGACCGGAATGGGCGGCGCTCCACCGTGGCAGGGCTGGTGGGGAGCCAATACGGGCGCCTCTTCGAAACCCTTTAATCTCGCGGTTACGTCGGTCGAACCGGGCGGACCGGCTGCCCGCGCCGGCCTCCGTCGAGGCGATCTCATTGACGTCCGTCCGAGTACCCTTATCGAGCGTTATTCTCTTTTCGACGTGCCGCTCAATGGACGAGCTCTCAATCTTTCGGTACGCAGCGGTTCGCTGCAAGAGGAGCTTACGGTCATTCCGCGCGCGCCAATACTTACGTGGAATTTCTGGCTCTCGACATTCGCCGCTCTCTGGCTTCTGCTGTTTGCGGCTCTGATTGCATGGCGTCGCTACGACGTGCCGCAGATGCGGCTGCTATCGTTGTGGCTCGCGGCCTTTGTTCTTACGGGCGCCTTGATCGGTTTCGCGGCGCCCTGGGCTTGGGTGTATGTCCTCCAGAACATCTCCGAAAGCGTAATTGGGTCGTTGTCGGTAGCGTTGTTGGCGGCGTTCGCGAGCGGCTTCGCCCAGCCGCTCTCGCGGCTTCGTCGCGTCGCGGAATCGCTATGTTACATATTCCTTGCGACCTACATCGCGATCTCTTTGGTTGGGACTGCCGGAGTTATCACGCTGTGGTTCGATCCGCTTCCGTTCGTTGAGGGAAACGTGGGGCTATTTTCCGTTGCGGCTGCAGTCCTCACGGCAGCTCTCTGCGGCCTTCTAGCAATCGGCGCATCCCGCGGCGTCGAGCGGCAGCGAGCGGTATGGACGCTGGTACCTCTTGCGGCCTTTTTCTGCTTTTTCATCGCAGGTTTGGTCGCAACAGCGCCGTTCGTTGGCCTTGTTAGCACCCTTGTTCTACTCGCTGCACCGGTTGCGCTGACGTATGCGGCCCTGAGCCGCCGGCTGATCGACGTCGGCTTCTTCTTGAACCGCGCGGCCGTTTTCACAATAGTTTCGGCGATCGTGATCGGCGCATTCGTTCTGGCCGAATGGGCCGCGAGTGCGTGGCTCGCCAGCACTACCCACACGACAAGCGCCTTCATCGGCATGGCCGTGGCGCTCGGTCTTGGCGTCTCGTTGCGATACATTCATAGATACGTCGAGCGATTCGTCGACCACATTTTTTTCCGTAAGCGGCACGAGGATGAGTCGGCGTTACGCCGATTCGCGCACGAGGCGTCCTACATTTCTGACCGATCCACGCTGCTGGATCGGGCCGTGCAGGCGGTGAAGGAGCACACGACCGCGGACGTCGCGGCGATTCTTGTTCGCGACGGCGCGGCGACGTACGCTTTCGCCGGCGATGGCCAGGGGGCGGAGGTCGGCGAAAACGATCCGGGCATTATCGCCCTTCGCGCGTGGAACAAGCCGATCGACTTGCACGCGTTTCCTCATTCGCAGTTGCGTGGCGAGTTTGCGTTCCCAATGATCTCACGCGGCGACCTTCTCGGCGCACTGATTTGTGGTCCCAAGCGTGACGGCGAGGCGTACGCCCCCGATGAATCCGACGCATTGCTGGCTCTCGCGCACGGGGTGGGGACGGCGCTAGACACCCTTTCGAGCCGAAGCAATGGAGTTCTAGAGTCGATACGAGAGACGCAAGCGTTGATGCTCCAACACCTTAAGAATCTTCCGCGTGCAATCGAGAACGCGTTGCGCGATAGGGGCGAAAAAGGGTAGCCGAGTCCGCGGCGGACACGAACGATTACGTCAGGCTCGGAATTTCCTCGATCGAGTCCACGCGGTCCGGATAGAATGCCAGGTGCTCTTTGATTTCGGCGACGGCTTCGTACGGCGCCTCGTACGTCCACACTGCGTTCTTGCCGCGATCAGCACCGATCGAGATGCTGTAATAGGCGGCGTCGCCTTTGTATGGGCAATAGCTTTGGTTGTCGCTTCGCTGTAGCACCGACATGTCGACGTCCTCGCGCGGAACGTACTGGACGGGCGGATGGTCGCTCTCGCGCAGGGTCAAAGCACGCGTCGTGTCGGCAACAACGCGCCCGGCGACGGTGACCCGAACGCGCGATCCGCTGCGCTCGATTGCAATGGGATGCTCGGAGTTCGGAATTTTAACGGTTTTCATGAAGTGCCAGCGCCGGTGATGAGGACGATTGACGAGTTCATACGGTTCCTCAAACCGCCCCTGAGACGCTTGAAGTTGCGTGCCGGCGGCAAGACCATCATTCCGGCTTGGCAAGCTCCTTCGGCCTCTTTTGCAGCAGCGTGACGCAGGTATTCAGAACGCCCGCAATATATGCACAATCCACGCCATTTCAAGGAGGCAAATATGGGCACGAGCGATCTGAACGCTACAGTCGAGATAAGGAGCGGTTTACAAAAGGAACCCGGGGCCTGGGCCCAAGCGGCGACGCTTAGTCTAGACGAAAACGGCTTTCGCGATCCTGAAGGGCTCGGGCGCGCGGGAGGCGAGCCTGGGATCATCGATATCTCGCGCGTCACTCAAATGCTGTTAAGCGCGTTCGACCGCGACGACCTATGCGCCGTGCTCGATCACCTGGTGCGCCTCCGAGGAGCGCTGAAACCTTAGTCCTGGGAGCGCCGTGGCCTGTTGGCTTGTGCGAGGTATAATGCGACCGGTAAGGCGTAAAACACGACGTTCGCGATCAGATCCGTAGCGAAGCCACTGTACCACGGCGCGCCGGTCCTCATCGTTATCAGAAGATTCATCACTGCGTTCACGACGAGACCGAGCACGAGTGTGCCCAGGACCCAATTCCGGAGCTTATCGACTGCATTGAAAACGTAGGCATAGATCAGCGCCCAGACGATCGCGGCGAAGAAATGGACGATGACGCCGAGCACGGGCGAGGCGCCGGGACCAGCAACCGTCGCCGCGTTGTGACTTTCCAGCGCGACCGGCGACACGTGCAACTCGATGGATAGGAACGCATCGACGATGATGCCGCCGATGATACCGGCGATAATCGCCTGGATGGTGAGCGAGCGGTTCAAGTTGCCGTTGCCTTTTCAGGGACTTTGCGCTTCAAATTGTAGGTAATCGCGGCAATCGAGATGGCGACATCGCGCGGAGCAGAGGCCGACGATGGCGCAAGTGTGATGCGGATACATTTGTTGACGGGTTGATTGCTCTTATCGGCCACACTGCGGACCGGAACGAGAACGTTGGCCTCGGGATAGTACGTTGCCGCACAATGGCGCGCAATAGTATATGGAACGACGAGAAAGCTTGGCGCTATCCTCGTCTCGCCTTCAAAGTGACTTAGAATGTCGACGAGTTGCCCCGCCCGAAGACCGGCTTCTCGTACGTCGTCGGCATTTAGAAAAATCACCCTGCGACCGCCAAAGACGCCGCGATAGCGATCGTCCAACCCATAGATCGTCGAGTTGAACTGATCGTGCGAGCGTATGGTCATCATGAGGTACTCGCCTGGTCGCAGGTCGTGCTTTGGAATCGCGGTGACTGAAAACTGTGCCTTGCCGGACGCCGTTTCAAAACGCCGATCGCGAGCGCCGTTCGGAAGGTAGAACGTCTTCTCGGTGCGGATCCGTTGATTGAAATTCGCAAAGCCGGGAACGACGCGCGAAATCGCATCACGAATCAAGTCATAGTTTCCGGCAAGCGCCCGCCAGGGAACCGGGGAGTCACCGAGGGTCGCATAAGCGATGCCGGCAATGATCGCGACATCGCTTCGGAGCAGTGGAGATGCGGGAGGAAGCCTTCCTTGCGACGAGCCGATCTCACCCATCGCGTCTTCAACGGTGACGAACTGCGTGCGATCGTCTTGCACGTCGCGCTCGGAGCGTCCGATGCACGGCAGAATAAGGGCCTGCTCCCCGGTCACAATGTGCGATCGGTTCAACTTCGTGGACACGTACACGGTCAAGCCGCAGTGCTGGATCGCGTGCGCCGCGTAAGCGGTGTCGGGAACGTTTGAGATGAAATTGCCGCTTATCGCAAAGAATACCTTGATTTTCCTCTCGCACATGGCGTGGAGCGTTTCTACGGTATCGTTGCCCCACTTTGCCGGTGGGACGAAGTTAAACTCGCGTCCGAGCGCTTCGAGAAAGGGCTTCCCAGGCCGCTCCCAGATGCCCATCGTGCGATCGCCTTGGACGTTGGAGTGCCCACGCACGCAGCACGTTCCGGCGCCGGGCCTTCCCATATGGCCGCCCAACAATAAGAGGTTTACGACGGCGGCGATGTTGTCGACGCCGTTCTTCTGCTGCGTCAAACCCATTGCCCAGGCGCAGATCATCCGTTTCGACGCTGCGCATAGGCGGGCGGCGGCTTCGATTTGTTCCCTGGTGAGCCCGCTGCCGGCGACGATTTCCTCCCAGGTCGTGCCTTTGAGGTCGTCCACAAGCGACGCAAATCCCGATGTGTACTCGTCGATAAACGCGTGGTTCACGCCGCCGATGCGGCCGGCAGCGTCCTCCTCGAGCATGAATTTCATGATTCCCTTGATCACCGCGACGTCGCCGTTGATTCGAACCGGAAGATAGAGATCTGCCAGCGCAGTTCCGTCCTCGGCCAATGCCAATGGGAGCTCGAGAGGATTCGAATAGTCTTGAGGGTTAGGGTTGGTCACCCGCATCAAGCCCGTTTCAGGCAGCGGGTTCACCGCGATGATCTTGGCGCCCTGACGTTTGGCGGCTTGGAGCGAGGTCAGCATGCGAGGATGGTTCGTGCCGGGATTCTGCCCAAAGATGACGACCAGGTCGCATTTCTCGAAATCGTTAACCGTTACGGTTCCCTTGCCGATGCCTAAGGTTTCCGTCAATCCGACCCCGGACGATTCGTGGCACATATTCGAACAGTCAGGAAGATTATTGGTTCCAAACTGCCGCGCAAATAGCTGAAGGAGAAATGCTGGCTCGTTCGTCGTCTTTCCCGAAGTGTAGAAGGTGGCTTCGTCCGGCGATGCCAGCGCTTTCAACTCGTCCGCCACGAGATGGAATGCCGCCTCCCACGAAATGGGCTCGTAATGCTCGGAGCCGCGCCGAAGGATCATCGGCTCGGTTAGGCGCCCTTGTCGATTCAACCAGTAGTCCGATTTCTCGGCGAGTTCGAAGACCGAATGCTTTGCGAAGAACTCGCGGGTGATGCGCTTCTTCGTCGCCTCGTCCGCCAGCGCTTTGGCACCATTCTCGCAAAACTCGAAGACCTTTCGATGATCGGGGTTGCCCCACGCGCAGCTTTGGCAATCAAATCCATCCCGCTGGTTTATTCGGGTGAACGTCTCTGCCGTTCGCAGCGCTCCCATCTCTCCCAGGCCGAATTGGAAGGTCTTTACAATTGCGGGAAGCCCGGCTGCCGTCATGTACGCCTTGCCGATCCGCGTGCCGGCGATCTCTTCAGGGTTCTGGGCGCGGCGGGCGATCGCGTCGTTCGCCGCGTTCAGTATGGCAGTTGCTTCACGCCGAGCCGCCTCGCTTTGTCCGGTGGTTTCCTTGTCTCGATAGGATTCGAAACCTTGCGTCGGGCTCGTAGAGTTATCGCTGCTCGCATCGGACATGTCGCCGTCCTCGCTATCAATCGTAGTGTCGGATCATCTGAACTTGGGTTCGGCAGATGGCGAGCTGATTCGATGTGCATTTTGGTGTTTCCGGCCCCGGGTATTTCCCATGGCTCCCGATTTACGCCAGGCGCCTGCTTGGCCCTTATCTTTTGTCCACCGAGGGCTCTTGAATCCGTCACAGGAAGGTGAGGATTATGGAAGCCGTCGTCCTAAAATCGCCACGTCATATCAGCGTCGAATCCGTCGAAGATGCGGTCTTGCAAAAGCCTACAGACGCGCTGCTCCGTATAACGTCCACGGCGATCTGCGGAACCGACCTGCACATCTACGAAGGCCGCCTTGGCGATGGGTCGCCGATGGTCATCGGCCACGAGCCGCTAGGGCTTGTGGAAGAAATCGGCTCGGATGTTGTGAACGTTCGCGTCGGCGATCGCGTCACCGTGCCGACGCACATCTGTTGCGGTTTCTGCGTCAACTGCGTTCACGGTTTCTCGGCGCAATGCCTCACGAATAATCCGGGCAAAGCCGGCGCCGCCTACGGATATCCCGGCATGGGCGGTTACTTGGGCGTGCAAACCGAGTTGGCGCGCGTGCCGTTCGCCGATGCGAACTGCCTGCGGCTTCCCGGCGAACCGGGAGACGACTGGGAGCACGACTTCGTTCTGCTTGCCGACGCCCTGCCGACGGCCTTTCACGCGACGGAGCTCGCCGGCGTACGCTACAGCGATATCGTCGTTATCTATGGCGCTGGCGCGATTGGACTCTTATCGGCGATGTGCTCGTTCGTGCGCGGCGCGGCGCAGGTTTTCGTCGTCGATGCGATTCCCGACCGTCTGGAGAAGGCCGCCGAACTCGGCGCCGTGCCGATCGATATGCGCGACGGTCACGCGGCCGATCGAGTTCTCGAACAAATCGCACGCGAGCGCCAAGGCGTCGCGTGGCGAGGCGAAGACGCGAACCTTGGCGCGACCGTTTGCATCGACGCAATCGGTTTCCAAGCACGCGATCCGCTCGATTACGCGGTCGAAAAGCCCTCAGCCGTTATTGATGACTTGGCGCGAATCATCGCGGTCAATGGGCGCCTCGCGATCATCGGCGTCTTTCTCGATAACGATCCACGCGCGCCCTTGGAATCCGCGAAAAAGGGCGTCTACTCGATTCCGTGGGGTACGCTATTCAAAAAAGGCGTTAACATCGGCATGGGGCGCGACGACGACAAACGCTATAACGACCACCTCCGCGACTTGATCGTAGGCGGCCGCATCAAGCCTAGCAAAATCGTGTCACATAGGCTGCCGTTGCGCGATGCACCCGATGCGTTTGCGAAGTTCGACGCGCGCACCGATGGTTATCTAAAGATCGTTCTCGACCCGAGAGCTTAGCCAAGCTGATCGCAAACGCGCTGCTTCGCCTTCTGAAGCGTGGCGCGGCAGTCGTCGCGGGCAAGCCATGCTGGCGGCGACCCCGACAACCCGTATCTTTTGGGTGCCTTCAGTCGTCTTGATGACAGTACCAAGTTCTTGAAGGGAAGACCTTAACAATGACCGACCGCAAGATGAACACGCCTCCCATAGTGTCGCCGCAGGAGTGGGAAACCGCCCGCCTGCAACTGCTGATAAAAGAAAAAACCTTGACCCGCGCTCGTGATGCGCTTGCCGCCGAGCGCCGCCGCATGCCGTGGATGAGCGTCGAGAAACACTACACGTTCGACTCTGCCAAGGGTAAGGTTAGCCTCCTCGACTTGTTTGAGGGGCGCCCCCAGCTGGTGATCTACCGCGCGTTTTTCGAGCCCGACGTGCTCGGCTGGCCCGAGCATGCCTGTCGTGGCTGCTCGCTGGGCGCCGATCAAGTCGCTCACCTCGCGCATTTGAACGCTCGCGATACCACGCTCGCCTACGTCTCACGAGCGCCGCAAGCCGACATCGCGCGCGTAAAGGCGCGGATGGGTTGGACGATGCCGTGGTACACGATGACCGACAGTTTCGACGCCGACTTCGGCGTTGACGAGTGGCACGGCACCAACGTCTTCTTCCGCGACGGCGACCGGGTGTACCGGACGTACTTCGTGAACAGCCGCGGCGACGAGGCGCTGGGAAGTACGTGGAGCTACCTCGACATCACGCCGCTCGGGCGCCAAGAGACCTGGGAAGACTCCCCGGCAGGCTACCCGCAAACCGAGCCTTACAAGTGGTGGAACTGGCACGACGCTTACGGCGCCGCGCAGGACGGCCAGTGGAGCGACGTCGTCGACGCCGCGCAGGAGATTCTACAGTGATCCTCCTCGCGCATATTCTGGGGATGCCGGTGGAAGAGGCTTTGGTACCACTTGCGAGCGGGGCCGGAACCGGGACGGCGATCTGGTTCGCTGGAATTCTCGCGATTCTAACGAGAGCACTACGATGAATCCGCTACAGGATAAGTGCGCAGTCGTCATCGGAGCCAGTTCCGGTGTCGGCCTCGCAACGGTGAAACAGTTGGTTTCCGAGGGAGCCTCGGTCGTCGCCGTTGCGCGAGGCCGCGAGGGACTCGGCGCATTGTCTGCTCGGTTCGACGGCGCAGTGCGAACGGTCCAAGCCGATGCGACCGAAGCGACGACCGCGGAGCGCTTGCTACGCGAGTTCGATCCGCAGCTCGTCGTACTTGCCGCCGGCGTTCGGCCGCCCATGGGGACGCTCGACGAGTTCAGCTGGGAGGCTTTTTCATCGCCGTGGAACGCCGATACGAAAGCGGCATTTCATTTGCTCAAAGCCGCGCTCGCACTTCCGCTTCACGCGGGTAGTACGGTTGCGATCGTTTCGAGCGGCGCCGCGATCGCCGGCTCGCCGCTCTCGGGCGGCTATGCCGGCGCAAAGCGCATGCAATGGCTGATGGCGGAATACGCGCAAGAGGTTTCGGACGCAAAAAAGTTCGGAATCCGTTTTCTTGCCGTCGTGCCACGTCAGCTCATCGTGGACACGGAGATCGGAACCACCGCGGCCACCAATTACGGCGCCACGCAAGGCCTCTCGGCAGCGGAGTTTCTCAAGCGTCGCTGGAACGTGCCGCTCGACGCCGATAAAGTCGGTGCGGCGATCGTGAGCGGTTTGCGAGGAGAGATCGCGGACGGCGTCACGGCAATCGCGGTGACCGGTGAAGGCGTCGAACCGTTGGACTAAGGATGGAAGATCAAGCGCGCGCGCTGCTACCGGCGATGCAAGAAGCACGCGATCAATTCATGGAGCTGGTCGACGAAGTGCGGCCCGAGCTCCATCGGTATTGCGCGCGCATGACCGGTTCGGTCTTCGACGGAGAGGACGTCGTTCAAGAGAGCTTAGCAAAAGCATATTACGCCCTGGGTCAGATGGTGCAGCCGCCCAACTTAAAACCTTGGCTGTTCCGGATCGCGCATAACACCGCTATGGATTTTTTGAAACGATACGAACGACAGCACGTGGAGCCCGTTGCCGACGTGCCGGAGCGCGCGAATCCCGACGAAGCCGGAGTCGATCCGGAGTTAGTGGAAGCCGCGCTTACCATATTCACGGAACTTCCGCCGGTGCAGCGCAGCGCTGCGATCCTCAAGGATGTGCTCGGGCACACGATCGAGGAAACCGCGGACACGATGGGAACGACCGCCGGCGCCGTGAAGGCGGCTTTGTCTAGGGCGCGAGCAAATATTGCTCGAACGCCGCGCGCGCGTTTGGATGATTCGGAGCGGCCCTTCGCCGGAGAAACGCTCGTGACGCTGCGGCGATACGTCGATCTGTTCAACGCCCATAACTGGGATGGATTGCGCGCTCTGCTTGCCGCGGAGTCACGCCTCGAAGTCGTTTCGCGCGTGCAACATCCGCGTGCGGTGGATGCGGGTTACTACGATCGCTATGCCGCATACACCAAGACCCAAGACCTCCGCGCCAAAGCGGGCTTCGTCGATGGCGTTCCGGTCATTGCGATGTTCCATCAGCCATCGGGCCGGAAGCCCGCGTACTTCATCTTGCTTGACGTCAGCGCGGACCGTATCTCGTTCATTCGCGATTTCCGCTACGTCCCGTACATCGCGCAGGATGCGCTCTTCTCGCCCTTATAAACCGGTTGCATGCAAGATCGCGGAACGCACATTGCGCGCCTAGTATTTCTCGCAACCGCGATCGGTACGCTCGTCGCTGCGACTGCTTGCGGTCCCGCATCGGTCGCCCCAGAGCTCCCGGCCGGTCAACGCATCGCCTGGAACTCTTGTGATGAGCCCGCTAAAGAGCTGGAGTGCGCGCGAGTTGCGGTACCGTTGGATTGGCAGCGCCCGGACGACGGCAAAATCGAACTCGCCGTCATCCGCCATCGCGCCAGCCGCCCCCACGAACGGATTGGTTCGTTGTTCTTCAATTGGGGCGGTCCCGGTGTCGCGGGCGTCCCGAAAGTGAGGGACATGGCGGCAGACCTGGATGCAATCGGCCGAGGCCGTTTTGACGTCGTCAGCTGGGATCCGCGCGGTACCGGCGACAGCGATCGTATTGTTTGCTTTCACAACGAACAGAGCCGGAAAGAATTCTGGGGGCGCGACTGGTCGATACCGACCACGAGGGCCGAATCGGTGAAATATGTGCCCAAGACCGTCGAGTTCATAAAGCGGTGTACGGCGCTCAGCGGTGAGCTGCTGGCGCATATCTCAACGGCCGACACGGTGCGCGACCTCGACTACCTGCGACAGCTCGTCGGCGATCCTCAGCTCAACTACCGGGGAGTCTCGTATGGCACGTTCATCGGCCAGACCTACGCCAACATGTTCCCGCGCCGAGTCCGCGCGATGGTACTCGATGGCGTAGTCGACCCGACCGCTTTCACCGATGGAACTGCAGAGAACGTTACTAAGAGTATCGCCGATGCGGATCTGGTCTTCCAAAAATTCCAGTCGCTCTGCCAGAGCGCCGGACCGGCCCGCTGCGACCTTGCCGGCCACGGCCCGGTTGCACCGCGTGTGCGGCAGCTGTTAGTGCGCTTGCGGCGCGCACCGATTGGCAAGCTGACCTACGGCGACGCCTTGATCGTCCTGTGGGTGAGGCTCGGCTCGCCCAAGCAGTGGCCGGAGCTTGCGATCGATCTTGACAAAGCTGCTCGCGGTGACGGATCCGCGCTCGAGAGCACTGCTCGAAACGTGAAAGCCTTCGTTGAGCCCGCACTCGATTCTGCCGTCGGACTTCAATGCGCGGACAAACCTTTTCCGCCGCGTCCCGGACCGCAGGCGTGGCCGGAGATCATCGGTCGGCTGAGCGATGTGAGCTTCATCAGCGGGCCCGTGAATGGCTGGTTGCTTTGGGCACCGTGCGCCGCTTGGCTCGTGCGCAGCGCCGACCGCTATACTGGCCCGTGGAATGCGTTCACAAAGAACCGGATTCTCGTTATTGGGACGCGATTTGACCCGAACACTGCGTACGCCAACGCGGTCCGCGCAGCGTCGCGACTCGGCAACGCGGTTCTGCTGACTCACGACGGTTACGGTCACACCAGCGATGCGGATCCAAGCACCTGCGTCGAACGCGTGACCAGCAAGTACCTGGTAAATCTCGTAACCCCGCCGGCGGGAACGAATTGCCCTTCGAACCGGCGTCCGTTCGACCGGAACTTCAACTAGGCTAGCGAATCGCTGAACGGCAGGCGGCGGACGCGCTTTCCCGTTGCGGCGAAGATCGCGTTACCCATAGCCGGCGCGATGCCTGGTAAGCCGAGCTCGCCGATCCCCGTCGGATGATCTTGGCTCGGCAGCGCATAGACGTCGATCGAGGGAGCATCGGCCATCTGCAGCACCGTGTAGGTGTCGAAATTTGCCTGTTGCACGCGCCCATTCTTGACCGTGATCTTCCCCGTCAGAGCGGCGGAGAGACCAAAGTTGATCGCGCCGCGCACTTGGGCGATCACGATCTCCGGATTTACTACCGTGCCGATATGCACGACCGCCGTCACGTGGTGCACTTTCGGCGTTTTGCCGTTCATCGAAACGTCGGCGACCAGCGCGCCGGTGCTGCCATTCCATACCATGATTGCGGCGCCTTGGTAAATGCCGCTCTGTCGCTCTCCCCACTTCGCGCGCTGAGCTACGCTTTTCAACGCCAGCGAGGCCGGCGATTCCGGTTGCAGATGCGCGAGCCGAAATTCGACCGGATCTTTGCCGGCGGCATGCGCCAACTCGTCCATGAATGATTCGACGACGAACGTGTTCCAGTTTGCGTCCGGAGCGCGCCACGAGCCGACCGGGACTCCATACTCCTTCTCGATGTAGGTCACCGTGTAGTTCGCCAAGTCGTAAGGGGCGTCGGAGATCCCCCGCAACGCGCTGCCGTCGATTCCATGCGCTTGCCCAAATTGCTTCGGACGGTACTCGCGGCCGGTAGCTTCCGCGACGATCCGATGCGTCATCGCGGCGATACGTCCGCTTTCGTCGAGTACTGCGGCGATGGCGTTGACGCTCATCGGGCGGTAGAAATCGTGCTGCGTGTCGTCTTCCCGCGTCCACTGCACTTTCACCGGTGCACCGATCGCCTTCGACACCTCGACGGCTTCTTCGATGTAGTCCGATTGTAGACGGCGTCCGAAACCTCCGCCGAGCATCGTCGTGTGAATGGCGATTTTTTCGGCGGGAAGGCCTGTGATCTTCATCGTTCGACGAAGGGCGCGAGTTTGAGCCTGCGTCGGGGCCCAAATCTCGACCGAATCCGCCCGCACGTCGGCGGTGGCGTTCTCGGGCTCCATCGCCGCGTGCGCCAGAAGCGGCCCTAAATACATACCTTCGATCGCTTTACCGTTGACGCCCTTGACGTTTCCGCGCTGCAGCGCGACGACGCCCTTCGAGGGGTCGCGAGCAAAGCGTTGCCCTTCGGCGAACATGTCCTCCGAGTTAAGGTGCGCGTTCGGCCCTTCGTCCCACTCCACGACCAGAGCACTCTTCCCTTGGAAGGCGGCCCAGGTGTTGTTAGCGATCACCGCTACGCCGGTGGGAACCTGTACGACGCCGGTAACACCGTGGATCGCTTTGGCCTTACTTGCGTCGAAGCTCTTGACTTTGCCGCCGAAAACGGGACATCGCGCAATGGCCGCATATTTCATGCCGGGGACCACGACGTCGATGCCGTATTTTGCGGTGCCGTTGACCTTCGACGGGATGTCCGGACGTTGGACCGTCGTCTTGCCGATCAGCGTAAACTTATCGGGGCTCTTGAGCGCGACGTTTTGCGGGACGGGCAGCTGCGATGCAGCCGTTGCCAGACTTCCATAGGTCGCAGTGCGGCCGGACGCATCGACAACCGTTCCGGCGTTCGTCCTCAACGTCGACGGATCCGCGCCCCACTGCTTCGCAGCGGCTTGCACGAGCATCGCGCGCGCGATCGCTCCGGCTTGGCGCAGCGGCAACCACGAATCGCGCATCGAAGTGCTGCCGCCCGTGTTCATTTCCTTCTGGCCCGGATAGAGATAGCTGGGTTCGGGCGGCGCGACTTCGATTGTAACTTTGCTCAGCGGGACGTCAAGCTCTTCGGCGAGCAGCGTCGGCAATCCGGTCATGACGCCTTGTCCCATCTCGGAACGGTTGATGACGAACGTGATCGTATTGTCGGGACGGACGCTCAGCCAAACGTTTGGTGAGAAGCCGCCGTTGGCTGCGAAATCTTGCTGCGTTTGCGACGGCTTCGAGCATCCGTCGGCTCCCGCAACCAAAACGAGGCTGCCGGCGAACGACGCGGTGAGACGGACGAAATCGCTTCGGCATAACGCTGCGTTCATTGGACGGCCTTGTCGGCGCTACCGGCCGCGCGATGAATCGCGGCGCGAATGCTTTCGTAGGTGCCGCAGCGGCAGATATTCGTCATGGCGTTATCGATGTCGGCGTCGCTGGGCCGAGGGTTCTGGGCGAGCAGCGCCGATGCTGCCATGAGCTGACCCGACTGACAGTACCCGCACTGCGGAACCTGCTCGGCAATCCACGCCTTCTGCAGGGCGCTGGAGCTATCGGGCGACAGGCCCTCGATCGTCGTGATCTTCTTTCCGCTTCCGTAGGAGGCCGGGAGGACGCACGTCCGCATCGCTTGACCGTCGATATGCATCGTGCAACATCCGCACAGCGCCATACCGCAACCGAACTTTGTGCCCGTCAATCCAACGACGTCGCGGATAACCCACAGAAGAGGCATCTCCTCGGGGACGTCGAGCTTGTGCTGTTCTCCGTTGATCGTAAGGGTGACCATCGGGCCATATCCTCCCTACCGGCGCGTTGTGGACATTCTTCCCAGGATCACCGGCGAAACGAAGCTGGCGCTTGCCACCCGCTTGCGCGACCGGCGTTAGGCTCCGGGCAGTGCGGGAATAGCGTATGCATGAACGCCTTTGAAATCTTCCCGGAAAAACCCTTTGGTCTCGGCGGCCTGCCGCATGGAACGTGGCGTGCTAGACGAGGGTAACACGGAGCTCGCCGAGTTTCGAAATGCGCGTCGTGATGCGGTCGCCGGGCTTGAGCCAAATTTGCTTATCCTTTGGATGGCCTAAGATGACGCCGCTTGGAGTGCCGGTAAAGATCACGTCACCGGGCTGGAACGTAATGAATTTCGATGTATAGCTGATGATCTGCGCCACCGAGAAGATCATCTGCGATGTATTGGCGTCTTGCCGAGGCGTTATCTCGTCGTTTACGAAGGTCTGGATCTGCAAAGTCTGCGGGTCGCCGATTTGATCGGCCGGAACGAGCCACGGGCCGATCGGCGCGAACTGGTCAGGCGTTTTGCCTGTCATCCATTGCGAGGTTCGTAGTTGTAAGTCGCGAGCGGAGAAATCGTCGCCGGCCGTGTAACCAAACACGTATGAGAGCGCGTCGGCTACAGAAACGTTTCGCGCCTCTTTGCCCATCAGCACCACGAGCTCGGATTCGTAATCGAATTCCGTCGCATCGATCGTCGAGATGGCAATCGTTCCGTTGTGATTGAGGGCGGTGTTGTGTTTGTTGAAAAGATCGGGAACCGTTTGGGGCGACATTCCGGTTTCGGCGAGATGCCCGCGGTAGTTCAGGCCAATACAGATGATCTTCGGCGGCGCAGAGACGAGCGGTCCGAATTCGACTACATGCTCGGCGCGAATCGCAGCCGCCGGTGCCTGCTCGGCGATACGCTGAATGGATCCGATATCACCACGCCCCGCAAGCAGATCGTCGACGGTCTGCGGCGGGGTTGAGACTCCGAGAGCCCGGGCGGCCTGCGACACGTCCACGATTCCACGGCGCGTGCGAATCCCCA
The DNA here is from genome assembly GCA_050008615.1 of Candidatus Cybelea sp. Taxonomy (GTDB): domain Bacteria; phylum Vulcanimicrobiota; class Vulcanimicrobiia; order Vulcanimicrobiales; family Vulcanimicrobiaceae; genus Cybelea. The sequence continues at coordinate 119,883 of JBEKMH010000006.1, forward strand.
AGTGGTCGATGCCGCCGTCGCGCAGGGTGGTAAAGGTGAGCCCGCTGACGGAGTCCGACGCAACATCATTGGTCATAGATGTTCGCTTCAATCCGCTGTCAGCGCCAGATATGCGCCGATGACGTCGCGATCCCCCAAGCCCGCTTTCAGGGCGCCTTCCCATTGCGTCGCAATCGCTTGCGCCATCGGCAGCCGTCGATGCGCGCTGTTCGCGGCATCGAGGGCAAGGTGAAGATCCTTCGACGCCAACGCGAGTGAAAAGTCGGGGTCGAACGCGCGGCGCTCGATCTTGTCGAGTTTGGAAAGCGCCCACGGGGCATTGAGCGCGGTGGACGCTAGGCACGTCGCGACGTCGTTGAGGGAAACGTCCAGCGACTGCGCGAGCGCGGCCGCCTCGGCAACTCCTTCGCCGAGTACGGCGAGCCAGGTATTAAGGACTAGCTTCATGCGCGAGCCGCTTCCCGCGCGCTCCCATCGCATCGTCTTCTGGCCGAGGGCCGAGAACACCGGCGCCAGCGCGTCCAGCGCCGCGGCAGGACCTGAAGCAAGAATCAGTAGCTTGCCCTCTTCCGCCGGCACTCTCGAGCCGGAGACGGGCGCATCGACAAACACAACGTCGGGCCGGTGCTCTTTTGCAAGCGCGATGGCGCGTTCGGTCCCATCGGCACCGATTGTGCTCATTTGCAGCCAGATGGCGTCGCGAGGAAGGGCTGCCAGCGCGCGCGGCATTGTTTCCTCGATCGAGGCGATCGTCGGGACCATCGTGATCGCGACGCCGGCGTCACGCACCGCTTCCTCCAGGGTTACTGCGACTACGGCACCAGCCTGCGCGAGCGGCGCGGCCACGGCGGGGGTACGGTCCCATACGCTTACGCCCATCCCCGCTGCCAGCAGTCTCCGTGCAAACGCCGATCCCATCGTACCGACGCCAAGGACGGCAATATTCCGAGTAAGTTCCACCTCAATCACATCCTCTCGGGCTTGATTCCGGCCCAGTAGCGCGAGCCTCGTGCAACGATGCCGGTCGAGATCAGAGCAAGGGGTCGATAAGCGACAATCCGCTCGATGCGTCGAAAGTTCGACGCAAATAAGCGGGAGATTCAGAGACGATCGCTTCGAATGTTGGACGAACGTGCGCTTCGAGCAAATGCCCCCCGCGCGTCGTTCCATCGGAACGGCCAATGACAACGTGGGCGTGAAGCTGCGGCTCCCCCTCAGGCGTAACGGAGAAATCGCCGATGCAAGAAAGCATCTCCACTTGCTCGTCTATTGCGATAGGACGATAGTCCTTTTGCTGAATGTCGAACCAGCCTACGGTAGCGCGTTCGAAGGCTCCGATCGCGGTAAAGCTCGCCGCGGTGATGTGCTCCGCTTTGGCGAACTGGATCAACGCCCCCGTGACTTCATCTCCAGGTTGCAGGATCACCGCGAAGATTTTCTGGCCATTGCTCTCGTCTAGTAACTTGCTACGCACGTTCCTCCCCTCGATCGTTTGGCCGCCGCCTTCACCATCGAGTACGGTACGGGCCCAGGGCTGGCCTCCCGAACCGTCGCTTACTCGCCGGCGAGGTTAATGGTGGAAGAACCGGGATGCAAGAAACGGCCAAAGCCGCTGACCGGTAAACATTCCTACCAGCCCGATGAGACCGAGGAATGGCGGCGCTGGGGATGGCAACTTCACCAGGCTAAAAACAACACCGACGGCAAGACCAGTACTAAATGCCAGCACCACGGCGCCGGACGAAAGGGCTTGATCACTCATGCGGGGAGTCTCGAGGCGCCACACCCCTTTTTCCTCCCGCGTAGCCTCCGAACGGCGAGGCTTACGTGTTCCGGGGAATGTCAGCGCACGATAGCGGAGTGGCCGCGCCCGGAGTTGACGCGACGACGATTGCGAAGTCGCCATGCGCTCCGCGGCCAGTTGAACTTGAATTCATTACCCAAACCTCCTGACATCGATTAACGGCCGATGACCTAAATATAGCTGAACCCTGCAGCGTCCGCCAAATGAAAATCAAGGATATCGCGTGACGAGGCGGCTCGGCCGTCGGCGTAGCCAGGAACAGGTAAACAGGTCTTATGCTAAAGCGAGCGCCTCTTTCGGGCTCGGGCCGAACTCGTTTTCGCCAGGTTGGCTGTCTTGACACAGTAACACGATGAGATACAGGTTGGCGATCGGGACAAAGCCGAGCAGTGTCCACCAGCCGCTCTTACCAACGTCATGAAGGCGCCGAACGCCGACGCCTAGGGCTGGAAGGAACGCGGCGAGAGAATACAGTTCAAACGGTCCCATTCCGAAGTTCGATTGGCCGCCGGCCATCGCAGTGATGACCGCGCCGATGATCCAAAGAGTGATGCTCACCAGGATATTAAAGAGCGCGAAGTCCAATATTCGCTACGCCTGGCGCGCCCCGAAAAAACGGCGTATTTCTTGAATGCTTCGATAAAGTAGTTCATTTTGAACAGCTCCTATGAGTTGGAAATCGCAGGCGGGTGACGCCGGGCTTGGCGACCCTGATGCCGCCGATGGTAGCAGGGCGGGCGTACGGGAGCGTACCAAAGAGGCGAGCGCCAAGTATCGCCGGAGGAGGCTCGGTCCTCAGTCTCTTCGCGTAACCGTTGGGTTCCCTGAGCGCTTCGAAGGGTTAGCGCATGGGATGCGCGAGAAAGAACTCGACGATCGTTTGACTCGCGTTGAGTTGCCTGCTCGCGCGCCCGATGATGAGCTTCGGAGCATATTGTGGGCCGCCGGGCCACGCGTGTCCGCCGCCAATGACCGCGTAGAGCACGACGCTCGTGCCGCTGACGCACGAAGCGTAGGTGGTTCGCGTGATGCTGGTACCGTCGTTCGTCGCGACCGGTGCGAGCGCGGCAACCTGTGACGGTGCCTTGCACTTTGCGTTGTTCGTCCACATCGAAATCGTCTGCTTGGCTGAAAGCACCGCCGCCCCGCGTTTGAAGCCCAAAAGTTTGATCTCGCCACCGGTGAAGGGCATGACGGGATCCGCCGTTCCCCCGATCTCGAGCACCGATATCGGCCGTGCCGGATGGCATCCGGGCGCATCTTCAGTGGGCATGTAGCCCGACACCGGTGCGATCGCCGCGATTTGGTTCGCGAGCGTACATCCAACGTATTGAGAGAACATCGCGCCGTTCGAAAATCCGTTGACGTAAATGCGTTTCGAATCGATCGAATAGCGTCGTGAGAAATCGGCAATCAGGGCCTTCACGAGTCCGATGTCGTCGGCGCCCTGCTTTCCTTCACGCCCATCGTTCCAGCCTCGGTTGATTCCATCGGGATAGACGACGATAAAGCCGTACCTGTCGCTGAGCGCACCGAAATTCGTGAGGCGAGCTTGACCTGCGCCGGTTCCGAAATGCCCGTGGAACGAAAGCACCAGCGGAACGCTCGAACCAAGCTTCTCCGGAACGTGCGCGACGTAGGTGCGCGTCACGCCCCCGACGACGATTGATCCAGGTGCGTCATTCGCCTCGCCCGCGCATGCCCCAAGCGCGAGCGCCAGGACTGCGGCAATCGCGGCGGGCGTAGTCCTGCGAATTCGTGCCGGTGTCATCACGTAGGGATTGCAGCATGGGGCCCTGCGTACCTCGGCCTTAACGAAAGCCGAATTCCCCAGTTCAAGCGACCATTGTTACCGGCGCTCGCTGCGCTGCTCGACCGGTTGCATCGACGTATTACGTTCTTATAAGGGGCGAACTTCGGCGCCGGCGAGCGTCTCAATATACGCTCGCCGGCGAGGACTCTTTGTGACCGGCCCCGGTGGTATCAGATGCCCTTTTGGCCGGGGTAGAACGCAACGTCGTCGTTGACTTGGAGGGGTGGCCCGATGCGCGAGCAGCAGGTGTACACTCGCAGTTGCTTGCCGCTAGGCCAGGACCAGGAAATGCCTTCGGGCCCTTCCGCCGTGGTGTCCGTCGCACCGAGGACAATCCCGCCCTCCATCGTAACGGCGATGCCTTCTGTCGCTGTCACGGTCGCGATTGATTGACCGGTCGGCGAACCGTTTTCGGTGTATTCGGTGATCGTGTGGCTAACTAGGTCGGTGACCAATAAGTTGCCGGCGTTATCCGGCTTGATGCCGCCGGGAGCTTGCAGGACGATGCCGAGATCTTTCGCGCCCTTCTGCTTGCCGTG
>JBEKMH010000007.1:0-120735 GCA_050008615.1 Candidatus Cybelea sp.
GCCTGGTTTGATCGAGGCCAATCGCTGGCATCCCCGGGAAAGCGGACGCCGGCGCAGAAGCAAGCCCTCGATGTCTATCTCACGATACAGAGCGCCTCAAATACTGCGCGCACTACCGGTTGCATTCGCGATCTTTCTCATCGCACGAGCCTGCTGTCTTGCCGACGATGCTGGGACCCTCGATTCGTGGAAAGATTCCTTCCGTGCGGTTTGGCAGGCAGACCATTGTGAGTCGGAGTGGCAGAGTTGGAACAAGTATTGGGGGCAGGTGCACGCATTTTATTTTGGCGCGCGGGGGTACGGCGGCTGGTTCTCGGATAGTCAAATGATCCTCGTGCACGTCACCGCCCCAAGCACAAACGCTGCGGTGGCCGCCCAGCTTACGTCGCTAGGGCGTCGGATCGGTGGGGAATGGGCCAAACAGGACGATTGCCGCAAGGTGAGGACCAGCGACACGTGGATGGAGCGAGCCACGGAAGGTGGCAAGCCTGCGCTGCTCGATTGGCAAGACCAACTCAATAAAGCCGCTGCAGCTGACTCCGGCAACGGAGCGTTCATTGAGGCGGCCGTGAAATCGATTAATTCTCAGCTGGACACAATCGAGGTCGCGCCGCTGACCGAATAGCCCCGCTGACCGCAGGCGTCGATCAGTATTTCTGCAGTTTCCCTCGTAGGCGAGATTCGATTCCCGCGCGCTCCCGCCAAAGTGACCACGCGATCGTGTTCGCGGTGGACCCAATAGCGTGAGTCGTCAGTGACGCCGCGTGTGGTAAAGGGTCTTTCTGAATTCGGCTTGGGCCGCCCGCTCCGTGGCCGCTAGGCTAACGGCTTTTGTGGCCCACATTTGGCCCACATACCGCTGGCTACCGACGACGACTGTGTTTGTGCCGTATTCAGGGTTCTCCTCATGCCCGTCGAAAGGAGCCAGCCATGAAACGCACGGTTAAAGACGTTACGTTCGATTTGCTACGCAAACTCGATCTGACCACTATCGTTGGTAACCCCGGGTCGACAGAGGAGAGCTTTTTAAAGAGCTTTCCGACTGATTTCCATTACGTTCTCGGGCTGCAAGAAGCCAGCGTCGTCAGCATCGCGGATGGCCTGAGCCAAGGTATGCGAAAGCCGGTCCTCGTGAACGTCCACACCGGCGCCGGACTTGCTAACGCCATGGGTTCGATTTCGACCGCTTTCCAGGCTAAGACGCCGCTCATTATCACCGCGGGGCAGCAGGCGCGTGCGATGATATTGAACGAGCCGTTGCTTACAAATATTGAGGCGAGCAACGTGCCCCGCCCCTACGTGAAGTGGAGCTACGAGCCGGCTCGAGCGCAAGACGTGCCGGCCGCGCTGATGCGAGCCTACGCCACAGCCGTTCAACAACCGTCCGGCCCGGTATTTCTTTCGATTCCTATGGACGATTGGGATCGTGAAATGGATGAGGTCGACGTATTCAGGACGGTTAGCACCCGATTCGGCCCCGATCCGGCGAGGATAAAAGAATTCGCGCAAAAAATCAACGATAGCAAAAACCCCGCGCTGGTTTATGGTTCGGACATCGCCCGGAGCAACGCCTGGGATGCGGGAATTCAATTTGCGGAAAGACTGCAAGCTAAGGTTTATGCTGCGCCGCTTGCCGAGCGCACCCCATTTCCGGAAACGCATCCGTTATACGCTGGGTCTTTGCCGCCGGCCATTGCGCCGCTTGCGAATTCCTTGCGAGGCCACGATCTGATCGTTGTGATCGGAGCTCCAGTATTTCGTTATTACCCTTACGTGCCAGGCCCGTATTTGCCTGATGGAGCTCGCCTGCTGCAGATCACTGACGATCCGAATGCATCTTCCAAGGCCGCGGTCGGGGATAGCCTAGTCTCCGACAGCTTGTTGTTCCTTGAGGCGATTACTTCGCTGGTGAACGCGCGCCAGGCTAGCGCGACCGTGGCTAAAGCGCCCGATGCGCCGCCTTCGCAGATTAGCACAGCCGAACCGTTATCGGCGAGCGCTGTCTTCAAAATGCTCAAGCCATTGTTTCCGAAGGAATTCGTCTTGCTGGAAGAATCGCCCTCGAACTTCATCGAGCTTACGCAATGCTTTAAGATCGATCGACCCGATTGTTTCTATACCTTCGCATCCGGTGCCTTAGGATGGAATATGCCTGCGGGCGTTGGATTAGCTCTGGCGGAGAAGAAATCAGGGAGAGGGCGGCCCGTGATCGTCGTAATGGGTGATGGTTCGTTCCAGTATTCAGTGCAAAGCATTTACACCGCAGTCCAAGAAAATGCCCATGTCGTATTCCTGACCTTGTGTAACGGGGAATACGCCGTTCTGAAGCAATTCGCTCAGCTCGAGCAAACTCCCAACGTGCCCGGACTCGATCTACCCGGTCTCCATATTGCATCGTTGGGCGAAGGATACGGCGCGCGTTCGACTCACGCGAAGACGGCCGATGAGGTGAGGCGGGCTTTCATCGCTGCTTTGGAATTTAAAGGAACGAGCGTCATCGAAGTCCCTATTGCTAAAGGGCGCCCTTCACTTCTCGACGCTTAACGAAAGAGGTTGCTCATGGATTGTCATTGTCGACCCCCATATTTGGAAGCGCTTCGCACTGCAACGGGCATGCTGCGCGGAGAGTTCGTCGCGATGGTTGGCGGGCTCGTCGCGGCGTCGGCACTGCCGGCGAGCGCCGCGGTCGCCGGGCTGGCCGACACGATCCTCATCAACGGCCGATTCCGCACGATGTCGGCGAAGCAGCGAACCGCACAGGCGGTCGCGATCGCCGCAGGCCGTTTCGTAGCAATCGGTTCCAAGAGCCACGTTATGGCCTTTCGCGGACCTAAGACCGCGATTGTCGACGTCAAGGGCGCGACCGTTCTGCCTGGTTTCGTCGAGCCGCACATGCACTTCATCTACCAGATTTGGCTGGCGAACGCGCTCTCGGCACGGTATCCGCAGTGCGCGTCGCTCGCCGCATTCGTTACCGCGCTCCGAGGCGGGCTCGCCAAGGTGCCGAGCGGAGCGTGGTACGGAGCTTTCGGTTTCGACAACTCGGTGATGGCGCCGTACCGCCAACTCTCGATTGCGGATTTGGACGGCGTCTCGAGCGAGATACCGATTTTCGTGATCAATCCGTCGGGGCACATCGGCTACGCAAACAGCAAGGCGTTCGAACTCGTTGGGATCACGGCGCAATCTCCGGACGTCGCCGGCGGCGGCCGCTACGGTAAGGATGCGAGCGGCGCGCTCGACGGCGTTATCTACGAACCTCCCGCCTTGGCGCCGTTCCTCAAGGTGATCCTGGCATCGATCAAAGTGACCGCGCCGAAGATCACGGGATGGTACGGCGATCTGCTCGCAACGATGGCGAAGGCCGGCGTGACAACCGTGCACGACGCGGGCATCGGCCCCACCGGCAACGTCCAGGACGATTGGGCGATCTTCACGGCGCTCGTGAACCGCGCCGACAACCCGGTGCGGATCAGTGCGATGCCCGATTTTCAGCAACATTCGACCTTCGATGACTTCGTCGCCGGCATCAAACGCTCGCCGGGCAAGCCGATCTTCCTCGCGGACGGTAAGTTCTCGGTTCCGTGCGTGAAGTTCTGGGCGGACGGTTCGCTGCAGGGCTACACAGGTGCGCTCACCCACCCGTATCTCGGCCGGCCGAGTGATCGGGGCGAGCTCGACTGGCAACCGGAAGCGTTGAACGCGCTCGTCGCACTTGCGAAGAAAAACGGCTGGAGCACCGCTATCCACGCAAACGGCGATGCCGGGATCGACCTCGCGCTCGGCGCTTTCTCGAGCGCCTACGGCGCCACTGCCGCAACTGGTTTCCGCAACCGCCTGGAACATTGCACCGTAACGCGGCCGGAGCAATGGGATGCGCTGCAAGGCATGAATCTCGCGGTCTCCTTCACCGAGGGACACGTGTACGATTGGGGCGAGCCGTTCTATTCCCGCATCCTCGGAGCTGAACGCGCGACGGGCATCGACAACGCGAAGGAAGCGATCGACCGCAACATGGTGTGGTCGATGCACTCGGACTACGCGACTACCGACATTCAACCGCTGCGCTATATCCAAACGGCGGTGATGCGCCTGCCGATCGGCGCGACGAGCCCGCTCGGCCCGGATCTGCGCGTATCAGTGCAACGGGCGCTCGAAGCGATGACGATCAACGCCGCGATCGCGTGCCAGCTCGAGGATCGTATCGGTTCAATCGAGCTCGGCAAAGAGGCCGATCTCGTCGAGTTAGGCGAGGATCCGCTCGCCGTCCATCCTTCCACGATCGCGCAGATCCCCGTGCGTGCCACGTGGTTGCGCGGAGCGCGCTTCGAGCAGGGCTAATGCGCCTGCGAAGGTAGCAGGACGGTCGGCGCAAGAAACGATAAATGACCCGTCTAAGCTACCGGTCTGCTCGCGGACGTTCATTTGGTATGTAAGACCGATTGATGTTGCCACCACAGCGGAGCGCACACCTGCGCGCTCCTAGGCCAGATGCGCCGGCGGAGATGGCGAGCGACGATTGGTTGCCCTTCAATTCCATCAGCCGAAGGGCTAGTCTCCGCCGAGCATGAGCGGTGCCGTTCCGTCCGTCGACCAGACCGCGTGTACGGGTATCGGCGTCAGCGCGTTCGCCTGCGGGCTGGACCTCGTTAGGCGGTATTTCTCGATTCGTACGTTACCGCCCGAATTGCCGCTCACGAGCAGGTCGGCGCCGATCGTAGTGGACGTCGTCGCGACGCGAGCTGCTCCGGCACCGGCAAACGGCGCGAACGACGCGATCTCGCTGAAGTTCGCGGTCGAGTCGTACATCATTGCGCTGTGCAGGTACATAGTCGGATTTCCCTGGAGCGCGGTGCCGGTGGAGAAGACCTTCACGGTTGCCGCGCCCGAAAGCTGTGCCGCCGCAATCGCTTCGGGGCCGCCGTACGACCCGGCGAGCCACCCGGCGGCAATCGAGATTGGGCCGCGATAGCCCGCGCCGAACGGTGCAAACGACGCGTCGATCTGCGGTGTGCCGGGATTGTTGGGCCACGCCGGCGGAGCGCCGATCGGTGTCATGAGCGAGTATGAAAACACCTTGACCTGCCCGCCGGTTCCGGGTGCCGTCACGATGTTATTACGCCCGCTCAAGAAATCGACGAAGCCTGCCGCGAGCGTTACGCCGGACGTGTCGCGCCCGTACGGCTGGAACGATGCGAATATCGCAGGTGCCGTACCCACGGCCGGAAGCTCGCTGCTGAAGACACGCACGGTATCCGTCATGCCGGCACCGGAGCCGATGATGATATTGTCGGGCGACCGCCCGTCGATCTGCGTCGAAGCAACGCTCACGCCGCCCGTCTGTCCGGAGTAAAACGCCGCAAACCGTGCAATCTCCGTTGAGAACGCAGGTTTGTCACCGGCCGCCGAACCGGAGTACACGACCACGTCGGGTGAGTGCCCCTTGCCCGCGCCGACGATGAGATCGTAGATTCCGTCGCCGTCTACGTCGCCCATGGTAACGCTAGGCGTTCCGAAGAAGTCCGGGAACGGCGTAACGGTCGCAATGAGCCGGTCGCCGTTGCCGTCGAAGACTTTCACCGTCGCCGGATGGCTCGGCGAGCCCGGAACGGCCACCGCGTAGTCGGAGACGGCCGGAATGACGTTAATCAGCGCCATCAAGCCGTTATCTTCGTGATTGAGACGGTGGCAGTGCAGCACGTATAAGCCCAAGTAGTCGTTAAACTTCGTCCGCATCGTGAGCGTTGCGGGTTGAATCACCGCCTCTTCACCGCCCAACGGCGTGGGAACGTTCGCGTTGTCCTGTCCGTGCATCATCGGGCCGAGTTTCGTTCCGGTCGTGGGATCGTGAACCTCCGTCACCTGGAAGTCGTTGACGTGGACGTGAATCGGATGCGAGTCGTTGTTGTAGTTGACGAACTTCCATTCTTCGACGGATCCAAGGCGTGCCTGGATCAACGGAACGTTCGGAAACGTGTTCCCGCCAAACGCGTAGACGAACGACTTGGGATCTTCGTCGTTCGCATGCGTGTTGAGAAATCCGCCGTTTATCACCAGCGTGCGGCTGACATCGGGTTTGACTTGCGAGAGATCGTGGAAGGGCGTCGGCGCATCGAGTCCCTGCCCGGGCACAAACGCCGTCGTGAGGCCTTGCCCTTCATCGGGAACGGCATCGAGCAGCTTCTGCGAAGGGTAGACGAAGAATCCGTCGACGTAGCTGTACGCCGAAGGTAACACGCTGAGCGTTCCCAGCTGTGCGGGAGGGTTCTTCGTTCCGTTGTTGGTGTAGAGAATGCCCGGCGCATTGAGCGGCTGACCCGCCGACCCGACACCCGGAATCTCAAGCCGCAGTGATCCTTTGGCGGGCATCGTCACCGCGATCGCATAGCGAGCCGCCGGCGGGATGAGCAGCTGAGTTCCCTCGTGTTCGTACGAATACTCGACCTTGCCGTACGCGATGCCGTCTTGCCCGACGATGGCGATCTTCGGATGGTACCCGGTCGCCGTGTCGGTCAGCTCGACGTTCATGTAAGCGATGTCGCTGACGTTGGCAAGGACCCAGATCTCGGTTTGGCCCGGCTTGACCTTCAGGACGGGTTCGAACAATCCGTTGACGGTGAACTGCACGTCGCGGTCGTAGTCCGGAAGCGAAGGATTGGCCTTGATCAGCGTGCCGGAGCTGGCAGCCGGCGTAAAGCGCATTAAATTCGCAGGAATGAACTGAAACTTGCCGCGCGAGTTATTGATCGACAGTAGCCCGGAGTACCAGACCGTGGCCCACTGCGTGCCCTTCTTAGAGCCAAAAAAATCCGGGGGAGTCAGCAGCGGACGATAGCTCCCGTTCGCGAGCTGGTTGCCCGTGGGCGGCGTCAGCGTGCTCACATATTGGTTCCAGTCCGGGTTGTTCATCTGCGCCAATCCGCCCCTACGATCGAAGACCCAGTTGTACTGCAGCAACATCGTGCGGATCGGTATGTGGTTCTGCGTGACAAGCGGGATCTCGCTGTCGGCCCTGCCGACCAGCAGCACGCCAGCCAAGCCGTAATACGTCTGCGATGCCGTAACCGTGTGAAGATGGCTGTGATACCAGTACGTTCCGGGCGTCATGTCCTTGGGGATATCGTACACGTAGGTGTTGGACATGCCCGGGTCGATGTGCAGGAGCACGTTATCAGCATTGCCGCGCGGGCTGACGTGTACGCCGTGCACGTGTAAGTTGAACGGCGACGAGGTCATCATCGCCGGATAGAGCGGTACCGGTTGCCCCTTGGGCGTGAACCTCGGGTCGTAAAAGTCGCGAACCGACAGGTTGCGCAGTTCGTTGTTGATGTGAACGATGAGCCTCTCGCGAGGCTCGACATGCAGCGTCGGCCCGGGGTACTGATGCGTCCCCGACACTTGGCCGTTGGACGCGGTGCCCTGCTCGACCAAATAATCGAAGAGCAGCATATTCTTTACGGGCTGGGCGACCGTATTGAGACGAGCGGAACTCTGGCGCGGCGTCAGCGTTACTTCGAGAACGCCGTCTTTGCTGGAGAGCACGACGGGTTCGCCGTATGCGGGCCGCACGGAAGGATCGAATCCCACGCTTGCATGAGCGCGGCCGCCTGCAAGCCACAAGCCCGCGACCGTCAGCACGAGGGCGCTGAGCCCAGCCAATGCACGAAGAACTGTTTTCATTCGTTCACTCCTTGCCCAGAACCGGGCGATCCCGCTCAGTAGAGATACGTAGCATTGAATCCGATGACGAGGGCGTTGTGCAATCCCACGGCTCCGCCTGGATAGACGTAGCCGCCCATCGTACCGGCCGGGTTGATGACGTACTGGATGCTCGGCCTCAAGAAGGCCCACGGTGCCAAGTCGATACCGTAGTTCAGCTCAAGGTCCTGTTCGATCCTGTTGGTGGGAACCGCGAATCCTTCCCTTCGCAGTTGGTATTCGAACGCGCGCAAACGCGGGTTGACGTCGAGGTAAAACCAGCCCAGGGCGATCGTATCGTTCGGACGGTCCGCGAACGTACCGTGCACGACGATGCCGGCGTCGGCGAAGTTGCTTAAGAAGGCGGTTTGCGGATCGCCGTAGGCATAGGTACCGAAGATCGCCACGCCGCGCGCGTTCGGCGCCGACGAACCGCTGATGAGGTGGTCGACGAGCAGCCATTCCCCACTTTGCCCGCGATAGGTCGTTGAGGGAACTTGGTTCAGCGCGGGACTGCCCGGTGCAACGAAGCTGCTCAAGTTGTTCTGCGCGCCCAGGGCATTCGACGTGTCGTAGTATCCGCCGACCCGCACGCTGCCGTTGTAGTTCCCGTTGCGATCGTGGCTAAGAAACCCGAATTCGAGCGGAACGTCGATGCCGGCCCCATTGAAGCTCAGGTTGAATCCGTGGCCGCGGTTGGCGTACTCGGCGGGCGTCGTCTGAAAGATGCCCGTTTGGGCGTAGAAGGATTGCGACGGCGAGACTCTTCCGGACGCGCCCCACGTGGACAACGGAAAGTAGGAGTACCCGCTATTGGTGGGTGCGGCGTCGAAGGTCGCGCCGTTCTGATAGAAGCACCACAGGTTGCAGCCCCAGTAGTTGAAGGACGCAGCGAAATCGCTTTGCATGACTAGGCGCCCGACCTGCACGTCGAACTTGCCGCTCTGCTGCTCGTAGTTGAGCTCCGAGATACGCGGCGTTTCGCCGGCGCCGTAGACTCCTTGGACCGACGCGATGTTCCCGAGCGCATTCTGCGTAAGGCTGCTGCCCCAGCCCTCGGTAAATATGAAATGCAGGGATCCAACGTCGTCGGGCCGTGTATGCGCAAACGTGTAGTTGGCGCCGAGCAGGAACGAGTTGGCAAAGGCAGAGCCTAGCTGCTCGCCGCCGGTGGCATTGGCTGCGAACTCCCCTGTGTATTGGCCAAAAACCGTAAGTTTGCCGGCCGTTGGACCAGAGGGCGAAGGAGATGGAGTCGACCGAGGCGCGGGCGGTCTCGGCCCCGACGGCTGCGTCGCAAGCGGCGCGGCGATGCCCAGGAGCAGTGCCGCAAGGAGAACAGTGTCCAGCCGATAGCGCGAACGGCGGGCCCGACGCCGGAACGAGGTAAAGACGCGGGTGCCGACGTGTAGCAAAATGCGCCTCTCCTACAAGCGACATCTCTCTTCGTCATTTAAGGTAAGATTCCGGCTACGTGCCAAGGTTTAGGATTCGAATCGTAGCCGCCTATTCATGGGCATTGGAGCTTTCGGCGCCCGTGCCGTGCCGTGGGGGCCACCGCCATCTGGCCGCATCGCGAGGCACACGAAGAAGTACGTATATTGGAGGTCGTAGATGAATACGCTCGTGTCTCATAAGCTTGCTTTTCCGGGATTTGGCGAGATTGAAGCAGCGACTCCAAAGGGACCGGCTGAAATAGAGGTTCCGACGGCGTTTAAGCCGATTGCAGCCTCGCGATCCACTGATAACATGGGCGATATATGGCTTCTTCTGTGGGGAGTTGAGCCGAAGGCAGGCTCCTCGGCCGCTGCCGCCCAGCAAAAGCCTGTGCAGACAAAAAAGCTAAAGGTCCACGTTTGCTATTCGGGTGATGATGTTCCGGAAGGCGCCGAGTTTGTCGCTTCTATCCCGATCGAAACCCACTCGGTTTATGTCTTTGTTTCTGACTCAGTAGTCGATCCCGGGTCGCCGTTAACGCTAGCTCGGTAAAAGCCCGCCGCGCTCCTCCTCAGAACGGGAGCGCGCAGTCGGGAAGCTTCTAAGAAAATGTACCGCCAAAAGGAGACGTGATGCGGCTTTCAATGACCCGCCGCCAGGCAGTGATCGCCATCTCGGGCGCGGCGGCGTCGACTTTTCTGGACCCAATCGTCGCACTGGCGGAGCCCGATCCATTACCTTCCTGGACCGCCGGGCCGGCGAAGCAGGCTATTCTCGATTTCGTACGAGTTACGACCGATCCGTCGAGTCCAAGATACGTGGCGCCCAAAGACCGTCTTGCCACTTTCGATCAAGACGGTACGACCTGGGTCGAGCACCCGCTATACACGGAGCTGGTATTCGCTTTGGATCGCGTTGTCGAACTAGCCCCGCAGCACCCCGCCTGGAAGACGACTGAGCCCTTCAAGTTCGTACTCGCCGGCGATAAGGCGGCAATGGCGAAGTTCACGATGAAAGATCTCGAAGCCATCGTTGCCGTCACGCATTCGGGGATGCCCGTCGGCGCCTTCCAAGCAGCTGCGAGAGAGTGGATCGCAAAGGCGAAGAACCCTCGCTGGGATCGGCCCTACACCGATCTGCTCTATCAGCCGATGCTGGAAGTGATGCGCTACCTGCGGGCTAACGGATATCAGACGTATATCGTGACCGGCGGCGGCCAAGACTTCGTGCGTGCCTATGCGGACCGGGTCTACGGCGTGCCGACCGAAGAGGTAATAGGCTCCGCTGAGGATACTCAGTTTGAGTACAGTGAGAACGGCAAAGCGACGCTGATCAAAGCGCCGAAACTACTGCTCAACAACAATATGTCCGGCAAACCGGAAGATATCTACCTGTTCACTGGGCTTCAACCCCAGGCCGCATTCGGCAACAGCACCGGTGATCGGCAGATGCTCGAGTATACCGGCAGCGGCGGTGGGGCACGTTTGATGATGCTGGTGCTGCACGACGACTCGATCCGCGAATATGCATACGGGCCCGCTCAAGGTTTGCCCGATACAAAGATCGGCACGTTCACGCAGGCTCTTTATGACGAAGCTCGCTCGAAAGACTGGATCGTTATCAGCATGAAAAACGACTGGAAGCGTATCTTCACCTTCGAGCGCTAACTTCGCAACCCCGCTTGTTCCCACGACGCACGCTCATGCGCGATACATCGCTCCGGAGCAAGCGGTAAGAATCGCGCAACAAGAGAGCACGGTAAAGGCTCGCATTGTATAGATGACTCCCTAACGGTCAGCGGGGTGGGGGAAGAACGAAACGCACCTGCTTTTAGACGGCCGCTTGCGATACTCCCGCGCGAGCACCGAAACCCGCCGGCGACGATAGAACTAGAGAATCGAGAGCAGCCTTGGCATCGCCGGTGCCAGCCGAGAGAGTTATTCGCGTGCATCGGTTCCAATGCGGCACGCCCGCTCATCGTGAACGTGTCAACGCGCGACAGTTCGGCTTATTCAGTCATAGTGATGACGGCAGAGCCGTCGATCGTATCCTCGCTCACGGCCCTCAGCGCTTGGTTGACGTGTTCGAGCGAAAACTCGCGCGTCGCGGGCCTGAGTTGCAGTTGTGCCGCGAGTTCCAGAAAGTCTCTTGCGTCGGCTCGCGTCATGTTGGTTACGCTTCGAATCTCGCGTTCGCCCCAAAGAAGCGAGTCGTAATCGAACTGCGGAATATGATCGAGGTGGATCGCGTTGATGGCCACGACTCCGCCCTTGCGCAGGGCTCCTAAAGCGGAGACGACGACGGAGCCGACCGGTGCGAATGTCACCGCCCGATCCAGCGGCTCCGGCGGGCGGTGATGCTCTTTGCCCGCCCAGTCGGCGCCGAGCTTCTTGGCGGTTGCGCGATGCTGCGCGCCCCGCGACGCGACGTACACGGAGCATCCCCAACTCTTGAGGATCGGAAGCGCGAGGTGCGCCGATGAGCCAAAGCCATAGAGCCCGACACGTTCGCCTTTCTGAACGCCCGCCACGCGTAATGCGCGGAACCCGATGATGCCGGCGCACAACAGCGGAGCGGCGTGAAGATCGTCGAGCCGATCGCTCAGAGGATAGGCGAAGTCCGCCCGAGCAACGACCGCCTTCGCGTAGCCGCCGTCCACATCGTATCCGGTATAGACGGGATGGTCGCACAGGTTTTCGCGCCCTTCGCGGCAGAACCGGCACGTGCCGTCGGTGCCGCCAAGCCATGAGATCCCGACCCGGGTTCCGATCTTGAGCTCGACTCCTGGCGCTGCTGCGGCGACGATGCCGACGATTTGGTGGCCTGGTACGATCGTCGAGTGGTGTGGCGGCAGATCACCTTCGACGATATTGAGATCGGTTCGGCAAACCCCGCAGGCTCGAACAGTGACCAGAATCTCGCCCGCCCGCAATGCCGGGAGTGCTCTCTCTTCGATCGTTAGCCGGTGCTTCGAGATCGGTCCGGTCCCTTTCAGCACGGCGGCCGTGGTCGCCGCTGCCGAGGGTGCTGGTGTCGCAGTAAGCATTGTCAGTTCTCTTTCTAAAAGCTACGGATCGCAAATCCATCAGGCGGCCATGTGACGCTTGGCCTAGCGCAGCCGCAACGTCGCCGGCGATGACGCCTACTGGGCGAGCCGCCGCTGCACATGCGGCGTCCGACAAGCGCACCTATCCTTTCATGGATCGATGGGTGCACGCGATGGCGTCACACCGGAACGAGAACTTGCTGAGCGGCTGATTTGGGCCGACTGTTCTTTACGGTCGCGAACTCGAGAACGACGCGTCCGGCAACCTTCCCGACCTCAAGGCGCTCGAAGACGCTGTTGATCGAAGCGAGCGGCTCGAGCTCGATGTCGGCTCGGACCTTGCCTTCGTCTGCGATCGCCAGCGTTTCGGCCATATCTTCGCGATTGCCGACAAACGAGCCGCGGATGCTGATGCAGTTCGCGACGACGTCGAAGAGCGGGACCGGAAAATCACCCGGCGGAAGGCCGACGAGTACGCACGTCCCGTGCTTGCGTGTCATTTCGACGCCCTGTTTGAACGCCGGCAAGGAGGGCGCCGTGATCAGGACGCCGTGCGCTCCGCCGCCCGTCGCCTTCTTCACGTCGCCGGCAGGAGTGCTCGACGTCTTCGCGTTGACTACGAAGTCCGCGCCAAGTTTTTTTGCCAGAGCGAGCTTGCCGTCGTCGATGTCGATGGCGCACACGTAGAGCCCCATGAACTTCGCGTATTGAATCGCTAGGTGACCGAGGCCGCCGCAGCCCGAGATCACGATCCATTCACCGGCGGTGGCTTCGGTTTGTTTGATGCCCTTATATGTGGTGATGCCTGCGCAGATCAGCGGCGCGGCTTCCTCGGCCTTCAGTCCCTTTGGTATGTGAGCGACGTAGTTTGGGTCGGCGAGCAGGTATTCGGCGAACCCGCCGTTCCGCGTGTAACCACCGAACTCGGCATGGGGGCAGACCGTCTCCCACGCCGTCAAGCAATACTCGCAGTGACCGCAGGCCGAGTAGAGCCACGGCACGCCGACGCGGTCGCCTTCCTTTACGTTCGTGACGCCGGGACCCAAAGCGGCGACTAGCCCGATCGCTTCGTGCCCTGGGATAAACGGTAGCGTCGGCTTGAGCGGCCAGTCGCCGGCGGCGGCATGCAGGTCGGTGTGGCAGACGCCGCACGCCTCCGTCTTCACGAGGATCTGGCCCGCGCCGGGGATAGGGACGTCGACCTCTTTGAGGACGAGCGGTTTGCCGAAGGCTTCGACGACTGCGGCTTGCATCTTACCTGCCATAACTGACTCCTGTATTGGTAGTGTTGAGTTGAGTGTGAGAGCGAACGCTCATGCGGCTGCGGCTCCGAGGCCCTTGACCGCTTCAATCATCTTCCCGAGAACGGCCGAGGCGTCGCCGTACACCATGAAGCAGTTGTTGGCGTAGAACAAACCGTTGACGACGCCGCTGTAGCCTTTGCCCTGGCCGCGCTTGACGACGTAGATTTTTTTCGCCTCCAGAAGTTCGTGCACGAGCCGTTTCTCGTGGTCCGCAAAGATGAAGCAGACCAGGATGGCGCCTTCCTTCATCTCGGCTACGACCTCGAGAGCGGGCGGCTGCACGCAGAGCACGACGTCGGCGTCGCAAACGAGGGCGGCGCGATCGGCCGTAAAGGCGACGTCTTTGTACGCGGAGTCGGGCAGGCCGACGGCGTCGCCGGCGCCGGCCTGCATGTGGACCTTCGCGCCGAGTTTGCACAGTTTTGGTACGACAGCAGGCACGAGCGCCACGCGGCGCTCGTGTGCTTGAGTCTCTTTGAGGATCGCGACGTTGACGAACACTATCCGTCCAGGATAACCTTGAGCGCGCCGGTCGTTGCTGCGTGGGCGAACGTGTCGTACGCCGAGATGATGTCGGTGAGTTTGAAGTGGTGCGTTATCAGCTTCTTAGGGTCGATCTTGCGAGCGCGCATCATCTTGAGGAGCGTTGGCGTGCTGACGGTGTCCACCAACCGTGTCGTAATGCCGATGTTGCGATCCCACAGTTGCTCGAGGTGCAGCGACACGGGCTTTCCGTGCACGCCGACGTTCGCGATGTGGCCGCCCGGCGCCACGATCTGTTCGCAGAGTTCGAACGTGGCCGGAATGCCGACGGCCTCGATGGCGGTGTCGACGCCGCGCTTGCCGGTCAGCGCGAGGATGGCTTCCTTCGCCTTTCCGTCGGTGCTATTGACGGCTTTCGTCGCGCCGAAGCGCAAGGCGATGTCGAGGCGCTTCTGGTCGAGGTCGACCATGATGATCTCGGCCGGCGAGTAGAACTGCGCGGTCAACAGCGCCGCAAGCCCGATCGGCCCCGATCCTACGATGGCAACCGCGCTCCCCGGTGCGATGTGGCCGTTGAGGACGCCGCACTCGTACCCGGTCGGGAGGATGTCGCTGAACATCACCAGCGGCTCATCGTCTTCGCCCGTCAAAATCGGATACAGACTCGTATCCGCGTGGGGAATGCGGACGAAGTCCGCTTGCGTGCCGTCGATGGCGTTACCCAAGATCCAGCCGCCGTCGAGGCAGTGCGAGAACATGAGCCTTCGGCAGTACACGCACGCACCGCACGACGTAACACAAGAGATGAGGACGCGGTCGCCCTTCTTGAAGGCGCGCACCGCGGAGCCGGCTTCGTCGATAATGCCGACCCCTTCGTGCCCGAGCGTCCGTCCGGGCTTGGCCGTCGGCACGTCGCCTTTGAGGATGTGCAGGTCGGTTCCGCAGATCGTGGTTTTGACGATACGCACGATCGCGTCCGTCGGAGCGGTGATGACCGGTTTGGGTTTGTCTTGGAAGGCCTTCTTCCCGTCGCCCAGATAGACGAGCGCCTTCATGGTCGCCACTCCGCCGCGCGCCGGGGCCTCGGGTGTCAGGACCGATCCGGTCGCCGTCATGACGGGGCCTCGATGTTGCCGAAGCGGACGAGCTTCTTATTGACGAACTCTTGGATGCCCATGTCGCCGAGTTCGCGGCCGTAGCCGGAATACTTGATCCCGCCGAACGGCAGCTCTGCATCCGACCAGGAGATGTTGTTGACGAACATCATGCCCGTCTCGACGCGGCTTGCAACGCGTTGGCCGCGGGCTTCGTCCTTGGTAAAGACGGAGCCGCCCAATCCGAAGTCGGAGTCGTTGGCGAGAGCGATCGCCGCGTCTTCATCCTTGACGCGGAAGAAGAGGGCGACCGGGCCGAAGAACTCTTCCCTGAATGCGGGATTGTTCGGCTTGAGGTCCGTCAGGATCGACGGCTGCATGAACGAGCCGGAGCGTTCGATTCGCTTGCCGCCAAGCGCCAGCTTTGCGCCGTGCTCGACCGCCGCATCAACCTGCTCGAGCAACTGCAGCAAGGCGGGCTCGCTGGAAAGCGGTCCCAGCGTCGTTTGTTCGTCCATCGGATCGCCCGGCTTGAGAGCGGCGAGCGCCGCACGGAACTTCTCGAGGAACTTGTCGGCCACTGCTTCCACGACGATAAAGCGCTTGGCCGCGCAGCACGTCTGGCCGGCGTTGTACATTCTGCCCCAGACCGCCCACTTGATCGCATGGTCGAGATCCGCGTCCTCGAGAACGATGAACGCGTCGCTTCCGCCGAGTTCCATCGATGAAGGCTTGACGTTTGCGCCCGCCTTGGACGCGACGCTCTTGCCTGCCGCGACGCTTCCGGTCAGCGCGACGCCTCTGACGCGCGGATCGTTGACGATGCGATCCGACTGAGCGTGCGTCGCGAAAAGGTTCGTATACAGGCCGGCCGGCGCTCCCGCTTCCATCCACAGCTTCTCAAAGGCGATGGCGCATTGGGGGACGATGCCGGCATGCTTCACCACGATGACGTTGCCGGCCATCAGATGCGGGCCGGCTACACGTGCGAGCTGGTAAAACGGAAAGTTCCACGGCTCGACGCAGAAGATCACGCCCATCGGGCTGCTCTCCATGTGCGCCGTGCCGACGACCGGGTTTAGCTTAACCGGCGCGAGGAAGCGTTCGGCGTTCTTGGCGTAGTAGGCGAGAATATCTGCGCTGAACGTTATCTCGCCGCGCGCTTCGTCGATGCGCTTGCCCATCTCGAGCGTCGCCAGGCGTGCGAAGTCGTCACGCTTGTCGTGCATGATCGCCGCCGCCTTGGCGACGATCGCCGAGCGCTCGGCGTACGTCTTGTGCCGCCACGTCTCGTAGCAGGTTTGGGCGGCTGCGATTTTGTTTTCCAGTTGCTCGTCGGTGATTTCGACGAACGTTTTCAGGGTTTTGCCGTCGAAGGGATTGACGCTTTCGTACTCCATCGCGGGCGTGACGGACTGCAAGGCCATTGCTTGTTGCTTTCTTTGGGTGTGCCGCCGGATGGCAGCACGCTCAACGTAGCACGGCCACTGGTAGAGCGGTATAGTCAATTACATGATATTTGGTTGTAGGGTGAAGGTTCAATGCGCTTCCAGGACTTGCGCCCACAGCTTGACCACCCAGACATCGGCCAGTGGAGTCGATCTTAAGACGGTTTCCACCATGTCCTGACAACCTCTCAATCCGCGAATCGTTGAATGCGGTTGCCGAGCGGGTCACGAACCTGGGGAACCCGGTCCAAGCACGCGTTCCCGAATCGCCGGCGCGCGCTCGTGCAGCGCCTGCTCCTCGGCATAGCGAACACTGCGCCGCTGAAGTTTAATCGAGGCTTACGAAGACCGCTGTGAGAAGGCCGTGCACCAGCCGTTTGGACTGATAGGCCCGGTAATCACCTTACACGTACCGTCGCCTGTTGGGGTCTTTCCCGCAGTGTAAAGCGAACACCCCGAGCACTTCTGATCGCCTTTCGGGGTCGCCTGATACTTCAGTTGGGTTCTGCTGTCGGCTCGAGCGATCGTCGTCACTCCGAATGCCAATGCGCCCGCGAGTGCCGGAAGGACGAGGAGATTTGTTAGCGCCTCCTTCCGAGTTACGCGCTTTGAAAAATTGTTCACGTTATTTGCCTCCTGACGTGGTCGGATAGTTCGTAAGGTCACTTCAGTGGAGTCGCTCCCAGTGGTGTCTTTGCGCCGTTCGACACGGATGTTGTATCCTTCGCGTGGTTCTGCATGATCTGTAGGAACGGCTTGATGAGGTCGATCGGCATCGGAAAGACAATTGTCGAGTTCTGTTCGCCACCGACTTCGGTGAGCGTTTGCAGGTACCGCAACTGCATGGCCGCGGGATCTTCTGCAAGGATACGTGCCGCGTTGAGGAGCGTCTGCGCCGCTTGAAACTCAGCCTCGGCATGAATGACCTTAGCGCGGCGGTCGCGTTCTGCTTCGGCCTGTTTGGCGATCGAACGAATCATATTCTCGGTAAGCGTCACTTCCCGAATCTCGACGCTAATGACTTTAATGCCCCAGGATTCGGTCTGAACGTCGAGCGTGTTTTGGACGGCAGCATTTATCTCGGTGCGCTTGGCGAGTACCTCGTCCAGTTCGTGTTCGCCCAGTACGGAGCGCAGCGTCGTCTGAGCTAGCATATTGGTCGCGCTTAAGAAGTTCTCAACCTGGATGATTGCTTTTTGAGCGTCCACGACGCGAAAGTACAGAATCGCGTCGACCTTCAGGGAGACGTTGTCTCGCGAGATCACGTCCTGGCCGGGCACCTCCATGACCACGGTGCGTAAGTCAACGCGCACGACCTGCTGAACAAACGGAAGGATAAGGATGAGCCCCGGCCCCTTGACGGCTTGGAAGCGCCCGAGACGGAAGACGACGGCGCGTTCGTATTCGCGCAGAATCTTTACACTGGAGACTATCAATATCAGGACGATAAAGTAGACGGGCAGGAAAAATACCGATAGGAACACTGGACCCTCCTCTTCGCATATGTCGCGCGCGGAGTTCAGAGGCGCTCCATGAGGTTCGAAGCGGGCGAAAATTGCGTCACCTCCAATCGTAGCACTTCAGGGTTCTGCAGCGATATCGTGGAATTGAAGGATAGCGGTTAATTTCGTGCCTTCCGATTGCTCCAAGCAGAAGGGCGGGCTAGTAAGAGGCCGTGATTATTGATTAGCCCGGTCATCCGCTTGAAGATCTTCGTCATGTGCCTTTTGCTCAGTGAAGCAGGCTTCGGCGGCAATTTCTTCGAGCGGCTGGATCGCCGTGTATCGTTACGTGGCCGTCATTTCTTCGAGTTGATGTAGCAACGCTTCCCATTTGATGACGCACTCCCGATTGCGCATTTTTAGTCCAGCGAGTTCTTCGCTCAACGCCCTGGATCCGGCCGCGTCGGCATAGATCTCGGGCGACTCGAAGAGAAGCTCGATCTCGTTGACGCGCGCATCGACGCCTTCGATTTCTCGTTCGATTCGCTCGATCTGCCCCTTTAGCTGCGAGCGTACGCGCAACGGCGTTTCACGCGACGCCTTGGCGCGCACGGTCGACTCTTCGACCGCGCGGTCAATCACCGCTTTGTCGCGCTCGCGCTGGGCCGCCTCGTACACGTCGTAACCGCCGTCAATGAGTCCCCACGCGCCCCGTTCAACCCACAATACCCGATCGCACAGGCGCGACAGAAGATAGCGATCGTGCGAGACGACGACGATCGTTCCCTCGTAGTCGCATAGGACGCTTTCGAGTGCTTCGCGGCTGTCGATATCGAGATCGTTGGTCGGCTCGTCGAGCAGCAAGATGTCGGCCGCGCGCGCCATCAGTCGTGCCAGCATGATACGGCGCCGCTCGCCACCGGAAAAATCGCTCACGGCTTTGTCGGCGGCATCGCCGCTAATACGCATGCGCCCGAGCAGTGCGCGCGCCTCCTGCGGGGTCAGCGCAGCGCCGTCCAGCACGGCTGCGAGCGCGCTCTCCTGGACGTCGAGTTGATCGTGTGAATTCTGGGCAAAGTATGCGACTTGGGCCGCTGGATTGAAGACGACCGATCCGGAATCCGGTTGTGCTGCGCCGGTGAGTATCTTCAGAAGCGTCGACTTTCCGGAGCCGTTTGGACCGACGATGCCGAGGCGCTCTCCGCGGTCGACGTCGATCGTTAGCCCGCTGAAGAGCTGTTGATCGTACGCTTTGCTCAAGCCCCGGGCTTCGAAGGCGAACCCGCTGCCAGGGCGCCGCGATGGGCGCAGGCGGACGGAGATCGGGCGTTCGGGAGCCGCCGGAGACGGGGCTCGGGTTGTCGCTTCGATGCGCGCCAGCTGCTTCTCGCGACTGCGCACTTGGCTGTAATCCGAGGAGGTGTGCGTCGCTCGCAGGCCGGCGATTGTCCTGCGCCGCTTGTCGCGTTCGACAACGAAGGTTTCGTACTCGCGCCGCTCCGCCTCGAGCCGCACTTCTTTCGCTGCGACGTACGCAGTGTATGCGGGCCGTTCGGGTGCGTAGGCGTGGAAGCGCCCTCGCTCGATCTCCCAGATGCGCGTAGCTATCCGGTCGAGAAAGTAGCGGTCGTGCGAAACGACGATATAACCGCGGGGATCGTTGGACACGAACGATTCGAGCCAGCGGATCGTCGCGACGTCGAGATGGTTAGTCGGTTCGTCGAGAATCAGGTAGTCGGGCTCGTCGATCAGCACGTGCGTTAACGCTACTTTCGCCCGCTGGCCGCCTGAAAACGAGCGTATCGGGCGATCGTATTCCGTTGGCGCGAAGCCGAACGCGGAGAGCATGGTGCGCAGCGCTTTGTTGCGCACGCCCCACTCCTCGTCCGTCGCTTTAGCCAGCGCAGCGTCGACGAGGCCCTGCAGCGTCGACTCGGTCTCGTCGGCAACGCCCTGAGCGAGATACCCGAGCTTCAAGCCTTTCGCCCGTACGACGGTACCGCCAAATGGCCGGTCGACGCCAGCGAGGAGACGCAAGAGCGACGACTTTCCCGCGCCGTTGGGGCCTACGAGGCCGATGCGTTCGCCGTGGTTGAAAGCGCCACTAAGACTCGAGAATACTTCGCGCGCCCCATAGTGACATTCGAGATCGGAAAACCGCAACAATTCCACGCCGAGCCGTGCATTTGCGCGCGCCCAGCCCGCAGGCCTTCGCGCCCGAAGCTCAACCCGACGGACGGGCAGGTCGCTCGTACGCCCGAGAGATTGCGACAGGTCCGAGCCAGGCGGTTCCGGCGCGATCCCAAGGTGAGGGGGGCGCTGTTGTATTGCAGGCAACCCGCAGCCGCGCGGCGCGAAGACTCAGTCTACGCGCGACAGCTTGAGGGGTTCTCCCTTTTTGGGCGATAGCGTGTTAATGCGCGAAAGAAACACGGCCCCGCAAATCGCGAAGCCGTGCAGAGAGCAGAGGCGCGGGAGTTACTTAGTATCGAGACTCACGGTTGCGCCTATTGGTACGCCGCCCGCAGGCGTCCATATCCTCTTTAGAGGTTTGCCGCCAGCGGGATAGTCGCATTAAGAGAAGCACTCGCCGAGGCCGTCAGCGGCTTCTCGTTGCGCCTCGGGCGGGCAACGTATCAATCTCATCCGAATAAGACCAGCGCCCGCTCAGCGTGCTCGTAGGAAGGGGGGCCGACCGATGCGTCATACCGTTTTGATCGCACTCGCCTGTGCGACCCTTGCGGCATGCGTGAAAGGCGCCCCGTTGAGTCCCGTTGAGGGACGCCACCCGTGGACGATCCCTCACGTTCTCCGGATTGCCGAAATTTCCGAACCGGACAATCTCAATCCGTATCTTTCGGATCTCGACGTTACGTCCGATCTGGCGTCCCTCGTGTATTCGTACCTCGTCATCACCGATAATCGAGGACGGCTGATCGGCGATCTTGCCGACACCGTACCGTCGCTAGCCAACGGCGGAATCTCGCGCGATGGGCGCACCTACGTGTACCATTTGCGCCGTAACATTGTCTGGCAGGATGGCGAGCCGTTTACGGTGCGCGATATCGTTGCCTCATGGCACGCCGTCATGAATCCGCACAACAACATCGTCGGGCGCGAGGGATACGATCGTGTCCTATCGATCAAAGCTGCGGGCGCCCGGACCGTCGTGGTGCACCTTCGCGAGCGCTATCCGCCGTTTATATCTCACTTCCTTTCAGAAGAGAGCGGAAAACCCGTGCTGCCCGCACGTATCCTCGCGCGGAGCGATTTCAATAGCGGAGAATTGTCCACGCTCCCGATTGGAACGGGACCATTCCGCTTTGTCTCGTGGGCACCGGGCGACCGTATCGTGCTGACTCGATTCGACCGATACTTCAAGAGACGCCCGAATCTGTCGCGCGTCGAAATGCATTTCATTCCAGACATGCAGACGATCGCCGTCGAACTGCAGGAGCATCAGGTCGACCTAATCCAGACGGCGCAGGCTTCTCTGATCGACGAATACCGTTCAATCGGCGGCGTCGTCGTAGAACTCGCGCCGGCGAACCGTTTCTCGGCCCTCCAAATCAATGCGAGCAAGCCCGGCTTGCACGACGTCACCGTGCGGCGTGCGCTCGCCATGGCGGTTGCCATACCGGGCTATCTTGCACGACATCGAGCACAATCTCCCCATCGAGGCCCGAAACGTGTTGCCGGCGGCCGCATTCGGCTACGAACTACTGCCACGGCGGACCTACGAACCCGCCGTGGCCCGCAACCTCCTGGAGCGGGCCGGATGGCGCCGTGACGCCGATGGAGTTCGTACGCGTAACGGCGTGCGTCTCGCCTTTACGCTAGTAACGGTCGCGGGCAATACGAGGCATCCCAGCGACTCGCTTAGCCCCAAGGCTCGAGCCGGTGCGCTCGGACAGCCGATTCAAGACCTGCTTCCACGCCGTCGGCGCAGACCTGCCAAAGCTATTTTCGTAAGCGCGGCAGCTTCGCGTGTTCTTGCTTTCATGCCGGCGATCGGGCTCGGCGCACAGCCCGCTTCCACATCTGATTACCGTCATGGAACCTACAATGCGAGCTTCGTCGCGAATACAAAGAGTCGACCTCTTTGAACGCGTCCCGCGAGGCACAGGCGGGGCCGGTCTTCTGGAGAAGCGAGCCTAGAATGGGCCATCGTTCGATCATCGAACCCTTCCGTATTAAGTGCGTCGAACCGATCCGCATGACGACGCGCGCTCAGCGCCGGAATTTTCTCGAAGAGGCGGCTTATAATCCATTTCTACTGCACGCGGACCACGTGTTGATCGATCTGCTGACCGATAGCGGAACCGGCGCGATGAGCGCCGAGCAATGGGCATCGATCATGCGCGGAGACGAATCCTACGCCGGCGGAAGATCGTATTATCGCTTGCTCGACGTTATCCAAAGCATTTTCGGCTTTCGTTACGTTCTGCCGACGCACCAAGGCCGCGCGGCCGAGCGCATCCTCTTCAGCAGCATGTGCAAACCGGGTGACGTCGTGCCGAACAATACCCACTTCGATACGACACGCGCAAATATCGAAGAGACCGGCGCACAGGCGGTCGACCTGCCCACTGCCGAGGGGCGCCTTCCCGCCGCGATCCATCCGTTCAAAGGGAACATGGACGTCGACGCGCTGGAAACCGTGATCGCGCAAGCCGGCGCCGATCGCGTTCCGCTCGTCGTGCTGACGGTCACTAACAACTCCGGCGGCGGCCAGCCGGTTTCAATGGCGAACATCCGAGCGGTCCGTGCGGTCTGCAACCGGCATCGGATTCCGCTCTATATCGATGCCTGTCGTTTCGCGGAGAATAGCTGGTTCATACGCGAACGAGAAGAGGGTTACGCCGGAAAGACGCCTCGCGAGGTTGCGCGAGAACTCTTCTCCTATGCTGACGGGTGCACGATGTCGGCAAAGAAGGACGGGCTGGTCAACATCGGGGGCTTCCTCGCCTGTAACGATGAGGCACTTGTAAAACGAGAATCGCGCTTGCTGATCCTGACCGAGGGTTTTCCCACATACGGCGGCCTTGCGGGACGCGATCTCGAAGCAATGGCAACCGGCCTCGAAGAGGTGCTTCACGAAGACTACCTGCATTATCGCATTGCATCGACCGCATATCTCGGCGACCATCTTACGCGTATCGGCGTCCCGATCGTGCAACCCCCCGGCGGCCACGCTATCTACATCGATGCCGCCGCAATGCTGCCGCACGTCCCCGCGCGGTTGTTTCCCGGGCAGGCGTTGGTGGCCGAGCTCTATCTGGAAGGCGGCATTCGCGCCGTCGAGATCGGAACGGTGATGTTCGGATCTACCGACGCGCAGACGGGCGAAGAAACAGTCGCAGCGATGGAACTCGTCCGCTTGGCCATTCCGCGTCGCGTCTACACGCAGAGTCACATCGATTACGTGTGTGAGGTGTTGAGCGACGTCTTCGCGAGGCGCGACCGGATCGCGGGCCTGCGCATGGTGTGGCAAGCTCCGCCGCTGCGGCATTTCACGGCTCGGTTCCAACCCGTATGAGTAGCTCCGCATTGGAGCGAGGTCGTTGTTGCTTTGAACTTGGGTGACGCCTTCGCTGCGGAATTAGATGCGGGATGCGCCTACTTCACGAGCGATACTTCCACGCGGCGGTTGAGCGCGCGGCCCGCGTCGGTCGAGTTGTCTGCGACCGGACGCGTGATGCCGTAGCCTTTTGCCGTTAAGCGATCGGCGGCTACGCCGTGTTGCTCGAGCCACGTGACGACCGAATGCGCGCGCGCAAGCGAGAGCCCCATGTTATAATCCGCGCCGCCGTGATTGTCGGTATGGCCGGCGATGGTCCAGCGCGACTGCGGCATGCTCTTGATCAGTGCCGAGACTTCGTTGAGCGAGGGCAGACTATCGGGACGCAGCTTGGCCGACGCGGTGTCGAAGTGGATGCCGTAAATCGCAACCGTTCCGCTTTGTTGAATCTGCTGACGCAGATCCGCGGCGGTCTCTTTGTGCTTCTTGAGCTGGAAGTTGGCTTGGCCATGCTGGCCGGTGGGCAGATCGAGCAGTTGCGTCGCGCTGTCGTATCCCACCGCGCCGCCCGTTACGGAAACCAATCCCGCCGGCACGTCGCGCAGGGCGCAGTTGCCATCGGCTCCGGTCTTCGCCTTGACGTCGGCTGCGGCGACGTCGGCTTTCGCGATTGGTTTTTGATTGGCAGCGTCGACGACGTGGCACGAAATGTTCACTGCGTACCGCCACGGCTTGTGATTTACGAGCACGCGCACGAAGTTGATCGCGTAGCCGTCGGCCTTACCGGTGGTCGGATCGTCGAACAAGAGATTGACGGTGCCGGATTTGAGAATCGGCCAGTATTCGGGCAGCAGGTCGATCGTCAGCAGCTTGCCGATCGGCCCGGTTTGATCGAGTTGATTGATCGCGTCCTCGAAGTTCGGCAGTCGCGTGCCGTTGAGCGTCACTTGGAAGTGCGAATGGAGCGGCACCGGCTGGAAGTCGTCGACGAACGCTTGGATGAACACGTCGTGAATCTTCGGGGGCAGCGTGCCCACCTCGACCGGAATTGCCTGCGGGAGATTGTCGGGACGCTTCACGCAACCTGAGTAGCCTTCCAGCGGATGAACGGTCGTGCCATCGGGATTGACCGGCACACCTGTGCCGAGCATTATGCGATCGGTTCCGGGTGCGGAACCGGGGCGGATGTGACACGGCCAATCGTGCGGCGGCGTCGATTTACCCGAGAACGGGGTGAAGTGCGGCGGCCAGCCGTAGCCGAGGTTGTCGATCGCGCCGGTGCGCACGAGGAGTTGCGCCTCGCGGCCGTTCTCGACCCTTTCGTACTGCTTTTCCCAACCGGGAGGCAATCCGGGCGGCGGCGTTGCCGGCGTCGGCGATTCGGTTTCGGCCGGCGAGGCGCTCTCGCCGGGTGAGGCGAACGCGACGGTCGATGCCGCCTCGCTTGGCGATTCCGACGTCGACGGCGATGCACTTTCTGCCGGCGATGCGCTTTCGAGCGGCGATGCGCTCTCCAAGGGCGACGCCTGTTCGGCGGTTTGACTCGTCTTCGCGCAACCGGCGACGACTACGGCGACCAGCAACGAAACCAACAGAACGATCGATCGCGCACGCATCCCGGGAGTATTGCGCGGACGCAGCGTGGGCGCCTTCGGCCGGAGCGGGCTAACTCGCCGCCTGGCAGCCAGTGAAACGCGGGACTGCGCGTCGTCGTGGAATGCGGCGATCCGGCTTCGTATTGAAGGATGCCCGGGAGCCTTGAGTACGCTGCAGCGTTAACGCCGTCCCGTGTAGGCTTTTATTTACGTTGCCATCAGCATGTGATCTACAAAGAGATGCCGCTGCGACGGAAGGCGATGATGGATGCGACGAACATCACGATCATCAACGACGTGTTAGCCTGCAATCCCACCGATAAGGAACGGGCGCCGGCGAACAAGGGGGCGTCTGGACGGCAAGAGAGAAGCTCCTGGAGTGAATGTTCGCCGCGGTTCTTTGCTAGCGTCCGTCGCCGCTGCCTTGACGCTGGCCATCATTATGCCGGCCCCTGCGAAACCGGCGGCTTCGGGCTTCCTGGGTCTGGTGCTCATGAGCATGCGGAACCTCTCCGATTCGCAGTTCGCAAGCCTCGTGCACTGGGCGCGCGCCGGCGCTCCCACCCCGAAATTCAGCGATCCGGCGTACAGGGTTGAGTTTGATATTGTCCGCACCCTGGACGAGCCCGACCGGCAGGCCATGCTGGTGTTTTTGCGCGGCGGGGGCCGCTCCGCCCTGTACGCGCGTGGTGCGACCGACGCGGACATCGGAAGCCGCAAGCCGGTGAACGTTGGCCCCGCGACGCCCGCACCGACGCCGACGCCGAATCCGTATCGTTCGCTCGAGTTCGGGAGCCCCACGATCGGCGGCGCTCCTGCGGGGAACATCGTCATATTTGGCGGCTGGGCTGCCGTCAAACGTGACGGCCGCAGCGCTCGCGCGTGCATCTCGTTTAAGAACACCGACTCCCGCACCGCAACGCGGGTGCTCTTCCAATTTCCGATCTCGGACGACGCGGGCGCGGCGCTCGCACAGCTGGAGCTCGATCGTCGCGGCACCTTTTCGCCCGGCATCGACATCCACGGCTGGCCAAGCATGGCAAGTTGGCAAAATAGCCAGAACCGCGGCTATGACGAGAACTGCGCCGGCGTCAGCACTGGCGTTCCGGCGCTTCCGCTCTTGGCCGCGCGCTTTGCCACGTACCGCATTATGCGCGTCGAGTATGCTGACGGAACTTCCTGGACGCCGCCGACAACCCCGTCGCCTTGATCGTACTTACTCAGCCGCCAATGAGGACCGTTACTTTCAACCGCTACGTCCGCGCCGCTATGGCGTCCTTATCTATCGCGTTCGCGCTCACGGCCGAGTTAACGGCGGCTCCGCCGCTGGCTGCGGTGGCGGCCACGTCGTTCCGTGTTCTCGCGTTGAGCGACAACACCGATTGTGAAACATTTCAGCGCTGGTTTGCGCGGCAGCCGGGCTCGCAACTCGTCCTGAGCTCGACAAACGACTTTTACAAGAATTCCGTGCGACCGCGCAAGCTGGATACCGTACTCGACTACTCGGCGTTCCCGCTTTCGCACGATCAAGCTTCATGGTACAAGGCCATGAAGCACTACCGTAATAACTTTGGGAACGGCCGTTGCTTGTCCGGCTTCTACGATTCTGCCCACAAGATGGCGGTGCTCTATTCTCAATACGGCACCGCGTCGGATCTCACCGTCACGACGGTTTCCAGCGCACCCGCTGGACTCCCGATCCATCCAGCCCCCGGCCGGACGCGCAATGGAGTACGCCTTGGAATGACCCTTGAGCAGGTCACGGCGATTGACGGGCCGGGCACCCTTTACTCGAACGGACGTTACCGGCGAATCACGTACAATCAGGATTTCAAAGCGTCCCCTACTTCCGAGGGGGGCGGCAAAACGAAGACCAGCGTTGAGGTCACCGCCTACTTGGGCTTTCTATTCATGAACGGCAGGCTTGTCGCCATCGACGTTGGCGGTGGTGTGTAAGCCGATACCAGCGGTGAGATGGGGCGTCGATACACCGTTAGCGGCGCTGGGACTCGTTTCTGGCATGCTCTTCGTAGCCGTGATAAATATCCCAGCTGCTCTGGCCCAAGATGAACAGTACGCTCCAGGAGTATGGCATTATCGCTCGGTCGCCTGCGTAAACACGACCGTTAGGTCAGTCGAACCCCGCCTAACCTCCGACGGTCAGAAGACTTTCACGGCGAGTGATTTCCAACAGAGCGGCGTTGAGGTAGAGTTCAACACGACCTTAGGATCAGATCCAGCCCATCCCAATATGCGAGCCGCCGTGACTCATTACCAAAACACTGTCGGCAACAACATCATGATGAGGGAGCGTACCGGCGATAAGGTACAGGTCTGTTTCCTATCAAGGCCGGCGCCCACAATAGATTGTGATCCAGACGAAGACGGTAGAGGACGCATTTTCCGAGTATACGACCTTCGGCAAAACGCCCAGTATTCCGGGATGAACGGCGAGCACGACTGCGGAGGTGCCTGAGACGTCGCCGCACAGCCAGCGGAGGTCGCACGGATGTTCCCGCCCGATCGCGTGAGCATCGAGGTTTACGCCTTCGAGCAGGGACCATTTGCTGACCGCGACATTCGCATCAAGAGCAAGTACACGCTGTGAAAACTCTGCAACTCGTCAGGTTCGTGAGAACCAACATGGCCGCTCGAGCGGTGCCCTTTGATTGCCGAATCGGGGCGGCCTGGGAAGCTATACGGCAACGCTACGGTGAACACTCGAAAGTACAAAAAGGAGCGTCGCTGTGAAGGCTTACTCGATCCGATGCGTCTTAGGGGTTTCTGCAGCTCTTGCTATGTCTGCGGGCTGCGGGGGATCGCAGCCGCAGACAAATTCGCTGGCTCCCACCCAATCGGACGCGAAGAGCGCCTCGCCGGAGCAACCTGGCGGTGAACCCTCGCGAATGGCGTCAGGAGCCGGGACGCGCGACCTCCTCTACGTGTCAAATAAGGACGGTAGCGTAGACTTTTACTCTTATCCCGCGGGTAGGTTCGAGCGCCGGCTTTCGGAAGGAGCCAATGGTTTATGCGCGGACGAAAGCGGCGACGTTTTTATCGCCGAAGGCAACGAGATATTAGAATATGCCCATGGCGGTACGCGTCCGATTGCCGTATTGCGTAACGCGCCGGGAGGTTTCATCCAATCTTGCGCCGTCGACGCCGTGACCGGCAACCTCGCCGTTTCGGGAGATGCCGACGTTCGACGGGGAGTCGCAATCTACGCTAACGCCAAGGGCACACCCAGCTCATACGCCGTCGGGGACCGCAACGCCGCTTCTTGGTCGTGTGCGTACGACAACGAAGGGAATCTTTTCGTTGCGGACGCTACACGTCTGCTCGAGCTTCCCAAGGGTGCCACGCGATTCAAAAACATCGCATGGTACGGCATGCGCCCCGCCCGCTTCGGGCCCATTCAATGGGACGGCAACTACCTCGCAGCATCAAGCCGTGCAAGCGGTTCGAGGCCGGCGACAATCTCCCGTTACCGCGTGAGCAACGGGCGAGCTACGCTCGTCGGCGAGACCGCGCTCAAGGGCGCAGAAAGCCCCGTCCAATTCTGGATCGATGGCGGGGCAATCGTCGTGCCTGCGTCAGCCGGCCTTGCGCTCTACGACTATCCCGTGGGGGGCACCCCAACGCAGGTTATCAAGGATGCTCGCGACGCGGTCGCGGCGGCGATCAGTAGAGCTTTGGAACCGCGGGGAGTTTCGGTCGTTACCTATCACTACGACAACCTGCGAACGGGTTGGGACGATAGCGAATCCTCCTTGTCCTATCAGAACGTCAAAGGCGGATCGTTCGGCTTGCTTCACACCGTGACGCTCGACGACCAAGTAAGCACCCAACCCCTCGTCGTCAGCTATGCAGCGAGAAAAGGCCTCAGGTCATCCAGCGCACACGACGTTGCATATGTTGCAACGGAAAGCAATACCATCTATGCAATCGACGCAGCGACCGGGAAGATTCTCCTCTCACGGAATTTGGGCAATCCGGTTCAGGCGCCCTTGGGTTGTACCGCCAACGGGCCAAACGTCGGCATCGACGGAACGCCGGTTATTGACCTAAATGCGAACGTGATGTACGTCATTGCGTACAAGCTTAAGGGCCATACGCCCACCTATACCCTCCACGAACTCAGTTTGACGGATCTCAGCGACGTCGTAGCGCCCGTCGTGGTCTCTGCTTCACACCGCTTGACCGATGGCACCACGTACACGTTTAGCGCAGCCGTCGAGCGACAACGGCCGGCTCTGCTCGAAGCGAACGGCAACATCTATGCGGGATTCGGCAGCTTTTGCGATTACAGCGGATCGTTGTCGCGCGGCTGGCTGCTCGGCTGGCAGGCGGGATCGCTTACCCCGCTTGCGGCAAACAGGCTGACCGACAGCCGCGCTGAATCGCGGGATGACTTCTTCCTGTCGGCAATTTGGATGTCGGGATACGGTGTCGCGGCCGATCCGTCGGGGAACGTGTATTTCGTGACCGGCAATTCGGATTCGGGGAGCTATAACGGCGTCACGAACGTTCAAGAGAGCGTCGTTAAGGTCAGCTCGGATTTAACGAAGCTCCTGAGCCTTTTCACGCCGTCGGACGTCAAACAACTCGATGCGGGCGACGTCGACTTCGGATCGGGCGGCGTGCTGCTGCTGCCCTCGACCACGCCGTACGCCGTCGCAGCCGGCAAGACTGGAACGATGTTTTTGCTCGATCAGGCTCACCTGGGAGGATTCGATAAGCATCGTAACAACGATCTGGCCGAGGAGCAGATCGGCGGATGCTGGTGCGGCGAATCGTACTTCGATGCCGCGAAGGATTCCCTGCCTCGCATCGTTGCCAGCGGCGGCAACAGCGTGACGGTCTGGAAAGTCAAGACCTCGCCGAAGCCAAAATTGGTGTCTGCGGGAACCTCGCAATACTTACCCAGTGGGCAAGATCCCGGTTTCTTCACGACCATCTCATCAGCAGGCAGTCAATCGGGCGCGATTATTTGGGCGGTGGCCCGGCCACAGTACGTCCCCGGAAGCATCACGCTTATGGCGTTTAAGTCTGAGCCTCAAGGCCCAAGCTCGACGCTCGAAACACTCTACCAAGCGACGGCGGGCTACTGGGCAGCAACGCAGGCGAACGCAAATATTGTTCCCGTCGTAGCAAACGGTAAAGTGTACGTGGCTAGCTACGAGCAACTCGACATCTTCGGCCTGGGAGGTTCGGCTCCGGTCAAGGCTGTACCGATGGCGGCCAGCCTGACCTACCGCACCACCTTTAGCGCTCGGAACGAGGTTACCGGCACGCTCCTCGAGATTAGCGATTCGTTCCTCACCCTGCGTACGCGCACCGGAAGAGTCGTTCGGGTCGACGACTCCGATGCGGTGCGACATGAGCGAAGCGCCGTTTTGATCGTCGGCAGGCCTTTCAACGCGCGTGGGGCGTATGATGCGGCCAGCGTTCTGCATGCCGCGGCGATCGTGCGGGCAAAGCCTTCGCCGGGGACGTGGCCACCCGATCGCTGATTCCTGTTGGCGCTACCAGATTCCGGGCCGTCGTTTGAAAGCATCTGCGCATGCCGGCGTCGTAAGGATGCGCTATGGACTCGCCAAATCGCCTCACTACGATCCGCGCGGAGCCCTTCAATGCCGAGGCGCCGCTAACGGCGCTTGAAGCGCCGATCACTCCCACGAGCCTCCATTTTGTGCGTGGAAACTTCGCAGTTCCCGAGCACGATGGGCGCCTTACGATCGGCGGCGCGGTCGCGAATTCATTTACGCTAACGCTTGACGATTTGTGCGCGATGCCGCGCAAAGAGCTTGTCGTTACGCTGGAGTGCGCCGGCAATGCTCGGCTCGGGCAGATGCCGCTCCCTGTGGGAGAACCTTGGACTGGCAACGCGATTTCAACGGCCCGTTGGACTGGCGCCCTTCTCAGCGAAGTGCTCGAAAGGGCTGGACCGTCGGCTGACGGGGTCGCCGTCAGCTTTGAGGGCGCCGATCATGGCCCGTACCACGAGCAGGCGGATACTCATTTTGCGCGCTCGTTATCGCTCGAGCACGCGCTCGACCCGACCGCTGAGATTCTGATCGCATATGAGATGAACGGCGAACCCCTGAACGCCGACCATGGCGCGCCCTTTCGACTCGTCGTGCCGCGCTGGTACGGCGTAGCATCCGTAAAGTGGTTGGCGCGAATCGACGTTTTGACCGCGCCGTTCGAAGGTATGTTTCAAACTGTCAAATACGTTTACGAGTGGCCCGATCGCCCTGTCGAACCAGTCACGCTGATGCGTCCGAGGGCCAAGATTATCGCCCCGGCTCACGGCGTCACGTTACGCCCCGGATCGTACACCGTGCGCGGAAAGGCCTGGTCTGGAACGGGCCCGATTGCGAACGTCGACGTGTGCTTAACCGGCGAGGGCGACTGGCGGGCCGCCGAGTTGGAGCCTCCTGCGGGCCCTTATCAATGGCAGGAGTGGTCGTTCGTTTGGGATCTTTGCGATCCCGGACGGCACACGTTGCGTGCTCGTGCGACCGATGCCGCCGGTAACGTGCAACCAGAACTACCTAGCTGGAACCGCTTGGGCTACGGAAACAACGCGGTCGAGCTAATTTTCGTTCACGTGCAATGAGAGGCGACTGGGCCGAGGCGCAACGAGATCAATGCGACGAGTGACGCAATCCACGGAACGTAACTCGTCGAGAATGTGTCGCGCTTCTGGGGCGCACACGGCGCCGCCAATGCTACGGCGGCGATCGAGCGAATCGAAAAAGCTGCAGCCCGCCCACACTGATGGAGAGGCCTAGGGGTGCTTGGTGCCATGCAGAAGTGTCCAGCATAGGAAAAGGAGGGGTCATGGCTGCGAAGACTTTCTCGCGGTTGATGCGCAGCGGGTTAAGCGCCTGCGCGATTCTTGCGATTGCTGCGGGCTGTGGAGGGTCGCAGAATCAGACCACTTCGCTCGTGCCGGGGCAGTCCAACCCGGCCATGGCGGAGTTGGGCCGGCTGGGGGTTGGCTCCTCGATGTCGGACGATGCCCAACCCACCGATCTCCTCTACGTGGCCGACTCGAAGGACGGTAGCGTTCGCGTCTTTTCCTACCCCGCTGGTAAGCCGCAGGGCAGGCTCCTCAACGTTGCGGCAAACGCGCTCTGTGCAGCAAGAAACGGCGACGTCTTTGCTCCGGCCGGCAACGAGATCGCGCACTACTCCCACGGCGGCACGCGGCAGATCGAGGTGTTGCACGATCCGCTCGGAGGCGCCGCTCAGTTCTGCGCCGTCGATCCCACTACCGGGACTCTCGCCGTCACGGGCAACTCCGATACGCAGTCCGGCGTAGCGATCTATGCCGGCGCAAAAGGGACGCCGGCAGTTTACGCGGCGCGCAATGACGACGGCTACGAGTCGCTTACGTACGACAGCTATGGCGATCTCTTCGTGCGAACGGTTGCCGGCGGTCTGGTCGAACTCGTCAAGGGTGCCAAACGGTTTCGGGTCGTCGACTGGAACGGAGCGCGCCCGGCTCACGTCGGCTCGATCCAATGGGACGGCAAATACATCGTGGTAGCAAGCGACGCGACGTTGCTTCGTTATGCGGTGACCGGCTATCAGGCTAAACCGGCAGGTAGGATCGCACTCGACGGTTCCGTAAATGGCCGCCAAATTTGGATTCACAAAGGCAACGTCGTCATCTCCGATGCTCGCGGCGTTGTGCTCTACCGTTACCCCGAAGGCGGTAGAGTTTTGAACCTCATCAAGGAGACCGGCGCCGCCCGAGCCCTAACGGTTAGCACTGGGTCACAATCCGAGTTCGCGATCACGACGTATCACTACGACAACTTGCGAACGGGATGGAACAACGACGAGACGACGCTCACCCATGGTAACGTCAACAACAGTTCCTTCGGCCTGCTCCACAGCACGTCGCTCGACGACCAAGTCGATACCCAACCGCTCCTCGTTCCGGGCGTCACTACGACTCGCGGAACGAAGTCTGGCAGCGCGCACGACGTCGTCTATGTTGCAACGGAGAGCAACTCCATCTATGCGATCGACGCCTCGAGCGGATCGGTTCTATTTCAAACCAATCTCGGTTCTCCGGTTCCTTCCCCGCTCGGCTGCAACAACAATGGACCAAATGTCGGCATTGACGGCACACCGGTCATCGACCGAGCCGCCGGCGTGATGTACGTTATCGCCTACACGCTGGAGGCGAGCGTGCCGACCTACCGCATCCATGAGCTCAGCCTCTCGGATCTCTCGGATGTGACGCCTTCGGTTGTCGTCTCCGCGTCGCACATCCTCACCAACTACGATACTTACACGTTCAACGCCACCTATCAGCGGCAACGCCCTGGGCTGCTCGAAGCAAACGGGAACATATACGCTGGATTCGGCAGTTTCTGCGACTTCTCCGCATCTCAGTCGCGCGGCTGGCTACTCGGGTGGCAGGCGGGATCTCTAACTCCACTTCCGGCAAACCGGCTAAACGATAGTCTATCACAGTCGCCCGACAGTTTCTTCTTGACGGCCATCTGGATGTCCGGATACGGGGTCGCGGCCGATCCGTCGGGTAATATCTACTTCGTCACAGGAAACTCTGATTATTCCGGAACCACGTATAACGGGGTGACCAACGTTCCGGAGAGCGTCGTAAAGGTGAGCGCCGACCTCACGCAACTCCTCAGCATCTTCACGCCGTCGGATGAGGCAGTACTCGACGAATACGATGAGGACTTAGGATCCGGGGGCGTCATGCTGTTGCCCAAACATTCTTCCAAGCCCCTTGCAGCGGCCGCCGGAAAAGAGGGCACCATGTACCTGCTCGATCAAAACAGCTTGGGCGGTTACGTTGAAAGCGGTCCGAACCACGATTTAGCAGAGGTCTCTATCGGCGGATGCTGGTGCGGTCCGTCGTACTTCGCCGAAAAGCAGACGCATCAGCGCATCGTCGCAAGCGGCGGCAGCACTGTAAGTCTCTGGGAAGTCAAGGGCAAACGCAAACCCCAATTGACATTGTTAGGATCGGCCGGATTGCCTAGCGGACAAGATCCTGGCTTTTTCACCACCGTTTCATCCAGGAAGAGTGGAGGTAACGCGATCATTTGGGCGCTCGCGCGGCCGGAGTACGTGCCCGGGCCGCTAACGCTCGTCGCGCTTTCGGCAGAGCCCGAAGGCTCGCAGCTTCAAACGCTCTATCAAGCTTCGGCCGGCTACTGGACGTCGGGGAATGGAAACGCAAATCTCGTTCCCGTCGTGGCAAACGGCAAGGTCTACGTCGCCAGCTACGAGCAGCTCGAGATCTTCGGCCTCGGCGGTTCCTCCGCGGCGGCGGCAGCGGGTCGCGCTATCGCGGCTTCTGCGTACCGCGGCGCCATCAAGACGCCGAACGAGGTCACCGGAACGCTCGTTAAGATCGACGGTTCGCGGCTTACCCTGCACACGCGTGCCGGCAAATTCATCCAGGTTGACGCCTCGGCGGCGCTCAAAAATGAGCGCAGTGAAGACTTGATCGTAGGCAGGCCGTTGAACGTGCGAGGAAAGTACGATGGCGCAGGCGTCATGCACGCGGCGATCATAGTCCGCGCGAAGCCATCAACGTCGACGTGGCTCCCCGACAGGTAATCAGCATTCCCGCCGGAGGCGATCCAGTCGTCCGGCGGATTGCGGAATCGCTCTTGCGGACGCTACTTTCGAGCTAGTTGCGCCGAGCCGGCCTACGCGCAGAGACGATCGAAGAGATCGATCGCACTGCGTGAGCCACGACGGCCAGTCAGAGAATTATCCGGTAAGCGTCGAGGCGTACATTCTTCCAGTCGTTAAGAGGCGCTAGCAGTCATCTGTCCGACTTCGATAAGATAGCCGTCGGGGTCGCGGATGTAACAGCGCGTTTCACCCGCGTGCACTTTAGGTTCGGTAAGAAACTCGGCGCCTCTCGAACGCCAGAGGTCGTAACAAGCGTGCACGTCGGCAACGCGCAGGTTTAACGCCATCGTCAAGGTGTCACTCGATTTCGGGGGGGCCGCGGTTACGGCCGGCTTGTCGTCTGTCGGGCCACCTCCCTTATTGATGATGAGCCAGCTATTGGCGATGCGGAGCATGGCAGGCTCACCTTCGCGTACCGTAACGGCGCCGAAAACTCGTTCGTAGAACGCGCGGGATCGCGCGACGTCGCTAACGATGAGCAACGTCGTGACGACGAAGCCTTCCGTCGGTGCCGGAAAATCCGGTTTAAGGAGTGGTGGATTTGCGGAGTTTGTCACATTGAAGTTTAATCGGATTTCAGCCAGCGGGCTGCTGCTTCAGCCGTGTCTTCGGGCTTGGTGTTAAAGGCGATGGCGGAGCCCGGGGCGGCCTTGTGGATTGCGTTCACGGCCTTCTCGAAAATCAAAAGGCCCTTAGGCGGCAACCGCATCCCCCCACCTATTACCACACAATCGTAAGTTGCGCTGCCGAGTTGTTTCTCTAGCATGGCTATCCCGGCGTCGTCGGGCGAGATCATGCAAAGGTCCCCGATCCAACCCCGCTCCGCGATCTTGGTTGCCGCGAGATCTATGCCGCCCTGGATCTTCTCCGCGTTCAAGCCTGGCTGCAAAGCCGGATCGGTAAAATCCACCGTTTTCGGATCCTGGCCGACAAAAAGTACGCGCGTCATGTGATCACCTCTCTCGAAAAAAGTTTGAACCCGTTAAGTTTTCCAGCTGGCTTCGGTTTCGCGAGCAAACGCTTCATACGTGCGAGGGGCGTGGCCTAAAAGGACCGCAACGATCCCCTCGTCCTGAGCCTCTGCGGCAAAACCACGCTCCAGATAGCCCTCATACATCATCCGAATGTCAAAGGCCGACCAGGCTGGTGCGCGCTGGCGCATCCCGGCCTCAAATGCGTCCATGTCGTGGCCGCCGTAACGGACCGTCCGGCCAAGAACCTCGCTCCAGATTGCCGCCGCTTTGGGCCCGCTTAGGAGCGCCGGGCCATTGAGGTTGTAAACCCTACCCTCATGACCCTCGGTCGTTAGCGTGATCGCGGCCGCTTCAGCAATATCGCGCACGTCGACTGCAGAGATGCCCGTGTCTCCGAGCGGCTGTGGATAGACGCCCGAAACGGTCAACGAGTCGCGTAAGCTCGCGTCGTTCTGAAAGAAGTAGTTTGGCCGCAGGATCGTCCACGGAACATCGAATTGGCGAAACGCGCACTCGATCGCAAATTTCGATGCAAAGTGCGGCACATCAAGAAACTCATCAACGCGGAAAACGGAATGGTACACAACGTGCGCGAGCTTCTGCCGCTTAGCCAAATCGAAGACGATGAGTGCCTGCGTAAGCTCGTCCGGTGTCACAGCATTGAGCAGGTACAGTTTGTCGGCACCATTCATCGCACGTTCGACGGCCGGCGGATCCAACAAATCGCCAACGACGAACTCGACGCCGCTCGGCGCGGCTGTCTTCGCATCGCGCACGAGTAGACGAACGTCGGCATTCCGGTGTAACAATTCCTGAACAACGACCGAACCGACCAGTCCCGTACCGCCGACAACCAATATTTTCAAGGTTTTAGCTCTGCATGGCGACAGCGAGCATCATGCCGGCGAGCTGCCCCGTGCAAAACACACTTGAGAGCGCTGCCACATCGGTAGGGTCCGGGCGATTCATCATCAGAACAGCTTTCCACGATCAGAGTGGTTGCGACCGCGTCACTAAGAGGCCTCTTTCCCAACGATAGGCGCAGGCACACCTTTCGCGGAATGCACGTTTGCGATGACGACCATGCCATTTCCGCATATCCGAAAGCTAGACCTAAGCCTCGTTTGGCCGCTCTATGCGCTCCTTGACGAGCGCCACGTGACGCGTGCTGCACACCGCTGCGACATGAGCCAGTCGGCGATGAGTCGAGCACTAGGACGCCTCCGAAGCGCACTTGACGACGAACTTCTCGTCCGCTCCGGCGCCGCATACGAACGCACCCCTCGCGGCGATCAGTTGCTCGTCGACCTGCAAGCTCTGCTACCGCGTTTGGACGCGGCGGTGCGCGGCAATCGGTTTGACCCGGCGACAAGCACCGACCGGCTCTGC
Organism: Candidatus Cybelea sp.; assembly: GCA_050008615.1. Classification (GTDB taxonomy): domain Bacteria; phylum Vulcanimicrobiota; class Vulcanimicrobiia; order Vulcanimicrobiales; family Vulcanimicrobiaceae; genus Cybelea. The sequence continues at coordinate 37,128 of JBEKMH010000007.1, forward strand.
ATCGCCACGACCGATTTCGCCGCGTCGGTTCTCATTCCGACGTTACTCGAACGCATTGCGGGCGCTGCACCATCCGTACGAATCGAAGTCGTACCCTGGAACGATCGGGTCTTCAACGACATCGAAGCGGGCCGCACCCATTTGGCTCTGATCGGTGTCCAGGCGCCGGAGCCATTCGAAAGCAAGCCGCTCTTCACCGATGAATTCGTTTGCGTCGTTGCTGAAAACAATCCTCTTCGGGCGCGCCTGACGCTGAAGCGCTACGTTGAGCACGGGCACGCGGTCGTTACTATCGGGAAACACGGTGGTCAACCGTGGATCGAACGCGCCCTGGCAGCCAACGGATGCGAACGGCGCGTCGAATACCGCTCGCCCTATCAACTGTCAGCGATTCTCGCAGCCTCGCGAACCAGCATGATCTGTACGACGGCGCGCCTTCTGGCTAAGCGGCTGGCCCCTGTCGCGAACGTCCGCCTCCTGGCCGCGCCTCGAGAGTTGCCCAAGATCGAATATCGTATGGCTTGGCACCCTCGCCTAAGAGACGACGCGGCACACAACTGGCTGCGTGACCAGCTTATGGTCGTCGCACAAGACCTCTCAGCATGAATCTTCAGGCGAGCTTGGTCGGACCTGATTGTCGGGGTTCCGGCCGACGCGGAGATATCGAAGGGGTTCGAAGCGCACGAAGCGCGGTTAATCTGATGTCTCGTCGCAATGCGTTGCTTTCTAATCGCACCTCCCGGCCTCCAGCCTCGTATCCTCAAAAACCACGATTCTCTTAGCGGGTACTTCGTGCTACGCTTGTTTCCTCACGTACTTCGTTTTGACCGGGTCCCGTGGCGGCCAATCCGCATCTCCGCGAGAGAAGGACCGGGAAACAATGAACCGCGCACACGACGGCGCTCGCCGCCTACAGCTGGTGGGTGAGTACGATTTGGCTGACAAGGACACCCTAGCCGCGCTGTTTGGGGCCTTAGCTCCGGACGGGGCCGTAGTGATCGACATGACGGCGGTCACGTACATCGACTCGACGTTTCTCCACCAGATCGAGGCCTTGCATTCGCGTCTCAAGCATAACCGTGTCACGCTACTTGGCGTCAACAAACAGGCCCGGCGCCTTCTCCATATTGTGAACTTCGACCACCTCTTCCAGATTGTCGAAGCGCAGGCGTAAACGGCGCTAGCATTGATAAGATGCTGGCCGCCTGTTCGAGTAGAATGGCATTATGGAAAATGATGAAAGAAATGCGTATACGGCAAAGCTCGCCGAACACGGCCTAGAGATACACTCGTTTGACGGGCAGACTCTAACGCTTCGCTACAATCCGGCAGCTGATAGCCTCATTGAACTTGGACAAGGTGCTGACGAAAACGGACTGGTGCAGTATGCACGAAAGTCGATGACCGACCTACCGGAGGCCGCGCACATGTTTCCAGGACTCAACCGGATTGTCGTTGATTTCGGGGCGCTCTAGTACTGTTCTTTGGCATGAAGTGGCATGACCGAATCGCGGCGTTTCGCGCCCTCAGGGTGCCTGCCTCCGCGATTCTGTGGACTATCGTGGTCGTCGCCGGTATGGTGTTCCTGGGAGTGGTGACGCACTTATTCTGGATCCTGTCGGCGCTGGCCGCCGTGATCGTTATTGCGACGATCGTGGCATTCGTTCAGGCGTGGCAGGAGCGAGAGCGCAGGCGTGCCTTTCGTCGCACTCATGCGTGGGCCGAGATTCATCGCGAAGAGGAGCATTTGCTCAAGGCCGCCGATCAGTGCTGCACGATCTGCCGTTTACCTAGCCGGAGCCCTGCGAGAAAAGAAAAAGGTGACCGTCTACGCTTTTGAAGGCCGCAGGATTGCGCCCGTAACGGTGATGGGTATGCGGGATATCCAATATTTTGTCGCCCACAACGCGGCCGCGTCGCTGCAGCTCTGAACGCTCCGTTAGTTCACGATCCCCGAGCGATGAAGTAGAACATGCCTACCGCAGCCGCACCCATGAGCACGAATGTCGCCCAGCCCCATGCCTTTGCAAGCGGCGAACTTCGCCACCTTCCCATGAGCTTTGCATCGGACGCAATCCAGACGATGACGCCGATGAGCGGCACTGCGGCGACGCCGTTGAGCACCGCCGACCAAAATAGCGCTTTAATCGGGTCGATCTGCAGAAAGTCCATTGCAATCCCGATCAGGATGCCGCCGGTGACGACGCCGTAAAAGTTGACGGCTCGCTTCGGTTTTTCACCTAAACCGTGGCGAAAGCGAAAAATCTCTGCGGCAACGTATGCGGACGAGCCGGCTATCACGGGAACCGCTAAAATGCCTGTTCCTACCATGCCAAGTGTAAATAGCAGCGCCGCGAAGTTCCCGGCGAGCGGCCGCAATGCTTGCGCCGCTTGTTGCGCGGTAGCAATGCCGGTCTTTCCATGCGCGCCAAGCGTAGCTGCCGTTGTGATAATGATGAACGCCGCTACTACGTTCGAGTAGATCATTCCAGTATTGACGTCTTGGTGCGCGTCCTTAGCTGATTGCAGGTTGGTGCCGCGTCGTGAAGCGATGCTGCTGTGCCCGGCCGCCTTTTCATCTTCGACGACCAGCGACGACTGCCAAAAGAACAGGTACGGCGTAATCGTCGTTCCGAGTACGCCCACCATCGTCGCTAGCCAACTCGAGTTGAGGTGAACCTCGGGAATGACGAAGTGCAGCAGAACGTGAGGCCAGGGCGGATGAACGATAAATGCGGTGATGATGTACGCAAACAGCGTCAGGGTAAGCCATTTGAACACCCGGGCGATCACGGCGTATGAAAGCCAGATCTGCGAGGCGATGAGCCCAATGCCGAAGAAAAATACCCACGCATCGGTGGGCAGTGGAACGACCATATGCGCTGACGCGCTCATTCCTGCGATATCCGCGCCCACATTGAATGTGTTTGCCAGGATCACAATCACGGCCAGCGCATAGGCGAGCGCGAGCGGCAGACGTTTGCGCATGACCTCGGCTAATCCAACGCCCGTCACCATTGAAATCCGCGCGCACATCCCTTGAATCACCGCCATCATCGGCGTCGTAATGAGCGTAAGCCACAACATCGAGTAGCCCGCCGACGCCCCGGCGACGGAATACGTCGAAATCCCGGATGGATCGTCGTCGGCAGCACCGGTGATGAGGCCGGGCCCCAAGACGCGAAAGAAACGCGCGATCCGATTCATGGTAACGTATCGATGGGCCAAAAAGAGAGGAAATCCCTGGCACTGATCCCGCGGTCTAGCGCGCTACGTCAAGGCCATGGGCTTGTGAGCGTTGTCTGGTTGCTCAAAATGTTTTGGACCTTGGAGCTACATCACGCATATTCATGTTGGCCGGTAGCGTAAGCCTCCTTGTATAGTTGGGGGGAATTCCTGGCAGCGTTATTCAAGGGGGCAATGACGCAGGCTTGTCTCCGTCCGGCCCCCCCTACAGCCAAAATGGCGCCGGCGACATAACTTCTGCGCGTGTCAAGTAATGGAGGTAAGGAAAACATGGCAGGTCTCTTGTGGGCAATCGTCGTGGTGCTGTTTGTTTTATGGTTGCTCGGATTCGCGTTGCATCTCGGCGGCGGACTCATCCATCTCTTATTGGTCATCGCCGTAGTCCTGATTATCTTCAACATTCTTACGGGAAGAGGAGCGCGCGTCTAGCAATTAGCTTGCGGAGAATGAGCTAGACTCTGCCTGGCCGCGTCGCGTCCTTTTTACCCGGGGACGATTACAGTTCGGCTCGTGCCGTTTGCCGGCGCGGTCCAGGCTTCGGCGATCGATGAGAGCGGATACGTTCGCGTTGGAACTTCCACCTGATGATCAGCAATGAGTTGTAAGTAAATTGGGATTTGGGCCATGATGTCGGCGATCGACGCGGAGCCGGCGCCGCTTCCGGAGATACGGATGTGCCGGCTTCGTAAAAGTTCCGCAGGCACAGCGGCTTCGGGACCGGCCATAGCGCCGATTTGCACGTAGGCAATGTTTGCGGTGTCTTCCTCGAAGCCGCGCCTGCCCAAAGCTGTGAAGGCAATTTCGGCGGCGGCCGCCCAGAGAAAGTCGAGGACGATGCTTGGTGCGGCGCCGTCGAGTGCATCGACGAGTGCCGCAGCGTCGGCATCTCGTTCTCCCGTCAGCGCGACGGTTTTTGCCCCGAGCTTTGCGGCGTGCTCGAGACCTGCCGGACTTCGCCCGAGGCCGACGACCTGGGTTGCGCCGAGTATTCGTGCATGTTGAACGGCAAGTGATCCCGCCATTCCGGTGACGCCGAGGATGAGCACGGTGCCGAGTTCGCCGATCTCTGCAGCGCGTGCGTTCAGCGACAACCAGGACGAGAGACCGGGGTTCAGTCCGCCCGCGACCTGCACCGGGCCCGCGCCGGAGGGCAGAGGAAAGCGCACTGTGATTGGCGCCGCCATTCGCTCAGCGAGCGTACCGTACGGCGGCTGGATAAACCCCGTATAGATAAGATCACCGGTGGGGGTGCGCGCTACGGCGTCGACGCCGGGGATTTGCGGCCACTTGCCGGTGCTACCGTAGTGACGCCCGGCTGCAAGTGAGCGCACGACATTATGAATTCCCGCCGCCACCAATTCGACGAGTTCGCAGCCTTCATCAACTATCGGTTCGGCGAAGTCGCCATATTCGGGGGCAACGTTTGGGGCCTTTACGACAGCAGCTTTCACAGCATCATACTCTATAGTTCCCGCCGTGAAGTTGGCCGAATGTGCGGGCGAGCATCAATCCCATGACAAGAGCACCCAATCCCGCCGCGACAACGCTATCAGAAGAACGTAAGTTGAAGCTTCCGATACGACAGACGAGAACGTAACCGACTGCCAAGTTGAAGAAGCCCCAAAGGACGTTGACCGTCGAAGAAGAGAGCCCTTTACCAGGCGGTTTCGCAAAAGGGCTTTGGAAGGCACGACCCATCAAACCGCTTACCAAATGGGGAATGCCGTTTGTGAGGAACGCCCCGCCAAAAAAGTAGGAAACGTACTGCAGCCACACTGTCCTAGGCACTCCTTCTGCTGTCGAGTTGTTTGACATGTATATCGCAGCGCGGCGAGCCACCCTTCCTATCGCGCGACTGATCGTATCGGCCTCCGCGCCCAGGATAGGCGCCAGGGCGCCCGGCTCTGCCCCTTGGCCCGGGGAGCGACCGTCCGGGCGTCGAAAAATCTCGGCCAAATGGGGAATATCGGATAAGTGGATATTGTCGTGATGCTCGCGTCGCTCGCGCTTGCTGCGGCGTCGCCGGCAAAGGCGGCGCCGCTCGCCGGGCTGCACTATCTCGTCGGTTCGTGGAACTGCACGTATCGCGCGGGAGCGGTACGCCTTGCCTACGATGCCACGTACGCTTACGATCGCGACGGCCACACGTTGCGGCAGATCGCTTCCTGGGCGGGCGGCGGCGACGAAGAGTTACTTGCGTATGACGCGCAGCGCGACCGCTGGACGGCGGTCGTTCTCGACGACCAAGGAACCGCCACAATCATGCGCGCGAGCGCCAGCGAAACGAACCACATCGCCTACCGCAGCGTCTATCCCGACGCGGGCATCGCCGTAACGTTCGATCGCATCTCGGCGACGGAGTACACGCTGCACGGAACGGTGCGCATGGGTGGTAAAACGATCACTTCCGTCGATACCTGCTTACGCGCCGCGCATTAGGCGCGGCGCATTCCCTTAGAGCAAAGTTCAGCGGCGACGACGCCGTTGAAACGTCCGGCGACGTGCCTGCGGCTCGACCGTAACCGCCCGAGCGGATGCAGGCTCCATGAAGTCGTGCTCGCTGCGCTTTAGAGGGGTGCCGATCACGCCTTCGATGCGCGCAAACGAGCCCGCCTCGTCGCGCGAAACGAACGTAATGGCATCGCCGGTTTTTTGAGCGCGCCCCGTGCGTCCGATGCGATGTATGTAATCGGTGGGCTCGGCCGGAACGTCGTAGTTTATGACGTGTCCGAGATCGGCGATGTCGATGCCTCGCGCGGCGACGTCGGTGGCGACTAGGACCCGGTAGCGTCCTTTTTTAAAGGCGTCGAGGGCACGGGAGCGCTGCGCCTGCGAACGATCGCCGTGAATGCGCTCCACATCGACGGAATGTCTTGTCAAAGCACCGGCGACGCGCTCGGCCCGCGACTTGGTCCGCGTAAAAACGATCGCATTGAAGACGCGTCCATCTTTGAGCAGGTCTACGAGGAGATCCGTTTTCCTGTGCGGTTCCACTTCGTACACCCACTGGGTTACGGTTGCTACGGGCGTCGGGGGTGCTAAATTGATGCGCACGGGATTGCGGAGAAACTCGCGTGCAAGCTGAACCACCGCACTGCCGAGCGTTGCCGAGAAACAGAGAGTTTGGCGGTCGGCCGGGAGTTTGGCGATGATGCGCTTTACGGCCGGCAAGAACCCCATATCGAGCATACGGTCTGCTTCGTCGAGCACGCAAATCTTAATGTTGTCGAGGCGAGCTTCGCCCTGCTGCATCAAATCGATGAGGCGTCCAGGCGTTGCAACGATGACGTCGGTACCGCGGCGCAGGGCTTTGATCTGGGCTTTCATGGCCGCGCCTCCGTAAATCGGCGTGATGTGCAGGTTGGTGTGTTTTGCCAACAGCCGAAGATGCTCCGCAATTTGCAGCGCCAGCTCGTGCGTCGGCGTCAAGACCAGTGCCGCACAGCGGTCGGAGCGCCGCTCGAGCAGTTTCTGGAGTAGCGGAATGCCGAAAGCTGCGGTTTTGCCGCTGCCGGTTGGAGCGCTCGCAAAGACGTCGTGGCCGGCCAGAGCAACGGGGATGGCCGAGCGCTGGATGGGCGTGGACTCTATGTAGTGCAGGTCTGCGACGCCGCGTAGTATAGCAGCATCCAGCGCGAGTTCTGAAAAAATGGAGATATTGAAACCTATCTTTCGGTGGGCGCTACTTATCGACCACTCGAAAAATGGCGCTTGAGGACGGGGAGGAGTCTTACGGACTCGCCCCCGATGCAAACCCCTTGGACCCAGGAGAGGCAAAAAAGGTTGCGCTTCCGACTCCGAGACCGGGCCCGATGAAAGTGAAAGCCGCTTCTACGGTCCGTTTTGAAGCTGCCGTGACAATGCGATGCTGCGCTTCGGATCGATCAGCGGCAGCTTTCCGCCGGGAACGGGTCTAGCGCCGCGAACGATGAGTGCGCGGGCCTCCCGCGCCGTGAGCGAAGGGTCGAGCGCGAAGAGTTTGGCCGCGAGGTTCGTGACGTTGGGTGCAGCCATCGAGGTACCGGAAAACTTTACGGTGTATCCCTGGGGGATCTCACTGGAAACGTGAAAGCCGTTTGCGTACACGGCGACGGTTGGCCCGTAGCTCGTGAAGCTGGTCGGATCCCCGGCCTGATTGACTGCTCCGACGGTGATGAGGTTTGGAAAGCTTAGCGCGGCAGGTATCGTCTGCGCAAACGTGGCGTCGTTATCTCCGTTTCCCGCAGCCGCTACAAATAAAGTATCGGGCGTGCTCTCGATCATTTTCGCAATTGCCGCGCGCCAGATACCGTAAAGTTCCTCGGCATTTGCTCTGCGTTGCTGCGGGTCGCTGGTTGCGTCGGTCTTGGCGAGCCACTGCTCGAACTCGCTGACCTGATCGCCCCAACTCATATTAACCACGCGAACGTGGTTTGCTCGAAAGAACGCCGCCATGCGCGTAAAGTTCTCTGCCATACGATTTGCCCACGTAGTGCTCGGAGCAAAGGTGAGATTCGGGAGGTTGTCGTCGAATCGTGCGACGACGATGCGCGCACCGGGATTGCCACTGGCCGCGATGCCGGCGACGTGCGAACCATGCACGTACTCGCCAACGAAGTCCATTTCCCGATCGAATGCGGCTTCGTGCGATGCGTCGAGCGAGCCGAAATATGCTTGTGCGGCGGCAGCTTCAGGCGAGGCAATTCCGCTCTCCATGTCGCTGGTACCCGAGAGAAGGAGGACGAGATGCGGATAATCCGCCGCAACGTCGGCCGGGATCGGGAAGAGATCCGAGGTCGAAGGCGAGCCGTCGTCGGCGAAGGCAAGCCCGTGCTGGGTCGCGCCCGGGCCGCCGAACATGTTCTTCGGATAATCACGCGGGTCGACGCCCGAGTCGAGGATCCCGATTAGCACCGGAGCTTTGACCTGCGAGGATTGCAGAACGACGTTGCGCCCGGCCCAAATGTCGGGTTTGACGACGTTGTGTGCGGCGATGTAGGCGTCGAGTACGCTCGCATCTTGTTTGAAGAACGGCTGCAGTATGAGTTGTGCGCGTCGCTGAACCAGCATGCGTGCCGAAGGGCCGTCGAGGGTCCCGGTCTTTGCGGCGATCGGGTCCAGATCGTGCACCACCTCGCCGACGATCGATCCGCGCGTCAAGCTCGACTGATAGGCGGCGGTTAGCATGACGGTATCGCCCACGACATTCCAGGGCAGATTTTCTATTGCAGTCCGATCGGCCTCAACGAAGGCGGCGCTCATCGCCGCCGTATTTGCCGCCCCGGCAGTCGCCGCCGCCGCCAGATAGGCGAGTTGCAATCGGCCCGCGAGCAGGGCACGGGCCGGCTTGCTTTGCGCTTTACGCAGCTCCGCGACGGTTACGCGGGCACCGGCGTAGTCGCCGTCGAGCAGTTGACCGTCCAGACGCGTCAAAAGGTAGTCGCTGAGGGTTGACTTGTCCGAGATCTCATAGCTCGCCAGAGTCTTGTCGACGTCGTCCTCCACGGATTTGAGAAACGGTGCAAAGGCGGCGTCATTTTCGACGAGGAGCTGTGACGGCGGGATCGCCGCCGGATACGCGAAGCGAGGCAGCTGCGTCTCGTCGGTAACCGTCTGGCGTTGCTGAGCCTGCGCCGGAGCCGGAGCAAAGAGCGCCGCGCAAAAAATCGTGGCCAGGGCGACGAAAGCGAAAAGCGTGCGGTTCATGCTCGGTCCCTTCGGGCTGGCGAAGCTGCTTTCCGTTACGAAATCTGCTGCCGCAACCGGCGACAACGCGAATGGCGGCGCCACAGATTTGAGCGCGGGAAGAGCGCGGTTGCCCGTCTAATCGCCAACGAATGCCGGCCTATGTGATCGTCAACGTCAACACCAGCGATCCCGAAAAATACGAAGATTACAAAAAAATGGCGCAGGAGACCGTCACGAAGTTCGGCGGCCGCTACCTCGTGCGGGGTGGCGCGATGAAAGTGCTCGAAGGATCCTGGAACCCGACGCGCATCGTCGTCCTCGAGTTTGATTCGTACGAACGCGCCAATGCATGGTGGCATTCCGCAGAGTACGCACCGGCTAAGGAACTGCGGCAGCGATTGAGCACGACCGATCTCCTCATCGTCGACGGATTCGAGCGAGACTCCTAAGGTGCTTTAGAGGGGTTACTCTACGTAGTACACTTGACCGGTCTGAGCGCCTTCGACGCTCTTGGCGAAGGCGAGCGCGACGCGCTTGCCCGGAACGCCTTCGCTGCCGGGGAAGTAGGGGCCATACGCTTCCATCGAATCGCGCAGTACCGTCGGGCTGACGACGTTGATCCTAGCTCCAGCGGGAAATTCGAGCGCGGCCGAACGGACAAACGATTCTAGCGCACCGTTTACCAGCGACGCGCTCGCACCGTACCGAATGGGATCCTTGCTAAGCGAGCCCGCGACGAGCGTCACCGAACCTCCGGCGTTCAAGTGCTTCGCCGCCTCCAACGCAAGATGAACTTGCCCCATTAGCTTGCTCCCGATTCCGACCTGAAGCTGTTCGGGAGTCATCTCGAGCAACGGACCGAAGTGCACGCTTCCAGCGGCGCTTACGACCGCGTCGACTTTGCCGATCCTCGCGAACAGGTCGCGAATACTTTGGAGATCGGCGATGTCGACCATATGATCGCCATGCGACCTTCCCGCAGCGACGATTTCGTGCCGTTGCTTGAGTTCGTCGACGACCGCGCTGCCCATCGTGCCGTCGGCACCGATAACGAGAATTTTCATATCCGACCCAACCGGCGCTGCCGGGCTGAGGTTGCAAAAAGGCTTAGATTGCTTTGCTCGTAGCGCGCGCGAGGAGATCGGGGGCATCGAGCCGCGCGCAAATGGCGGGAAATCCGGCAGTAGGTCCCCGCCATTCCAACTCGTTAGCGTCCGCAAAAAGGTTCGCATCGGTTCGAAGGGTCGCCAGCTCCTTGAATAGCAGCGCGAGACGCTGCCGCTCGCCGAGCACTTGCGAGGGGAATAGCTCGATCGCGCCATAGCGGGTGAGCAGAGCGGCCGCACCCTTCGGCCCAATGCCCGCGATGCCGGGATAGCCATCGGCGGCATCGCCAACGAGCGCAAGATAGTCGGGTATTAGCTCGGGATCTACCCCAAACTTAGCTCGGACGCCGTCAGCGTCCCGGACGACCTTGCTTCTCCGGTCGATCTGCACGATGCGATCCTCGCGTACGCATTGCGCGAGATCTTTATCCGGCGTCCAAATGCAGATTTTCTGTACCCGAGAATCTTGCGACGCGATTGCGGCTGCCGAGGCCAGCGCATCGTCGGCCTCCAGCTCGATCATTGGCCATACCGGAATCCCCATCGCGCGCAGCGCGTCCTCGAGCGGCTCGAACTGCGCGCGAAGCCTGGGATCGACTCCATCTCCCGTTTTGTAGCCGCTCCAAAGTCCGTTGCGAAAGGACTCGATAACGTGATCGGTGGCGACACCTAAGTGCGTGGCACCCTCGCCGATCATTTGCAGCACGGTATTGAGCACTCCGACGACCGCGCCGAATCGTCGCTCCTTTCCATCGGCGATGCGCCGCAGCCCATAGAAATGGCGGAAGAGCTCGTAGGTGCCGTCGACCAGATGAACGATCATCGCCGTTCGTATTTCATTTGGCCGAACGCTACGTTTCCTGCGTCACCACGCATGCCGAGGTAACAGCCGCTTGCTAGCGAAGGTTCTCGAGCAATGAAAATCGCAAGAATTGTGGCCGTCTGCGCGGGTCTGGCGATCGCTTTCGGGATGTGGATGAAGGTTTGCGCCGGCACGCTCCCCGACATCAGCGGTACGTGGTATGCCAACGGCAACCCCGCTGCCCCCTGTCACATCAGTCAAAGCGGTACTTCTGTGTCGCTGACCAACGAACAGGGCCGCACTGCCAGTGGGAGCTTCGTCGACCCCAGCACGCTTAGCACGGACTGGGGTTTGCTTAACGGCGGACAGATTACCGGAACGGTCTCGAATGACTTGCGGACGATCAGGTGGGGCAACGGCACATATTGGTCGCGGCGCCAAAACACTGCGCCCGGAAGCTATCGGTTACGAACAAAGTTCACCGGCTATACGAAGTGCCTGGACATAATCAACGACGGCAGGAACAATCGGCTAACCATGGCGACGTGCGGCGACTACACCGGACAGAGATGGACTATCGAACCAATCGGACCCACCGGATACTTGCGCCTGCGCACCGAGTTTACCGGTCGCAACAAGTGTCTCGATATCATCAATGACGGCACGAACAACCGGCTAACCATGGCGACCTGCGGCGACTACACCGGACAGAGATGGACTTTTGAACCGATTGGAAGCACTGGATACCTACGCCTACGCACGGAGTTTACCGGCAGCAGCAAGTGTGTCGATATCATCAATGACGGCAGAAACAACCGGCTAACCATGGCGACCTGTGGTAACTTTACCGGACAGATGTGGAGGCTTGAACGCGACGCAGCATGAATTCATAGACATTCACGCAACATGGGCGCCGCTTTCCCGAGGAAAGCTGGTCGACGGTACGCGTGACCCGTCGGGCCCTCGTCTCAGGTTTCTTGGCCGATTCGATCCAGCGGATCCAAATCCGACGACCGTCCGACGTGAGAGTTGTCCACAACGTCTTGGCCTGATAGGAAGCATTGAGTGCTTTTCGGAGATCGCCCGGGACGGTCGGCTCGGGCTCCGGTCCCAAGATGGCAAGCTTCACCGTGTCGCCCGCGTCGGCACCGGCGCCCGCCAGCATGGCCTTGTTTACATGCAGCCAGTGACCTCCGGACGTGTTTGGTTCCAAGGGCGCGCGGAACGGGTGACCGTTCATGATGCCTTCGACGATAGTCATGCCGCGCAGCTTGCCACTGACCACTTTCGGAACGTCGAGCAGGGTCAAGGAATCAGTTTTTGCCGGCTTGGGATGCCGAATGAGCCGTGCGTTAAAGCGCAAGACTGATGGGCCGGCGTCGCGCTTGTTCTCATTTTCCGTTTTGTTCATAGTGAGACTCGCCTGCTATTTCGGCACGGCGTCGTTAAAGTTTCCTAGCGCGGCTCAAATTTTCTCGGAGGGCGTTAAAGGGCGGTCTGGTGTAGAGTCGCCGGCAAGCTGAACGGCGCGCGTTCGCAACGCCGGGCCGGGCACTTGAATAACCGATCCGTTCCCGTTGCTGCTACCGCGCTTCACGTCGCTCCGGTCCGATAGGAGGCAAACCTTCCATCTCGTAAGTATGGCAGACTCCCAGACCGATTCATGTAAAGGAGCAACTTGTGAACGGATCCTTGAGGTTTTTCTTTCTGCTAGCAGCGCTGGCGATTGCCGGTTGTAACGCGGGCGGTTCGTCGAGCACTCCAACGGCGGGTGGCCCGTCGCAAAGTGGGCATTATGGCGCCTCGCACTTTGTGCCCGAGTGGCAAGCCAAGCACGAAGCCCGGCGTGCCTGCAAACCTCTTGCCGGGGGTGCGGAATGCCACGTACTGATTGTGACCAAAGGCGTGAAGCCAAACTGCTCGCCATCCGGCGGTAGCTGCGGCTGGCGGCCCATCGACTTGGAGACGCGCTATAACCTTACGAAATCGTTGGGCAAGGGATCGGGAACGGTTGTCGCGCTCATCGAACTTGGCGACTTGTCCACTGCTGAATCGGATCTATCGACCTACCGCAGCACGTTCGGACTGGGAACGGCAACGTTCAAGAAGTTCAACCAGTACGGAGAAACATCCGGCTACCCTGAGAGCTGCGAGGATTTCGGATGGTGCGTCGAGACCGACCTCGACATCCAAATGGTCTCTTCCAGCTGTCCAAAATGCACGATTTATCTGATCGAGGGCGGCAACTGCGGCGGCGTCGTCTGCGGTTTGGAGGGTGCCGAGTCGGAGGCCGTTACGCTGGGTGCAAAGATTCTCAGCAACAGCTGGGGATGCAGCAGTTTCAACTATGGCGAAAACTGCGGCGACTCAAACTTCCCAAACTACTTTAATACGCCCGGCGTCGCATATTTGGCCTCATCTGGCGACTCCGGATATCCGGAGATCGAGTGGCCGGCGGCCCTTGCAAACGTCCTCGCCGTCGGCGGCACGCAGCTGGCGGAGTCCAGCTCGACCTTCAGCGAAACCGTCTGGGACGGCGCGGGAGCGGGCTGCGCGACCACCACCACCAAGCCGTCGTGGCAGCACGATCCGGACTGCAGTGGCCGCACGATCTCGGATATCTCCGCCGAGGCCGGCTGTAACCCCGGTGTCGCCGAGTACATCAGCACCTACGGTGGCTGGACGACGGTCTGCGGGACGAGTGTCGCGGCGCCGCTGACGGCCGGTATCGTCGCGCTCGCCGGCAACGAGAGCAGCATTACCGGCGGCAAAACGTTCTGGGACCTGAAGCGGAAAAAACACAAGGGGGACCTGCACACTATCTCTTCCGGTAGCGACGGTAGCTGCAGCAACTATATCTGCCAGGCCGGTCTATCAAAGAAAGACGGCGGCTACAGACACTACAGCGGACCGGCTGGATGGGGAACTCCAATCGGTATTTCGGCGTACTAGCTTCGCACGCACGAAACGGAATGAAAGGCGGGCGCATGGAGCGCTCGCCTTTTCTTTACCGCAACTCGGGGCTCGGCGTTAAGACTAGGTCCCGATGCTGACCGCTAGGACGGTTATCTCGTCCTGCGTGCCGTACATCTTGAACGGATTTCCCCCCTTCGGATAGTGCCAGAACTCGATGCCGCCGCTGCTGGAGCTGAAGCAGTACAAGTTACTTCCGACGACGACGTTGCCTTGCGCAGTGCTTGCCGGTGTGTTCTTCTTACCGAGGACAAACGGATTGCGCACGTCGGTGTAACCCCGGTAGCATGTGTCGGTAAGGATCGTTTCGCCCGCGGACGTGAGCGTTTTACCGGACAGCGTAGCCCGATTCATGCCGGTCTCATCTTTCCCGCTGGTGGCCTCCTGATCGCCGACCACAATGTATTTTCCGTCCCACATCGTGCCGTTGGGAAAATTGATCGTGATGCCGCTGGTGGAGAGCGTCGTCTCTTGTTTGGTTCCGGCCAGTAGAGCGCAGACGCTAACGTCATTGTACTCTCCCGCGCCGATGACGTTACCTTTGTTGTCGTAGCCCATGGGTGACATCGATTCGCAGTCCGTGTCGCTGTAGCTCGCGCCCTTCTTGGAATCGCCCTTCGAATAGACGATCAATCTGCCGGGCGAGCTGCCGGTAATGGCGACGTCTCCCTTAGAGTCGATCGAACATCCCACGAGGAAGCCGCCTGGGGCATAGGTCTGCAATGGCGCCGTCCCGCCATGCGCATACTCCGCGACCGTTCCATTGTCAGCTACGATGTACACGTCGCCCTTGGCGTCGACGCATCCGCCGTCGGCCACAGAACCGCTGAGCGTTCCCACCTGCGTGCCGCTCGAGTAATCGTACACGTTAACGTCGCCGGTCTGCTCGTCCTGAGCGTAGATGAGGGTTTTGGTCTTCGCTTGGGGGAGCATCCACGACTTGCCGTGGTTTGGCGCGGCGCCCTGTGTCCGAGTGACGCCCGCCGCGGGAAGCGAGGGTGTCGGGCCTTGCGATCCACCGGCGCATCCAGCGATGAGGGCGACCGCACCAGCGCTGAAGATAAACGCACATTTCATCATCCGGTGCCTTTCCCGCCGAAGCGTGAAAGAACCCCGGCACCCCTGCCGGAAATCGCGTCAGTTTTCTGACTAAAATTCCGCCGGCGCTTAAACGCCGATCTCGCGGAGCAGTTTCCGGGCAACGCCCGCGGTATTGAAACTAGGTTCCGATGCTGACCGCTAGAACGGCAATCTCATCGGTAGTCGTATACATCTTGAACGGATTCCCACCTTTGGGATAGTGCCAGTCAGTGCACTGACCAAAACTCGGTCGCGTGCGGCGGCTAACTAGAGACCGTCTTCACGGAGCAGTTTTCGCGCCGCAAGCTCGTACTGCCGCCGGCCGGTGATTCTCGCCATCGCACGATAGGCGTAGGCCAGCGGACGCGGGTGGCTGGTATCTTTAAGCACGTCGACGGCCTGCGCGATGGTCCTTTGCGCTAGCTCGGGCTCTCCCATCCCGGAGAGTGCCTCTGCCTGTACCCGTAGCGAGAGCCCGACATATCGACCCAGTCCGATGCTCGCGTACACCGCTTCGCCGGCTCTGGCGCCCTCGAGCGCCGGTTCGAACTCTTGGCTCGCGAGATGGAGTCGGGCGCCCGACATTTCTTGCGAGGCCTGCGTCAGTGGATTTCCGGTCGAGTGCTTGGAGAGCTCGGCGTTATAAGCGGCGGCCGCAGGGAGTGCGCCGGCCTCGAAGTTAGCGTTTACGAGTTCGCCGAGCACGCCGGCGTGCACCCAGCCGGTGCCGGCGATGCGAGCGGAATCGACGAGCGGTGCCAGCAGTCGCGCGGCGTCTGCCGGGCGACCGGCAAGGCGATAGTGCGTGGATAGATGCGTGGCGATAATCAGCGACCCGCGGATCAAGCCGGCCGCGAGCGCGGCACGATAGCACTCCTGCAGCAGTTCCTCGGTGCGATGAGTGTCTCTGGCGAGGAGCGAACTCATCATCGCAACCATCGCATGCGCGCTGATCTCAGTCGATGGGTCGGTAGCGTTGCGGTCGACGATGCTGCACGCTTCCGATGCAAGCTTGAGAGCCCGATCGACGCCTCCGTTGTCGGCGAGCAGCTCCGCCTTGAGAAGCAGTGCCTGCGCCAGCGCGCTGGGAACGCGGGTACCGAAGCTTCCGTCGATCCACGAGCGCAGCCGGTCGATGCTTTGCTGAGCGAGCGCGTCGGAGAGTTTCCAATTTCCGCCGGCCATTGCGACTCCACATAAGGCAATGTTAGCTTCGACTCGACAAAGATCTCCATCGGTTGTCGCCGCCGCGGCTAGCGTGTTCGCAATATCGGCGTGGTGGTACGCCTGCGTGAATTGGTCCGCGTCGCGATACAGACGCGCAAGGCGGATTTCCACGGCCCCGCGTTGTTCCACGCCGAGGTCGCGGCTGAGCCGTTCGAGGACATCCGCAGCCGCCTGCCAGTTGCCGGCGTTCTCAAGCGCTTCGCTGAGCGCCACGTGAGCGTCGAACGCGTCGGGCACGACGGTGACGGCCGGCTCGGTGTTGGCGGGTTCATCGGCGAGAAGCCGGTGCGCGATGCGACTCAGAGCGGTGCGTCGCTCGCGGTACAGGTGACGCTCGGAGACGTGCAGGGACTTTGCGGCGGCGGCATAGGGTTCGCCGCTGATTTCGCAGCGTACGACGATTTCACGTTGTCTCGGCGAGAGTTCGTCGAATGCCGATCGAACCGTTCTTGCAAGGTCGCGGGGGTCGGCCGATAGGGATATCCGTGCTGCGAGCGCATTAGCGGGGAGCGGGCGCGGCTCGATGGCGAATCTGAGCAGTTCGGCGCAAGCGCGGATCGTTTCGGAATCGAACCGCTGCTGCGGGATTCGTTTTCTAGGCATGCTCTTTCTCCCCTGAAGCCCGGGCGTTCGGCGCCTCCAGGATTATTCCACCGCCGCGTCCGATCGACCGTTGGGTTGGCAGAACGATCCGCATCTTCGTTCCCATTCCTGGCTTTGTTTCGATGTTCACGTCGCGCGCTAGGGAGGCAATCAGGAAAAGACCGCGCCCGTTTTCGTTTAGCGCGTCGGCGGGAAGGTGCGGCGCAAACCGCGACAGCCCCGGACCCGCGTCGGCAACGGTTACGACCGGGTTGGTGCCGGTCCAATCGATCTCGACCCTTACGGAACCTGGTGCGTGTTCGACCGTGTTCGCAAGCACCTCGCCGACAATGAGCTCCGCGGTAAACAGGTCGTCTTCGCTCGGCGCAAAGGAACGCATGAAGCTCGCAAGCTCACGCCGTAGCGAGTGTGCTTCATGTGAACTTCTCGAATCGAAAGTCCAGGATTTTTGAGGCGCGACGCCGACCTGCACGACCAGGAGCACGGTATCGTCGGTGGGTCGCTCCTCACCCATGACGCTCTGCTGTATGAAAGCTGCGGGTTGTTTGATGTTCGACTCGTTCACCAAACGCGTCATCGCCGCTAGCAGCTTCCGTTCGGCGCCTAAAGTATCGCGCCTGAACTCGGTGAGCCCGTCCGTGTAGAAAAGAATCGCGGCACCCGGTTCCAAAGCCGCCGTGTGCGTTAGCGACGCGATCGGAATGCCGACGCCGAAGGGCACGCCGCCGTAGTCCAGCGTACGTGCCGGGGTGTTCGGCCCCGCAACAATCGGTGGTGGATGTCCCGCGCTCGCGTAGCTGACCGAGCGGAGATCGCGGCTCAGGATGGCAATCATAGCCGTGGCCGGGTCCTTCTGGCGCGATCCTACGGCGTGGTCGGCCTTGTTCAGGATTTCCGCTGGATCTTCGACCTCGAACGCCGCCAGTAAAATACTTCGCCGAAGGCGTGCCGCACTGACCGCGGCGTCGAGTCCGTGCCCGGTCACGTCACCGATCGAAAAGGCAACCCGTCCGTCCGGCAGGTCGAAGGCGTCGTACCAATCGCCGCCGATGAGTGCTTCCTGGTCGGCAGCGATGTACAGGACATCGCTGCGTAAGCCGACACGCTGCGGCAGCTGCTCGGGAAGGAAAGCCGTCTGGAGCGTCTCGACCGAATGTTTCGTTTGCCCCAGCAATATCTGAAGCTGTTTGCGCGCGGCTCGCCTTTCGGCGGTTATCGCGCCGAGCACCAGTCCCGTTATTGCTAGAACCGCCATCCAACTATCGAGTTGAACGAGTCGCGAGTCGAGGCTCCCGGAAGTCCACGGTCCCATCCCGTGCGACGTCGCCCAAATCGCAAGCCCGCAGAGAGCTGCAATCGCGGCGGTCGTTTCGCGCTGCCGGAAACGCAGCGCCGCCCAAATGATAAAGGGATAAAGCGAAAAGCGCAGTGGAAAGCTTGTTAGGAACGATACCCAGGCCGATGCCGACACCGCGACAACGAAAATTGCGAACTCGAGGGTGCTGCCCGGCGCGCGCTCCCTCCGGTGGGTGCTAGCGATCCACGTGAGCAGGAGCGGCGTGATAAAGAGCACGCCCATCGCATCGCCGGCCCACCAGACCCACCAAACCGACGGGACCGCGTTCCATGGAATGATTCGGGCCAGCGCGAGCTGGATGACGCCGTTGGTAGCCGACACGGTCATCGCGACCGCCGAGCCGCAAAGGGCCAGAACGAGTACGTCGCGGACGCGTTCGAGCGTGTTCTCGAATCCGCCCACGCGCCGCATGAGGAAGTTGCCGAAAACCGGCGCGAGGGTGTTTCCCGTTGCGATGGCTGCCGCCGTCCAGATCGGTTCGGAACTGACCGCGTTAATCGCGAATGCGCCGATCCAAATACCCGGCCAGACGCGATATCCCCAGAGCAGGAGCGCGGCGAGCGCGATGCCCGTAGGCGGCCATGCCGCCGTCACTTGTTTCGTCGTAAACGCCAGCGTGAAACCGGCCTTCGCTCCAATGATGTAAGCGAATGCAACCAAGAGCGCGATCAGGATTCTTCGCCCCTTCACAGAAAACAGCCGTATGATACGCGCGACCGTCTTCCTTTTTATGTTTATCCTTTCGGCGAGCACCGTCTCGGCCGCTACGGACTCTGCCTTGCTCGACGCCGGGCAAATCGACAAAATCCTCGACGCGGCCCATGCCGCTGCGGGCGGAGCGCAGCTGGATGCTTTTGCATCGGTGACGCAGTCCGGTACGTTCGTTCAGAACGGTGGTCCCCCGAGTGCGTTTGATCTCGTCACGGATCTGCAGGACGGCTATTCGCGCAGCCGGCTCGTCGTCGGCCCGGCAACGTTGCTTCAAGGGTACGACGGCACGGAGTGGAGCGAGGCCAATGGCTCGCTCTCGATCGTCAGTCTGCCATCGTTCGTCGCCGATGCCGTGACGCAAGCCTATCTGGGCAGCAATGCTTACTTCCGCGCCGATCAGCGGTCGACCGTCACGACGGGACGGGTGCAGAGCCTTGACGGACGCCAGGCGGATGTGCTGCACGTCGAACCGGCCGGCGGTTCGCCGGCCGATCTGTATTTTGACGCGACTTCCTACCGCCTCGTGCGGGTTGTCGCGCACACGGCCCAGGGTCTGGATACTACCACGAACTCGGATTTTCAAGCGGTCCAGGGGGTGCCGGTTTCGATGCAACAGGTTGACGTCGATGGCTCCGGCACGACGACGACCACGACGCTAACGTCCGTGAAGTTCGCTGCGGCCGTTGACCCCGCGGACCTGGCTCGTCCTGCCTATGTTTCGCACGGGCAGCTTGCGGCGCCCACGTCGATCCCCTTCGTTAGCGATGCGGTCGGTACGCTGGGTCACATCGTCGTTCCGGTAACGCTCGATGGGAAGCAGGCCTCGCTAATTTTTGATTCCGGCGGCAGCAACTTCTTGCTCCCCGCGGCGGCGCAGCGCCTGGGGCTGCATGCGTCGGGCGGCATCGCAACCGGGGGCGCCGGCACGGCGGAGCAGATGACCGCCTTCGCAGCGGTATCGACCGTTGATTTCGGCGGTGCGCGCCTCTTGAATCAGAACTTCGTCATCACCCCCCTTGCCTATCCGTTCTTGCACCCTCGCATGAACGTGGAGCCGGAAGGGCTGATCGGCTTTGAGTACCTCGCAAACTTCCGCATCATCGTGCGCTATGCGGATCGCCGGGTGGACGTTGCGCCGTTCGATGAACCCGCGCTCGCCGGCGGCGTCACGCTACCGTTCAAGTCAGATGGCAGGCACGCATACGTGCTCGCCACGATCGATGGCGTGCCCGGATACTATCTGCTCGATACCGGAAACGCCGGCGGGATCATACTCAACCTGCCCTTTGTGCAGGAGAATCATCTCTTTCCCAACCCTGGTCTCACCTACGCATCACCGGGTGGCGTCGGCGGAGGCTTCTCCCAAATAGCGACTGCGGCGAAATCGTTCACGTTCGCCGGGCGGACGTTCATCGACGTTCCGGTCGCGATTCCGCAAGTGAAAGCCG
Source organism: Candidatus Cybelea sp. (assembly GCA_050008615.1). GTDB lineage: Bacteria > Vulcanimicrobiota > Vulcanimicrobiia > Vulcanimicrobiales > Vulcanimicrobiaceae > Cybelea. The sequence goes on from JBEKMH010000007.1 coordinate 57,348, forward strand.
GGTTTTTCGCCACGCGCGGCGTGGCTGGAAATCTTGGCTCGGCATTTCTTTCGCACTTTACCGTCGTTTTCGATTACAAGGCCCAAACGGTGACATTCATCGCGAATCGCAACGTTGCGATGCCGTTCCGCAGCGATCGCATCGGGCTGAGCCTCAGTCAAAGCGATGCATCTGCCTTCGAGGTGCGTCTCGTCGTACCGGATAGTCCTGCAGCGAGCGCCGGCATCGCGGCCGGCGATCGTATCACCGCCTTTGCCGGGCGACAGGTATCCTCGGGGTTGGGCTTCGGCGACTTCTTTCCGTACAGTCAGGGCAGTAAGCCGTTCACAGTTACCGTTGCTCGCGGAGGTACGAGCAGAACCGTGACGCTCGCGCCGCGCAAGCTCCTTCCGCCGCCGCAGTAGGGCCCTGGGCCCCCTTGGTGCTTTGGCACTCCTGGGCCGTCATGCTAGGTTAGAGCGATACGTTCGTGATCGGGGTCGGCTGATCGGATTCCATCGGCAGGTACTTGACGGTTGAGCCGGCACTTGCCAATGCTTTGCGAACGTCGACGCCGCGCAGCGATTGATCGGTGAAGGTTCGGAAGTAGAACTGAAGGTTCGTCAGGTCGGCGGCTGCGGTCCAGAGCGTCCACTCGTCGATCGTCTTTCCGTTCACTTCGTCACGAACGGCACCGACGGGGATGTCGAAGTTGTTAAGTATGTGGAAGACTTGCTGCACGGCGTCGCTTGCGGTTGCCGGTTGCACGGCTGCGACTTCATAGGCGACGGCGCGGACGAAGCGCGACGGGGGCGTGAAGTCGCCGGGGATTCCGTAGAAGCCCGACCCTTGGCCGAAGCTGTTCAAGGTCATGCCGCCCGGCAGCGTCATCGACGCGCGGTTTTCCGCCGACAGGCCGACGTAGTTGCGCAGGTTGGTCATATGCCAGTCGAACGTCGGCGAGTTCGTAATCACGCCAAGCGGATCGTCGTAGATCACGAGCTTTCCGCCGATCGGCTCGATCACCACCGAGGCGCCGGTCTTGTCTGTGATTCGAAAGTGCACGGGCGGCGCCATCCCGAGTTGCGGGAGAACGGTCGGCGCAAGCACCACGTGATTGTAGGCGGATCTGACGTCGGCGACGCTGGAAAAGTTGCCGAGGATCCACATCGCGTACTGGTAACCTGCCATGGCGCGCGACGCATTCTCTGGCGTCACATCGGTATAGCCGGCCGATCCCGGGAAGAAGAACTCGCCGACGTACAACCCTTGATCGTTGAGCCCGTCAACGACTATCGGCAGGCCAAACGCGTTGGCGCCCACGATGCCGTACTTCGTCGTAAATGAGATGCCCGACGCGCTATTCGGCAGCGAGCCCGTAACCGGCGTCCCCGCGGGATACACCAATACCTTCGATTGGAGGTCGGCACCAAATTCGAGGGTGCGAGCGACGACGACGGCGCCGTCCTTGGCAGTTAACCGAATTCCGGTGCACGCCCGCGCAGTCTGCCAGGCAAATAGCGAAATCATCGCCAGAGTAAGGATTGGTACATAACGCTTCATGCCGGTCTACTTCGACCAAGCGAGCGCAAATTCATTTAAGTAGCGCTAGGTCATCAAGATGTTCTGCATCATACCGGTGTCTTCGTGCGGTGTGACGTGGCAATGGAATACCGTCTTTCCATGCCATTGTACGAATCGAACGCGGAACGTCAGGCTGCCGTTGACGCCGTCAACTTTTGGCGGAATGGCAAAAGTGTCCCAAACTTGCATCGGATCGTTGGGTTTATCGTTTATCGCGATCAACTGAAACGAGTTCTCGTGGAGATGGAACGGGTGCAAATCGTTGGTGTCGTTTTCGATGCGCCACTCTTCGCACGTGCCCACCTTGGGTCGCGTCGGACATTCCATCTCTTGGTACAGCGCGCCGTTGACGAAGAACCCAAAGCCCGTCAGCAGATCCTTTCGCGGTCCCTGACCAAAGACGAACTTCCGGTGGGCGACGATATCTTTCTCCTCGATGACCGGGTACTCGCGGGTGGGTTTGGGCAGCTTCGTGGGAATGCCCATTTTCACCGGGCTGCCGCGGACGACGAACCGCGCGATATCGAACTTTTCGCCCGCCGACGGAATGATGCGGTCGGTTGCCAACGATGAGAGCGCATATGTTCCTTCGGTGCTCGGCGCTCGCAGCAGCAATTCGATTCGGTTGGCCTGGGCGGCCAACCGAATCGGCGAGCTGAAGAGATTCTCGGGAGTAATCTTCGTCACGCCGTTTCCGCTCATGTCGATATACAGCGGCTTGAGCGTATTGATGCCGTCGAACCCGATCTGCCATGCCTCGAAGCCGGGCAACGCCAGCATCAGCGGGATGGAGTTCGTTCCGTTGAGGAGCCGCAGGCGCACGACTTCGCCGGGCTTGACGTCGTATCGGGGTACGCCCAGCGGTGTAAACTCTGCCGGCTCGCTAGTCGTCTTGTTGCGAATCCAGTACGCCCCTTCGCCGTTGACCGTCAGCATCGTGTACTCCGTGCCGAAGGAGTAGCCGCCCTCCGCCGGCGTCTTGTATGCGACGTACTCGCGGTCGTAGATGTCCGGATGCTTCTTGTTCGTGTTTACGTTGAGCGACTGCACGACTACGAAGATCTCGCGCGCCGCGGCGATCTCCGGCACTTGGTCGATCGGGCCGCGCACGACGATCAGACCCGCCATTCCGCCGCTGACTTGCACGTCGGTCGACCCATGCTTGTGCGGGTGGTACCAGTGCAACCCACTTGGATGGTCGCTCGGAATCGGAAAGTTGTAGAGAAAGCTCGCTCCCGGCGCAATCTCGAGCATCATCGCGGCGGGATCGCTCGTACCCAGCGGCGCGAAGATATGTGGAATCGTTTGGATGCCGTGCACGTGTAAGTTGGTCGTGTTGAATCCGTGCGGGTTGTTCATCGGGTCGATTTTCTGCGACAACGTGTTCGCCGGACGGAAGAGCGCGTCCATCGCCTCCATCGAATCCTTGACCTCCGGTATCGGCACGCGGCCCTGTGGAATCCTCGCCGGTGGATTGGGCGGCAGACGGTTGACGATCCGCATGCTCAAGGTGTCGCCGGGGCGCGTTTCGATCGTCGGGCCGACCGTGAGGCCGTTGTAGGTGCGCGTCCTAAGCTTGTAGCCCTTGATGTTGCTGAGTGCGTACTGCGTCGTGATTTCGTGAACGGGCGCCAGCGGGGGTGGAACCGGTACCGAGCCCGTGCTTCCCGGCGAGCATGCGTCGGTTCCGAGAGCCACGCCGGTCGCGGCTAGGGAGACGCCGGTAACGATAAAGCGATGCCGGTTCACGTGTTCCCTTTCATGAAAAGCGCTGTTGCGCGAGAATCAGCACGTAAAGCAGCCCCATTATGGCATCCGCTCCGACCACCGCCATCGTTAGGGGCCGCCGGCGCAAGGGGCTTGCTACGACGAGGACGCCGAAGACGAGTTTCTCCGCGGCACCGACGATCATCGCCGGCAGGCGAGCTTCGGGGTGATGGGCGGCGTACATCAACAAACCGCCGACGAGCGCAACGAGCAGACTCCAGTGGCGCGCCATCAAGATCACCGTCGCATCGCTTGTCTTCTCGCCGAGGATAAGGGCGAGAAGTTGGCGCGGCACGACCACACCAACGCCGACCGCGGCGGTCAGCGCGCCGGTAACGAGCAGGATCGTGCCGATGTTGGTTGCGCTCAGCCGTTCACTCCGCTAAGAACGCGCGTCTGATGGGCTGCTTCATGAAGGGCTGCGTGTTCCTCTGGGCTCTTCGGCATTGGCTCGAGGTCGAACGTCACGGTCTTGATGGTCCCCGTAAACGCGAAAGGAGATTTATAGGTTGGGGAGACTGGCGCCCGATTGTCTCTGCCGATATCCATACCGGCATAACCAGAGAAACGCCCGGGGACGGTGTGCTCTAGCCTTCCCTCGGCGACGGTCTTGCCGTTCACCAGAAGTTTGGTGGCGCCGCCCGTCGCCGGTTTCGGTGCGTCCGCACTGAACTCAAACCGAACGATAATGTGGCCGGCCGGAAGCGGTTCGGGTGACGAGATCGTCCCGCCTTTGGCTATGCCGCGCAGAAGCGTGTTCGTGTCGCCCAGCTTTTCCAAGAGCTTTACGAGCATTGGGTGGGACGAGTCTGGCACGAGCGGAATTCCCAGGAAGCTGTACGTGTGGTGCAGTTTTCCGTTCTGCACGTAGAGCGAGAAACCACCGAGGAAGTCCGCGTTGGCAACGATGACGCCTTCGGCGCCTCCGGTTGGAATGACGATGTCAGCCTCGATCGCGTATGACGTGCCGTAGATGTGCGGAATCATTCCGGGTCCGACGTTCTCCACACCCGAATAGAACGTAAACTTCGTCGTTTTGCCCGCATTGGGTGGCAGCACGCCGAAGAAGCTCGCCATTCCCCCGAGCAAAGGCGTAACGTTGTATTTCTCCGCCTCTTCCCAGAAGAGCGCCTTCATCTCGTTCAACTTCTCGGGAAACTTTTGCGCTAGGTCGTTTGCCTGAGAGAAGTCTTCCGTCGTGTTGTACAGTTCCCAGACGTCTTTCTCCGGATCCCAAGCGCCGGGCGCAAACTTCTCCAAGGCCGTGGGATCCAAAGCCCACGGTATGCGATCGAGCTTACAACTCGCAATCCAGCCATCTTTATACATCGCACGATTGCCGAGAATCTCGAAGTATTGCTGCGTATGGCGCTCCGCGGCGGTCGCGTCGTCGAAGGTGTACGCAAAGCTCGTGCCGTGCATCGGCACTTGTTCGATCCCATTGACGACCTTGGGCGCCGGAAGCCCCACGAGTTCGAGGATGGTCGGAGCAACGTCGATCACGTGGGTAAACTGAGATCGAACGCCGCCCTTGCCGGAAATTCGCTTCGGCCAGGAGATGACCATCGGATCACGCGTCCCGCCGAAATGCGATGCGACCTGCTTGCCCCACTGGAACGGCGTGTTGCCGGCCCACGCCCACGCACAAGAAAAGTGAGGCGCGGTGCCGGGCCCGCCCCAGGTGGCGGCGCCGCCGTAGACGTCGGCGAGCTCCAGCTGCTGTTCGGCGGTCAGCGGGACTCCGTTGAGCACGGTCATCTCGTTGAAGCAGCCCGTGGTCGTGCCTTCCATGCTCGAGCCGTTGTCGCCGTAGATATAAATAACCAACGTGTCGTCGAGGAGGCCGATCTCCTCGATGGCAGCGACGACTCGCCCGATATTATAATCCGCGTTCTCTTGGTAGCCGCAGAAGACTTCCATTTGGCGGGCATAGAGCGCCTTTTCAGTTGCGGTAAGCGAGTCCCAGGCGGGCATTGCCGCGTTACGCGGCGTCAGCTGAGCGTCGGCCGGAATGACACCGAGCTTCTTTTGTCGCTCGAACGTTTGCACGCGCAGTGCGTCCCAGCCGGCATCGAACTTGCCCTTATATTTGTCGGCCCATTTGCCCGCCACGTGATGCGGCGCGTGACTGGCTCCCGTCGAGAAATAGACGAAAAACGGCTTATTGGGATCTTGAGACTTCTGCCCGTGAATCCACTGGATCGTCTTATCCGCCATCGCATCGGGAAAGTAAAAATCCTCGTCTTGCGGCGGTCCCAGCACCGTATTGTTCTCGGTAATCACGGTGTCGTATTGGCTTGCTTCGCCACCGAGGAATCCCCAAAAATAGTCGAACCCAAGGCCGTTGGGCCAGCGGTTGAACGGCCCGGCCGGCCCCTGCTGGTCGTCGGGCGTTAGGTGCCACTTCCCGAAGGCGGCCGTGTTATAGCCGTTATTCCGCAAGATCTCCGCGACCGACGCGGCGCTCCTGGGCCACGTTGCATTGTATCCGGGCCACCCGCCACAGAACTCGGCAATCGAACCGAATCCGACCGCATGGTGGTTGCGGCCGGAGAGCAGCGCGGCGCGAGTAGGCGAGCAGAGGGCGGTGACGTGAAAGCGATTATAGCGAAGGCCTTCTTGTGCGAGCCGCTCGAGCGCCGGGCTCGCGCTTGAGCCACCGAACGTAGCCGCGTTTCCGAACCCGGCGTCGTCAACGAGCACCAGGAGGATGTTCGGCGCCCCGTTGGGAGCCTGGACCGGGATCGGAAAATCAGCCACGCTGCCCGCGAGCGTGCGATTTGCAACACCGTTGAACGGACGATCGGGAATGGGCAGGATGGTACGGTCGAGCGCTTCATCTATGGGCTGCGCGGACATCGGGCTACCTCCTCATGAGCTTAGGGCTACGGAATTGATGATAGCACGCTAATGCGTCCGTGCGGTGAAGTTTGTGCTCTGATCGACGATCGTGAGATTCTTACTCTGCCCGTTCACCGTCGTGGTAGCGGCATAGCGCGTGCCGTCGGGCAGACTCGCGAAGTGCACCTGCATCGTTACGCCGTCGGACGGCTGATCGAGATACGAGGAAACGTCGATCGAAGTCAGCGCTTTTGGGTTGTTGCGCAGGGTCAGCACGATTGAATCGCCCTGCTTAAGGTAGTTCGAAATCAGGATGGCTGAATAGCCCGGGCTTCCCGCCGACTTAACCGTGACCGAACCCCGTGCGTAGAGCTGCTGAATCTTCGTTGGGTTCAAAGGCGAGTAACTCTTCGCGAGCGCGCCGACTTGCTGCGCATACGTCTTAAAATCTTCCTTGACCCGGTGGATGATGCCGCGCTGCCGCCCGCCGCTCGACGGAGCTACGGGTTGCGCGATCAGCGTTCGGATCTGCTGGCCGTCCGGCCCGAGTTGAACCTGGTATACGGTCTGCTCCTTGACGTCGCCACGAGCGCTAATCGTTTCTTGCATCTGCCACGTGTAATGTGAAAGCTGCTGCTGGTTGGCTGCCATGAGCTGCTTCACTTGCTGCACTTTTTGCGCAAGCGACGCATTCTGCGCCATACTCGGTGCTGCGTAGACGAAAAGCCCGGTAAGGATTAGAGCGGCGGAAAGGACTGCCTTCAAGGTGGTTCTCCCATTGGTTTCCAGTTAAGGAGAAGTCTAGCAGGCGGTTGCACAGTTCCTCCTTTATACGAAATGATCGCCTCGGCCATGCGCAGCGGCGGGCTAGCAATATTTTCGCCGAACAAATCGTGGATGTTCCCAAACATCGAGCCCTTCGAGAGCGGGATGCTCGCCGTCGGCGATAACCAGGAGATCTATTGGGAATGCTCCGGTAATCCTGATGGTCGCCCCGCTGTGTATCTTCATGGTGGGCCGGGCTCGGGATGCGTTGCACAAAACCGGCGCTATTTCGATCCGGCGATTTACCGAATCATTTTAGCCGACCAACGCGGGTGCGGACGCAGCCGGCCGCAGGTCGGCGAGATAAGCGATCTCAAAGTTAATACGACCGCTCATCTCATTGCGGACTTGGAGCGTCTGCGCGAGCATCTTGGGATAGACCGTTGGACCGTCCTCGGCGCTTCATGGGGAACCACGCTCGGCCTAGCCTATGCCCAGGCATTTCCGCATCGTGTGGCCTCGATGGTCTTGGCATGTGTGACCACGACGTCGCGCCGCGAGGTGCGATGGATAACGCACGACATGGGCCGCATCTTCCCCGAGCAATGGGAAAGATTTTCCGCGGCTGGCTCTCATGATCGAAATCGGCGGAACGAGCTAGCAGATAGTTACGCCGCGCTGGTTTTTAGCGCAGACACTGCGGTACGGGAGCAAGCTGCCCGTGAATGGTGCGCGTGGGAAGATGCTCACGTTTCATTGGTTCCCGGATACGTCCCAAGCCGCCGCTTTGAGGATCCAGCATTTCGATTGCTCTTTACGCGTCTCGTTACCCACTACTGGAGGCATGCCGCCTTTTTGGGTGAGGATCAGCTAATTCGCAACACCGCAATACTCAACGGTATTCCTGGAGTTCTTATCCATGGACGCCACGATATCAGCACTCCGCTTGAGACGGCATGGCGGTTGCACCGGGCTTGGCGAGGTAGCGTACTGCAGATTATTGATGCGGGCCACGGCGGCGGCACGATGCCCGAGAGCGTCGCCGAGGCGATGAATCTTACGTGGGCCTACACGTAGTCCGCGAGGGTGACCTTGACCGTGCGCTGCTCGCCCGTTTTGCTCGTGACTTGCAGCGTGACGACGGTCCCCGCGGCTTGCGAGAAGATCTCACGAATTTGCGAGAGCGACATGCCGCTCGTGGGCGAGCCGTCGACGGACGCGATCGCATCGCCTTTCGCGATGCCCGCGCTCGCCGCAGGCGTGCCGGGCCGCGAGTCGGCAACGACGGTGACGCCAGCACGGCGGATGAGGAAGAGCCCCGAGCGCTCGTAGACGTCGGGCTCGTTGAGCGCCTCGTTGGGCACGAGCGCCATCGTACCGGCCATATAGTCGAACGTGACGGTGAAGCGCCGCAGCAAGTTGCCGCCGATACTCGCGCCGACAAACGGCGCGGCGAACGCGCCTTGCGCTTGCGACGAGTAATCCGCCACGAGGTTTGTCAACGTGAAATCGTCGATGCCGATCGAAGCGACGCGTCCGAGCCGGCCGATCGACGGTCCGCCGACGCCGAAGCCGTTGATGCCCGGCGCGCTGAGCGCTGTCGGAACGATTTGCGGGTGCGCGGCGGCGAACGGCGCCATGAAGGTAATCGTGTCGCGCGCACCGGTATCGATCGCGCACTCTGCCGGAATTCCGTCGATCGTGCACGCGATCTGTGGTTGCGTGCCATAGAGGATGAAGGGCACGACGTGCGCGCCGGCGGGTGCCGTCGCCGAGCCCGGCAGGCTCAACGTCACTGTCTGGCCGGCATAGTCGAACGTGGTGACGTAGCGCGCCAGAACTTCCCAGCCGATCAATCCGTCTACGGGGCGGCCGGCCGAAACGCCGAAGCCCATGCGCGTGGGTGCGATTGCGAAGAGCTGATCGGTGAGCACGGCGTCGCCGACCTGCAGCTTCGCAACCTTACCAAAACTGAAGCCTTCGGTCTGCGAACCGACGCCGCTGCCCTGCAGCGAGCCGCTGCCGAACGCGCCGATCTCTTTGGCGACGGCGGGATCGACGATATTTGCGCCGCCGGTATCGAAGATAAAATGGTAGGGACCTTTGCCGTTGAGCATCACGTCGATGTAGACGTGATTTTCGTGGAGCGCGACCGGGATGACGGTCGACGTCTTGCCGTTCTGTATCGAGAAATCGGTGGGCTGCGTCTGCGGACGCGCCAGGGCGGCCTCCGCGCCCGGCGGATCGAGCGTGACGTGCGTGATCGTCGCGTCGCTGTTGTTGCCGTCGCTGGAATCGGTGTGCGTGGCATACGGCACGCTCAGCCCGGCAGCTTTGCGGTAATCGGAGAAGGTCAGCGTCGCCGTGGTAAAGCCGTTGACGAAGAATGCGCGCGCCGGGAGGTGCGTCGTGCGATCGAACCACAGCTCGAAAGGCACGAGCGAGCCGCGCGGCGTGATGCTCAGCACGTCGAACGCGGTGCCCCCGGCCGTTTTCTCGCCGAGCCATGAGACCGCGGCGCCCCCCATTTGCGGCTGCCAGAGCGCGTAGCTCGCGAGATAGGCTTGATTGATCTCCGAGGCGCGGCCGCTATCCCCACCGGTGTTCCAGACGAGATGCGTTTGGTCGGCGTTCCAAGCGATGCGGCCGTCGAAGCCGTCGAGCGAGACGAACGGTCCAAGGTTTATCGATTCGGCAAACCGGCCATCGCGTAGGTTGACCCATTCCGTGCTGGTACCGGTGAGGCCGACGGCCGAGATATTCATATCGAAGCGCAGCGTGTTGGCAGATGCGAGCGAAGCAGTGCCGAGGGCGTCGCCGGAGGCGGACACGAGCTGTGCAACGCGGGCGTCCGTGCCGGCGGCCCGTGCGGGGGCGGTGGAAACGATCGCAGCAGCGATCGCGCCGAGGGTGGCGAGGCGGAAGAAGTTCATGCTTGCCTATACGGGCGAACGGTCGTTGTGTTTCACCCCTTCCAGGTCCAGGCTTTAGCTAAGCCCGCTACCGCCAAGCAACGCGGGTCGAGCGCCGCGACCCGACGACCTGCAGCGCCTCGCCCGTCGATGAACAGCCCTTACTGCAGCCGTACGAGCTCGACGCGGCGGTTCAGCGCCTTACCGCCTTCGGTAGAGTTGCTCGCGACGGGGCGTGTGAGGCCGTAGCCCTTAGCCACAAGTCGCGGGCGCGCGATGCCGTAGCGCGTCACGAGGTCATCGACGACCGATTGCGCGCGCCGCTGCGAAAGCGCGAGATTGTACGCTGCGCCGCCGTCGGAATCGGTGTGACCGGAGATCTCGAAGTGCCATGCCGGGTTGGCGCGCATCAGCGCAGCGACATCGGTAATAACCGGCTCGGAGCGCGCCTGAATGTGCGCGCTGTCGTAATCGAAGTGAATGCCGTATAGCCGGATCGTCTGGTGAGGCAGAATCGCGGCCTTCCGCAGCGGCGCAATGCCGGTGAGCGTAAGCGTCGCCTGCGCGCGCTTCCCGTTGCCGCCGTCGGCCGCGATTACGATCGTTGAAAGGCCGGCCTTCGCCGAAGAAGCGACCTGGGTCACGGCGTCGAGATGCACGACGCCACCAGCGATGTCGAACGCTGCGGGGCTGACCGTCGTCTTGAACGCACCCTGCACACTCGTGGCAACATGCCCGTTCCAACCCTGATTTGCCAAGAGGTCAAAATGTGAGGTAAGCGTCTGGGGCGCGCCGGCCTTATACGTCATCTCTTGACTCGGCTCGAGCAAGAACGCGTCGGTAGCGCGCTGCGTGCATGGCAGATCTGACGGCACCGGCAACGCCAGTTCGAGTCCGCGAAGTTTTTGCAGTTGCGGATTGCCGTCGTCGCCGCTGCTGAAGCCGTCGTAGAGCAAAAAGCCCGACGCGTCGGTTGCGTAGACTTGCACGAAACCGTTGAGGTTCGTCGTTTTGGCCACGAAGAAGTGGCCGCACCAATGCGTGTCGGTGGTCGTAACCGGGCGCGTCGCACTCAAGGCGGCGTTCACGTTAGCAACGTAGGCCTTTGTATCGATGAAGTGCGTGCCGTCGTTTTTGTCGTTGGTTCCCAGGGCGTCGTCTTCAACTTGGATGAGGCTCGAGTTCGTGGATTCGGGGCCCGGGCCGCCCGTGGTGAACGCGTACGGCAGCCACGTGAAGTCGGCACCGCTCTCGCAGCCCGCCCCGGCGAGGATCAGCTTATGTCCGGGTGCGGCCGCCCATTGCAAGAGCAGTCCGAGTTGCTGCGATCCAACGAGATCGTTGAGCTTGCAGACGCCGCGCGCGACGATCGTGTTGTACTTCGCAACTGTCGCCGAATCGATCATGCCGGCGCCGATGGCGTCGAATGCGTACCCCGCGATCGGCGGATTCGCATCGGTGGGATAGAACGTCGGAATCGGATCCTGGTCGAGCACCAGCACGTGATGCGCGCCGGTGCCGTTGGTGCGTACGGCGCAACCGCGCAGCGGCTTCGCCGCGCGCATGAAGACCACCGAACGGACGCTTCCCGAAACGCCGGCGATGATCGAGGCGTCGTCGTTGACGACGGCGTGAATCGTGTCGGCGTTGGCGTCTTTATTCCCTGCGAACTTTGCATCCCACGTGCGGCCGGCCAGCTGACCGACGTACGGCGCAATCGGCGCTTCGTTCGTGCAGGTGGTTGCGGTTAAGGCGGCTCCCGCCGCGACGAAGCGCGCACCATCGAGGTCGGACTGCGTGCCGGCCATCACGAACGAACCGTTCGCGTCGGGAACGGATTGCATGACGTATGTGCCCGTCGGATCGAAATGCGCCGGGGCGGGCGCGAGCGTGCCCAGCGCGGTGACTGAGTCGAAGGCCTGATTTGCGGTGACGCGCACCCAGCGTGCTTCGACGTTTGCCGCGAGCGTCGCCGTCGGTCCGTTGGGATTGCGCGTAATCGTTCCCACGTCTTTGAATCCGGCATCGGGGCCGGTCGTGGAGACTGCGAAATCGGCGTTGGCCGCGGGCGCGCCGCTGTTTTCGCTACGCAGCGCCGCCGAGAACGAGTCGATCTTCGTTGTTCCCGGCAGCTCGAACGTGAAGACGAACGGCGGCTTTGTGTCCGAGGAAAACTCTGAGCCGAATCCCTCAGCGGCGTTGCCGAGATAGCCGTCGTTGATGTGATCGAGCGACGCCGGCGAATAGCTGCGCAAGATGGTGCCATTGGCGGTGCTGAGCAGGTTCGGATCGGCGGTCGGGGCCGGAACCGCACCCGGCGACTCACTCGACTCAGACGACGATGCGGTTGAGGCCGCGGCGGTGGCCGTCGCTTCTGACGGCGCCGCACTCGCCCCCGCGCTGCTATTACTCGTGCCGCCCGAGCACCCGGCGCCGGCAAGAACGAAAATCAGAGCCATCGATTGCGGTTTCATCCGCCGTTCTTACCGCGAAACGTTCTAACTCCTGGAGATGACCGTCAGCCGCACGGGCGTTGATAAGATGGTGTGAAGCTATGGTGCACGAGATCGTTCTGCCGGAAACGAAGCCCGGCGACGGAATGGGTGCGCGGGCGGGCGCTGCAAAAGGTGAGTCCGCCGGCCGCTCGTTCCCGACGTCGCATACGTTTCGAACGAACGATTGCGCCCGTTGAGCTACGAAAGGCTGCAAGTGCCTCCGCTGGCACCTGATGTCGCTGTCTATTCGGTATGCGAGTTGTTCGGCGTACTGCGAAGAGGCTAGAGGTATGCGAAGAGAGGCGGTTCCTCCGGCGAGATCGCGCCTTCGAGTTCGAGCAAGGCGCGCTTAAGCGGCAAGCCGCCGCCGTAACCGGTCAAGCTTCCATCAGAGCCAATCACGCGGTGGCACGGAATCACAATTGGAATAGGATTGGCCCCATTGGCGCGTCCGACGGCGCGCGCGCCGTTAACCAAGCCGAGCCCCGTCGCAATCGCGCCATACGACGTCGTTGCACCGTAGGGCACGGCCAGAAGCGCCGCCCAGACCCGCTGTTCGAATGGCGAGCCCGCCGGCTCCAGCGGCAGATCGAAAACGCGGCGCTTGCCAAGAAAATACGCGCGCAGCTGATCGCGAGCCGCGCGCAGTCCCCGCCTCGCCGCAGATGATGCCGTCGCCGATGCCGCCGGCGGCTTCTGGTTGGGGAGTAGAATCTCGACTAGCCTTCCATCGCCGTTGACGGTCAGCTGGAGGGCGCCGAGCGGCGTTTCGAGCGTCGAGCGAAAAATCGCGCTATTCACCAGAACTCCTGCGCTACAACGAAAACGCATGCGGGCCCTCCCTTCGTCCTTCGACTGCGCTCAGGATGACATGACTGCGCTCAGGATGACATGACTGCGCTCAGGATGACATGACTGCGCTCAGGATGACATGACTGCGCTCAGGATGACATGACTGCGCTCAGGATGACAAGGGGATGTCAACCCGCCGCGGCAAAGGCCGCGGGTCGTGCTTTCGATCGAAACCATCCGCACATCGTTCGGCGAACCGGCCTTCAGCCGCGGTTTGGCGTACGCGGAGACTGGGCGCGTCGTGCAAGTCAAGCGGATATCCGGCAAGACGATCGAGGCTCGGGTGCAAGGCTCGGCAACGCTTCCGTACGACGTAACGGTCGAGCTGCAGACCGCGGCGAGTGGTCCTCGACTTGCGAGCTATTGCGACTGCCCGGTCGAATACAACTGCAAACACGGTGCGGCCGCTGTGATCGCCTTCCTCGACCTGCGCGCCCGCGACGAGATCCTTCCGGCGCGAGGCCAGGACGACATCGTCAATGGCGCGGTCCACGGGTGGCTGCGGCAGCTCGAAGCCTATCGCACACTCCCCGCTGCGCCGCAATACGAAGACGTTCGTTATCTTCTCGATGTCGCCGGCAGCCCGCCGCGCATGAAGCTGACGGCTCGCGCGGCATCGATGCTCAAGAACGGCCAGCGCAGCCTGGGGCGCGCGATCGCCGTCGAAAACCTCAACTACGCCGGCGGGAGTTATATAGCGCCGATCGATCGCACGATCGGGCGGCTCGCGGGGGCCGCGGGGATTACCGGTCAGTACGCCTTGGCGGCGAGGGGCACGAACGTCTCGCCGCGATTGCTGGCAATGCTGTTCGAGGAGGTCGTTCAAACCGGGCGCCTGCATTGGCGGTCCCCCAAGGCGCCGGCGCTCGCGCGTCGCGATCTCACGGAGCAGAGACTCGCATGGTATTTGGATGCCTACGGGCGTCAGTATCCCGGCGTTGCGGGAAATCAAGCGCTGCGTTTGTTGGCTAGTAATCCGCCCTGGTACGTCGATCCGGATCGCAGCGAGTGTGGCACGATCGACTTCGGGATCGCACCGGAAGCCGTTGCGCTGGTCGTCGAGGCACCGCCGCTGACGCCGAGCGACGCGCGCCACGTGCAGGCGGCATGGACGCGCGCGTTCGGCGCAAACGGCCTCCCCGCTCCGCGGCCCGACGTTAAAACGACCCTCATCGAGCGCGATCCGGTTCCAGTGCTGCGATTGCGCGGATTTTCTTCACCGTCGCTCGCGGCTGTCGCCGAGCTGACTTTTGCGTACGGCGCGCACTCCGTTCACTTCTCGGCGGATGCACCGCGCGAGTTCCAATCGGTCGATGACGGCCGCGCCAACCTCTGGCCACGCCGTTACGAGTTCGAAGCCGCAGCACGCGCGGCGCTCGATCGCTATGGTCTACACCTTGTCACGTGGCCGGAGATCCAATACATCGAACACCGCAACTCCACGTTACGGTTTCCCGGAACGGGGGAGCAACGCTGGGTACAGTTCCTCGACGGCGCGGTACCGGCGCTGCGCGCGAACGGCTGGCGAGTCGAGATCGATTCCTCATTTCCGTACGAGTTAATCGACACCGGCGATTGGGACGCGCAGGTCGAGCCAAGCGTAAACAATTGGTTCGAGTTCGATCTCGGCATCAACGTCGGCGGCAAGCGCGTCTCGCTGCTGCCGATCGTCATTGAAGCGCTGCGCGGGCTTGGCATTCGGTCGCACGACGAGCTGGCGCAGCTCGGCGACGGCGCGACCGTTTACGGCCGCGTGCGCGAGGGTGCGTTTGTTGCCTTGCCGGCGCAGCGGATCGCGCCGCTCCTGGCCACGCTCGTCGAACTCTTCGACACACCGCTTACGCGCGAGGGGCGTCTCGCGCTCACGCCCGCGCACCTCGCGTCGATCGCGCAGCTCGAACGCTCGACGCCGGTGCGCTGGGCCGCGGCGGAGCAGCTGCGCGATTTGGTTCGCGCGCTTGCCGACGAAGGCGCGCTCGCAACGGCCGAGCTGCCGCCAACCTTCCACGGCGTGCTGCGGCAATACCAAGAGCGCGGCGTCGCGTGGCTGCAACTGCTCGCGCGCAACGGTTTCGGCGGCGTGCTTGCCGACGACATGGGCTTAGGGAAGACGGTCGAACTGCTCGCTCACGTCGCGATCGAAAAAGCGGCGGGACGCCTCAAACGTCCGGTGCTGATCGTTTCGCCGACGAGCGTTTCGCCGAACTGGCGTGCCGAGATCGCGCGCTTCGTACCGCATTTGCGGGTGCTCGCGCTCACGGGCGCCGACCGCTCCGAAGGTTTCGCGCAGATCGCGCGCCACGACGCGGTGCTAACAACCTACGCGCTGCTGCAGCGCGACATCGAGACGCTCGCCGCGCAGGAGTGGCAGATAGCCGTGCTCGACGAAGCGCAAGCGATCAAAAACCCTCGCTCCAAGGGCTCCCAGGCCGCGGGGCGGCTGCGCGCGGAGCAGCGGCTCGCGCTCACCGGAACGCCGATGGAGAACCATCTCGAAGAGCTGTGGTCGGTCTTTAGCTTCGCCGTTCCCGGATTACTTGGCGAGCGCACCGCCTTCGGCCGGGCCTTCCGGACGCCGATCGAAAAACGCGGCGACACCGAGCGTCGCCGCGTGCTCGCGTCGCGCTTGCGCCCGTTCCTCTTGCGGCGAACGAAGGAGCTGGTCGCGCGTGACCTTCCGGAAAAGAGCGAGATCGTCACGCGCATCGAGCTCGACGGCGCACAGCGCGACCTCTACGAAACGATCCGCATCGCCATGCACGAACGCGTGCGCGATGCGCTGCGCCTGCGCGGTTTGGCGCGCAGCCGCATCGTTGTGCTCGACGCGCTGCTCAAGCTGCGCCAGGTCTGCTGCGATCCGCGACTGCTCAAAATGACGGCGGCGCAGGGCGTGCGCAGATCGGCCAAGCTCGACGCGTTGCTGGAGATGGTTCCCGAGCTGATCGACGAGGGCCGGCGGATCTTGCTCTTCTCGCAGTTCACCTCGATGCTCGATCTCATCAAGCCCGAGATGCAGAAACGTGCGATTGATTTCGTAGAGCTGCGCGGCGAAACGCGCGATCGCGTTACGCCGGTGCGGCGATTTCAGGCCGAGGAGGTGCCGCTTTTTCTCATCAGCCTCAAAGCCGGGGGCACCGGATTGAATCTCACTGCGGCCGATACCGTGATTCACTACGACCCGTGGTGGAATCCGGCCGTCGAGCGCCAGGCCACCGACCGCGCGCATCGCATCGGTCAGCACAAACCCGTCTTTGTGTACAAATTGATCGCGGCCGGGACGGTGGAGGAGCGGATTCTCGAGATGCAGGAGCGCAAGGCCGAGCTGGCTGCCGGGCTCTTCGACGAATCCGCGTCGTTGAAACTCGACGCCACGGAGATCGACCGGCTCTTCTCGCCGCTCTCCAGGCTCGACTAGGCGCGCCGTGAGTTCAGACTTTTCTTATCTTTGTCGGAGAGCATGGCCAGGAAGCCAAACCCCAGGAGGTTTTATCAATTATGAGCATCTCAATTCTGCATCTATGAGCATCTCAATTCTGCATCGGCGGTCGATCCTCGCACTGGGCGCGATTGCCCTCTTGGCCGCCTGCGGCGGTGCGCAAACCTCCACGGCTCGGGCACTGCCGCCAAACGCCGCGTCGGTCGGGCATGTCGCAGCGCACGGCAAATCTTGGATGCTCCCGGAGGCCAAGAACGAAGACCTGCTCTACGTTTCAAACGTCTACACGATCACCGCATATTCGTATCCCGCCGGCAAGCTCGTGGGAACGCTCAGCGATTTCGACAAGCCGTATGGCCTCTGCGTCGATGCCAAAGGCGACGTCTTCGTTACCGACAGCGTCTTTGCAAAGATCTACGAGTATCCGCATGGTGGAACCAAGCCGATCCGCACCCTCAGCGATCCGGAGTACGTGCCTTATGGGTGCGCGGTCGACCCCACCTCTGGAAATCTAGCGGTGATGAACTACTCCGACTCGGGGGCGCGCGAGGGCGACTTGGCGATCTATCATAAGGCGAGGGGTTATCCAAAATCGTACATCTCGTACGGCTTCTACTATTATTATTACGGCGGCTACGATCCTGAAGGAAATCTGTACATCGACGGTTGCAACGATTACTGCGAGAACTTTGAGTTTGCCGAGTTGCCCAAAGGGAAGAACGTGCTCAAAGGGATCCTCATAAACCAGGTGACGTTCCCCGGCGGAGTTCAGTGGGATGGGAAGTATATCGCCATCGGCAATGAGTCGACGGGGACGATCGACCAGTTCACGATCGCCAACGGCGAGTCCACCCTCGAAGGTTCGACGTCGCTCGACGGCATCGGCATCTTCGGGCAGTTCGCGATTGACGGCGCGAACGTCGTGGTTCCGAATCAGTTCGACGTCGGCAGCGGCTCGAACGTGCTGTATTACGCCTATCCGGCCGGCGGTTCTTCGACGCAGACGCTAACCAAAGGGGTCTTCTATCCGTTCGCTACGGCAATCAGCCTGGCCGCAATCCGCTAGGAGCCCTAAAGACTCCTAGGGTTCCCGGGCGTAGGAGCGCGAATCGTGCTGCAGCGATGGAGCGCATCACCGAAGCCGGCGCCGTTTTTGAAACCGATCACCGTGGGTGCAGCACGATGCGGCACCATCGGCACGGGTCGCCATTCGTTACCATCGTGCTGCGCGGGGCGTACGTCGAGGTTTCGGATAGCGTGCCGGAGCTGTACGGCAGCGGTACGATCGTGGTTCATGACGCGACCGAGGAACACGCCGACCGGTTCGCCAGCGACACGCGTTGTCTTAACGTCGAGCTTCCGCGCGAGAGCGGCGCGGGGAGCCTGCGCGGGAGCATCGCGCTCGATCGTGCACCGCTGCGAGATGCCCTCTGCGAGGTCGTTCGATCGTTCTACGGCAACGAACGCGAGCTTGGCGCGGCGGTCGCGGGGCTGCAAACGGCGCTGACTGCGCATTCGGCCGAAGCGCCGCCCGAGCGACCGGGCTGGCTGCGCAACGTCATCGAAGCGTTTCCCTGGGAACAGCCGGTTCGGTTGCGTGAGGCTGCCGCGATAGCCGGGCTGCACGAGACACATTTCAGTCGCGCGTTCCGGCGCCACGTCGGCATGACCGCGAACGCCTATCGCGCGCGCACCCGCCTACGGCTCGCGTCGAAGATGCTGCTGACGACGACGGAGCCGATCGCGCGGATCGCGTTGAGCGCGGGGTTCGGCGATCAAAGCCATCTCACGCGCGCCTTTAGCCGAAGCCTCGGGCTCTCACCGGCCGGGTACCGCCGAACCTTCTCGCGCTAAAAATCTTCAAGACGGCCCGGCGGGCAGGGCGTATGCTCGCGGGATGATCGGCCTCATCGCGTCCGTTTCGCTCGCATGTAACGCTGCCGCGCTCTTCGCGCAGGTCGCCGCGGCCACCGGCGGCGCGGCCTGGAGTCGCGTCGGCGAGATTAGCGCTTCGGGTGCGCTTACCAGTTCGGGCTTGCACGGCGTCGCCGAGCTTCGCGACGACGTTCGCGACGGGCGCTACGCGCGCTGGTCGAGCCTTGCGGTGAAAGGGACCGAGGCAGAAGTGTACGACGGGCAGACGGTTTGGGCGCGCGACATCTCGGGCGGCGTGCATCCGTACGATTCGTGGTACCCGCGCTCGCGGGCCGTCACGCAGGCGTTTCTCGCGCGGCGCGGCTACCTCGACTCGCATTCCGGCGCTGTGCTGACATGCGCGGGGATCGCAGGGAGCGGCGCCGCACACGACGAGTTGGTGCGCGCCACGCCGCGCGGCGGCATTCCCGCCGACGTCGCCGTGAATACGCGCAGCCACTTGATCGATTCGATTGCGATCCGCACGCCGATCAGCACCGACGTGACGACGTTCGCCGACTACCGCCAAGTCGGTGCGCTCGTGCTTCCGTTTTCGATCTCCACTGCAAGCCTCTTCGAGCCGCAAAACGGCGACCGCGTGGAGGTGACGCGCTACGCCGTTGCGGATCGCGTCAAAGCCGCGGATTTCCAAAAGCCGCCGGCGGTGGACAATGCGAAAATGTTGGGTGGCTCGGCGTCGACCACCGTGCCGATCGAACTCGAGGGGCATCAACTCTTCGTGTGGGCTTCGATCGACGGGCACGCGCCGATGCCGTTCATTCTCGATTCGGGCGGCCACGCGATCCTCGACGGCGTGGCGGCTAAAGCGCTCGGGCTGCGCGGGACGGGCGGCGGCGTGAGCGGCGGCGCCGGCGCCGGCACGATCGCGTTACAGTACACGCGCGTCGCGAGCGTTCGCATCGGCGACGCGGAGCTGCTCGATCAGCCCTTCCTCATCATTCCTTATCCGTATGCGTTCTACGAGCGCGGTCGCAAGGTGCCGCTTGCGGGCATCCTTGGCCTGGAGTGGTTCGAACGTTACGCGACCCGGATCGACTACATCGGCCAGCGATTGACATTAACGCCGCTTGCGAGTTTCACGTATCGCGGGCGCGGGACGGCCGTGCCGATTCGTTTTCAAGAGGACATGCCGCTCGCGGACGCGACGGCCGACGGCACCGCCGGCGACTTCGGCGTCGACACCGGCAACGCCGGGATCCTGATTCTCTACGGCGACTTTCTGCGGCGCGCGGGACTGTTCGCCAAATACGGCCAGGGCGCTATCGTGCACGGCGCAGGAACCGGCGGCTCGAATTCGGGCGAACTGCAAACGCTCGCGCGCTTCGAGATCGGGAGCCATGAGATCCCCAAGCTTCTCGCCGACTTCACGCAGATGACGACCGGTGCGTTCTCGTCGTGGACCGAGGCCGGCGATTTAGGACTTTCGGTGCTCTCGCGATTCACCGCGACGTTCGACTACGCCAACCAAACGCTCTACCTCGAGCCGCTCGCGCACCCGCTGGTCATCGCGCGCAACCGCTCCGGGATCGGGTTTGCGAAGAACGGGCCCGACGCGATCGATGTCGTTGCCGTTCGCCCGAACTCCGCGGCCTCTGCGGTAAGCATCGCCGCCGGCGACCAGATTCTCGCCGTCAACGGTACCAGCGCGCGCGATCTCTCCGCGGCGGATTTCGTCGCGATCGTCACCGGCCGCCCCGGAACGATGCTCGAGCTGACCGTCCGGCACGGCGCTGCGACGCGCGACGTCAAGCTGGTACTGCCCAAATAATTCCCTGCGCGTGCCCGTCGCTTTCGCAGATCGCCACCGGGTCGCTCGCATTCGGCCAGACTTGGACGCAGGTTCGATAGCCGCCGTCCTCTAGTTCCATGCGCACGTGCGCAAACGGCGCTTCCGACGACGCTCGATCGCCGAGCCTGCCTATCGTTGCGGCCAGGTCCGACTTCTCGCGCGACGATAGATGCTCTTCAACGATCGTGTGAAAGACGACGGTCAGAGCGCCACGGCGAGGGATCCCCTTACGCGGAAGCCAGGTCGCAAAAGCTTCGGCGTCGATTTCAACGGGAAACTCGCGCGCAATGGCGAGTGCGTTTCGTAACCGCGTAAGGCGCTCGGTTTGATCGGGCCATACGAACGACGTCAGGCGCAAGCGGTCTTCCTCTTTCGTCGCGTCGAGCGGATTGAGGTCGCAGCCGATACGATCGTCCACGATGATTCGCGCGTCGATGTTCTCGGGCGTGCCGGCAACGATGCGGTTGCGGAGAAGGAGCGACGAGCGCGCGTCGCCCCACTGCCAGTTCCCGCCGTCGTAGCGGTAACGATCGAAACGCAGGTTTAGCCCTGCGCTCGCGCCGACCTCGCGAAGACGGAGCGGCATTTCAAACCGTGCGGAAAGCCACGCGAAGGCCGCGAGAAGCGGCATCGAGCGGGCAGGCTCGTTCGTCTGTGGCATCCGCGCCAACATCGGTGCGAACCTCGAGGAACTGGAGATGAACGCCGCACGTGCCGCTATCCACGCGCTGCGAGCGTCGCCGTCGCCGCCCGTCGAGGGGTAATGCCGCGCGAGCGCCGGTTCCCCGAGTAGCGCGAGGTAGTGCAACGCGCCGGCAAGGTGCAATCCAGGCCGCGCGTACTTCGAAAGCGGCTGGAGGAGCGCCGCGAGAAGCAACTCGTGCCGAGCATCGGCCGCAGCTTCACGTAAAAGGATTGCAGTGAACGCCGAACCCATCGCCTCACAGGCCGACGCTTGGCGCTCGAGTCGCGTCGCGATGTCGTTCACGGAGGCACTTCGTTAAATTCGGAATATCTGCACGAAGCGGTCGAGCAACTTCGAATCGCCCGTGATGCGCACGAGTCTCTTCTTGATCGCGTCTCCCGGCGAAATCTCGTGCGCCAGCAGCAGCCGAAGCGCCGGTCCGGTTGCGATCGTGAGGTCGGGTTTGGCGATTGGGCCGCGCCCGACGGCGACGGCGCCATCGCGGATGCGCGCGTGCACTTGGATCGGCCCGAGCTTTAATAGATAGGTGAGCTTCGCTTTGCCCGCTGCTTCGGGACGGAACGTCGTGCGCAGCGCCGTCGCGATCGAGTCTTCGGTGACCGTTTCATTTGGCCGGGGCTCTCCGAGATGCTGGGCACCCCAGCGGCCGACTGCGAGCACGACCCCCTCGAGCCCGGCGCCATCCTCGGTCAGCTCGTACGCGACGCCCTTCGCCGGGCGGGCAAGCAGTCGCCGGCGCACAAGTCCGCTATCCTCAAGCTCGTTGAGGCGCGCAGTCAGGATATTGGTGGGAATTCCGGGCAGACCGCGTTGAATTTCACCGAAGCGCTTCGGCCCGATGAGGAGATCGCGAACGATCAGGAGCGCCCAGCGCTCGCCGACCAGCTCGAGCGCCCGCGCGAACCCGCAGTACTGCCCGTAGCTCCGCTTGACCATGGCCACGCTTGCATTATAGCAACTTCAATTTCTTTTGACAATAGTACTTGTTTTTTACAAGTCAAGATGTTACGATCGGCCTCACCACTCGCCTGAAGGAGAAGCTATGCCGAGCATCACCCCGTTCCTGTGGTTTACGGGCGACGCCGAGGAGGCCGCCGCCTTTTACGTCTCCATCTTTCCGAACTCGAAGGTTACCGACGTGAGTCGCTACGGCGAGGCCGGCCCGGAGCCGGCAGGCACGGCGATGGTCGTCGAGTTCGAACTCGATAATCAGCCCTTCATGGCGATCAACGCGCCGACGGGCGATCCCGGCGTGCCGGCC
The DNA here is from genome assembly GCA_050008615.1 of Candidatus Cybelea sp. Classification (GTDB taxonomy): domain Bacteria; phylum Vulcanimicrobiota; class Vulcanimicrobiia; order Vulcanimicrobiales; family Vulcanimicrobiaceae; genus Cybelea. The sequence continues at coordinate 79,670 of JBEKMH010000007.1, forward strand.
GAGAACTTCTCACAAGGGAAGATAGCACTCTTCACCAGTTGCAAAACTCAAACCGAGGTCGACGACCTCTGGGAAAAGCTTTCCGAGGGCGGCAAGGAGTTGCCGTGCGGCTGGGTTGCCGATCGCTACGGCTTCGCCTGGAACATCGTGCCCGAGGGTCTGCGCGACCTCATCGAGGGCGACGACGAGCGTTCGGAACGCGCGATGCGCGCGATGCTCCAAATGAGCAAGCTCGACATTGACGAGCTGCGACGAGTTTATAACGCTTAAGCTTGAAAGGATTTGAAAACGTGAAGCACCCCGTCATGCATTTCGAGATCATGGGGCACGACGCGCCGAAGCTGGGCAGCTTCTACGCCGATGTCTTTGGTTGGAACGTTGCGGCTCCGATTCCCGACTACGAGATTCAATACAGCCTCGTCGATCCCGTACCGGGCCTTACGCGCGGGATCATGGGCGGCATCGGCAAGGCACCCGAGGGCTACGGGGGCCACGTAACGTTCTACGTGGTCGTCGACGACATGGAATCGGTCTTCGCGAAGATCGAAGCGCTCGGCGGTTCGCGGATGATGGGCCCCGACAAGGTTCCCAACGGGCCTGTGATCGGTCTGTTCCGCGATCCGGAGGGACACACGATCGGCTTGGTCGACGTCGGCAACGACATGCGGGGTGCGCCGATGGAGCTGGTGCCCTTCATCTACTTCTACGGGCGCTGCGAAGAGGCATTAGAGTTCTACAAGAAGGCCTTGGATGGGAGCTACGAGATCGGCATGCGCGGTGACGACGGCGTGCAGTACGCAACGTTTGCCGCTTTGGGAATCTCGTTCAAAGCTTCCGACGGCATGTCGCGACGGCCCTGTCATCCTGAGCGCAGTCGAAGGGCCGACGAAGGCAACGTGTCGCTGGCGCTCAACGTTGCCGATGCCCAGCGCGCGCAACAGGTTTTCGATGCGCTCGCCCAGGGTGGGCAAGTTGTAACGCCTTTTGGCGACGCGCAATGGGGTGGAAAGTTCGGTAACGTGCACGACCGCTTCGGTACCGAGTGGTTCGTGACGTCGGCGCCGTAGGGCCACTGCTTTAGTCCATCAGTTTTTTGATGAAGTACGTCATCTCGAGGGCGCTGGTGAAGGCTCGTTCCTGCAAGTTTGCGCCGGAACCGTGCCCGCCCTCGATTACTTCGTAAAAGAGATAGGGAACGTGCATCGCCGCGAGCTTTGCCGCAAACTTACGCGCGTGCTGCGGCCCCACGCGATCGTCCTTCGTCGTCGTCCAAATGAGGGGTTCGGGATATTTGATGCCGGGCTTCACATTGTTATACGGCGATATCGAAGCCAAGAAGGCGCGTTGTTCGGGGTTGGAGACGCTGCCATACTCGCCGGTCCACGACGCACCCGCCTGGATCTGCTCGTACCGCAGCATGTCGAGGAGCGGAACTTGAATGTCGACCGCATGCCACAACTCAGGATGCTGCGTAAACTCGACGCCCATCAACAGCCCGCCGTTGGAGCCGCCTTCGATCCCTAAGCGGCGCGGGTTCGTAACGCCGGCCGCGATCAGATCCTGCGCCACCGCGGCGAAATCGTCGTATACGCGCTGGCGATGCGTGGTGAGACCTGCGTCGTGCCAGGCTGGGCCAAACTCGCCACCGCCGCGAATATTCGCCAGCACGTAGACTCCGCCGCGCTCCAACCAGAGCTTGCCCAAGATTCCGCTATAGCTGGGCGTTACCGAGACTCCGAAGCCGCCGTATGCGTAGAGTATCGTTGGGTTGTTGCCATCGAGCTTCATGCTCTTGGGATGCACGATGAAGTAGGGAATCTGCGTGCCGTCTTTCGAGGTCGCTTCGCGCTGTTCGACGACGTCGTTGGATGCGTCGAATCGCGCAGGCGAGGTCTTCACGACCGAAAGGCTACCGGTGCCTGCGTCGAGTTGCCACAACGTCGGCGGAATCAGAAAGCTCGTCGCGGTCAAATATGCGGCGTTACTGCGATCGTCGGTGCTGTCGATGCCGATCGACGAGTCGTCGGGGAGGTTGAGTCGCTGTTTCGACCAGCCGCCGCCGGGCTGCGGCGCGTACACCCAAGCGCGTCCGCGCACGTTTTCGTAGGTGGCTAGCAGCAAACGTGAGCTGGTTTGTTGCACCTCCTCGAGCGTTTCGCGCGGACCGGGCGCGTAGACCAGCGCCGGTTTCAAGTTCGCGGGGTTGGCCGTCGTTGCCGCCAGATCGAGCGAGACGAGCGAGCCTTGCGGAAACGTCGAGCCGTCGACGTTCAAACTCTCTTGAAGGGTGAATAACAAGCGGCCGGCAATCAGACCACTGGGCTGCGATCGCAGCGGAACGGTCAGCTTGCGCACGCCACCGGGCGTCACCAGATAGAACTCCGATTCGAACGTCGAGAGCGGCCGCCAAATAATCGTTGCACGGTGCCCGGCGCCGTCGTACAGTGCGACCGGCGAAACGCCGTAGCCGCCGTCGGTTTTGGCGCCTCGAAAAACCTCAACGGCATCCGACAGCGGCTGGCCGCGTCGCAGCCGTTTGACGATGAAGGGATAGCCGGCGGTCGTTAAATCGCCGGGCGCCCACTCGCGTGAGACCAGCAGCGTGTCGGGGTCCTCCCACGCGGTCGTCTGCTTGCCATGCGAGAGGATGAATCCGTCTTTTATAAACGCTCCGCTCACGAGGTCGAACTCGCGCACCGTGGTGGCGTCTTCACCGCCGTCGGAAAGGAAAACGAGGCAGCGAGTCTCGGCCGGCCAAGCGCAGTCGGCTCCCTTCCAAACCCAGTTCGCGTTCTCGGTTCGGGCCAGTGCATCCAAATCGAGCGCGGTCGTCCATGCCGGCGAGGCGCTCGCATAATTCGACATGCTCGTGCGGCGCCAGATCCCGCGGACGTGGTCTTTGTCTTCCCAAAAGTTGTAAACCTGACCGTTAATGATCGTGGGACCGGGAATCCGGTCCTCGGCCTGCGCGATCGTCAGCGCTTGCGCGTACAAGGCCGCGAAGCGTTGATCCGTTTGTAAAACCGCAAGCGTCTTGGCATTCTCGGCGTTCACCCACGCCATCGCGCGCTCGCCGTGCACGTCTTCGAGCCACAGAAACGGATCGGTTTCCGTGGCGCCGCCGCCGTTCGCCGGCGCGTTCTGCGCGCGAGCGATGGCCGCGATGCCGGCAAAGACGACCAGAAGCCCGAGTATGCCGAACAATTTCATTTAATAACTCCTCGTGACGGTCTTACGGTAGTTTCGCGAGCCGGCCGCCGTCGACCAGCAGCGTGGCGCCGGTGATGAAGCGCGCGTCGTCCGAGGCCAGGAAGCAGATCGCCGCGGACAGATCCTCCGGCTTCCCGATTGGGCCTTCCAGTTTTTCAACGCCGCTCTTGACGTTGGGGTTGTTCCAAAGCATCGGCGTATCGACCGAACCGGGGGCGACGGCATTGACGCGGATATTGCGCTGCTGCATTTCCAATGCGAAGCCGCGCGTGAACGCTTCGATCGCGCCCTTCGAAGATGCATACGCCACGACGTTCGGCGACGTTGCATAGGCGTGAACCGAGGTAACGTTGACGAACGCCGAGCCCGGCCCCATATGCGCTACGCCGTACTTTGAAAAGAAGAAGACGGAGCCGAGATTGACGGTGAGGGTGGCAAAGAAATCCGCTTCGGTGATGTCGGCGATCGCCCCGAACCTCATCAGAGCCGCGTCGTTGACGACGACGTCGATCGTGCCGTAGCTGGCGACCGCCATGGCGACGACGGCCTGCACCGCGGACGAGTTGCCGACGTCCGCCTGCACGGCAATCGCGGTTCCGCCCGCCGCCGCGATGGCGCCGGCGGTTGCCTGGGCCGACGCGAGGTCAAGGTCGGCGACCACGACGCGTCCGCCTTCGCCGGCCATCTGCAGACAGGTCGCTTTCCCGATGCCCGAGCCGCCGCCGGTCACGATGCATGTCTTGTTCGCAAATCGCATGCCGCCGGATTCGCTGCGGCGAATGAGGAGGCCCGTGCCGCAAAAACTCAAGTTCGGTGTTGCCACCGCAGACCATCAGTGTGAAGCCTACGATGGGCACGACGACATTCGAGATGCCTGGGAGCGCGTGCGCGGCCTCGTACCGCGCGGCAAGGCCACGGACTTTTGGAACCGGTACCGCGAAGACATCGAGCTCGCGCGCGGCCTGGGCTGCAGCGTCTTTCGCCTCTCGCTTTCGTGGGCCCGGCTCGAGCCCGAGCCCGGTGTTTGGAACGATGAGGCCTTCGCCCACTATCGCGACCTCTTGCAAGCGCTTCGCGATGCGGGAATGTCGGCGGTCGTCACGCTGGTGCACAACACGTGGCCGCTGCACGTTCAGGCCGCGGGCGCCGGGGCGGGATTGCTCGATAAGGGCTTTCCGGATCGCGTTGCCCGCTTCGCGCAAGAGGTCGCGCACCGCCTGGGCGATCTGATCGACGACTACGTCACGCTCAACGAACCCAATCAGCTCGTCTACGGCTGGATCAAAGGTTTTTGGATGCGTGCTTACGCGATGCCGCCGGGCCAGCCGCCGTATGAGAGCGGTGACGCGCAAATGGACGACGTGCTCACGCTCATCCCGAATCTCTTTCGCGCGCATGCCAAGGCGCGCGAGACGATTCGGCGAATCCGGCCGACCGCGCGCGCCGGCACGAACCCGCTCGTTTTAGGCCTCCCGCAATGGCTCCAGCGTTGGATCGATCGCACCGCGACGCATCTGAAGTCACCGGAGGACGTGAAGCGGCAGGCGGCGCGGATCGCGCAGTCGGCGATCGTCGAAGGCGGCCGCGTCGATTGTTCGATCGCGCAGATCACCATGACGACGCAGCGCCAGCAGCACGCCTTCTTCTCGGAACCGTACTATGGCGCGCACATCGCCGCGCTGCACGCAAGTGGGTTCGAGCTGCCGGAACCGACGCAAGAGTGGCGCGGCCGCGTTGCGGTCGTTGCCGATACGCTTCCGGCGAGCATCGCCGGCGGCTGGTTTCCAGCGGCGAGGATGAGTTATTTTCCCACGCTGCCTGACGCCGTTGCGGCGCTGCAACGCGATGACGTCGACGCGCTCTTCGACGACGACGTCGTATTACGCCAGTATGCGGGCGAAGCGCTTGGGCTCACGCAGCTTCCGGGGCCCGGCCAGTACTTTGCCGTCGCGATGGCGCTGGGCAGCCGTACGTTGCTCAACGTCGTCGATCGCGCAATCCGTGACCTGCGCCGCGAGAATCCGGAGATTCCGAACGCGTTCAACCGCAAGACGATCGCGCACATCGGGCGCGAAGAAGAAGCCAAGAACGACGCAAAGCGCGCCATGCCGGAGATGGACCGCTCGATCGCGCGCATCCGCCGCCGCGGCAAGTTGCGCGTCGGTATCCATCCGGGCGTTGCGGGCCTGTGTACGGTGTCGCCCTTCGACGGAGCCTGTCCTGAGCGAAGTCGAAGGGCTCAGGGTGACACTGCGCGTTATCAAGGGCTCGAACCGGAGATCGCGCGTCGCGTGGCGCAGCTCATCTTCGGCGATCCCGGGTGCGTCGAGTTCGTGCCCATGGCGGGAGAGCAGCGTCTGAGCGCCACACGATCGACGCTGCTGCACACGCTCTTTGCGTTCCGCAAGAGTCTTGCGATCTTCTCAACGCTGCTCGGCACGAACTGGTGGAATCTCGGCATGGCGGGCAAGCTACCGGAGTTTCTCTGCCCACGCGAATGTGTCGGCACGCTGGACTACGTTGGCCTCGACTATTATTGGGGCGTGCCGTCGTTTTGGCCGCGCGATCTGCACCGCCTCAGCGCCGCCGCGGATTTTCAATACGCCGGCGCACCGGTCTGGCCCGACGCGCTCAAGATGACGCTCCTGGAAGCCGCTCGAGCGTTTCCAGGCAAGCCCATCATGGTCGTCGAGAACGGCTGCGTAGTCAAAGCCGCCGGCGTCGGTCGTCCCGATTATTTATCGCAGCACGTTACAGAGGTCCGCCAGGCCGTTGCGCGCGGTGTCCCGGTCGAAGCATACCTCTGCTGGAGCATCACCTCCAACCGCGAATGGGGCCTACCCTTCGACGACGGCAGCGACTTTGGGTTATATCACATCGATCTCGATACCGACCCCGCGCTAACCCGAAAGCCGACCGACTCGAGCCGCACCTACGCCAATCTAATCGCGGAGCCCTAAGGGGAAACCGCTACTCCATAAACCGATTTCAACCCGTTGGTAATCGAGTTGACGAGTGTGCCCGATGAGTAATCGTAAACGAGCAACGCGTTGACCTCGGGGTCTGCAACGTAGAGGTGCTTAAACGGCTTGTCGAAGGCGATCCGGAACGGGTCCTCCATTCCTTGCGTGATCGTCTCCGACGGCTTTGTCGAACCCGGGGGGAAAACGTAGACCGCGGCATTGCTGCCGGAACCCTGATCCGCTACGACGACGTCGCTCTTTCCGTCGATGGCGTCGCCGGCGGCCCATACGATAGGAAGTCCGAGGTCGGTTCCCTTGGTCGATTTGGGTGCAAATTCATCGACGTCGCCCGGACCTGCACCATGAGCGCCGGTATTGTACTCGACGTACAAGTTGTTTTTCGAATCGAGTGCGACGCCCTGCGGATAGGTGATGTCGATGGTTGCCTTCGAGCGAGTCGAGTTTTTCGGGAACTCGACGACCTTTTCACCGACCAAGTCGGAGACATAGACCCATCCGTTTTTGCCTGCGGCCACCGCCGTTGGGTAGGCGAAGCCGGTGTATTGCAGCTTGTACGTCGTGCTGCCGTGCGGGTACATCGTAACGGTTTGGTTCGATGCGTTCGTAACCCACAGATCGCCGTGCGCGTCGACGCAGTTACCCTCCGGACCGCTGATGCCGTCGGTGATCTCTCCGATGGGGCTCTGGTCCGATCCGGCCGCGGAGTAAATCTCGACGGCGTTGCCCGTAAAATCCGAAACGTAGATGAGATGCTTCGCCTTCTTTGCCGCTGGAGAGAGCCATCCGCCAGCCCGGTGGGCGGGCTGAGGCACGCCCAACAACGCGTGGACTCGAGCCGCTTGCTCCGTAGTTCCCACGCCGCTCGAAGCGGGCGTTGCTTGGCCGCCGGCACAGCCGGCACACAAGGCGAGCGATGCAATCCAAAGAGCCTGTTTCATCAATTGTTCTCCTGTCATAACGTTAGAGCGGCGGGGCCGGATCGAGCGCGAGACCGTTTGGCCCGTCGATGCCATCGGTGATGGTATCTACCAAAGTACCGCTAGGATAGTCATACACGTAGACGGCGTTTCCGATAGCGTCTCCGACGTAGACGCGACGCTCATCTTTCTCGAAACGCACCGGATCCGGGTCGATCGTGTTCTGGGCGAAAGTTTTTGACGGTTTGGTCTTACCCGGAGGGAAGACTAGGACGCCGGGAAGCCCCTGGTCGGCGGTGACGATGTCTCCGGCCTTGTCGAGCCCGATGCCACCGGGCTCGATGGTAACGATACCAAGGTTGTTCCCATTCGTGCTTCCGGCGGAGTACTCGATGATTTCGCCGCTCTTATAACCCGCGGTGTAGGTGGTGACGAAAGCGTTGCCGGAAGCGTCGAGCGCGACGTCGATGGGATACGGGAGGTTGGTAATTGTCAGGGACGGCGTGTTCGACGCTTGAGGGAAGACCTTCAGCGAAGCCGGCCTTAGGCTGGTTATATAGACGTTGCGCTGCTTATCGGTTGCGACGCCCGCGGGATCGCCCAGACCGCTCGAATACGTGAAGCTCGGCGTCACGGTTCCCGGCGCGTACTCCGTTACGGTGTTCGCCGTGGTGTTCGTGACGTAGAGATTGCCTTTATTATCGACGTTCTCGCCTTCGGGTCCATTGATGCCGTCGGTGATCTTGCCGATGGGTGCCTGGTTGTGGCCTTTCGTACAATAGATGGCCACGTAGTTGAGTTTGTAACTGGAAACATAAAGCTTCGGGCTGCATTTTTTTGCTGCAGGCGAGAGCCCGCCGCTTTGCGCGCTCACGCTTCCGGGAACCGTGGAACCAGTGGAGCACGCCGCGGCGAAGAACGGCAGCGCGGCTAAAACGGCTGCGAACCGCGGCAAGGCAAGCACGACACATCTGCGCATCGGCATGTCTTACCCGTTAAGCCGGTCGATGCCCTTTGGCGCGCCAGGAGAAGCGGTTGGGCCGTCTCAGGAGTTAAGCAGCGATTCGACCTCCGCGCGAACCTCGCGATCTTGCGAATCGCCGACGACGACCTTGCGCAGCTCGCCGCGGCGGTCGAAGATGAGCTGGGTTGGCCACGCTTGCACACCGTACGCATGCCACAACGCGAAATCGTTATCGATGACCACCGGCCAGACGATGCCTTGGCGTGCGAGGCTTTGCTCGACGTATGGGCGCGACCGTTCGGCCGGCGTTTCGGGAGAGTGGATTCCGATCACGCGCAGGCCGCGTGCGCGATCCTCCGAATAGAGCGCACGCAAGGCCGGTACAACGTTTTGACAGTTGTAACAGTCGACGGTAAAAACGTCGAGCACGACGACCTTCCCCTGTAAATCTGCTGCCGAGACGTGACCGTTGATCCAGGCCGAACTCAAGGCCAGCAATAACATCAACTTCATGGTTCTACAACGCCTGCGGAGCCCGGGCGGATGAGCGTCCCGTAGCCAATGCCGCTACGGAACCGCGTTACGCCGTTTGGCGAGATCGTTGCGCTGGAAGGCCGCGGCCTCGTCATGGGTAACCGGGGCGTGCTGCACGACGACGGTCGCCGGATCGTTCGCTCGTCGCAAGTGCGGCGTTGGATCGCATGCCGCATCGAGTTCCGCGATCGCCGGCGCACGATCATGGCGCCCAAGCGCTACACCGAGTTGTTCTTCCTCGACGAAGCGACTGCGATGAGCGCGGGCCATCGTCCCTGCCGCGAGTGCCGTTACGCAGACTATCAGCGCTTTCGCTCGTTATGGGAAGGCTGCTTCGGCGGCCCCGCGGGTGCCGACGCTATGGATTTGCAACTCCATCACGAGCGGCTGATTGGCCGTAAGAAGCGCACCTATAGCAGCAACGTCGGCGCGCTGCCGGACGGAACGTATGTTGCGCTCGACGGGGACGCGTGGCTGGTATGGGGCGACGAACTGCTGGCTTGGTCCGGCGCCGGCTACACGAGCCGGAAGCCGCGCCCGGCGCGAACGGAAGTCGAAGTGCTGACGCCCCGCTCGATCGTCGCTATTCTCGCCGCGGGCTATCGCCCGGCCGTCCACTCGAGCGCGGTCGGTTCGTAGAGGCCCGCGAGAACGCGCAAGGGAACGACCGGAAACTTACTAAGTATTAAATTAAAGGAGATACTTATGGCGAGAATCATCGTCGTTGCAAAGTGCGAAGACCGAGGCAAGTGGGAAGCGGGCTTTAAGACCCACGGCGAGATGTTCAGAAATACCTATGGCATCACGAAGCCGGTCAGCTATGGAATGACCGAGGACAATGATGTCGTCGCGTGCTTTGAGCCGGACGATTTAGCTACCGCCATGAAGTCCCTCGACTCGCCGGAGACCAAGGCGGCGATGGAATCCGACGGTCTCGTCATGGACTCGGTTTCCGTCTTCATTCTCGACAAGGAGCTCAACGTCTAAGTGGTCGTTGTGGAAATACTCTCAAGATGAAAACGCTGATCGTCTTTGACCTCGACGGTACTTTGGCGGAGAGCAAGGCGGCGATCGATGATGAGATGCGAGGGCTCCTCGCCGGGCTGCTCGGCGTGCCGCACGTGCAAGTATCGGTCATCTCCGGCGGCGACTGGCCACAGTTCGAAACGCAGCTTCTCGCAAATCTCCCGCAAGGCGCGGATTTAACGAAGTTGTCGCTGCTCCCGACTTGCGGGACGCGATTCTATCGCTATGCCGGCGGCGGCTGGAACAAACTCTATTCGGAGGATCTCAACCCGGAGCAGAAAGAGCGGATCATCGCCGCGCTCAATACGGAGGTCGCGGCATCGGGATTCGCGGCGAGTAAAACGTGGGGCCCCACGATCGAAGATCGCGAGAGTCAGATCACCTACTCCGCGTTGGGCCAGCAGGCGCCGCTGGACGCCAAGAAAACCTGGGATCCGGACTTTTCGAAACGATTGAAGATCAAAGCGGCGCTCGATCGCGATCTGCCCGACTTCTCGGTGCGATTGGGCGGGACGACGTCGATCGACGTCACGTTGCCGGGCATCGATAAGGCCTACGGCATTCGGAAGCTGCGCGATATCCTCGGCATTCCCATCGAGGACATGCTCTATGTGGGGGACGCCTTGTTCCCGGGCGGAAACGATGCTCCGGCGCGAGAGACCGGAGCCGTTTGCATCCAGGTCAGGGATCCGAACGAAACCAAGCGCGTGATCGAGACCGTTATCGCGTGCGAGAGCTGAGAGGACGGTCATGAGTACGACCCCGAGCACGCCCGCGATAACAACTACGATGACGATCAAATGGTTCGACCTGCCCCAGAAGCACGATTATCCGGCGGCGCAATCGTACTTGAGCCTGACGATGAAGCCCGATGTGGTAAGAAAGATCGTCGCGGCCTTAAAAAAAGCCGAGATGACCACGTTTAAATCGAAGGACATTTTCAGAGCCTCCCTGCTGTCGTTACTCGGCGTCAGCAACTACCACGTCGAGAAAGTCCGGGCAGAAATCCTCGCAGGCCAAGAGCTTTCGCCACTCTTGCTTTGCAGAGAGAAAACCACCGGAAGGGTGATCATCGCCGACGGTTATCATAGGCTCTGCGCGGTCTACGGCTTCGATGAAGACGCCGTGATCCCGTGTAAGATCGTTTGATCGCTCGCTCGCCGCAGCAACTGAAGGACGCGAAGGCTGCCGCCGAATTCCTGCAGCCGGCCCACGAATGGCGCCGGGTTTTCTCGGAGGCTTGGGGCACATTTCTCCTCGTCGTCGTCGCCGCCGGCGCCGGAGTCGTAGCCGCGCAGAGCGGCGAGATATCGCAGAGCGCGAAGGTCGTCGCGCCGGGCTTGATGGTGATGGCCGTCATCTACTTTATGGGCGCGGTTGGCGGCGCGCACTTAAATCCGGCGGTTACGGTGGCGTTTGCCGTAAGGCGCAACTTTCCGTGGGGCCGAGTTCCCGGATATATCGTGGCGCAGTTCGCCGGCGGCATCGCGGCGGCTTGTTTTCTTCGGGTGATGTTCGGCAACGTCGGCCTCCTCGGCGCCACGGTGCCTGGTCCCGGCATTAGCGATCTCAAAGCGTTGATTTTGGAAGTGCTGTTAACCGCGGGTTTGGTCAACGTGATTCTCGGCACCGCATCGGGTGCGCGAAACGTCGGCACCAACGGAGCGATCGCCGTCGGCGGTTATATTGCGCTCGCCGGCCTATGGGCCGCGCCGATCACCGGAGCCTCGATGAATCCCGTGCGATCGTTCGCGCCCGACTTACTTCGCGGCGACCTTCACACCGACTGGATCTATATCGTGGGCCCGATCGTGGGCGCCATGATCGCCGTGGGCTTCGAATGGATTCTCAAAGGCGCCCCAACTGAGGCCGGGAGCTTGGCGGCGCAGGGCGACACGCCCACCAAACCAAGAAAATGAGGATGACTTGTAGGGGAAGCCGGATGAGAAACGCCGCCGGGCTCCCGATATCTCGATACAGCTCGGGATGTTGGGCCATCTGAACGTTAGCCGGAAAGACCGCGATCAAGAGGGCGATGAGCCCGATGCCTGCGACTCGGCGTGCTTTGGGAATCAAAACGCCGATCCCGCCGAGGCATTCGCACACGCCGCTGATCGCAACGATTAACGCGCGATCCGGCAGATAACCCGGCACGATCCGGAGATAAAAATCCCGGTGGACGAAGTGATTCGCGCCGGCCGCCATAAAAAATAGGCCGAGCAGAACCTGCGCGAGCGACCTCGCCTTCATCGGCGCAACGATCGCTGCATGTCTTGCGCGCACTGCGCTGCAACCTGGTCCGGCGATTCCGAAAGCCTTGCAATCACCCGCATCCGGTCGGCAGGGCTGCGGTTTTGACTGAGTTTTGCTTTGGCGTAGATTCGTTGCGCGCACATCTCAAAAGCAACGATCCCGCGAAGCTGATTTTCACGAAAGCCCGGTTCCAGGCGTTGAGGATCCCACGCAGCTGCTCCCCCATGCTCGAACTTTGCGGTAAGGCGCACGACCACGTCCCAAGCGTCGGCCTCTCGTAGGGTCCCGCAGAGGTGCGCGGCCGAATAGTTCCACGTCGGTACGGTTACGTAGGGTTTCTCGTACCAGCTGGCAGAGACGTAGGCGTGCGCGCCCGTAAAGACGATCGTCGCCGGGCATTGGTTCGCAATCGAGAGGGCGTGCGCGTTCGCGCGGGCGACGTGGCCCAGCACCCAGAGCTCTTCGTTGCGGACTTCCGCGATCATCGGAAGGTGTGTTACCTGAACGCCGTCATCCTGACCCTGTCGAAGGGCGGTCACCAGCAGTCCAAATGGAAACCGATCGATGAGATCCAGGACCCACGCGCGATCTGCGACCTCAAAATCCGGCGGTGTATACATGCCGCATCCGTTCGGGCAGAGCCCGCCCAAACGATGCTTTTAGGTCACGTACGATTGCGGGCTGCGCGAGCTGTTGCGCGCGATCTCGCGCAGGCGCTGCTGCATTGCCTTCGTCGGCACTTTGACTCGGTCGGCTAGCCGGAGGAACGCGAGAACGCGGACGTGCCACCACGTGAGGTCGAGCTCGAACCAGCGCAGCCCGTGGCGTGCCGAGAACGGGAAGGCGTGATGGTTATTGTGCCAGCCCTCGCCCCAACTAATGAGCGCCACCCACCAGCAGTTGGTGGATTGGTCGGGCGTCTGATAGCTCCGGTACCCGAGCATATGGGCCGCGCTGTTGACCAGCCAAGTCGTGTGATAGCTGAGCGCAAGCCGCACGAAGATGCCCCAAATCACCCACGACCATCCGCCAAGCGCGAAGAGCCCGAGCCCGAGCGCCAGCTGAAGCGGGATGTTGAGGTACTGCAACACCCGATAGAAGGGCTCGGAGTAGAGGTCCGGGGCGAAGTGCCGCATTTCCTCAACCGACGGCAGCGCGATGTTATGCCGGTAAATCCAGTCCATGTGCGCCCACTTGAACCCATCTGCGATGCTGTGCGGGTCGCCTTCATGGTCGGCATGGGCGTGGTGTTTGCGGTGCACCGACACCCAGCGAATCGGATCGGCTTGCAGCGCGAGCGTTCCAAAGATCGCGAAGAGGTATTCGATTGGCTTGAGGAGCCGAAGGCTGCGATGCGTCAGAATGCGGTGAAAGCAGAGGGAAATTCCCAGCGCTACGGTCGCGTACGATACGACGGCTGCTGCTGCCAGCGCCGACCAGCTGAAGAAACCGGGCCAGAAGGCTGCGAGCGCTCCAATGTGGATTCCGATGAGTCCAAAACCTTTGATGCGGCTATACGTGCGATCCATATCTCTTTGGTTGAGCGCTCCTACTACAGACAATCGTTTAAATGGAACTGAAAGCCACCCGATGAACGGGTCGGGCCGTCGAAAGCTCCCAGCGACCCATGACCCGTGACGGGAGCGAACTCCTCTAAGTGTACTCCAAAGCGGGGACGGTGCCTACTCCTCAAGCGGCAGCCGGCTGCCGAAGGTTGAGCAAGATCCGGATGGACGCGATCGGCGGCGCGGCGGTAGCCTAGGCACATGACCGAAGACCTCGAACCGATTCGCATCGTCTGCCGCTACGTCGAGCAGCACAGCGACCAGCCGCACAAACTCGACGCACTCGCTGCGCTGGCCGGCCTAAGCAAGCATCACTTCGCGCGTCGCTTCAAAGCCGTCGTCGGCGTAACTCCAAAGGAGTACGTGGCGGCCGCGCGGCTGCGCCGCCTCAAAGAGGGGCTCAAAGACGATCGCTCCGTCGATGCGGCAGTCTATGAGGCGGGTTATGGCTCGCCCAGCCGCGTCTACGAGAACGCCGCGCGCAATTTGGGAATGACGCCGGCGCAGTACCGGGCCGCGGGCCGGGGTGTTGCGATCTCGTATGCGACGCTCGAAACGCCGTTGGGCGCGATGCTGATCGCCGCAACCGACCGTGGCATCTGCTTCGCGCAGTTCGGCGATTCCGAAGATGACCTGCGCGAGAAGCTGCAGGCGGAATACGTCAACGCCGAGATCGCGCCGATGCAAGCGCCGTACCATCCCGATTTTACGGCGTGGGCTGACGCCATTGCGCGCCATCTCAGAGGCGAACGGCCGAATCTCGACCTTCCGCTCGACGTTCGCGCAACGGCCTTTCAGATGCGCGTTTGGAAGTATCTGCAATCGATCCCCAGCGGCGACGTGCAGTCCTACCGCGAGGTTGCCGCCGGTATCGGCCGGCCGGCGGCTGCCCGAGCCGTGGCGACGGCCGTCGCGCGCAACCCGGTCGCACTCATCATCCCGTGCCACCGTGTCATCCGCGATTCGGGCGCGTTGGGAGGCTACCGTTGGGGTCTCGAGCGCAAGAGAACCCTGTTGGATATCGAACGCGCAGCCCGATGAAGCCGTTCTTTATCGCCGTATGCGCGGCCGCGCTCGCGATAACGTGCCTTTGGCGGGCAAGCGCCGAGACGCCGAGGTTCTGTGAGGGCTGCAACTACGCCGGAGCGGCGCTGGCAAACTCGGACTTTACCAACGGGGTCCTGATCGGCACGAACTTCGAGAAGGCGACGCTGAGCAGCTCGTCGTTTCGCGGCACGCGGCTCAGCGTGGTGAATTTTGAGAAGGCCGATCTTCGGGGTGCTCACTTTTATTCCGCGGATTGCGTCGCGTGCAAGTTCGGCGGCGCCCTCTTGGATGGCTCGAGCTTTTCGAACGTGCGCATGGTGGCGGCAACCTTTAAAGGTTTCAGTTCGTCGGTGGAGGCCGATCTACGCGGGACGAACTTCGCCGGTGCCGTCCTCTGCTGGCATCAAGTCGCCGATGCGCAGCGCGTTGCGGCATGCGATCCCATGCACGACGCCATCACCACCGGCGCAAACGTTTCCAACGCGCATCTCTGCGACAACCCACTCGGCCGAATCGGATGTGTGGCGGCGCCTGCCGACGTGCTGAAGCGCTCGCTTGGGCCGAAGCCGAGCGCGTCACCCGAATCGCCCTAGCGACCCGATCGTCTAGCGAATGGACGCGGATGTCGTCGTCATCGGGGCCGGCGCGGCAGGGTTGGCGGCAGCGCGAAGCCTTGGCCGGCGAAAGCTGCGGGTGCTGCTGCTCGAAGCGCGCGACCGCGTCGGTGGTCGCGTGCTCTCACGTGCAATAGCGGGGATTGCGACGCCGGCCGAGCTCGGCGCGGAGTTTATTCACGGACCGGCCGAGCAGACCAAGGCGTTGCTTCGCGAAGCCGGGAGTGCTGCGATCGACATGGGCGGCGATGCGTGGATTCGCGAGAACGGCGAGCTCCGATGCGAGCAAGAGAGCTTTTCGTCGTCGGCGCGCATATTCGAAGGCTCTCGCTCCCTCCCGGACGACGAAAGCGTAGAGCATTTTCTCCGGCGCTTCGAGAACGACCGCGCGCTCTGCGAGACCGCGCAGGCGGCGCGCGCGTTCGTCGAGGGATTCGAGGCCGCCGATCCTGCCATTGCCAGCGCCAAGGCGATTGCCGATGAAATTGAGTCGGGCACGGATTCCACCAGCGCCCGACCGCTGGGCGGATATGGCCCGATGGTCGAGCAGCTTCGCAGCGACTGCGAGCGCGCCGGCGTTCGGTTCGCCTTGTCGACCTGCGTGCGCCGTATTTCGTGGAGCCGCGACGATGTCGTCGTCGAGGCGGCAAACTCGCGCGGCGAATCGCAGGCGCTGCAAGCGCGCGCGGCGATTGTCACGCTTGCCGTGGGCGTCTTGCGTCACCGCGGCGACGAAACCGAGATCGGCTTTGTGCCCGAGCTGCCGGCGACCAAACGCGAGGCGCTCGCGCATATCGAGATGGGGCACGTCGTGAAGGTCGCGCTCGCGTTCCGAACGGCGTTTTGGGAGCGGGTCGCGGGCGGCCGCTACCACGACGCAGCTTTCTTTCACATCGACGGCCAGCCGATCCCGACGTTTTGGACGCAGTTGCCGGTGCGAAGCGAGTTGATCGTCGCGTGGGTCGGCGGCCCAGGCGCGGTGGCGCTGAGTGGCGTTAGCGAATCGGATCTCGTTGAGAAGGCACTCCATGGCTTTGGAGAGCTGTTCGACGAGACCGAGCTCGCGCGCCGGGAGTTCGAAGGTGGCCTCACGCACGACTGGAGCGGCGACCCATTTGCGCGTGGCGCGTACAGCTACGTCGCCGTCGGCGGCGGGAATGCGCGCGCCGTACTCGCCGCGCCCGTAGACGACTCGCTGTTCTTTGCCGGCGAAGCGACCTCGAGCGATGGGCAAGGCGGCACCGTCAACGGGGCAATTGAAACCGGCGAACGCGCCGCCGCGCAAGCGGCAGCAGCATTGGGGGTAAAAGAAATTGGTTGAAACGGTTCCGGCCGCTCTTGCCGCGTGGTCGAACTTTTACGTGATTGCCGGCTCGTCGGCTGCCGCGCTCACCGGACTGATATTCGTGGTGATCACCTTGGTGCGCGGAGAGGAGTTTGCTGCGCGCGACCGTCATGACGGTATCGCGACGTTCAGCACGCCGACGGTCATGCATTTCTGCACCGCACTGCTCGTTTCGGCCGTCCTCTGTGCGCCGTGGCCTTCGCTGGTATACGTCAGCGTCATCGTCGCACTCGCCGGCTGCTACGGGGTTGTCTACATTCTTCGCGTGGCTTTTCGAACGAGGGGCCTCAAGGAATACACAGCGGATCTTGAGGATTGGATCTGGTACTCGATCCTGCCGTTCATCGCCTACGCCACCCTCGCGGCAGGCGCGATCGCATTGCACTATGCTCCTAAAGACGCGCTTTTCGTAGTTGCCGGCGGTGTGCTGTTGTTGATCTTCATCGGCATTCGCAACGCATGGGATGTGGTTACGTTTCTCGCCGCCGGCGGCGCCAGCGAAGGTTAGCCCCCTTGTCATCCTGGGCCCCTCGTCCTTCGACTGCGCTCAGGATGACACGACTGCGCTCAGGATGACACGACTGCGCTCAGGATGACACGACTGCGCTCAGGATGACATTACTGCGCTCAGGATGACATTACTGCGCTCAGGATGACATTACTGCGCTCAGGATGAACTTCGTCGAAGCGTTCAGACTTTTTTCATGTGAGTATGGCGTATTGTTCGTAAGAGGAGGACCCGGCATGACCATTCGCGCGCTGATCGCTGCCGCTACCGCCGTATCGCTGCTCTCCCTTTGGGGATGCTCGCAGGGTACCTCGGCCGTTCCAAGCGGGCTCTCACCAACGGGGGCGGCGCATTTTGCCGGAAGCCCGTTGGTGCTGCCGCCGCTGAGGTATTTCGATACGCCGTCAACCGGTGCGTGGCCGGAGAACATCGTCCGCGGCCCGCAGCATGCGTTGTGGTTTACCGAGGAGTTTACCGACAAGATTGGGCGGATCGCGAGCGACGGAACGATGACCGAATTCTCCATCTCCAACGGCCAGGAGCCTGAGGGCATCACGGAGGGCGCCGATGGCAACCTGTGGTTTACCGAACCGGGCGCGAACGCGATCGGCCGCATGACTCCGACGGGCACGGTAACGATTTTCCCAATCGACGGTCAGGATCCCGATCCCCGCGGAATCACCTTAGGGCCCGACGGTAACGTTTGGTATACCGAGTACACCGACGGTTACATCGGTCGCGTGACGCCGAAAGGCAAGATTACGCGCTTTGCGATTTCCGGCTACCTGCCGTCTCCATGGGACATCACGGCCGGACCGGGCGGCGATCTCTGGTTCACGGAATCGTTTGCAAATGAGATCGGACGATTCGACCCGCGCACGCTGATTTTCAAATCCTCACTTAATGTCCCGACGGGTGCGAGCACGCCTTGGGGCATCCTCTTTGCGCCCGACAAGCACATCTGGTTCACGGAGCGCACCGGCGACAAGATTGCGGAAGTTGACGGAAAGACCATTCGCGAGCACAAAATCGCGCAATCCGGAAGCTACCCCGAGAAGCTCGCGTCGGGATCGGACGGCGATCTTTGGTTCCCTGAAAGTCAAGCAGGCGACATCGGCCACATCGATCCCGCGTCCGGCAAGTTTGGTCAGGTCATCGTGCTGCCGTCCGGAGACATTCCCCAAGGCATCGCGAGCGGTTTCAATCGGAACGTTTTTTTCACAATCGCAAGCTATCACAACCCGAGCCAAATCAGCGAAGTGATGCTGCGCTAGGGGCCTAGTCGCCGTCGTCCATCCGGAGCCACCGTGAGGTGGAGTTGGATTTAGCCTTGGGCAGGATGCTGCACGGGAACGAGATTCTGGCCGGGATTTTGATTTTCGTGAACGGCTGCGGCTGCGGCTGGAAGAAATCGTCCAGATCGTGGAGATACGGAGAGGCATCCGTTGCGCCGAGGGATTTGAGCCCCAGCGTCTCTTCCGTGAACTTGAGCAGCGTTGCGAACTCTACGTCGGTGTGTGCGACGAATCCATGCTTTGCATAGGGGGAAACGACCAGTAACGGCACGCGGAAACCCGGGCCTTGTTGGTCGCGCACCACGTACGGCCTCATGTGGTCGTAATATCCGCCCCAGTCGTCCCACAAAATGAAGATCACGGTCGAATCCCAGTCCTTCTTGTTCAAGCCGATCGCGTTCACGACGTTCGCGACCCACCAGGGGCCGCAATACCCTGCCGGCACGCCAGGATGGTCCGACGTGACCAGACCGGGCAAGACCCACGTAACGTTTGCGAGGCCATGACCGTCGCGGACGTCGGTCAGGAAGGTGGTTTCCGGCGTACGGAAGCTTGCCGTGTCGATCCGCGTCGGGAGAAAGGCTTCGAACGGAGTGCGGAAGTGGCAGCGGTACATCCAGTCGCGCGACTTTGGCCAGAGGGGCGTCATGCTGATCGAAGCGTTCGCGTCGAGCCCATTGATGTTCGCGCAGAGCGAGTGTGCGTAGAGGCGCCACGTCAGTCCCGCTTCGTCGACGCGATTGGCAAGGGCCGGGTATTTGAAGCACGGGAACGGTCCGTTCGGCTTCACCATACCCTGCTCGTCAATCAAGGAGGTCGTTGTTCCGGCGGGAGAGTCGCAGCCCCACGGCGTGTAGGCGCAACCGAGATAAAGAGCGCCGCAATACCACGAACCCTTGTGGTAGTCCGGCGCGCTAGCGACCTTGTTCGACTGGGCCGAGAAGAGGAACTGATGGGCCGTGTACGACTCGCTATTGTGCCCCATGAAAAAGTGGTCGCCGAGCGTGAACTGCTGAGCGATGGTCCAATACGGTTCGGTCTGCGGGTAATCGACGTACGAGTAAATCGTGTCGGTGGAGGCTGTCGGCGTGTAGTCGGGATGCGGCGACGCAGCGACGTTAAAGCCGTCCATTTTACAGGGAGACACATCGCCGACCTTAAACGGCGGTTGCCCGGCGGGCGGATCGCACGCCCACAGCCAAGGCTTGTGAAAGTTATCCGGATCCTGCGTGCCGGTCAGCGTTCCGAGGTCGATCTTCTTGAGCGCGATCGTTTTGCCGTCGATCGTCTTCCCGCTCGAGGCAGCGTCGGCTCCGGGGAATGGCTTGGGGCCTCCGAATATATTGTCGAGCGTCCGGTTCTCTTGAATGACGAAGACGATGTGCGTTATCTTCCCAGAGGGGAGCATGGAGCGTTCGGTCCGTGCCACTGGACCGGCGGGCAGCGCCGGAAACGCCGGCCCTGACGACGGTGCTCGCCCACATGCGACGAGCGTAACCGAGACTGTTAAGGTGATCCAAAATCCGCGCAGCATTCGACCCTCCGTTGCGGAGTAACGGAGCAATATTTGCGGAGGTTCCGGCCAATCCTCCGCCGGAGGATACCGAATGGAAACAATGCGTCATGACCCGCCCGCCGAACTGACGATTCACGCGCGCAACCTGCGCGAACTCTTTTCCGAACGCGAGTTTGACCCATTTGTAGACGACGAGAACGCACTTGTGAGCGTCGCGCAGATCGCCCGATTTCCCAACCTCAACTCGAGTCTTGAGAAGATGCGGCTACGCGTTCTGTTGCCCCCGGAAGAGGTGTCGCCGCAGACGCAAACGCGCGTGGAACGGGCGATTGCCAGATACTGCGCGCACAAGATCGCCGAGGCGGGCCTCCAAATGACGGAGTGGCGTCACGGAGCCCTGAGCACGTTTTTATGGGGCCTGGCGTTCTTTGCCGTTAGCCTGCTGCTAACCGCTGGACTAGAGCGCACGGACTTCCTGCCCGACGCAATTCGCACGTTGGCCGTCGAAACGCTCGTCATCGCCGGCTGGGTCATCATGTGGCAACCTATGGACACGCTCATCCTCGGATGGCTGCCGATCCGGCAGCAGCAGCGGACGTTTCGCGCGATACGCTTGATGCGCGCAACGATCGAAGCGGCAAACGAATAAAGACCTTTACCGAAGCGACGATCATTGGTGCGCTGCCCTTCTTTCCCAGAGTACTCTCGCGTAAAGCTTGACGAACCCGCAGCGCATAAAGTTTTGTTCGGAGACGCTCTCCGGGCCGGCCGTCGCGCGGACGAGGCTTGCGCCCGCCTCGCGTGCGCGAGCGACGCGATCGCTAATCAAAGCCGTATGCCAGCCCTGTCGCCGAAATGCCGTGAGCGTCGATCCGGCAAAGAGCGCGGCGTTATTGCCGATCACCGACATCGCCGCGGTCGCGATAATCCTCTCGCCTTCCCGCACTTCCAGCGCAATCGTTCCTTCGGCCGTCGCGAGAATCAGCGCGATGACGTCGTCACCCGGTTCGAGCTTCTCGCGTTCGAGAAAGGCCGCCGCCGAAGCTTTCGCCCAAGCTGCAATATCTTTTGCAACGCCGATGCGATCGTCGCGCTGCGCGTGATCTATCAGATCGTTGGCTGCCAGGAGAGCTTGTTCGCGATCGCCGGCAGCGTAGCCGGCAGCCGCCAGTTCGGATGCGAGTGACGGATGCGCCGCCGGTGTGACGAAAACCATCGGTGTCGCACCGCGCGACTCGTAGAACTCGGAAATCTTCGCGACGTCGGAGGCGCTAACCGGTCCGCAAGTGCCCACACCCAACGCTTGGGAGAGCGGCGAATCGACGCCGGCGAACGCGACGAGACCGCCTGCAACTTCGATGCCCGTGGCACCGGTCTTCGGGTCGAGGCGCCGGGCCGCTTCGATCGAGCGGCGGATGCCCTCGATCTCATCGCGCAGAACCGCTTCTTCGATCAGAGATTTGCCAAAACGTCGCGCGTGGTGCCGATTTCGCCGATACGCGGAAAAATGATTCGTAACGCGCGATCGTGCGCGTCGGCATCGGAATCGGTCATCGCATCGGAGACAAACGTAAGATTGTAGGCACGCTCCCAGGCATCGCGCGCCGTGGACTCAACGCCGATACTCGTGGAGATGCCGCAAAGGACGATATTGGTTATGCGCCGGCGCCGCAGTTGGAGATCGAGATCGGTGCCGTAAAACGCGCCCCATTGTCGCTTGTGAATCAGGATGTCGCGCGAGCCGTCGGCGCGCAGCTCGCCGGCGTACTCGAAGAAGTCCGGCGGCGGATTGGGCACCGACCGCCCCGACTGGTTTCGCGACGCTAAGGCGTCGGCTCGGTCGGGCCCCCAGCCAACGTGGACCAGCACGACGGGCCTTTGCTTTTCTCTAAACGCGTCAACCAACTGCACGACGTTGGCAAGCACCCCGGCGGCCGGCTGGATGGTCGGCATCGCTAGGATGCCTTTTTGCATATCGATGACGACCAAGGCCGTCTTTTCGTCGAGCGTTGTAATCGGCATATAATCCCAGCGAAGCGTGGCTCAAGAGCAAGGGCCTCCTACCTTCAGCCGGGGTGCTGCTCGTCCTGCTACAATAACGCCATGGAACAACGCAAACTTGGCACGCAGGGCCTGACCGTCTCCGCGATCGGGCTGGGCTGCATGGGGATGACCTGGGCGTACGGCAACGCGCCCGACGAGGGCCAAGCGGTGGCGACAATACATCGCGCGCTCGAACTGGGTATCAACTTCCTGGACACGGCGGAGGTCTACGGCCCGTATACCAACGAGCAGCTTGTAGGCCGGGCATTGCGCGGTCGCCGAGAAGGCGTGATCGTGGCGACGAAGTTCGGCTTTAAGTTCAGCAATGGCGTGCGCGGCGTCGACGGGTCGCCCGAAAACGTAAAGCGTGTCGCCAACCAGTCGTTGATGCGCCTCGGGATCGATGCGATCGATCTCTACTACCAGCACCGGCGCGACCCGGCCGTGCCGATTGAGGAGACGGTCGGCGCGATGAAAGAGCTCGTCGAGGCCGGCAAGGTCCGGTATCTCGGCCTATCGGAAGTCGGACCGGAGACCCTGCGGCGCGCGAATGCGGTGCATCCCATCAGCGCGCTACAAAGCGAATACTCGCTCTGGGAGCGCGGCGTGGAAAACGAGGTGCTGCCGGCCGCCCGCGAGCTGGGCATCGGCTTTGTGCCGTATAGTCCGCTGGGGCGCGGTTTCCTCACTGGCTCCGTCGACGTAGCGAGCCTCTCGCAGAACGACTTCCGCAAGACAAATCCGCGGTTTTCGGAAGAGAACGCGCGAGCCAATGAAGCGCTCGTGGCGGTGGTGCGCGAGGTTGCGGAGCAGCGCGGTGCGACGCCCGCGCAGGCGGCGCTCGCGTGGGTGCTCTCGCGCGGGGACGACGTGGTTCCGATTCCGGGCACGAAGCGCGTGCGCTACGTTGAGGAGAACGTGGGTGCGCTCGACCTCAAGCTTACCCCCGAGCAGCTCGCCCGACTCGATGGCCTTGCGTCAAAGACCGCGGGGGAACGCTACGCGCCCGAAATGATGAAGCTCATCGAGCGGTAGAACGTCGCAACCGCCGCCGGAATAACGGTTTCCTAAGCCGCGATGGATGTAGATTACCGGATCGTCGACGTCTTCACGCAAACGCCGCTCGAAGGCAATGCGCTCGCGGTCTTTCACGACGCGACCGGCCTCGACGACGCTACGATGCAGAAGATCGCACGTGAGACGAATCTGTCGGAGACGACGTTTGTTTTTCCGGCGGTGCGCCCCGGTTCCGCAGCCCGAGTTCGCATTTTCACGCCCGTCAAAGAGATGATGTTCGCCGGCCATCCAACCGTTGGAACCGCCTGGGTCTTGCGCGACGTTGGAAAGATCGCAAGTGACCGGCGCCGCTTCGTTCTCGACGAAAACGTCGGCCCCGTCGACATTCGCGTCGACGACGAAGGTTTGATTTGGCTGCGCACTCCGCCGATTCGCACCTCGCGTGACTACGATCCGGCGCTCTGCGCGGCGGCGGTCGGTCTCGGGCCCCGCGATCTGCTCGGCAACGTTCCGTGCCAGAACGTTTCCGCCGGAAATCCCGCGGTCTTCATTCCGCTGCGCGATAAGGCGGCGGTTGACCGCGCAGAAGTGGACACCGTCGCGCTGCGCCGGCTGCTCGCAGACGAACCGGAGCCCACATGCCTCTTCGTCTTTACGCCGACTGAAGAAGGTGCCTATTCGCGGATGTTCGCCAACGACTTCGGCATCGTCGAGGATCCCGCAACCGGAAGCGCGACCGGGCCGCTCGCCGCCTTTATGATGGCGCACGGTTTGGTTCGAAGCGCCGACGGAACCCGGTTTATCAGCGAGCAAGGCACGAAGATGGGGCGCCGCAGCCTCCTGCACGTCCTCATCGACGGCGAGCGCGGCGAACGCGGCATCGAAATCGGTGGTCATGTGGCGCCGGTGGCAAGAGCGACGTTGATGCTCTCGACGTAAAATTGGGAAGAAGACCTACATGAAAACTTCAGCGCGAATCGTGTTCGCAGCCGCTTGCCTAGCCGGGTGGGCAGTATGGCTGGCGCCCGGCTCGCCGGCGAGTGCCAAGGGCGTCACGCTCATCCAGGAGAGAAACGGCACGGTAAAGACCTACGGCAACGTCAACATCGCGTTGGATCGACAGACGCTCACGCTGCGCACCGCCGATGGAAAAGGAATCTTGAAAATCGTGACCGGCGCCTGCTCGTTCGACAACAGCGTCCAGCGCTGTCTTCCTTACTCCGTGATACTGACCCAAAACGGCAAGACCCACCCGATTGCGATCGACTACGGATCGGTCTTTCTCAATATGACCAACGAGGCCCATCATCTCCCGCTCTCGTCGGACGTGTTGGCGCCGCGCACGGTCCTCGTGCTTTTTAAGACGGCGCACGGAACGTACGTTACTTCCAAGGGTACCGTCGATGAGGTGAAGCCGTGAAGCGCTTTCTCTGCTTGGTCCTGGCATGCACGTTCGTCTCGCTAGCGCCGGCGACAGCGCTCGCGCAGCGCGCTTCGTCCGGACATTCATCGGCGCCGGCACCCGCATATCATCCGTCGGCACCCGCATATCATCCGTCGACTCCGGCATATCATCCCGCGCCGGCTGCACCGGTCAGTCATCCCGCAAATCCAAATGGTTTCGGTTTTCCTCCGCATGACGTCAACGGCGGCCCCACACAGGTTCATCCGTCGCCGGTTCACGCGCCATCCGGCTACCACGTTGCGCCTCAACAATCGGTGGTCCGTACCTATCCGCCGCACGTTCCGTATCGCACCGGTCCGTATCGGTACTGGCGCGGTCCAGTCGTAAACAACCCGCGCCGCTGGGGAGGGTGGGGATGGAATCACCATGTGATATGGTATCCCGTGCCCTACTATTGGGGCGGCGGTTTTTGGGGGCCCTGGGTAACCGGCGTTACCGGTGCGCCCCTCTTCGGTTCGATCGTCGACTATAACGATTACCAAATCTTCCCGTCCTATCAGGCTGGGCCGAGCAGCCCGGGGGCGCAACTGCTCGTCGATTACGGTTTGACGCAGACCGAGTGCGGTCCGCCGAATCTCGTCGTGATCTGGGGACCGAATAACAGCGTGATTTGCGCCTATCCGAACGACCTCGTCTCTCCGGGCAACTACGAGCTCGACCCCGCGACGCTCACGCTGCAGTCGCTGAACGCCCCCGCTGGTCCTTAATGTGGAACAAACGCGCGCGAATCGTATCGTACTGCTGCTAGTCGCGGCTCTTGCCGCCGCAGCGTGCTCGTCGGCTTCGCACGGGAATTCGGCGGCGAATTCGTCGCCGGCGACCGCGGTTGCAAACGGCCAATCGATTTTCCAAACCGGGCGCGATTCCGATGGATCGCAGATCGTCGCAAAGCCGCCTGCCCTTTACCCGAAGTGTGCGGCATGCCACCGCGCCGATGGCTCGGGCGGCGTGCACTTGCCGGGCGGCGCGGTCAGCGCGGACCTGCGGTACAAGGCGCTGCTGACCGAACAGAAGCCGCCCTACACGCTCGCTCTGCTCGAACGCGCGATCTCGACCGGTATTGATAATACCGGACAACCTCTCAATCCCGTTATGCCGCGCTGGAAACTCTCCAAGCGCGATCTGCACGACGTCGCTTATTACGTGCTGACGAAATTGAAGTGAACCAAGGCTTTCTGGGGGCGCCTTTCAGGCGGCGTCAGCCGAAACGATTTCGCCGTCGGTCACGGTATAGGTAACGGTTGCGTCGACCGTGCGGCCATCGGCGAATCCGGTGACATGCTCTTTGTCGACGACCGATTCGCCGTTGACGGTGCGTTGGATGATCTCCACCCGCAACTGCGGGTTGCTCGTGAAGAGGTTCTCGTAGGCTGACGCAATCGCGCCGCGCGTGCGAACGTAGGTCCCGGGGCGCTGGACAACCGCATTCGTTGCGTACGCCTCGGCGAAAACCTCTGCGTCGTGGTGGTTATACGCGTTGACCTGGCGCTGCACGATCTGCTCGGGCGTCTCGTTCAAGATCGAGCCTGCATCGAAGACCCGGCCGCCTTTGACGACGAGCTTGACCGCGCCGAGCGCGGCGATGTCGTCGAGCGGATTTGCTTTGAGAATGGCCAGATCGGCGAGCTTGCCGCGTTCGATCGTGCCGAGGTCGCTCGAGCGCGCCATCATTGCGGCGCCGCCGCGCGTGGCCGTCAGCAGTACCTGCTTGGGCGACAGCCCCGACGCGACCATCTCGAGCGCCTCGTCGTAGAACGACGAAGCATGCTGCGTGCCGATGTTTCCCGCATCGGTTCCCAATGCGATGCGGATCCCCGCCTCGTGTACCCGCTTGAGGTTGCGCATCGCTGCGTACGGCGGCTCCGTCGGCCGCATGGCGCGGATTCGCTCCAGCACGTCTGGCGCTAACGCGCTCTCGACGTCCTGCATGTTGAAGAGCGTTCCGACGGCGTCGGGATTGGCTACGCGCAGATCGTTCGACGTGAGGTTCGGAGAACCGTGGAACGTGTAGCCGTAGTTGCCAAGCACGATGAGCGTCGGGCAGTAGATGACGTTGCGCGACCGCAGGAGCTCGAGGAAAGCCTCGTCCACGTCGACATCGAAGACGCTGTGCGCGAGGATATCCGTCCCCGATTCAACGGCGAGCCGCGCGGTTTCGAGCTGCGTCGCGTGGATGATGACGCGGGCACCGCGCGAATGCGCGTACTCGATCGCGGCGCTCGCTATCGGTTGGAAGGCGATGGCGGGTTGCTCCGGCGTCACGATCCACCAGAACTTTACGAAATCGGTTTGCGCGTTGATTTCGCGATCGATTAACGCGCGTGCCGCCGCGACCGTGTCGATCTTCACGATCGGGGGATCGTTGTACGGATCGAGAATGCTACGATCGACGCTCGAGATGAGCGGCCCGGCGACCATCACACGCGGGCTGACCGGAGACTGTTGCGCTTGCGTACGGACGTCGTAGTTCCAAAATGGTCCGCCGGCGTCGACGACCGAAGTGATCCCGGCGCGCAGATAGCGCGCGAAAGTATCCTGCAGATTGTTGCGGATCCACTGAAGTTCGTCGGTATACGGGCGCACCGAGCGCAGATCGATCGCGTCGGGGCGCGTGTAGAGGCTGCCCGACTGGAAGAAGTGGATGTGGCTGTCGATCAGGCCGGGTATCGTAAAGAGGCCGGTTGCGTCGATCCGAAAGGCCGATGCCGGGATGGCGACGTCGCGCGCCGCCCCGACCGCTTCGATGCGCTCGCCGCGAATCAGGATCGTGGCGCCGTGCAGCGGCGTTAGATCGCTGCCGACGAACGCGGTCGAGCCGAAGATCGCCGTCAGGTCGCGGCCGGCGTTGAGATCCTGCACGGAAGGCACGCCGCTGATGGACGGCATGATCGGCAGGGCGCCGACCGCCGCGAGGCCTTTGAGCGCCTGCGCGCGCGTCATCGAGTCGGTGAAGGGCGAATGGAAGAAACACATCGTTAATCGAGCCTCATATAGGTTACTTGCGCAACGGCGACCAGCACGCCGTCGTCGCGCCAAAAATTGGAAGTTACCGGAATCAGCGTCCGTCCCTGTTTGAGCGCTTGCGCGAAGAGCTTGACGTCGCTGCGCGCGGGCGCGAGAAAGCGGATGTTCATGTCGGTGGTCGTGACGCGGCTCTGCGCGCCCCACACCGTCAGACTAACGAGAGCGGCGGCGGAATCGGCGGCGGTCATCAGCAAGCCGCCGTGAAACGAGTCGAAGATCCCGTCAAACCCTTTGTTGCGAGCGACCATGCATTCGAAGCAGCCGGCGCCGAGGCGGGTCGCGGAAAAGCCGAGGGTCTCAAAAATCGGTATCGACTGCATGCGCTCGCGGATCGCCGTTTCCAGTTCCGGTGCCAGCGGCGGCAGTTCGCCGGGGTAGGGCGCCAGGAGCAATCCGGGCGCGAGCGGGTTCACGAGGGCGCGGCCTGCGGAAAGATCGCCGCCAGTGCCTTTCCGAGCAGCGCGATATCGGTATGCCCGCTCCGGGAGAGCAATCCGTCGATGAGATCCAAACGAGCCGCGCGGGCTTTCTCCAGCACCGTGCTGCCTTTCGCCGTCGCTTCGACGATCGACGAGCGCGCGTCGTCCGGAGAGCGCTTGAGGCGAACGTATCCGCCGCGCCGCAAGGCCGCCACGGTTCGCGTCATTGTCGGCGGGGCGACCTGCTCGGCATCGGCAAGCTCGCGAAGGTTGCAGGGGCCCCCGTAGACCAGGACCGAGAGCGCCGAGAGCTGTGCCGGGCCGATCGCAGCGTTCCGATCGGCCTGCCTCGCGTAACGCAATACGTGGATCGCCGCGGAGTGCAGGCGCTCCGCCACACGCCGCCGCTCGCTATTGCGCGCCATAGAATGAGCAGAAGTGCCCGTCGGGATCTCGAAAGTTCACGGCCCAATTCCCGGCGTTGATCGGGCGCGGCTCGTTGATAAAGGCGATGCGGTCCTTTAGCGCGGCGTAGGCCTGACTGACACTAGCAACGCCGAAGACGCACTCCTGCGTGGGCCGGTCGCCGTCGAAGGGAGCGAGTTCGCCGCTAAGTGCTAGCGTCGTCCCACCCGTCTCGAACAGCGCAAAATGCTCGAACCGGCCGCTCATTCGAAGTCCGATCAGATCGGAGTAAAAGGCAATCGCGCGATCGAGGTCGCTCGAACCGAGCATCACAAACGCCAGCTTCACGTCAACCACGGGATTTGCCTCCATCATATATAGTTAGCTTAGCTAACTATATGCGTCGCCCCGGCGCTTGTCAAGGCGACCGCAGCGTCACCCTGACTCCGTCCTTCGACGGAGCCTGTCCTGAGCGCAGTCGAAGGGCTCAGGATGACATTACTTCGCTTGAGATAAGCTGGGTCGCCGGAAGGTCGTCGTAACGGCGGAGCTTGTAGATCGCAGTCGAGATTCCCCAGCTTGCCAGAAAGACTCCGACGATGATGAAGCCGAGCGTTCCGAAGTTGCCGCTCAGCGAGTTGACGGCGTCCCAGATTCCTCCGCTCAAGCGGAGCTGCATCGCGACGACGCTCGCGGCTTCGATCGCGCCGACGATCAGTGCGACGAGGACCGAAACCAGCGTGATGACCATGTTGTAGTAGAGCTTTCGCATCGGCTTGACAAAGGCCCAGCCGTATGCGCCGAGCATGAGGATGCCGTCGGTCGTGTCGACCAGCGACATGCCCGCGGTAAAGAGCAACGGGAAGATGAGAATGTCGTAGACCGGAAGTCCTTTGCCGGCTTCAACGGCCGCGATGCCCAGAAGCCCGACTTCGGTCGCGGTGTCGAATCCGAGCCCGAAGAGCAGGCCGATCGGATACATCTTCCAACTGCTGTCGACCAGCTTGAGAAGGGGCCGGAAAAAGCGCCCGATGAGCCCGCGCCCGTCGAGCATCTCCTCGACGCCTTGTTGGTTATAGCCTTCACCCCGGCGCGCGCTCCGAAAGGCGCGAACGATATCGATTAGCACGATCAAGTTGATCGCCGCCACCAGCAGAAGAAACGTAGCGGAGACGCTCGTGCCGACCAGCGCACCGACCCGTTGCAGCCCCGGTAGCTGGCCTTTGACGATCGAGGCGGCCAGGGCGATCCCCACCGTAAGCGCGATCACGACCGTGGAGTGTCCAAGTGAGAAGAAGAAACCGACTCCGACCGGCCGCTTGCGATCCTGCATGAGCTTTCGCGTGACGTTGTCGATTGCCGAGATGTGATCGGCGTCGACGGCGTGTCGCAAGCCGAACGTATAGGCGAGCAACGCCGTTCCCAGCAGCAGCGGGCGCGATGAAAAGAGCCAAAACGCCAAGCCCCACGCCGCGACGTTGAGCCCGACCAAAAAAGCGTAGAGAAGGGAGGCCTTGTTTCGTAGCGCCATCATTTAGAAAATCGAGCCAAGAATCCGGCGCGCATCGTCGGCGTAGAATGGGTGGAACGAGGCGTCTGCGGCCAGCGCTGCCGAAAGGCGGCGCCGAGCCTCGCCGTCGTAGCCCGCGTGCCATGCGATGACGCCGCAGTGATACTGCAGCTCCGGATCGGCGGTATCATAGCGTGCCGCACGGACCGCGTAGATGCGCGCCTCTTTCCAGCGGCCCATCGTGGCCAAGACCCACGCCATCGTGTCGTCCGCGTAGATTTCGTCTCCGCGCTTGGCGATGTCGGACCGAGCCGCGGCTAACGCTTCGCTCAAATGCTCGTGATGTTCGGCATAGTACATGGCCAGCAGCCGGTCGTTGATGCCCTGCACGTTGAACAGGCGCTGCTCGGCCGCAATTAATGCGTCGGTTCGGCGCGCGCCTTCTTCGTCGCCCAAGGCTCGCTGCGCATCGGTCTCATATCCCAGTGCCTGCGGAAGCGGGTAGAGCTCGGCGCTGCGCGTGGCCGCCGCGAGCGCGCGCTGCCAGTCGTGGTGCGCCCGATACAGCTTTGCTGCAAAGAGTAATGCCATAGCGTTGTCGGGATAGATGCGCAGCGATTCGTCGTACTCCTGGGCGGCCGTCTGCGCGTCCCCAGCCTCGAAGGCAAGCTGCGCGTCGCGAAGGTGGTACCACGAGCGCGCATAGGCAGATATGCTCGTCATTCGATCGACTCGTCGGGTCGCCTCGCCCATGACGACTCGCGCGCCGGCGAGGTTGCCGGTCACTTCGTCGTAGCGAGCGCGAATCGACATCCACGTCGGATCGACGTCCGGGTCGACCGGACGAGACAAAATTCGCTTCGCCTCTTCGTAACGGCCCATCTCCATGAGAATCGAGGCGCTCTGCGCGCGCGCACCGTCGTTCGACGGGTCGCCTTCCAAGGTGGCGCGTTCGGCTGCGAGCGCCGTGTGAAAGTGATGAAAGACGATGTCGCTCGACGCAATGACGCCCAATGCTTGCGTGTTACCTTGAGGTTGCAGCGCCAGCGATCGCTCGGCCATAGCATGCGCGCGGGTAACGTCGTTGAGGTCGCCGGTTTCGCGGAATCGCTGGAGGTACTCACTCGCAAGCATCCGCCGAGTGATTTGATCGGAGGGATCGAGACGCGCCTGATCTTCGTCGAAAGTGATGAGCCGGTCGCGCTGGCGGTAATCGCTCGAGATCGGAGCGGGTTGAAGCCCGGTCGCCTGCGCACGATGCGAGGCAAACCACGGCCACGCGCCCCCGAGGGCGGCCGCCGCCACGAAGACGACGGCCGCCGTAGACGTCCTCACGTTTAGAGCGGCGCCTGGATGTAGGGGAACGTCTTGGTATTGGACTTATCGTAGGCCACGTTGTCGAGGGCGAGACAGGGCGCTTCCTTCCCGTCGTCGGGGATCAAACCGAGCGCCGAGAGGGTGTTGCCGAAAATGGCGTTCAGCGAGATGCCGACGATGTCGTCGTCGAGCGCGCGCCCGCCCCATTTGCTGCCCGTCGCGCCGCCCGTCTCATAACCGAGATAGGAAGCCGTCGTAACGTCTTGCGAAAGATCGGCCTTCAGCACGTTGGGATAGAGGATGGCTTGCAGCGTATCGGCGTTTTGCTTGCTGCGAAAATTCAACGTGAACGACTTGATCTGCCCTTGCAGTACGGGATCGGCATAGGGTTCGGCGCGGTTGGTTTTGTTATGACTTTCGAACAGTTCGAAGACCTCTTTGACGGCCGGCCGGGAGAGCAGCTCGATCTGCTTATACACCGTCGATCCTGTTGTGGGCGAGAGGCCGGCTCTATCCGCCTGCGGGTTGAAGACCCCGGCATTTGACGTGCAACCCCCGACGATCGCTCCGGCGAGGATCGTAGCAAGAAGCGCGAGTGTGTAGCGAGTTGTCATGTGTGTTTACTCCTTACTGTGAACTGCCGGGCGTGGCAGTGGTCGCCCAGAGGCCGATGACGCCCGGCGATCCGCTCGCCGGAGCGAGCAGTTTCTTGGGCATTTCGATGACGATCGAAAGGACGTCATAGGGCGCTAAGAAGTCCTTCGGCTTTGCGATCACGCACTTGTTGGAACCGGCCGTTCCATAACTTACTCCATTGAGGACGATCTTTTGGTTCTTCGAAGCGAAGCGGAAAGACGTCGCCGTCGCCGGTGGGACGTGCGGATGGTTCATGTAGTTGCGATCGGGAATGATCTTGAAAAACTGCGCGAGGTCGAAGAAAAACGGGTCGCGTCGCGGGCCTACGAAGACCTTGATGCCGCCCTTGAGCGACGTGGCCTTTCCAAACGAGAACGTGCCGGTCTTACCAATGAGGGTGTTGGACGTTCCAACTTCGTTCGGCTTACCGGGCCCATACAACGTTATGGTTTGACCGCTTCCGGACGAATTTGCCGTGAACTGTACCACGGTGTTCTCGGTAAACGAGCCGGAGGCGACGCCGGTATTGGCAATCTTGAACTGATAGAGCAGGTTGGGATCGAGCGCGATGCCGCTGTACATGCCGCTGGGAATGAGCGGGCGCACGTCCATGACGAGCGCGACGCGCGAGGCGTCTTTCGGGTCGGGGAAGGCGAAGACGTCGGTGATGTCCGCGAGTGGGTTGGCAACGACGGTCGGCGAGTCTTGATGGTCGGATCCTCGGGCGGCTCTAACGGAGTAGAGCGAAACCGAGAAGGCGAGCACGAAAACCGCCGCCATCGTTACGATGGGTCGAAGCAGTTTCATACGGGCTCCTTTATGGCCAGTGGGTGGTGGTGTGTCGAATGCGTCGAGAAAAGCAAGGGAACAAACGCGAAGGCGGCGACGCTGCAGAGCGTGAGGGTAACGATGGCGAGACGGGGTATCGCGACGCCTTGATCGGCGAGCCCCTGGGCGAGCATGATCGCGCCGATCGTCGAGATGACGCCGGAGGTAAGGAACGGAGCGATGCGCGTGAGGCGAGCAAAGGACGACCGGCGTTGCAGCCATGCGGCGCCGTGCACCACCGCAAGCCCTAGGCCGGTCAGGATCGTCGCCAGGCCGAGACTGAAGACGACGATGAGAAACAGGCCGTAACCGACTCGGTGAAGGTGTAGCGCGGTGAGCAGCACGACGATTGCTGCCGGACAGGGTGCGATGCCGCCGCTCATTGCAGCGATCACGGCGCTCGGGAAATGGAGCGGCGCCGAGCCCGGGATTGCGTGCGAATGAGCGTGCTCGTGATGGTGATGGTCGTGCGCGTGCCTCGCACGCGTCACCGCCGCCGACAGCGTGCGCGCCCCAATGACGGCAACGGCCGCACCGGAGAGCAGCGTGATCCACGTAAAGAGGCTCTCGGTGGCGAATCCGGCGGCAAAGAAGAGCAACGCACCGAGCAAAAGCACGGCGATGGTATGCGCGAAGGTCAGCGCGCCGGCCAAAATCACGGCTTGATTGAACGTTGCCCGAGCTCCAACCAGCGTGAACGCGAGCAACGCTTTGCCGTGGCCCGGCTCGAGGCCGTGAAGCGCCCCCAGTCCAAAGGCTGCCAGAATCGTCAGAAAGATCAAGAGCGGCGTCTGCCTGCCGCGCGAGAAGAGATCGGACAAGGCCGACGACCGCACGATGGAACTCGCCCCCCACGAGGCCGCATCGTCGCCGCTAACGCGCACGTGCGCGACACGCCCGTTGACCAGATCGAACGTCGCGGCGTCGTTGTGGCGGGGTGAGCCGATCAGCGCGCTAGGATACGAGCGCAGTTCGTCGGTCGGCTCGGACGAGCCGGGCAACACGATGTCTTTCCAACCGATTCGCCGATCCGCGTAGACGAGATCGTGCACGGCTACCGTTGATTTCGCAGGCGCCCAGGCGGTGAAGTCGCCGGTCCAATACAGGATGGGAAGGCCCCCCGCGCCCGGACGGGCGCGCGACGTCGCACGTTCGACGCGCATCGGAAGCCTCGCGCCGTTGGCTTCGATGGAGAGCCCCGCAGCTACGCGCAGCGCCTCTTCGTTCTCCCAGGCGCGCTTTCGCTGCGGCGTCCAGCTGCCCGCATTCATGATTTGGAACGTCGGAATCTCCGCGATGTCGAGCACGTAATGGATGCGTAGCGCGCCACGCTGCGGACGGATCTCGGCAAGGTGATTGATCGTGAAGTTTCCGAGTGGATGTGCGCCGGCGGCGCCGGCGGCGGCGAGCAAAAAGATGGCACTCCATGCGCCACAAGCCGCTAACCGAGTCACCTTAAAAACCATCGTCGCTCCCCTCGATGGCTTAGTGAACGCGCCGGACTCACGTTTGGATTGCGGCGCCCCAGAAGAATAGCGCGCCGGCCCGAGAATTTTTGCAAACGCGTCAACGCCGGGGCGGCTCATTGACGCGCCGTCGGCTCGCATGGTAGCTTAAATTGTCCATGAGCAAATCCAGCGCGTCTGTAGCCAGACTCTCTTTGAATAGTGCGCGTACGATTGCCGTCGCGCTGATGGCCCTTTCGGGTTGTTCGGGCTCCAGGGGCGCTTCGGCGATTCCACCCGACCTTTCGACGGAGGCCGGCGCGCAGCCGCAGACCGTGAGTTCGTCGGACTTCAAGCGGATCGCCACGTGGGGGTCCAAGGGAGAGATAGCCGTTGCCCAGTGTCCCGAAGGCTATAGGGTTGTCGCGGGCGGGTCGAGCAGCAGCGACGGCAGCTTCGTCGGCACCGGGTATGCGAACTCGAAGTTCGATGCTTGGTACGTGCACCCGAATTCGAACGCAAGCGCCGAGGCCTTTGCCTCATGTCTTCCCAGGGCGATTGCGCGAACGTACTTTAGGTGGCGCTCCTCCGGATCGATCAGCGGTCTAGCCGGTGCTCAATGCCGGGCGGGATTCACGCTCGTCACCGGGTTTGGATTGGGCACGATCACCAACTCATGGTTTAATGCGAGCACCAATACGTATTGGGTGAGCGGCGGGGCAGTAGCATACGCTTCGTGCGTGAGAGATTCCGCCGGCGCCGTCATTAAGCACGCTTGGAATAAGAGTCAGAAGCCGAAGAGCGTCTACGCTGGATGCGGCTCGGGATACAGCGCGATCGGCGGTTCCATGGGCGACAATCAATGGCCCGGGCCTCCGATTCAAGAGCATCCAGGCGTTGCTTCCGGCCCGGGACAACACGGGTACGCCGGTTGGTGGACCTTCAGCAGCGCGATGAACGAATTAACCTGGGCAGCCTGCGTTCCGACGTAGCTTGAAGCGATTATGCGTCGCGCAACTTTCCTTGATCTTCGCGCTAGCCGGCTGCGGCCAAGAAGCCGCGAGGATTTTTCCCGCTAATCCTGCGTCTCACGCTGGTGCTTCGTTCGCATCGCCGCAGTATTCGCGGGTCGATCACGTCGTCATCATCATTCAAGAGAACCGTTCCGTCGACTACCTCTTCAACGGACTCCCCGGCGCCGACACCGTAACGCGAGGTAAGATGTCGAATGGCCGCGAGGTTGCGTTACAGCCCGTCTCCCTCGCCGCTCCCTACGGCATCTCGCATAGGCATCGCGCCTTCGAAGTCGAGTACGACCACGGCCGTCTCAACGGTTTCGATAACGTGGTAACTCATTGCCCCATTCGGCACAAGTGTCCACTGACGTACCTGCGAGCCTACGGCTACGCGCCTCGCGCCGAAGTAAAGCCATACTTTGCGATGGCGGAACAGTACGGATTTGCCGACCGGATGTTCCAGAGCAATCAGGGCCCCAGCTTCCCCGCCCATCAGTATCTCTTAAGCGGAACGTCGGAGATTGCGCCGCACTCCCAGCTCCTTGCGGCGGAGAACCCGACGGCGCCGAATGGTCGCATGACCGGCGGTTGCGATTCGCCGCGGGGCTCGCTCGTCGTTTTGATCAATCGAAATGGGCAAGAGAATAAGTCAGCTTATCCCTGCTTCGAACACCTCGCATTGCCCAATTTACTCGAGAAGAAGTCGCTGAGCTGGCGATATTACGGCAATCATCCAACCGCCGGCATCTGGAACGCTCCCGACGCAATTAAGAGTATCCGCGACAGCCCCGAATTCGCAACCGACGACGTAACCCCGCCGAGGAGAGTCCTTACCGACATCTCCCAGGGGCGTCTAGCCAACGTTTCGTGGGTGACGCCCACCTCGGCCGAGTCGGACCACACAGGAACCGACGACGGCTCGGGACCCTCCTGGGTCGCGTCCGTCGTGAATGCCGTCGGCGAGAGCCGGTACTGGAACGATACCGTAGTCTTCGTCGTATGGGACGACTGGGGAGGCTGGTACGATCACGTCCCGCCACCGATGTATGACTCGTACGAGCTGGGCTTCAGGGTTCCGCTGATCGTCATCTCGCGCTATGCGAAAAAAGGCTTCGTCTCCCACCAAGTGCACGAGTTCGGCAGCATCTTGAAGTTCATCGAGACGAACTTCGATTTAGGTTCGCTCGGAGCCACGGACGCGCGTTCCGACCCACTCTCCGAGTTCTTCGACTATAATCAGCCGCCGCGTAAGTTCGTGCGGATCAAAGCGCCGCTGAGGGCGGGCTATTTCCTAAATCAGCCTGAGTCGTCACTCGACCCCGACCCCGACGACAACCTCTAAAGAAGCCCCCATTTAGCTCAGGTCGTTGCCGTCCTTCGTGCTTCGACTGCGCTCAGCATGACATTACTGCGCTCAGCATGACATTACTGCGCTCAGGATGACAAGGAGCTGAAGTAAACTTCGCCCCTCGCCTCCTGCACCTGAACTAAATGAGAGCTTCTTCGAGTTTGCTCTTTACTTAACGGTTACGTTAACGGACTTCGACGCGATGCCGTCCGCCACGACCACGATGGTGCTGGGCCCGGTACCAATTTTCGCCGGCACGTCGAACTCGGTAGTCACGACGAGCGAGCCGGTTTGAACGCCCATCGAGCTATGGTTGTGCGTCCGAGCGTAAACCACGTTGCCGCTCTTCGTATTCGTGATCCGGACTAGCGGATAGTTTTCCGCGTTCTGATATTCGTCGCCGAAAGACATGGCTTGCGACATACCGTTGAACTGCGTGCCCGAAATCTTGTAGGTGGCGCCGCCTTTGATCGACTTCGGAGCGGTTTGGATCGTGGGAGCCCAAGCCTTGTTCGGTTGGCCCGACGGCGTGTACAGGTCTACGCCGGAGCCAAACATCGCAACTTGACCTGTAGGTAGCAGAATCGGAGTGCCCCCTTCAGACCCGACCGCGGTCATCGTCGTTCCGTTGAAGTCGTACAACTCGCCGCTAACGCCGAAGACTAAGACGTCTCCGTCGGGCTCCAGCACCGAGAACGAGTCGCCGGCGTTGTCGCCGTTCGGAAACGTCGGGCCCGCCGCCCACGTGCCGGTCTTGATGGTATAGATTGCGGTATTACCGGTTCCCGAGCCGCTGGGGCCTTCGCCGGAGCCCGTCGCGAAGACCGTTCCGTCGGGTCGCAACATCGCCGGGCCGATCTCGCCGGGCGGGAGGTAACAGTCTTTCTTCTTCGGTCCGTACTGCAGGCATGAATGGAACGGGGACTCCGAGCGTAAGTCGGCGACGGTCGAACCCGCGCTCTTCCACTGTCCGGTCGACGGGTTAAAGATTTCGGAGTTCGTAGAATCCTTGACGTCCTCGGTCAAAATCGTGCCGTCGGGGAGCAGCGTCCAGCCTTCCTCGGAGTTGTAGTCGGCTTTTCCGTTCTTCTTGTATTGCGTCCACGCGCCCGTCGCGGGATTCCAGGTCGCAGCGTACTTCGTGAGCTTTTGCCCGATGGCGAATAACCCGTTGGGCAGTACACTCGACGGCGAGTCTCCGATGAAAGCCCAGCCCTTTGGATGTACAAACTTCGTCCAAGTGTTCTTCACCGGGTCGTAGATCGCACCGAGGTTTGTAAGCTGTAGATCGTAATTACCCGGCGAGTTGTACTCGCCCCCGAGGATCAACAGCCGTCCGTCGGCGAGAACGTCGGAGGCAAAGGCGCTGGGCGAGTAGCCGGTGGGCAATGTTGCTTCCTGAGTCCACGTTCCGTCGGAATAATCCCCGGTGGCGTCGGGGACGTACTTGTACCAGTTGCTCGAATTGTAGCTGCCTTGCGTCAAAATCGACCCGTCGGTCATTAAGTACGCCATCTGCATATAGTCCGGCGGTTGACTCTTTCCGCGCTTGAACGTGCCGGCTGCGGCGTGTCTTGCTGCGGCGGCAGCGCCGCCAGGAAGAAGAGAGTGACTCCCGGAGCATCCTGCCGGGCCGGCGGCCGCCATGGCCGCTAATGCGAAAAGAACGAACTTGTTTCGAAAGAGAAGCACGCTGGGAACCTCCGGTGCGTTAAGGCTGCGGGTAAGGGAACTGCTGTTCGAGCCTCGAGACGGTTTCCCCACCGGCGCGACCGGCCAGGATACGGGTTCTCTTACTCGGAAAGGGGCCGGTCCGCCGTAATTCACGGCGCGAGAGGTGGCGGATCATGCGTATCGTTATGCTCGTTTTTTGCGTGGCGCTCGTCGCGGGCTGCTCCCGAATTTCCGGCGCTCCATCGCTTCCCTCAACGACGTCAACCGTCACGGACACCTTGCCGAAAGCCGCGTCCTACGGCCAGTACGTTTCGCTCTACAGTTTTCGAGGTCAGACGAGCGGTGGCTCGCCGCAAGCGGGACTCGTCGAGCACAACGGCGAGCTCTACGGCACGACGTCGGCGTATGGCAAGGGATATGGGACCGTCTTTAAAGTCAGTGCGCTCGGCAAAGTGACGACGTTGTATAGTTTTAGCGGCTACCCCGACGGCGCGTACCCCGAAGCCGGTCTCGTTTGGTACAAGGACGCGTTCTACGGCACCACGTCGGCCGGCGGAACCCAGAACGGCGGTACGGTTTTTACCATCACAACTTCCGGTGCCGAGCGGGTGATTCACAGCTTCGGAAAGGGTGATGACGGCGCACAGCCGATAGCTGGTCTGGTCGAAGCCGGCAGCATCTTGTACGGCACGACGAAGAATGGCGGGAGACGCAATAAGGGAACCGTCTTCGAAATTACAACCAATGGCGTCGAGCACGTGATGCATAGCTTCATCGGGGCGCCAAGCGATGGCGGACATCCGCCCGCCGGTCTGATCCTGGTCGGCAGCGAGCTGTACGGCGTCACGGGTTCGGGCGGTGAGAATGCCGGAGGCGGAGCGGTTTTTAAGATCGGTCTGTTCGGGCAAATCAAGTTGCTTCACAGTTTCAAAGTCGAGCCGGGAGACGGAGCGAATCCTGCCGGACCGCTCGTTTACCTGAACGGCATATTCTACGGCACGACGCTCCACGGCGGAAATATCGGCCGCGGCTTCGGGACGGTCTTTGAAATGAACGCGCGCGGGAACGAAGCCGTCCTGCACAGTTTCGGCGGGCGTAACGACGGCGCGTTTCCATCGGCCGGCCTTGCCGTCATCAATGGCGAGCTCTACGGAACGACGACGGGCGGGGGCACCAGTCCAAGAAAATCGAACGAATGCATTTCGAGCGGCCTGCGCCCCGATGGTGATGGATACTATAAGTGCGGAACGATTTTCTCGATTGCGCGCTCCGGCAGAGAGCGTGTAATCTACCGTTTTAAAGGAGATCCGGACGGCGCGAACCCCGAGGCGGCTCTAGCCCCCGCGGGCGGCGTTCTGTACGGCACTACCGATTGGGGCGGCGAGGCCGCCTACTACGGTACGGTCTTTAGAATATTCCCGTAAGAGAGTAGCCACCGCGGGAGCGGCCGCCGCAAGGGTTTCTTAAAGCTTCGTAATGGCACTTTAAGAATCGCTTGCTAGCATGGTCGCATGGACGTCGCCGGTGAAGAGCAAGCCGAGCAATTGATTGCGCGCTGCCGCCTTACTGAGGCGGCGGCGCGCCTTGCCGCAATGCGCTACGACGACGCCGGCGATCCGCAGGACTCGCGCAAGCGGCTGGGCGCCGGAGTCTACGCGCTGTCGGGCGACGATCGGAATTTGGCGGGAACCGTCGCGCCCCAGTTGCTCGCATCTCGCAGCGCGGCCGCCGTGGCCTCCTACTTCGAATCGCTGCCGGGCGAGCCGGCTTCACACGACTATCTCGCCGCCGCGGTCGTGCTTTCTTGGGCGACAGATGCCGCGGGGACCTACGACCTCTGCCGCAGCGCGCACGATCGCGCGTTGGTTGAAAAGCGCTTTCACTTCGCGGTCGGCGCGCGCGAACGGTTGGCGCACCACGCCATCCTTTTCGGCGATCTCGAGATCGCGCAAAACGCGCTCGACGACGCCCTTCGTTTAGCGCTGCTTCACCGTCTCTCCGAATGGTTTTCGCGCAGTGCGGGTGCGGCCGCGCGTTTGGCCTTCGATGCCGGCGACTCCGAGCGTGCCGCGCAGTTGCTGGCGCGTGCGCGGATGCACGCGCGCAGTCCTGAAGCGATTGCCCTGTTGGCGCCGGTCGGTGCGGCGCTGGCGATTGCCGCCGGCGACGACGAGGCCGCCGCGGAATGGACCTCTTCGGAAATCCTCGAGACGGCACTGGGCTCCGAGGATATGGAAAGCGCGGTCGCGGCGACCGTAGCGCTACTGTCGACGCGAGCGTTCGCGCCCGGCTCTGCCATTGCGACGGCGCTGCGGCGGGCCTTGCTGCGGTCGAGTGGAGCTACCTACGCCGTCGAGCTCTTTTCGCTGGCGGCGCGGCACGGGGAAATAGAAGAGGCGCGGCTCGGCGCGGATACGCTCAACGCCTTGGTCGCTCCCAATCGCAAGTACTGCAAGGCCCATGCGCTCCTCGCCCGAGCGCATTTGCTCTTTCGAGGCGGCGAGCGCGCCGCTTGGATCGACCACGCCGGCGATGCGGCGCGCGCCTTTAACGCGATGGGGATGCGGCGCTGGATGAATGAAGCGATGCTGCTCCTGGTCCGGCAAGAAAACGAGAGCTTTCCCCGGCGGCGGGGGCGTCCCATGGGTTCGGCCTTGACCGGACGAGAGCAGCAGGTTGCCCATCTGATTCGGCGTGGGGCTCGCAATCGTGAGGTGGCCGCGGCCTTGCAAATCAGCGAGCATACCGTCGAAAGACACGTAAGCTCGATCTTAGGCCGCTTGGGCCTGCGTTCGAGGTGGCAAATCTCCGACCCGAAGAACGCCTCGGAACATTAACATTTGCTCAAGTTGCCTTAACTATCCCCGCGACTTCCGGGATGCACGGCCAGCGTGCCATCCCCTAGCATCGGGTTGTAAGAAGCCGGCGCGAGTGCCGACTCCTCCGTTGCTATTGGGAGTACAGTTTGTTCGACGGCCTCCGCTGCATAAAAAAGCGCTTCTTGTTCCTCGGCGTTTTTTGCTTTGCCGCTTCGAGCGCGGGCGCGCTGGCCGAGACCGCGGGGATCATATCGGGAAGGGTCACCGACGACAAGACTCACGCAGCGGTGGCGGGTGTAGCGGTGGTCGCGAAGTCTCCCAG
>JBEKMH010000008.1:0-118835 GCA_050008615.1 Candidatus Cybelea sp.
ATTCGACCGTGCAGCGATCTCGGCAGATGTTGGTATCGGCGACGATAAGGTGTGAGGGCTGGTTCTCTTCGTGCATCGTGCCGCTGTTGTACACGTCGGTGAGCTTGTCGAAGGTCAGCACGTTATCGATTTTGGCCCGCGGCGTTTCCTTGGGTTCCCAGCCCATCTTTTTCATCCGCGCGTATCCCGGCTCGCCGGACAGTTTATTGATGAAGCCGAATCCGGCGCCGCCCGTGAACGTCGCAAGCCCCGCGTTGATCAACCCGGGCAGGAGACCATTATGAAAGCCTTGGTGGAAGTTGCGCGCCGTGCGAAGCTCGGCGTAGGCCCACGACTCTTTGAACCGGCGCTCGTACGACGCGAGCCTCCCGCGGTCGTATGCATCGGCCTGCAGCGCTTCCCACAGCGCCTCGGCTGCAAGCATGCCGGACTTCATGCCCAGATGAATGCCCTTGAGACGCATGCCGTTCAAGAAACCGGCCGAGTCGCCCACGATCAGCAGACCGTCGGCGTACGGGCGCGGCATCGCGAACAGCCCGCCTTCGGGAATCGCTTTTGCCCCATAGCGAATCAGCGTCGCGCCCGCGAGCATCCGTGCGATGGCCGGATGCTCTTTCATGCGCTGCAGCTCGTTGTGCGGATCGGTCGTCGGATTCTTATAATCCAGGCCCGTGACCATGCCGATGTCGAGCACGTTGCCCGCCATGCCGTAAATGAATCCGCCGCCGAACGTCTCGGGTGGAAGCGGATATCCCAGCGTGTGAATCACCGAGCCGGCCTTAAAGCGATCGTCCGGTAACTGCCACAGCTCTTTGACGCCGGCCGCGTAGACCTGCGGCTCGCGTTCTTGCGTCAAACCCAGACGCGCCTCGGCCTGCTTTGCAAGCGTACCGCGCGGACCTTCACCAAGCACGACGACCTTCGCGAGAATGTCCGCTCCCGGCTCGTAGTTCGACTTTGGCTGACCGTTGTGATCGAGACCCTTATCGCCGGTGCGCACACCGATGACGCGCTCGCCCTCCCACAGCAGCTCCTGTCCCGGAAAGGCTGGAAAGACTTGCGCGCCGGCCTCTTCGGCTTTCTCGCCGAGCCACTTCGAGAGCTTTTGCAGCGACGTTACATACTTGCCGGTGTTGCGCAGCGGCGGCGGCGTGAGGGGGGCCTTGATTTTACCGCGCGTCGTGAGAAACCACAGCTCGTCGGAGGTAACCGGCGCCTCCACCGGCGCGCTCTCGCGCCAATTCGGAAGCAGCTCGTCGAGCGCGCGCGGATCCATCACGGCGCCCGAGATACCATGGTTGCCGACCTCGGCGGCCTTCTCGATCACCAGAATCTCCAGCGCGCGTCCCGCCTCCGTCGCTAGCTGGCCGAGCCGGATTGCACCCGCAAGACTCGCGGGGCCGGCGCCCACGAGGAGGACGTCTACTTCGAGCTGATCGCGTTCGGGCATGGCGCCTATGTACGCGCACCGGTAGGGGACGCCCCTCCGCGGCGCGCAAACCTCGCGAGCATGCAGCCGCGCCGTAGTTTCGCAAGCGACAACAACGCGCCCGTCGCGCCGGAGATTCTACAAGCGATCCTGGCGGCAAATGACGGCGACGCTCCGGCCTATGGCGGCGACCCCTGGACCGAAGATGCCGTCGCGCTCTTCCGCGAGCGGTTCGGCGTGGAAACCGACGTCTATTTCACCTTCAATGGCACCGGCGCAAACGTCGCCGCGCTCAGTTCGATCCTGTGTCCGTGGGAAGCGGTGCTCGCGCCGGCAAGCGCGCACCTGCAAACCGACGAGTGCGGTGCGCTCGAACGCTTTTCCGGATCGAAAGTCATTCCGATCCAAACTCCCGACGGCAAGCTTCGTCCCGCCGACATCGAGCCGCATCTGCGCGGGGCGGACGTGCACTTCGTGCAACCGCGCGCGATCTCGATCTCGCAGGCCACCGAATACGGCGACGCTTACGAACTCGACGAGCTACGCGCGCTCTGTCGCTTCGCCCATGAGCGCGGACTGATCGTCCATCTCGACGGAGCGCGCCTCGCCAACGCCGCGGCAGCACTCGGGACCGACTTGCGAGGCACGAGCGGCGGCACGGGTATCGACGTGTTAACTTTAGGCGGCACGAAGAACGGCTTGATGCTCGGCGAGGCGATCTGCTTCTTCAACCCCGAGCTTCACGCCCGCGCGGCTCCGTTCGTACAGAAACAGGCGATGCAGTTGGCCTCGAAGATGCGCTACATCGCCGCACAGTTCGCCGCGCTGCTTACCGAAGACCGCTGGCGCACCTACGCTTCGCATGCCAACGCGATGACTCGCCGCCTGCACGAACGCCTGCGCTCAATCGAAGGAGTTCGCGTCACGCGCCCCGTTCGCTGCAACGCGATCTTCGGGACGCTCGGCCGCGCCGCCATCGAAGCGCTCCAGCGCGAATACTCGTTCTATATCTTCGACGAGGCGCTGCCTGAGGTGCGCTGGATGACGCACTGGGCGACGACGCCGCAGGACGTCGATGCCTTCGCCGACTCCGTCGAACGGGCGACCGCGTGAACAAGAGTCGATTCGAAGCATTCTCCGACGGCGTCTTCGCCTTCGCATTCACGTTGCTAGCGCTCGGCTTCGTTCTTCCCGAACTGCACGCGCCGTCGAATCGAGAGCTGGCCACCGCCCTATTGCGACTCTGGCCGAATCTCATTGCCTACTTTCTAAGTTTCTCAGTCATCGGGATCATGTGGCAGAACCACCACGCGCTCTTCCGCCTCGTGCAGCGCGTCGACCGCAAGACGGTCTTCTGGAACCTTCTCCTGCTGGCAGCAGCCGTCTTAATTCCGTTCGCGACGACGACGCTGGGTTCGTACCCTACGCTCCCCGCCTCGACATTTCTGTACGGCGTCGTTCTTTCGTGCTCCGCGACGTTCTATAACCTGCTGCTGCTGCATCTCGCGCGTTCGAACGCCTTCGCGCCGGAAGTTTCGCCGGAAACGATCGCCGCCACGATCCGAGGCTATCGGATCGGATGGCTCGTCTACGCGGCCGCCACGATCGTAGCGCTCGTGCTGCCGATCGTGAGTTTCGCAGCCTACTTAGCGGTAGTGGTCTACTTCCTGGTGCCGCGCGGCGCGGACTCCGACACCCACATCAGCGCCCGCCACTGGTAGCGACTGCCTATTCCTCACCATCGAAATAATCCAGTTCCGGCGTCGCGCGTAAC
Organism: Candidatus Cybelea sp.; assembly: GCA_050008615.1. Lineage (GTDB taxonomy): Bacteria > Vulcanimicrobiota > Vulcanimicrobiia > Vulcanimicrobiales > Vulcanimicrobiaceae > Cybelea. The sequence goes on from JBEKMH010000008.1 coordinate 3,204, forward strand.
AGGATCGAACGGCGATCGCCTTTGATGGGCTTCTCCATATCGACGAGCAGTTTATCCGAATCGGGATAATAGCAGGCTTCAAATTCTTCGGTGCGTCCCAACAGCAGCACCGTCGCCGGGGCATCGCTCTCGTTGAGCAACTGATGCGTCCCGCTCTCCCCAACCGGGAATGCGACAAAGTCACCTTTGCGGCAACGCAGCGTTCCGGCCAGCGTACGAATGCTCGGCTCGCCGTCGAGAACGAAGAACATCTCCTCTTCGCGTGCGTGACCGTGCAGCGGACAGAAATACTGCCCGGGCGGCAGCGTGCTCACGCGATAGCCGAGTTTGCGCGCGCCGATGCCGAAGCCCACTTCGGCGTCAAAGCCGTGATAGCGCTCTGGCTGCTGCGCACGCTCGGCACGTTCGTCGCGAAACTCCAACTCGTCGAGGTTGATCCGGTGGATTTCGGCGCCGGCGCGCGCGTAGAGCGTCTGGTCGAGCACGTCGTACGCCCCGGAAAAAATCGGCTCGCCGACGGCTACCAAGAGCGTCTTCGGATTCTCTCGAAGAATTCGGCGCAGTCCCAGAGCCGCTTTACGCGCGTCAGCGTACTCGCTCTCCTCCAGCATCGACAGCGCGCCGGCGGGCGATCCGACCGCCGAGCCGCCGGCCACGACTACCCGCTGCGCCGGAACGATGACCGCGAACTCGCCGTCGCGGCGCTGATCGAGCAGCACGATGGCCTTTGCGCCTTCAAAGAGCGTCTCGCGATGCGCCGGCGCGCTGATGAGCCGCACACTGAAACGGTCGGCGATTTCGCGCGCAACGGCTTGCCGATCGGCCGATAGGACGACGACGCGCTCGATGCCGCCGAGACGTTCTAACTGAGCGTGCGTCGCATCGTCGAACGCGAGCGGGTCGACCAATACGTTTCCCGCCTCGGTGACAAAGAGGTAGGAGTTCTCCGAAAGCGCGCCCAGCCTCCGCTGGGCGTACCAGAAGACGCCGGGGATTCTCGTCGCTTGAAACATTAGGCGCTCAAGCCGTCCAGTCCAGCATTGCATTCCATTCGGGTTTGGGAAAGCGCTCTTTGCTCTTTATCGCTTCAACGTACTTGCGTTTGCCGGCTCGGTTGCCTTTCCCGAGCATCAAGCCGCCGACCAAACGGTCTTCCCAGAAAAACAGCGCACGGTACCACTTCTTCTCGCGATCGATCTTCCGCGCGATCTCCAAGTCTTGCCGCAGATCCGTTCCGAGGCCGAACTGCGTGATGGTTTGCCCTTTGAAGAGGAGCGACGAATACTCCGGCACGTCGTGGTACTTCTCGCTGCCGCCCATCATGTTGAGCGCAACGACCTTCCCATGCGCGCCGGCGTTATTCCACGTGCCCATCCGATATCTGATCTCGAGGATTGGATCGTAGAAGTCGGCAACATCTCCGGCGGCGTAGATATCTTTGACATTGGTCTCGAGATGATCGTCGCACAGGATGCCGTTCTTGCTCGTCTCGATGCCCGAGCCGTCGCAAACCTCGGTGTTCATGGCCAGCCCGAATCCGTAGGCATAACATTGTGCTTCGATCTCGCGCCCCGCGGTCGTTCGAACTTTCGTTATCACGCCGTTGGCACGAATGAACTCCTCGACTTCTTCACCGTAGTGCATGTGAACGCCGTCGGCTGCCGCGGCCTCGTGAAGCAGCTCGCCGGCATCCTCGTCGATGATCCGGTGCAAGCCGCGTGGGCCACGCATCAGCCAGTGCGTCTCCAGTCCGCGTGACGAAAAAGCTTCGGCTAGCTCGTAGGCGATGAACGACCCTCCGATTGCGACTGCGGCTTGGCTTTGGTCGATCTGCTCCGAAATCGCGCGAGTGTCGTCGAGGTACTGGAACGGGAAAAGGTTTGCCGCACCCTCGCCGCCTGGTTTGCCGGTCGGATTGGGCCGGCCGCCCGTCGCGATCAAGGCCGCATCGTACGGAAAGGACTTGCCGTCCGCGACAACCACGCGCTCCTCCGGGACAATTCGCTCGACGTGCGTGCGCAGCTGCAGATCGATGCGATGTTCTTCATGCCACGCCAGGTTGCGAATCATCACCTTCGCCTCCGGAATTTGCTTGCGCAGCATGGGCGGAAGGGAGATGCGGTTATAGAGCGTGTACGGCTCGTCCCCAAAGAGGGTTATTTCGCAGGCGGGGTCGTGCTTGCGAAGCTGCTCGGCAGCAGTGGTTCCGGCGAAGCCGTTGCCGACAATGACATACCTGCGAACATCAGAGTTCATACCCAGGCCGAGCTTCGCCGTCGGCAGAAGTCGTCATTCCGATGGACCTCCGGTTGTCGCAGCTTTTGGGTTCTTTCGCCGACGCGCACGAGCAATACACGTTGGCGCGCCTGGAGTATGCGCTGAAGCATCCGGCCAAGCCCGCGCCACCGCTCGTGACGTGTTTCGCGGATCCCGGCGAAGGCGCGGTACGCGCAGACTGGCCCCAGATCGAAGCTCAGCTCGAAACGGCGCTGGCCTTCACGGACCGGCTCGAACGCTCTCGACGCCGCCGGCGCGTCGCCGACCGCGCCTTTCGCTCCTTCGCGCGCTCGCTGCGCGAGTTGGATCGATCCGCCCGCGCCATTCGGTGGCTGCTTACCGTTACCGAAAGCCACTACGACCTCTGACGATCGGGCCATCCATGCTGCACCACATCGATATTCACGTCCGAAACATCGACGCCGCCCAAACGTTGCTCGATGCGTTGGCCGAACACATCGGTTACCGCCGGATCTCCGGCTCGGACGAACTCGAGGAACCCGGCTTCGTCGGGTACGAGACCGCGGCGGGAGGGCGTCCTCGCTTTGGCCTCATTCCCGACCCCGCTGCACTCCCGGGATCGACTAGAGTTGCCTTTGCCGTCGAAACGCGCGCACAGGTCGCCGCCGCCGCCATTATCGCGCGCGAGCATGGTGCGCGGGCGATTGAAGGTCCGGGCCTACACCCCGAATACGGGGATTACTATGCGGTGTTCTTTGAAGACGCCGGCGGAAACAAGTTCGAGATAGCTGCCGACGCGCAAGCCTGCCGGCAGTTTAGTCCTCGGAACGAGTAGCCAAACCCATCATCATCCCGAACCCGACCTCTAGGGCGCGCTCGTCGATATCGAACCGCGCGCTATGCTGCGGCTCGATTCCCTTCTTCGCGCCACGCGCGCCGACGAGAAAGTAGGCGCCGCGACGCAGCTCTTGCATGAACGACATATCTTCTGACCACATGACGATCTCGTGCGGATCGACGAGATTCGACTCTCCGACGACTTCGCGCGCTACCTCGCGTACCACATCGTTCGTGGCCGGATCGTTCACGGTCGGCGGATAGATCCAATGGTAATCAAAACGATAGCTCAGGCGCATCGCCTCGCAGACGCCCGCGAGCAGACGCTCGATGCGCACCGGAAGCTCGGCGCGAACCGTCTCGTCAAAAGCTCGGACGCTTCCCTGCAACTGCGCCAGCTCCGGAATGACGTTGAAGGTCGTGCCGGAATGCAGCGAACCGACCGTTACGACCACCGGCTGATTCGCGGCGAACTCGCGGCTAACGATGCTCTGCAGCATCGTGACGAACTGCGCGGCAGCAACGATCGGATCGACCGCGCTCTGCGGCAGCGCTCCGTGCCCGCCCTTGCCGGTCAGCTCGATGTCAAAGCGGTCCGACGACGCAAAAAAGGCGCCGTCGCGCACGCCGACCTTCCCGACGTCCAGCCCGCTATAGAGATGCAGCGCAAACGTGCGATCGACGTGCGGATTCTCAAGCGCCCCGTCTTCGATCATCATCTTGTTGCCGGCGAAGCCCTCTTCGCCGGGTTGAAAGCAAAAGACCAGCGTGCCCGAAATCTCGTCGGTCCGCCGGCGAAGCGCGCGGGCCGCCGCCAAAAGGATTGCCATATGCCCGTCGTGCCCACACGCATGCATAACGCCGGGCGTTAGCGACCGATAGGGTTCTTCATTGCGCTCCTCAATCGGCAGCGCGTCCATATCGGCGCGCAGCAACGTCACGGGGCCCGGCTTTGCGCCTTGCAGCGTCGCCAGGATGCCCGTTCTTCCGATCCCGGTGCGAATTTGATCGTAGCCTGCCTCGCGCAGCTCGCGCTCGATGAACTTCGCGGTTTGAAATTCCAACAGCGAGAGTTCTGGATGGGCGTGAAAGTGGCGGCGGTAGCGAACCAGCTCTTCTTGCAGCGGAGTTTCGAGCGTGGAACTCACGGGGGGGGGCCGAAATCTGCGCGGAAAAGATACACGCCTTCGGCTTTCTGGCAGTAGGAGATCGCCGAGGCGTACGACGAGGCTCGAGCTGCCGATAGCGCACTTGCGTCGATCGCGGCATTGCCGGTCGATTTATAGACCCAGGCGTCGAGGATGGCGTCGTTTTGGCCTACGGCAATTGCGATTTGCGACGTATACGATAAGTACTGGGGAGCGAATCGCGGAAAATACAGTTGCGCCGCATGCCTGAGGGTCGCCTTCACAAATGGATGCGGACATTCGGTTGAAAAGAGCGGCGCGATCGATGTGGCCGTAACGTGATGCAAGCCGTCGTCGGGCAACGGTTTCTCGGGGGGAGCGGCGGGGACGCCGAACGCCGGTATCCCGCAGGACACGTCGCCCAAGGTCTGCCAGCCAAACGCATCGCCGGCGGTGCGCGCGTGTAAGATCCACGCATGGCGAACGAAGACTGGCTTAGGAAAGTCGACAACGAGCGCGTCCGACCGGACCCGCGGTATTGTTCCCGTCAGCGGGAGATTTGCGGCATCCCACGAGTACCAGCCGCCGTCGGTATCCGCGACCATCGTCGCAGAAACGATCGTTCTTGGAGATTCCGACTCTAAGGTAAACACGAGGCCCGCCGACCTGCCGGCCGCGTCGGCCGCCGCCGCGGGCACGTATGCAACCGTGGCAGGACAAAACTCCGTTCGCGCTTCGGCCTTCGCCCCGCACACCAGGAGAAACGTAGCCGTCGCGACGCCTGCACGAATCATGGCACGCCCCATTTCAATCCATCAGGCTCCAGCTACTTCCAGGCGCAGGATTTTGCCGGACGTAGCCGAGTAGGAGCAATAGTGGCCATTAAGCCTGAAGCGCAATCAAAGCTCCCCTCCTCGTTCGAGCGTCACGGGCTAACGGACGAGCAGCTCATCGCGATCTTTCGCACGATGCTGATGCAGCGCACCCTCGAGAACCGCGGCTTTCAGCTCAATCGCCAGGGAAAGATTCCGTTTGCATCCGCCAGCGAAGGCCACGAGGCCGTGCAAGCCGGAGCCGCCATGGCCTTCGAACGCGGCAAGGATATCCTCGTGCCGTACTATCGCGATCTCGGACTGGCGTTGGGCATAGGCGTCACGCCGTATGAGGTGCTGCTTTCGCTCTTCGCCCGCGCCGCCGACCACTCGGCGGGGCGGCAGTTTCCGCACCACTATGCCAGCCGCCGTCTCGGCCTTCACACGATCAGCTCGATCATTGCCGCGCAGCTCCCGCACGCCGTCGGCGCCGCGTTCGCGCTGCAGTACCGCGGTGAAGCCGGCCGAGCGGTTCTTACGACCTTTGGTGATGGAGCGACGAGCGAAGGCGAGTGGCACGAGTCCGTCAACTTTGCCGCGGTACATAAGCTCCCAATCGTATTTCTTTGCGAGAACAACGAATGGGCGATCTCCACGCCCCTGGCGCGGCAGATGGGTCAGCCCGACGTCTACAAGCGTGCCGAGGGCTACGGACTTCCTGGAGCACCCGTGGACGGAATGGACCCCATCGCCTGCTACGAGGCCGTCGACGAAGCGATGCAGCGGGCTCGCTCCGGCGGCGGCCCGTCCCTGGTCGAAGCCAAGTGCTATCGCTTTCTCTCGCACACGACCGACGACGACGATCGAACCTACCGTTCGCCCGACGAGGTCAAGGCGCGCCGCAAGGACGACCCCGTGCCGTGCTTCGAACGCCTGCTGGCCGAGCACGGCGTCCTGAACGCCGAGCAGGCGGAAGCATTGAAGCGTTCCGTCCTCGAAGAGACCAACGACGCCACGGACCGGGCCGAAGCGATGGCCTATCCCGACGCAGCCGACCTTTACGAGAAGGTCTACGCCGAAGGCTGTGAGCCGTGGATCGTTTGACGAGCGGAATGGTAAAAACGATGGCTACGACGGATCTACGAACGGGAAGTCTCGAGCGCCACGGATTGAGCGACGAACAGTTGCGCGGCATGTTCCGCAACATGCTCTTGCAGCGGCAGCTCGACAACCGAGGATTTCAGCTCAATCGGCAGGGCAAGGTTCCCTTTGCTCTGGGCAGCGAAGGGCACGAAGCGTTGCAAGCGGGCGCAGCAATGGCCTTTCATCGCGGGCACGACATTCTTGCGCCGTACTATCGGGATCTCGGGCTCTGCCTCGGCATCGGCCTCTCGCCATTCGAAATCATGCTTTCGATCTTCGCCCGGGCCGACGATCACAATGGCGGACGCCAGTTCCCCAATCACTACTCGTCAAAAGCCGCCGGCCTGATGTCGTTCTCGTCGATTCTTGCGGCCCATTTGCCGCACGCCGTCGGCGCCGCCTATGCGATCAAGTATCGCGGTGAAACCGGGCGCGCGGTCTTGGCCACCTGCGGTGACGGAACGACCAGCGAAGGCGAGTGGCACGAATCCATGAACTTCGCCGCGGTGCACAAGCTGCCGTTCGTGATGTTGGTCGAGAACAACGAGTGGGCGATTTCCACGCCGCTGGACAAACAGATGGCGCAGCCCGAGATTTGGAAGCGCGCGGCCGGATACGGCATGCCGGGCCGGCGTTTCAACGGCTTCGATCCAATCCAAACCTACGCCGCGGTAAAGGAAGCGATGGACCGCGCGCACGCCGGCGAAGGGCCGACGCTCGTCGAGGGGACCTGCTATCGCTACCTCGCGCACTCGACCGATGACAACGATCTCACTTATCGCACCCGCGAGGTCGTGCAAGAACGTCGCAAAGACGACCCGGTGCCGGCCTTCGAAGCGCTGCTGCTCGAGCACGGTATCGTAACGGCCGACGGCGTCGCGGCGATGCGCCAAGACGTCTTGCGCGAAACCAACGAAGCGACGGATGCGGCCGAGGCGCTGCCCTATCCCGAACCCGCCGATCTCTACAAACACGTCTACGAAGGAGCTTGGGAACCGTGGCAGTCGTAAGCAGCACAAGCTCGACGGTGATGAACAACGTCGAGGCGGTTCGCGCGACGCTCTACGAAGCGATGAAGAACGACGAGCGCACCGTGATTCTCGGCGAGGACGTCGGCGCCCGCGGCAACGTCTTTTTGATCACGAAGGACTTCATCGGCGAGTTCGGCGAGCGGCGCGTCATCGATACCCCGATCGCCGAGGCGTCGATCGTCGGCATTGCAGTCGGCATGGCGATGGAAGGCTTGCGTCCGATCGCAGAAATTCAGTTCGCGGACTTCATCTATCCGTCGTTCAACCAGATCGTCGGCGAGGCCGCGAAGATTCGCTATCGTTCAAACGGCGAATACACCTGTCCGCTGGTCATTCGTACGCCCTATGGCGGCGGCGTTCGCGGCGCGCTCTCCCACTCCGTCTCCATCGAAGCGCTCTTCTATCACGTTCCCGGCCTAAAAATCGTCGCGCCGGCGTTTCCCGACGACGTCAAGGGTCTGCTCAACGCCGCCATCGACGATCCCGACCCGGTGCTCTTTTTGGAGCACAAGAAAACCTATCGGCTGATCAAAGGCGAGGTGCCCGACGGTCACTATACGATTCCGCTGGGGAAGGCCAACGTTCGCAAAGCGGGGACGCAGTTGACGGTCGTCTCGTACGGGCTGTACCTGCACTGGGCGCTCGAAGCGGCCGAACGCTTAACGCAAGAGGGCCTGTCGGTCGAGGTGCTCGATCTTCGATCGATTCGCCCGATGGACAAGACCGCGATCCTCAATAGCGTCGAGAAGACCCGCAAGCTGCTGATCGTTCACGAAGACAACAAATTCGGCGGCATCGGCGCTGAGATTAGCGCCATGGTCGCCGAAGAGGCGCTCTTCTCGCTCGATGCGCCAATCCGGCGCCTGTGCGGCCCCGACGTGCCGTCCATGGGTTACGCGATGCCGCTCGAGGAAGAGTTCATGTCGTCGCCCGCTGAAATGGCCGATGCAATGCGCGCAATGGTGAAGTTCTAAGCATGGCAACGACGATAACGATGCCGCAGCTCGGTGAAACCGTCACCGAGGGAACCGTGGCCCAATGGCTCAAAAGCGTCGGCGACTCGGTCGACAAGTACGAAGACTTCGTCGAGGTCTCGACCGACAAAGTCAACGCCGGCGTTCCGTCGCCGGTGACCGGGACGATTCGCGAGTTGTTGGTCAAGGAAGGTGAGACGGTCGCGACGGGCACGCCGATCGCAGTCATCGATGAAGTTGGCGCGGCAGCGACTGCCCCACCCGCGGCAGCGACTGCCCCACCCGCGGCGTCGATCGCTCCGGCTGCGCCCGCCGGCCCGGCACCGCAGGCTGCGCAGCCTGCGCAGCCTTCCCCTCCCGCGCCCTCGCCCAACGGTTCGCCCGCGCCCGCCGCGTCCTCCCTATCCGAACTCGAGCTCGAAGGTGCGCTGCGTGGCGCATCGCCGGCGGTTCGACGATTGGCTCGCGAGCATCGCATCGACATTCGCGCGATCAAAGGCAGCGGCTCGAATGGTCGCGTTACCGCCGACGACGTGCTTGCCGCGGCACGCACCGGCGCGCCGGCGCCTTCCGCGCCTGCGGCCGCTGCGACGGTTCCGCCGGGCACTCGCACCTCGACCTACGCGCAACCGATTCCGGGAACGACCGTATCTCTCTCGCAAGCGCGCAAAATCATCGCCGAACGCATGGTCGAGAGCAAGCACACCGCGCCGCATGCGTGGTCGATGGTGCAGATCGACGTGACCAACGTCTGGAAGTGGCGCGCGCGCGAGAAGGATCGCTTCGAACGCGAGACGGGTTACAAGCTCACGCTGCTGCCCTTCTTCATCCGCGCGGTCGTCGAATCGCTGGCAGCATTTCCGCTGATGAACGCGCGCTTCGTGCCCGCGACGGCCGGCGGTCAGCCGAGCATCTACGTAAACGATGAGGTGAACATCGGCATCGCGATCGGTCTGCCGGCCAATCTCGTCGTTCCGGTCGTCCGCGGCGCCGACAAGCTTTCGATCAAGGGGCTCGCGATCAAGGGTGGTGAGTTGATCGACAAGGCGCGCAAGAACAAACTCGGCGTCGACAATCTCGCCGGCGGCACCTTTACCGTCAACAACAACGGCGCAAACGGCTCGTGGGCCTCCGCGCCGATCATCAACGGCGGCCAAGCCGGCATCGTCACGATGGAGACGGTCGTCAAGACGGTCGTCGTGCGCGATGACGACTCGCTGGCGATCCGCAGCATGATGAACTCCTGTCTGTCGCTCGATCATCGCGTCGTCGATGGTTCCGTCGCCAGCGGCTTCCTCGCCGAACTCAAGCGGCGACTTGAAGCGATGGGTCCGCAGGGAGAACTGTAAGCGGAACTTCGTAAGCATTTCCGCTTCGAAGCGGCGCATGCGCTTCCGCATCACGAGGGGAAGTGCAAACGCATGCACGGGCATTCATACCGATTGGAGGTCGCGATCCGCGGCCCGCTGCAGACGCAAGGGCCGGCCAGCGGCATGGTCGAGGATTTCGAGACGATCGAAGGCATCGTCGAGCAACGCGTTGTGCGCCGCCTCGATCACCAAACGCTCAACGATATCGTCGAGAACCCAACTGCGGAAAACGTGTTGCTCTGGATCTGGCGACAGCTCGACGGGCACCTACGCGGCTTCGAGGAGGCGGTCCTCTGGGAAACCCCCCGCTCCTGCGCCGTGCTGCGGCGTGGAATCGCTCAGCACAGCTCCGGCGAAGGGCAAGCAGGTGTGTCATTCTGAGCGCAGTCGAAGAATGACACGAATCTAACTTCGAGCATGTTGCAACTAGCGGAAATCTTCTACAGCATCCAGGGCGAAGGAATGTGGACCGGGACGCCGGCAATCTTCGTGCGGCTAGCGGGGTGTAATCTCGCCTGCGATTTCTGCGATACCGATTACGCGATCAAGCGCTTCGCAACGGTAGAGGACGTCGTCGCGGAGGTTGGGGAGATCGGCGGCGACTGCCCGATGGTGATTCTCACCGGCGGCGAACCACTCGCCCAAGCCGAAACGCCCGCGTTGATCGAAGCACTCCGAAGCGATAGCCGCCGGGTGCATATCGAGTCGAATGGAACGATCTACGCTGACCTACCCGCCGACGTCTGGCTCTGCGTCTCGCCGAAAGAACGCGTCGATGCACGGATGGCGGCCCGCGCGAACGAAGCCAAGTTGATCGTCGACGCACGTGTGCCGGAACAATACCTCTCGCTCTTTGCCGCCATGCCGACCATCTTGCTTCAGCCCGAAGGCAACAAACCCGGCAACGTCGCGCTCGCACTAGAGTATGCGAAGGCGCATCCGCAGCGCTTTCGCCTCTCGCTGCAAACGCACAAGTTCATCGGCGTACCATGATTCTGCTCTGCTGCGCCGTCGGCGCTGAGCTTCGCTTCTGGAAAGACCGCGACGGCGTCGACCAACTCGCGTTCGGCGTCGGTCCGGTCGAGGCCGCGGCAGCAGTTGCCACGGCACTCGCGAACCGCGATTATCGCTTCGTGGTAAACGCCGGGCTTGGCGGCGCGTTTCCCGGCGCCGCGAAGATTGGCGATGGCGTGATCGTTGGCGAAGACATGATGGACCTCGGACTCGAAACCGGCGAGCCGATTTCGCTGCCGCCCGGCGAACGCGTCGTCGACCGCGCACGTTCCGATGTAACGATAGTCGGAAAGTTGCGCGCGCGCGGCTTCGCCGTGCTGACCGGCGTTACGGTTGCGAGCGTGACGGCCACCGACGAAACGGCTTCGCGGCTGGCCGGCCGCGGCGCGCAGGTCGAATCGATGGAAGGTTTTGCCGTGTTGCGCGCGGCCGAACGCGCGGGCGTTCGTGCGATCGAAGTGCGCGGCATCTCCAATCGCTGCGGTGCACGCGAGCGCAGCGGCTGGGATTTCGCGGCCGGCGCGGCTGGACTGCAGCACGTCGTCGAGGTGCTGTTCGACGTGCTCGACGAACCTACAACGACCTAACTCTCACAGCCCGGTGGTCGCCAGTCCGGTGACATCTCGCTGCATTTTGTAACCGCTGCCGGCGGTCCCGCCGGTGCGCTTGTCTTTGCGCACGGTAGGCTCTTCCAATTATCGCTGCGCGACGCCGCGAGGGCTGCGAAGAAACGCGTGGCGGTGTCTCTTGGAATGGTAAATCCCCTGGGAGCAGAGGTCGCGGTAGCGATGGAAGCCGCACCGTCGGAACGCACGACGATTCGGTATGCGTGCGAGTTGCGGGAACCGTCAATGACGGCGATATCAAGCGGAGCCGCAGCTAGGAGCACGACGGCGGCGCAGGCTGTGAAAACTCGCGCTACGGATTTCACGACACGCACCTTCAGCACAGCCAAGTACCTTCCCCACCGCGCTAAGGTTCTTCTTTGAGGCCATAGAGAAGATTTTTGCAGCGCCTCGAAGAGGCCGGTAATGGCCGCCTACACACTCGCCTATTCCCCCTGCCCGAACGACACCTACATCTTCGGCGCGCTCACCAATGGCTTGCTCACCGATGCGCCACAGGTCAGCGCTCACCTGGCCGACATCGAAGAGCTCAACACCGCCGCAGCCCAGGGGCGCTACGAGCTGACGAAGGTCAGCTACGGTGCAATACCGTTCCTAATGGATCGCTACCGCATTCTACCGTCGGGCGGCGCGCTCGGGCGCAACTGCGGCCCGCTCCTGGTTGCGCGTCCCGCCGGCTCGCCGCAACTCTTCGCCGACTTTGCGCGTAGGCGAATTGCGATCCCAGGCGAGCGAACTACCGCATTTATGTTGCTCCAGCTCGCGCTGGGCTCGCGCCCGAAGACGGTTCAGATGCGCTTCGACCGTATCGTAGACGCCGTCGCAAAGGGTGAGGTGGATGCGGGACTTATCATTCACGAATCCCGTTTCACCTACCGGGATGCCGGCTTGATCTCGATCGCGGACATGGGTGAGTGGTGGGAGACGATGACGATCTTGCCGGTTCCGCTCGGCGCTATTTTGGTGCGCAACGACATCGGCGACGACGACGCGAAGCTCCTGAACTCGGCGATTCGCCGCAGTCTTGCCTTCGCGCGAGAACATGAGGACGCCATCATGCCCTACGTACGGAAGCACGCCATCGAGATGAGCGATAAGGTGATGAAGTCGCATATCGAGCTGTACGTAAACGAGTTCAGCGACGATCTCGGCCACGACGGCAGAGCGGCCGTGCACGCCCTCTTTGCGCGCGCGCACGATGCCCGCATCCTGCACCGCCATGTGGAGCCGGTTTTTGCGTCGTAGCAGGTTTCTTGCGGGAACGGCCGCATTCGCCGCCGCGACCACGCGTCGCGTGGCGGCCGAAGCGCTGCCGGCGGCGCGCATCGAACTGGGCGACGAAGTCTTCCTGCGCCGTGCGTGGCGCGAGCTTGACGGGCGCGCGGTCGGCCTGATCGCCAATCAAAGCGGGGTAACGTCGCGGCTCGAATCGATCGTTGACGCGAGCATCCGTCATGGCGGCATTCGCGTAAAGGCGATCTATTCGCCCGAGCACGGCTTTCGCGGCGATCGCAACGCCGGCGCATCCGTCGGGTCGTATATCGATTCCGAGACGCACTTGCCCGTCTACAGCCTCTACGGCGCATCCCGCCATCCTAGCGCGGCGATGCTCGACGGCGTTGACGTGCTCGCGTTCGACATTCAAGATGTCGGCTCGCGCGCTTACACCTACGTTTCGACGATGGCGTACGCGATGCAGAGCGCCAAGCAATACGACAAGGAGTTTTGGGTTTTTGACCGGCCCAATCCGATCGGCGGAACGATCGAGGGGCCCGTTCTGGAATCCGCCTTTGAATCGTTCATCGGCCTTTATCCGATTCCGATGCGCCACGGGATGACCGTCGGCGAACTCGCCACGCTCTTCAACGACCACTTCGCGATCGGCGCGCGGCTACGCGTTATTCGCATGACCGGTTGGCAGCGCTCGATGATTTGGCCCGAGACGGGCCTGCAATGGGTGCAAACGTCGCCGAACATTCCGGATTGGATAACGACCTTCGCCTACGTCGGCACCGGACTGCTCGACAGCGCCGGCATCAACAACGGCAGCGGGTTCACCAAGCCTTTCTTGCTCGCCGGCGCGCCGGGCATCGAAGGGACGAAGTTGGCCTCGCACTTAAACGCGCGCAATCTGCCCGGAGTGTGGTTCAGGCCGGCGGCCTGGTCGCCGATGGTCGGCTTTTGGAAAGACAAGGAGCTTACCGGCGTCGAGCTGATGATCTTCGATCCGCGTCGCTTTGTCGCCGTGCGAACTGCCGTCGAGATTCTCGTTGGGGTTCGCGATCTATTTCCGCACGCGATCGACATCGCGAGCGTTTCGCAGCTCGATCGCGACTGGGGCACCGACTCGATTCGCCAGAGCCTATTGGCGGGCAAGAGTGCCGAAGAAATTATCGACCAATGGTCGCCGGAAGTCGCGCGATTCGACTCGCTGCGCCGGAAGTATCTGTTGTATTAGGGAAGGGGGCCTCGATGAAAACCTTATCGTGCGCCGGCGTGCTGGCAGCGTTGGCGTTGGCGGGGTGCGGCTCGCAAGGAACTGGCGCCGTTCCGAGTGGGGCCGGCTACGTGAGTTTACGCGACAACGTCGTTGCGGCGAAGCGCGGGAGCGTGCGGGTTTTCGATGATACCCTGGGTGATCCGGTGCCGGAGGCCATCACGACGGGACCCGACGGCGCCTTGTGGTATACCGACGGCGGGTTGGACGCGATCGGACGTATTACGACGGCCGGAAAGTACACGTTGCTGCAAGAGGCGGGCGCAATACCTTCCGTCGGGATCGTCACCGGCCCCGACAAGAACCTGTGGTTTACCCTCCAGCAAGAGTACGGCGGCATTGGGCGCATCACGACGGCGGGCGTCGTCACGTTGTTCGACGATCCCGGCGGCGAGTACACGCAGGGAATCACGGTTGGCCCTGACGGCGCACTGTGGTTCGCGGAGTTTAACGGAACCGTCGGACGCATGACGACAAAGGGTAAGGTTACGCACTTCACCGTCGCGCCGAGCGACGCGGAACTCGAGGGCATCGTTACCGGCCCGGACGGCAATCTCTGGGTTACGCAGTATATCGTCGGAGGCAGCCGCTTCTCCGATCAAGTCATCCGCGTAACGCCCAAAGGCAAGTACACGTCGTTCACCGTCGACTCCGGTCCGAAGTTCATTTGCGTCGGGCCGGATAAGGCGTTGTGGTTCACCGAAATCGGCTCCAACGCGCTCGGTAGGCTCACGACAAGCGGCAAATACACGGGGTTCCCGACAGGCGGCAAATACGTGGAGCCGTCCGGCATCGCGACGGGGCCCGATGCCGCCTTATGGTTTACCGATTTTAGCGGTAGCGAAGGCATCGGGCGCATGACGACCCAGGGCAAAGTACAGTTCTATAGCGTCACGGGGGGCGGCGAGCTCGTCGAGATCACCCCCGGCCCGCGCGGCCACATGTGGTTTACAAGCGCGATGGAACCGGCCGCAATCGGCCGCATCGCCGCGCGGTAATTAAATTGCTCGCCGTCACCTGGCGACGTCAGCAGATGTAGAGCCCGGTTGGAACGGGCAGACGATCAGGTGAATGCGACCAAGAGGCGCCGTCGTCGTGCGAAACGTAAAGGCGTCCCGATTGGTCGATCACGGCGACCATCGAATCTCGGGTTGCGATGCAGTCGGTATCGGCTTTGCCGGCGATCCACTTCGGCATGCCTCCCCCCAAAGGCTGAAGTGGACCGTTGCCGTCGATCGGACGCCGGTATACTGCGCCCTGCGGCCCGAACGGGTCGGTAGATGCCGACACGAAAATGTCGTTTCTCCCAAAAGCAACGGCAGAGCAATGAGGAGCGTGAAGCCCTCGGTCTTCGATAGTCCATGTCGCCCCGGCATCCCGACTCACGCAAAGGCCCTTCGCCGCCGCCGCGATCACGAGATCGGGGCGGCTCGGATGCGCGCAGACCTGATGAACGTCGCTCTCGATGTCGATCGTGGGCCGCCACGTCAAGCCGGCGTCGGTCGATCGCGGGATTCCGCCAACGTGGATGTTGACCAGGAGCACGGCACCATCGCACGTTGCCGCCATCGAACGAACTCCAAGCGGCGGCCCCATCAGCTTTCCGTCGACGACGATCGCTCCCGCATACCATTTGTCGCGGCCTTCTACGGTATCAAAATCCGGCAGGAACTGCAGCGTGCCGTCAGGATCGACGCGCAAGATGCGTGCGTCGTCAGTTCCTACAAAGACAGCGTCCGCAATTGGGACGCAGCATGAAAGCTCGAATTCGCTCTTGGCTATCTCCGTCCATTCGCCATCAGAGGATCGCCGGTAGATCGAATGGCCGCCGACGATTGCGAGCACCCTTCCCTGTCCATCGGCTACCAGACCTCGCACCGCGCGATCGGCGAACTCTTGACGCACGATTTTGTTAGTAACGTTGAATAGCCCACCATCCCACGTTGCTACCAGAATAGAGGGCATCGGCATCAAAACACGTCCGGAGCGCATTTACCCTTGTCGGCCGAAAGCTCGTCTGCGGCGACGTTAAGCTCGGCGGCAAGACGGCGCAGATCGCTCTCGATGTTGGTGGCGTTGGCCGAAAAAATCTCGCGCCACATCGCCGGATTCATGCTGGCGATTCGCAACAGTTCGCGCGCAACCGGCCCGCAGAGCCGTTGCGCGTTGCCTTCCTTCTCCCGCAAGAGCCCCGCGTAGCGATAGGCAAATACCTGCGGCACGTGCGAGGTGATCGCCACGATGCGATCGTGCTCTTCCGCCCCAATCGCAAGCGGCATGCCGCCGAGCGAAACGATGAAATTGCAGGCGCGGCGATCGAGCTGCTCGTCGCCGGCCGGCACGTAGGCCCAAGGCCGCCCCTCGAAGAGATCGGCGCGCGCGTTGCTCACGCCGCTGCGCTCGCTTCCTGCCATTGGATGCGTCGCGACGAAGTTCTTCAAGCCGCGCGCCGCCGCAACCACCGGAATCTTCACGGACGCCACGTCGAGAACTAGCGTGCAAGCCGCGTCGCCTTTCTCCTGCAAACGTTGGATTTCATCGAGCGTCGCGCCGAGATGCGCCGCGATCACCAGCACGTCGGCTCGGTCCGATAGTTCGTCGCGCGTCACGATGGCGTCGATGGCCCCCGCGGCACGCGCTTCCTCCAACGCCGGCAGATCGGAGTCGTAGCCCAGGACCTCGAGGCCGTTGCGGCGGGCCCGCAGGCCGATCGAGCCCCCGATCAACCCGACGCCGAAGATTCCGAGGACCTTCGGGCTCAAGGCTTGGCGCGCACTAAGTCCGGGCGCAGCACCGCGGCACCGTCCAGGTAGACGTGCTCGATCTCGGCCGCCGTTCGCGAGGTGTTGACGTGCATGAGCACGCGGATGCATTTTCCGAGCGCGCCGGGCACGGAGATCTCCACGGCGTGAAGCATCGGCACCGTCACCCAACCCATGTCGCGCGCGGCCAGCGCAGGAAAAGAAGCGTGCAAGTCGGGCGTTAGCGTGAAGAGCACCGAGGCAATGTCGTCGAGTTCGATCGCGTTGCGGACGACGATCTCCCGAAGAAGGCGCTCCGTTGCACGGGTTATCGCGACGTTATCGTCGGCTTCAACCGTGATCGCCCCACGGATTCCTCGGAAAACGCGAACCCCCGCCGAATCGACGGGGGCTTGCGTAACACGTTCCCTCACCAACCTCGACTAGGGTGATAATAGAACGAGAGATAGCACCTCCACATGATGTTCAATCATGCAATCATAACCTCTCTTAATTGTCAAGGTCCGCGCCCGTCCTCGTTGAAGGCGAGTAAGCATGCTGTGCGAGCGGTTGATCGCGGCGCTTGGATCGGATGCCGTCAAAACCGAGCCCGAGGACCTGGCAGTGTATTCGTTTGACGCCTACACCGATGGCGGACGCCCTGCGGCGGTCGTCTTGCCAAAATCGACGCAGGAGGTCAGCGCCATCGTCAAAATCGCGCGCGACTGCGGCGAGCCTATCATCGCGCGCGGCGCGGGCACCGGGCTCTGCGGGGGTGCCGTCCCCATGGCCGGAGGCGTAATCGTTTCGCTCATGCGGATGAACCGGATTCTGGAGCTGGATCTGCGGAACCGGCGCGTTCGGGTTCAGCCCGGCCTCATGAATCTCGAACTGTCCCGGCAGGTCGCGCCTGATGGTCTTTTCTATGCGCCGGACCCCTCGTCGCAGCAGATTTCGACGATTGGCGGCAACATCGCAACCAACGCGGGCGGCCCGCACTGCCTCTCCTACGGCACGACGGTCAATCACGTGCTCGGACTCGAGGTTGTAGACGATGCCGGCGAGGTCTTCGCAACCAGCATTGAAGACGCCGGTTACGACTTGACTGCGGCATTGGTGGGCAGCGAAGGAACGCTGGGCCTCGTGACGTCCGCATGGCTCCAGTTGCTCGCCCTCCCGGAAGCCGTCCGCGTTTGGGTTGCGGCGTTCGACGGGATGGATGCCGCCGCGGAGGCGGTCTCGGCAATCATCGCAGCCGGTATTGTGCCGACCGCGCTCGAGATGATGGACGCCGTCATCGTTCGAGCCGTTGAGGCCGCCTTTCACGCCGGATATCCGACCGATGCAGCCGCATTGCTCCTTGTCGAAAGCGCGGGCTTTGAGGAAGACGTCGCCGCGAGCGAAGCGGCAATTCACGCAATCGTCAAGCAGCACGGCGCGAACTATTGGAAGAGCGCCCGCACGCTCGCCGAACGCAACGCGCTTTGGGCGGGGCGCAAGGGAGCCGCCGGCGCGACCGGACGGATCGCGCCGAACTACTATACGCAAGACGTCTGCGTGCCGCGCAGCAAGCTCCCGCAAGCGCTTCGTGCGGTGGAAGCGGCAGCCCGCACGAACCAGATTACCGTGGGCAACGTCTTTCACGCCGGCGACGGCAACCTGCACCCGCTCTTGATGTACGACAAGAGCGACGCGCGTCAAGTCGCCGCCGTGGTCGAAACGGGTAACGTCATCTTGCAGTCGGCAATCGATCTGGGCGGTACGATCAGCGGCGAACACGGCATCGGTTGGGAGAAACGTGAAGCCATGACGCGTGTCTATTCAACTGCCGATCTGGCGACAATGGGACGCGTTCGCGACGTCTTCGACCCGGCGCGAATGCTCAATCCGGAAAAGATCTTCCCTAGTGGAGCGCGTTGCCCCGAGGTCGCGCCACCGTGAAAGCGACGACCGATTCCGTCGCGCCGAAGACGGCGGCGGAAGCCGGCGAGATTCTTGCCCGCTGCGACCGCGCCGGCGAGAAAGTCTCGATCGCCGGCGGCGCGACGCTTTGCGGAATGGGCTTTCCGCCGGAACGCTGCGACATTACGCTTTCGACGAAGCGGCTTTCCGGCGTCGTTGCAAACGAGCAAGCCGACCTTACCGTCGCCGTGCGCGCGGGCACGCCGATTCAAACTCTCACGGTTTTGCTGAGCACGCAGGGACAGTTCATTCCGTTTGACGCGCCGCGACCGCAGTACGCGACCGTAGGCGGCACGTTGGCCGCGGGATGGCTGGGGCCGCGACGCCATCTTTACGGCCGTCTCCGCGACTACCTTATCGGCTCGACGATCGTGCTCGCCGACGGAACGATCGCGCGTGCCGGCGGCATGGTCGTGAAGAACGTTTCGGGCTACGACATGAGCCGCCTATATGTCGGCTCGTTCGGAACGCTCGGCATCATCGTGCAAGCGAACTTTAAGACGGTACCCTTACCGAAACGGGCCCGGCTCTTTCTTGCGCGTCTTCCGGAGCGGACGCGCGCCAGAGCTTGCACCCAACTTGAATCGCTGCCGATGCGTCTCGCTGCGGCTTTTTGGATCGATGGATTTCACAAAGCGATCGACGGCGACGACGGCCCGGAGGGGCGCGTCGCGGTGCTGCTCGAGGGCAGCGCGACGCTGCTCGAACGCGCGACGCGCGAACTGCGTTCGGCGCTCGGCCGCGCCGGCGTGCCGGAGACGCGCGTGCTTGATGCCGGCGCGCGCGAATCGTTTCAACGCGTCGTCGATGCGTACGTCGCGCGCCTGGGCGAACGCTCGGTAACCTATCGCATTGCTTCGTTGCCGCAAACCTGCGAGCCAAACGCGTTGCGTGCCGGCGAACTGGCGCGCCGCTTCGAGCTGCGCGCAGAGACGATCGTGGACGTCCTCAACGGCGATATCATCGTGCGCGTGAGCGATCTCGACGCTCGCGGGCTGGGAGCAAAGATCGAGGCTTTCGACGACGCGCTCCACGAGATCGAGCCGCGCGCGCAAGTGATTGCGAGCGACCATCCCAACCGAATCTACCTGCGTGTATGGGGCGAATCACCGCCGGCTATCGCGCAAATGCAGGCCCTCAAAGCGCGGTTCGATCCGAATCGTACGCTCAATCCCGGGCGCTTCGTCGGCGGAATTTAAAAAAGGGGCCGGTTACGCCAGCCCCTCCCCGGTCGTTGCCTTTTTTACTCGCCGACGGGGTTGCTGGGATGCCGGATCGGATCGGGAACGTGCCCTTGAACCGGATTGCTGGGAGGGCGCATGGGCGGATCGATCGGAATCGTGTGGTGTCCGCCGCCGCTGACGGAATCGACTTGTTCGTCGCTGTTTTTTTCTTCGTCGCTCATGTCAGGCTCCTATGGAACCGCAGGCAGAGGCCCGCGTTCGTGACGGTTCTCGATTCTGAACTCGAGCGCCTCCAGGTATTTCTCGGCGTCCATTGCCGCTCGGCAACCGGCGCCCGCAGCCGTTACTGCCTGACGGTAACGATGATCGTTGACGTCGCCCGCTACGAAAACGCCTTCGACGTTCGTTAGCGAACCATCGGGCGAAGCGATGTAGCCGAGTTCGTCGAGATCGAGCTGGCCCGCAAACACTTCCGTGTTCGGCGTGTGACCGATTGCGACGAAGAGCGCGTCGGCTTCGAACTCGTAGGTGCTCCCGTCGACCACGTTACGAAGACGAAGCCCGGTTACCCGATCTTCACCGAGAACGTCCTCGACGACCGTGTTCCAAATGAAATCGATCTTCTCGTGGGAACGCGCGCGATTGGACATGATCTTGCTGGCGCGCAGCCGGTCGCGGCGATGAATCAACGTGACGCGCCGGCCGAAACGGGTGAGAAAGAGCGCTTCTTCGAGGGCCGAATCCCCGCCGCCCACGACGACGATGCGCTTCTCGCGAAAGAACGCGCCATCGCAGGTCGCGCAACTCGAAACACCGCGGCCGCGCAAACGCTCCTCGCCCGGAATGTCGAGCCAAACTGCGCTCGCGCCCGTGGCGACGACGACGCTCTCCGCTTCAAACTGGGCGTCGTACGTGCGCACCACGAGTGGGCGCTTCGCAAAGTCAACCGCGGTAACGTCGACGTTTTCGATCCGGGCGCCGAAGCGCTCGGCCTGTTCGCGAAAGCGGATCATCAAGTCCGGACCCATGATACCTTCGGGAAAGCCGGGATAGTTTTCGACGTCGGTCGTCAGCATGAGCTGCCCGCCATAGAGCCCGCCGGCGAGGACGAGCGGCCGGAGATTCGCTCGCGCCGCATAAACGGCGGCGGTCAGTCCAGCCGGCCCCGAACCAATGATGATCACACGTTCCATTACGGGTTTCTTCGACTCGCCCGGATGCATGCCCGGTTGCAGCCGGTTGGGCGCGAGGCGTCGAAGATGCGGCCATGCCTACTACGTTGCCATTAGAAGACACCTTCGGCGACATCCTCAAGAAGGCGATGCGCGGCACCGGCGTCGGCAGCGCGCAACTCGCCGGCGCGACCGGTATCCCGGCAGAAAAGATCGACCGGTGGCTCAAGGACGAGGGTACCGCAACCGGCGAGGAGGCCCGCGCCGTCGCAACCCTCTTGCAACTCGACGGTGGAAAGCTCGCCGACAGTGCGGCTGCGCGATGGCAGCCGCCGGCAATCGAGCGTCCCGACGTGCGTCGCCATCCCCAAGATCCACAGCCCAGCAACGGCTACGTCTTCTTTCTCGAAGAGGGGCGTCGCGCCGCGCTCGTCGATCCGGCGGGCATTCCACAGAATCTGCTGCGAGTTCTGCGCGAGGGCGACTATCATCTGCAGTACGTGCTGATCACCCACAAGCACGCCGATCACTGCGATGCGACCGGCGACGTTGCTCGAGCCTTTCCGCAAGCGCAGATCGTGATGCACTCGCTCGACGTCCACGCGATCGGGCCGCTCGCGAAGAGCGCTCTGCTGCTACGCGATGGCGAAACCTTGCCATTCGGCGCCGATGCGTCGATTCGCATGCTTCACACGCCGGGCCATACCGACGGTTCCTCCTCGTTCCTCTTTCGGGGAGCACTCTTTTCGGGGGATACGCTTTTCGCGGCCAGTGTCGGCGGCGCGTACGGCGACAAGACCACCTACCGCGACATTCTCAACAGCGTGCGCAGTAAGTTCTTTACGCTCCCCGACGATACGGTCGTCATGCCCGGCCACGGTCCGCCAAGCACGATTGCGCTGGAGAAGCAACACAATCCGTTCTTCTAAACGGCAAGCGTGGTATTTGCTCCTGTTGCTTCCCTTCATAGGGACGCTCTGGGTGCCGCTCTATGCCAGGCTCGAGCCCACGCTCTTTGGGATTCCGTTCTTTTATTGGTACCAGATCGCGTGGATCGTGCTCGGCTCTCTGCTCATCGGCGCGGTGCTGCTGCTCACGCAGGGCCGCCGCGATGTTTAGGAGCTCTAGCGCGTTCGTCGTCTTCGCGGTTATCTTCGTCGGCGTGAGCGTGCTGGGATTCGCGGCATCGCGATGGGGTTCTGGCGATCGGACGTCGCTCGAGGAGTGGGGCCTCGCCGGACGCGGCTTCGGCACGATCGTAAGCTGGTTTCTGCTCGGCGGCGATCTGTATACCGCTTATACGTTCGTCGCGCTTCCCGCCTTTCTTTATGGTGCCGGCGCGATCGGATTCTTCGCCGTCCCCTACACGACGCTCGCCTTTATCTTCTTTTTCGTCGTCGTGACACGCTTTTGGGTCGTCGCGCGGAACCGCGGCTACGTGACGCTGGCCGACTTCATTCGCGATCGCTTCGGCGACCGCCGCCTTGAGGTCGCAGTGGCGCTGACGTGCGTTGCCGCCGCGATGCCGTACGTCGCCTTGCAACTCGTCGGCATGCAGGCCGTCCTCACGCAGTTTGGCGCCGGCTCGCCGCTCGTCGCGGGTTCCGCGCTCTTCGTCGCCTTCGCGATCGTCGCCGCCTATACGTACATATGCGGCTTGCGCGGCCCCGCATTGGTCGCGTTCGTCAAAGACGCGCTGATGTACGTGACGATCATCGCCGCAATGGTTATCATTCCCGCAAAACTTGGCGGCTGGGGACACATTTTCAGCGCCGCGGGCGTCGCCCTCAAAACGCACGTCCCGCCCGGCGGGCTGCTGCTTCCGCCCAACATGTACTTTGCCTATGGCACGCTGGCGCTCGGTTCGGCATCCACGCTCTTTATGTATCCACATTCGATCACGAGCGCGCTGAGCGCAAAGAGCAAGCGCGTCATTGCGCGCAACGCCGTGTTCTTGCCGATCTATTCGATCCTGCTGGCGCTGCTCGCGCTCATGGGCTACTGCGCGCTGGCCGCCGGCATCCATCTCGACGCCAAGCACACCAGCCTCGCCGTCCCACTCCTGCTCGATGCGCTCTTCCCGGGTTGGCTCGCCGGCGTGGCCTTCGCCGCAATCGTGACCGGCGCGCTGGTTCCGGCCGCGGTCATGGCGATCGGCTCGGCCAATCTCTTCGCCAGCAACGTGCTCGCCGAGTTCACCCAAGACCGGCCTCCCGCCGAAACGCAGCACGCAAAACTCCTATGCCTCGCGGTGCTCGCGGCGGCGCTGGTTCTCGTCCTTACGGTTCCCGTGCCGTTCGCGATCAACTTTCAACTGCTCGGCGGGGCGTGGATGTTGCAGATCTTCCCGGTGGCGGCGATGGGCCTCTACACGCGCTGGTTCTACCCGAACGCATTGCTGGCCGGCTGGGCCTGCGGGATCGTTTGCACGACCGCGATGGCGATCGCAACCGGCTTTAAATCGACGTTCGCACTCCCTGCAAACGGTTTGGTCGGATATATCGGCTTCTACGGTTTCGTGCTAAACCTCGCCGTCGCTACAGGCTTGACGCTGCTTCTGCGCGCAACCGGCAGCGGTCCGGGGGTAGATCGAACCGTGCCGGCGGACTACGCCTAAACGGACTACGCCCAAAAGGAACGTTTTCGTACGCCGCCTCAGGTACTATGGAGATCGTAGACCCGGTCGGACGTCCCTCGCTCGGGTGCCTGGGCAGGAGAAGCTTTGGCATCTCCCCTATAGCGCAGGTACCACGCGTTCGCCCGCCGGTCGGGTTTTGAGCCACCCCCGCTTCGTACTTAAGGAGAGTTTGGAATGCGTTTTCTCAAGATGTCGCTCGTCCTCGTTTCCGCAGCCCTCGCGATAACGGCCTGCGCGAGCAAGTCCTCATCGAACGATCAGAGTCAATCCAGCGCGGAGGCGACGACTGCCGCCTCGTCTGCCGCTGCGGCCACGGATAACTCCGCCGCGACGACGGCGCCCGCAGGTGAAGCGCCCGCCTACCCCGGCGCGGTCACGGAAGCGTCCGGAAGTAACTCCAGCATGGGCCAGACCGCGGCAGGCACGGTCATGACGACCGATGACTCGTTCGACAAAGTCTACGCCTGGTATCAGAAAAACATGCCGGCCGGTTCCGAGAAATCCCACACGACGGCACCGCAAGAGACCGCCGTTTTTATGGTCGGCGATCCGGGTTCGGGGCAAACCTCGGTTACGATCACCGTGTCGAACGGCAAGACGATGATCACCAGCGCCAAAGTAAAGATGTAAAGCGGCGGCCCATCGCTACGGCGTAAATTCGTAGACGGTTCCTTGGCCGAAAGAACCACCGGCCACGGTCGCGCCGTATAGGTTGCCGCTCGCGTCGAGCGTCAATCCGTAATAGGAGTACGCGCCGTCGGTGCCGCTGCCAAACGCGTGGAGAGCCGTCTCATTTCCGGATCGTGCGTCGACTACAAAGACGGTGCCGCAGCCACAGCTTCCGCCGCCCGCGGATGTCGTTCCGTAAAGCTCCCCGTTCCTAAAAACCAGCGTGGCGGTCGGGGAGCTTCCGTCGTTGCCTCCGCGGAAACTGTAGAGCACGCGTTCGCGATACCGCCCACGCGTACCGCGGGCGAGCTTGAAGACGCTGCCCAGCCCCTCGGCGCCGCCGTAGTACGTAGTTCCGTAGAGGTCACCGTTTGAGCCGGCTACCAAGCCTCCGTATGGGGAATTGCCGTCGGGCTGACCCTTGAAAGCGTAGAGCGTCGTCAGCTTCCAGCGCTTCTTTGACGTTGCGCGCAGTTTAAATACCGTACCGGCGCCGAGAGCCCCGCCGATCTCCGCGACGCCGTACAGATTACCAGCGGCATCGCGCAGTAAAGGACCGAGCGACCCGACGCCCCCGTCCGTACCCCCGGTAAATGCGTGAATGACCTTCTCGTGCCACTGCCGACCGGCGCGCCAAAGGTCGTAAATGGTGCCCTCGGAATGCGCGCCGCCGTCGGGAGTCATCCCGTACACGTTGCCTGCGGGATCGAAAACGACGCCGCCGCCGGGTCCGAATCCGTCGGCGCCGCCGGTGAAATCGTGCAAGACGTTCTCGGTGTTTGGGGTTAGCTGAAAGACGATTCCGCAGCCGTCGCTGCTGCACGATCCGCCGGAACCGCCGGATACGGTCGTGCCGTCGAGGTTTCCATGCAGATCGAAGGTCACTCCACCGTGCGGATTCTTCCCGTCGGCGTAGCAGCCGAAGTTATGCAACACGGTTTCCGGCCACGGCGGACTCGCTTGCGGCGTCAACTCGAAGACTGTGCCGCACTGCGATGTTCCGCCGGTGACGGTCGTGCCATAAAGATTTCCGCTGCCGTCGAGAACGAGTCCGGTTGCGGCATTGCCGCCGTCGCTGCCACCGGTGAAACTATAGAGAACCTGTTCGGATCCCGTCGCGGAGCGCCTGCCCGCTGCAACGGCGTACTTCAGAGCATACGCGCCTGAATTCTCTGCGCAACCGGAAAGAGCAATCGCAAGAAGAATGGCTGCAAGTCCGCGCACCATCAGTGCGAAGCAGCCGGGACGCTGACGCTGGCGCCGCCGTCGTCGCGGATCGTCGCGCCGCTCTGCTTGGGCGCGCTATCCGATTCGCGGATCAGCTCAAACTGGAGAACGGCTTGACCCGAAGCAGGTATCGCGACGTCAACGCGTTCCGGCGAGCAGACCTTCGAGGTGCAGAACGCCGCGAGCCAGCCGCCGGCAACGCCGGATGCCTGCAAATGGATCACCGCCTGCGCTTTGCCGCTGACTTCCAACCGGTACTTCGCAGCGGCGCTGGTCGTCGTCTGAAGGTCGTTGCCCGTCCAGGGCTGGACTGAGAGATGCGTGGCGGGCGAGACGGCGAGCATCATCGCAAGCCCGGCGACGGCTACGTTCATGTTCGCAGCTTATAACCGATTGCCATCAGGCGCAAGATAATGCCGAGCGAAATTGCGGTAAGCAGCACGACCATCCCGATCGAAAACGCCGGCTCGAGATAGCTCTGCCCGGTGTAACTGCGGCGAAAGGCGTCGATCGTATAAAAAATCGGATTGAACAGTTCTAAGGTCTGCAGCGGTCGCGGGAGCATTTTTGCCGAGGTGAAGACGCCGCCGACAAACGTCAGCGGCGTGATGATGAACGTCGTGAGGATCGCGATGTGGTCAAACTTGTCGGCGAGCAGCCCAAAGATGAGGCCGAGGGCCGAGAATAGGATCGAGACGAGCGCAATCACTGCGAAATAGGTCAGCCAGTCGTGCGGAACGCTGTGCACGAGCACGACGCCGAGTACGGTGATGAGCCCGGCGATCAGCAGCGAGCGCGCTAAACTGCCGATGATGTATCCGCCGACGAGCTCGTAGGCCGACATTGGCGCGATCAGCAACTCCTGGATCGAGTTCATAAATCTTCCCTGGAAGAGCGAGCTCGAGCACTCGCCGTACGACGAATCGATCACTTGCAGCATGATGAGCCCGGGGATCAGGAACTGCGCGTAGCTGACGCCGTCCACGACGGGGATGCGGCTGCCCAGCGCCAGGCCGAAGACGAAGACGTAGAGCACCGTTGTGATGATCGGCGGCCAGATCACCTGGTTGATGATCTTGAGGCTTCGCACGATCTCACGCTTGACCAGCGTCCACAATGCGACGGAGTTAATTGCGCGTCAGCTCCAAGAATACGTCTTGCAAAGATGCGCCCAGCGCGACCAGCTCTTCGGTCGGCTTTTCGGCGACGATGCGCCCGGCGCGCACGATCGCGATGCGACGACACAGCTCTTCGGCTTCCTCCAAGTAATGCGTCGTCAAGAAAACCGTCAGCCCTTCGGCATTGAGTTTCTGCAGCCACTCCCAGAGTTCCAAGCGAAGCTCGACGTCGACGCCGGCGGTGGGTTCGTCGAGAATCAAGAGCTTCGGTTCGTGGATCAAGGCGCGTGCCAATGAGAGCCGGCGCTTTTGGCCGCCGGAAATTTTCGTGTACTCGAGATGCGCGTGGGACGTCAGGCCGAAGCGCTCCAGCAGCATGTCGGCGCGCTCGGCCACGGGCTTTCCACGGAGGCCGTAATAACCGGCGGCGTAAATCAGAACGTCGCGCAGCGACAGATACCGGTCGAAGTTGAACTCTTGGGGTGAAAGGCCGATCAGGCGCCGAGCCTCGCGCCACTGCCGTTCGTTGTCGTAGCCGAAGATTCGGATGCTCCCACCGCTCGTGCGAGCCAAACCGACGATTGCGTTGATCGTCGTCGTCTTGCCGGCGCCGTTGGGCCCGAGAAAGCCGTAAAACTCTCCCGATTCGACGCTCAGCGAGATTCCATCGACGGCCGTAAAGCTCCCATACCGCTTCACGAGGCCATTCACTTCGATGGCTGCAGCGGAGGCGGGGACTATGGAATCGCGCTCTTTAATCGTTTGTACCGGTGGCGGCGAAGAGTGGCTATGAGTTCGGTACTTTCCGGAATCCCGCAGTCGCTCAATTGGGTTGCGACCTTCTTGACGTCGAACGCAACGCGCCGGTGCTTCACCTCCCAGCCGCACTCGCGCTCGGTAAAAATCGCGTAGCAGGCCCGCGGGTCGCCGTCCTTCGGCAGGCCGACCGATGCCACGTTGACCAACAGCCTGCCTCGCCACATTCGAACGTAGGGCAGGTGAAGGTGGCCGAAAGCAATCGCCGTCGCGTGCTCGTCGCCGACGAGGCGCTCGAGTACCTCTTCGTCGGCATCCGGCCAGAGGTGCTCGTCGTCGTTCTTTGGATTTGCGTGCACGATCAGCAACTGGTTGTCGTCTTCACCGATGCGCAACGCAAAGGGCAACTCTCGCAGCCACGACAGCCAGCGTTCGCCGATCTCCCGGCGCGTCCACGCAATCTGCGCCCTCTCCGTTGCCGTCAGCGTTTCGGCAACCGCGTCGTCGAAGACGTAGCGGTCCTTATTCCCGCGAATGCACGCGGCGCCGATCTCTTCCAAGCGCAGCAGCACCTTCTTGGGCTTTGGTCCGTCGAGGCAGAGATCGCCGGCAACGGCAACGCCGTCGGCACCCCCTTGCGATTCGAGATCCGCCAAACAAGCGTCGAGCGCTAAAAGGTTCCCATGCACGTCAGAAAAGACGGCAAATCGCATCGGCCCTCCAACTCACTCGCGTTTGAGAGCCAGCGCCAGCATCGACGGGGCAATTCCAAGCTTCGTGAACTCGTAGAGGTCGATCGATTCGACGGTGATGCCCGCGCGCCGCATTTTGGCCAACGCCGTGCGGTAGCGAATTTCGGCGAGCACGTGTCGTTCGCTCAGGCAGAGCACGCCGGCGGCCAGTTCTTCCCCTCGCTCCAGCACGATCGTCCGAAAATCCGAAAACGCGGCAGCGTCCGCTTTGTCGGCCCCCAGGACGATCGTGTCCTTTGCGACGGCGCCCGCGACGCTGCGCAGCGAGAGCACGTCGGGCGCAAGCTGGACTTCGACGACGCGATATCCGCGCGCGGCCGCCAGTTTCGCGAAGCCGGCGCGGCCAGGTTTGTTTCCGCGCGAGCCCACGCCGACAAAGGCGGTCTCGCCCGCCAGAATGACGTCGCTGCCGTCGAGTAATCCGGGGCTGGCAATATGTCCGGCCAGCGGCACGTCGAGCACCGCAAACTCCGCCTGCATCCGATCGGCTTCCGCGCGTCGCGACATGGCGCTCGGGCGCATCATGAGCGCGCCGTCTGCAAAAACTACCGCGGCATCGCCCGCGCTCACTTCGTAAGGGTCGCTTGCGTGGGAGGCCAGCACGATCGTTTTGACGCCAAAGTATTCCAGCGTCGACCGCAGGACTTCGTGCTGCTCGAGAGCGCGGGCGTAGATCGCGCCGGGCTCGCCGATTCGCGCGCCGGTGCGCTCGATGCCGGGGTTCGGCCTCACCAAGACGGCGCTGCGCAGGCGCGCGGTTCCCGCCACCACCAAGGCCGGACCAAAAGCCACCGCCGTGCGCGTCATTGCGCTTGATACGTCTGGGGAGCGGGGGCAAGTGTGAAAAAGTTCGCCATATCGGAGGCGAGCAGATCGTTGAGCGCCAGCGGCGGCAGGCCGAAGATCTCCTCTTCGGTCTTTACGATGCTGGCGACGCTGAGATTCTGCTCGCCGACGTATCCGCGCCGGGCCAGCGGCGACACGACCAGCGCGTAGCTGCGCATCGCATTGACGTGATCGTCGGGCGATTCGACGCCCTCAGGCACGACGAAGATCGCCGTCGAGCTCCAGTGCGGCGTGTGCGAGACAAAATCCACGATTTCGCCCAGCGCGGCGTCGGCATCGCTAACGCCGGTCCGCCCGCCCTCCGTTGGAATCAAAACGTAGCTAAAGCTCGGCACCCGATCGCTCGTGACGAACTGCTGCATGTCGCGAACGAACTCGTCGGCTCGAGCCATGTCACCAACTTTCGGGTTGTAGCCCGCGTAATCGAGATCCACGTTGCCCCCCAGCGCCGCGAGCGCGGGAACATCGAGGTGATAGAGGGATCCATCGTATCCGGAAAGACGCAAGAGCCCTCCATAATCGCGGTACGTCAGGCCGGCCCGCGCAAATGCATTGAAGAGATAGCCGCCGCGGCCATAATCCTCCGGATCGTCGCCGTGGTCGTTCATCGGAGCACGAGCGGCGCCGGCCGCATCCACGAGCTGCTGATAGAGCGTGGCCCCTGAAGCCGTTGCGAACTGCTTGGCAACGTCGAGATCCGCGTCGGCGGCGTAAAAGTTGTCGGCCAGCGCGTACGTGCGCGCGAGCGCGTGCAGATTTGGCGTCAAGCTCTGCGGGAAGAGCGTCAGCGCGGGGTCGCCGTTGCCGTGCGGCTTGCCCGAATCGTCTTTGAGGTCGCCTAGCATTGCGTCGTAGCCGCGCGTGCCCACCGCGATGTACACGACGTGATCGATGACGTCGCTACGCTTGTTCGAGCGCAGCGGTGGAATCACTGGATTGAACTTTGCCAGTCCCGGCGTCCGGTTGTAGCGCAGCGCGGCTAGTGTCGCCTTAACCAGCGACGCGTGCTTGAGGTCGACGCGTTGCAAGCTCGCCTGACCCGCGGCGCTTTTCGCATTGGCCACGTACAAATAGCGGCCATTGGCGGAGAGCGCGATAGCGGTTGGATACCACGCCGTAGGGATCAACCCGAATCGATAGCGTGTGGTACGGCGCGCGTCCAGCACCGCGACCGCATTCAAGCCGGCCAGCGCAACGTAGAGCCGCTTGCCGTCGGGACTCAGTACTTCGGCGCTCGGCGCAGCCCCGTAAGGCGCGCCGGGATACAAACGAAGGTCGAGTCCGCGCACCACGCGAGGCGCTCCGGCGAGGCTGACGACCGCCACGCGATCCACGTTGGAAAGTGCGACGAATGCCAGCCGGCCGTCTTTGCTGATAGCCACGGCGCCGGGTGCCGCTCCGCCGACGTGCGCGCCGTTGGGCGCTGCATCCATCGGAACCGTCGTGGGATCCACGCTCGTGCTCCCGGGGGAGAACTCGAAGACCGAGAGCGCCGACGATTTACTCGGATCGAAGGCGGGTGCGGCAAAGTTTGGCTCGCGTGCAGGCTGCGGGAGCGCTGCGTACGCGGAGAGGCCACTACCGCTTGCAAGCAGCCTGTCGCGCGCGGCGGCTAGGTACAGCGGAAAATAGCCCGCAGGAATCGTTTGACCGACGGCTCGGCTCGACAGGTCTATTTCAACTACCGCGTTGCCGAGATTATCGGCAACGTACGCGGTTCGACCATCGGGCGATACGGCGACCTGCGCGGGCAGTGCGTGGCCTTTATGCTGCGACGGAAGTGTCAGGGCCATCTGCGCGACGAGCGTGCCGCTAGGATCGAGGTCGAAGACGTCGACGGCGCCGGCCGCCGCGTCCGATGCGAGCACGAGCGTTTGGGTGGGGTCCCGGGGATCGCGTGTTGCCGCAATGCCCATAAAGAACGATGCCGGGGGTTTCTGATAGACGCTCGCGAGGGTCATCGTCTCGACGTTCACGACGCTGAGCGTCGTAGTTCCCGACAGAATGGCGTACCGGCCGTCCGGCGAAAGCGCCATACCGAGCGCGCCGGTGCCTACGAGTAGGCTCGTGCCCGCCGGTGCGGCGATTCTCCCATTGGGAAGAATAGCGTCCGCGGGGTCGATCCGGTCGGCTCCGGCTGGACGGGCGCCTGCGGGTGCGGAGTACATGATGAGAGGAGCCGGGCGACTCCCCGCACCCAACAAGGCGGCGGCCAAAAACGCCGCTGCAATTTGTCGAAACGACACGGGAGGATGCCATTACCATCGCAGGTCGCGGTGACCCTGCCGTCTTAGCGGTAGCTACGGCCGTTCCGCCCTTCGTGCTGGGTCAGGCCGAGGTGATCCGTCGAATCGATTTGGCGCTCGGCCCACGCTCACGCGAAATCGTCCGCCTGCTTCCAATGTTCGGCAATACGGGCATCGAGCGCCGCTACTCTTGCGTCCCGATCGAGTGGTACGAGGATACCCACGACTGGCCGGACCGCAATGCCGTCTACCTCGATTCGGCCGTGGACCTTCTCGAGAAGGCGACGAATGCGGTCCTCGAGCGCGCCGGGCGCCGAGCCGACGAAATCGAGGCCATCGTCGTCGTCTCCACGACCGGAATCGCGACGCCCAGCCTGGACGCGCTCTTAATGGAGCGCATGCGGCTACGTCCGACCGTGCGCCGCTTGCCGATCTTCGGGCTGGGCTGTGCCGGCGGCGTCATCGGGCTGGAGCGCGCCGCCACGATGGCCCGCGCCAAACCCGGCGCACTGGTGCTCTTCCTGGTCGTGGAGCTCTGCGCTCTCTGCTTTCGCCGCGACGATTTCACCAAGAGCAACATCGTGGCGACCGCCCTCTTTGGCGACGGGGCCGCGGCGGCGCTGCTCTCCTGCGAGGGCGAGGGCCCAGCCGTCGTGGGCGGTGGTGAGTTCACCTGGCCGGAGTCCCTCGACGTGATGGGCTGGGAGGTCACCGGCGACGGACTCAAGGCCATCTTCTCGCGCGACATCCCGGAACTCGTGACGACGAGACTACACGACGTCACGGTAGACTTTCTTTCCGAGCGGGGTCTGGCGTTAAGCGATATCGATCGCTTCGTCTGCCATCCAGGTGGCGCGAAAGTGCTCGACGCTTTGGCGCTTGCGTTCGAAATCGAACCGCAGCGGCTGAGCGAGGCGCGCGAAGTCTTGCGCGATTATGGCAATATGTCGGCCGCGACGGTGATGTTCGTGCTGGAACGCGCGCTCGCGTCGCCCACGCCGTGGAAGCGCGCGTTGCTCAGCGCGCTAGGTCCCGGCTTCACCGCCGGCTTCACCCTCCTCGAAAACCCCTCGCTGTCATCCTGAGCGCAGTCGAAGGACAAAGCGTGAGCACCCTCTACATCGCCCTAACCCTTGTACTGCTGCAGCGCATCGCCGAACTGGTCTACTCTGCGCGCAACACGCGCCGGCTCCTCCAGCGCGGCGGCATCGAGATCGCGGCCTATCAATACCCGTTCTTCGTTTTGCTGCATGGGGCGTGGCTGGCGAGTATGGCCATTCTTATCCCCGCTGCGACGCCGCCAAACTGGTCGCTGCTGGCGCTGTACGTGCTAGTACAGCCGCTACGGATTTGGAGCATCGCGAGCCTCGGACCGTATTGGACTACGCGCATCATAACCGTTCCCGGAGAACCGCTCGTCCGGCGCGGCGCCTATCGTTTCTTCCGCCATCCGAACTACATCGTCGTCTGCGCCGAGATCGCAGTCCTACCGCTCGCTTTCGGTGCCGTCGAAATCGCGCTCGTCTTCTCAATTCTCAACGCGGCGCTGCTTTCGTGGCGCATTCGCGTCGAGGAACGCGCGTTACGCAGCCGCTCGGCCCGTAGCCTTGAGCCGCGTTC
This sequence comes from Candidatus Cybelea sp., assembly GCA_050008615.1. Lineage (GTDB taxonomy): Bacteria > Vulcanimicrobiota > Vulcanimicrobiia > Vulcanimicrobiales > Vulcanimicrobiaceae > Cybelea. Next base: position 35,804 of record JBEKMH010000008.1, read on the forward strand.
GGGCGTTTTTCATGAATGACGGATAATTTGAATCGCGCGCGCCGGCTTGCAGAAGCAGCCGGTTCCAACTTACTTGTCTGAAGGCGTATAGGCCGCCGCTGGGACGTACCCGCCGAAATTGACGCTTGGCCGTCTCTTCCAAAAGTTGTCGGCGACTTTCCCCATGTCGATCCATCCGTACGAATCGCCTACGACGAATTTCGTATCGTCCTTATTAAAGCCGCCGGAGAGGGGCGAACCCTGGCCCAAGAAATTTTCCTTGGTTGGGCCTAAAATCGTTGGCGATTCGCTTGCGACAAATGGAAGTGCGTATTGTGAAATCGTACGCCGGCACTCGTCGCTGACGTTAACCGCCTGGGCGCCATTCTTCGTGCTCACGTAGATGCCGCCACCGCATTCGAACGTGCCCGGTGCAACTATGGACACGAACTGCGGGTCGGTCGTCGGGTTCGTAATCTCGCCGAGCCCGTATCCGTTCCCGGAACCATTGGACCCAAAGTAATCGATCCAGATGTTACCGCTGCTGTCTGTGTCCATGAAGTACACGGTGCACACGGGCTCACAACTCTGACCTAGGTTGATGTAGCTCGGGTTCGACGATGGCGAGTTCGCAGGCCACCACTCGACGCCGGAGCCATAGCTGTACGCGCAGCCAGAGGTGCAAATCTCTTCCTCTGAGTACGGTATCGCAGCGAATACGTGCGCCCCGTCCGTGGCTACGTCGTACGCATAGGAATACCAGTAGGCACATTCGCTGGTGGGTTGCGGACAGCCCACATTGTAATTATTTTGGAAGGTGCCGGCGCTATTGAACTGCTGCACGACGCCGTTCTCGAGATCCCCGTTATACTCGCAGGCATCCCAAATGTTCTGTGAATGGTCGATCTTGAGACCCTGCGGATAAAGGCAGCCGTAGGCCTGCGCGTCGATGCTGGAAATGGTCTTTCTTCCGTTCTTTTTCTGTCCGGCGAGATAGCCGGCGTTGGAATTCACCGCCCAGATAACGACGGAAGCTGTGTTGCCGTGAATGATGGCTCGCGTCTGGGGACGAGCGGCGGCTTGTTTCAGTACAAGTGCCATGACCTCGGGAGTAGCCGGAGCCGGCAGTTTGCCCTCCGCCTGCAGCCTGATCAGTCTCAACGCGCTAATCGGTCCGACGCGGCCGTTGGGGCGCAAATAGTGGGGCATGCCTCCAGAGAGGGTCGCCATCAAGGTAGGGGGAGGGAAGCCGGAGAGTGCCTGCGTCGACTGCGGAATGTTCGAACATCCCGCGAGCATCGCGGCGTTGATAACGGCTGACACACAGACCGCATAGGCTGATAATAGGCGCACGTTATCGGGTCTCCTAAAGCTAAGGTGAATCGGGTTCCGTTCTGAATCTCACGTTCATCGTCTTTCCCCTATGGTCGATAACGGGCGGACTAGTCGTCTCGGCCGGGTTCATCGCGAGACGCGACCGATAGCGTCCTCGCCTTCGATTTTGCCCGGCGTGCGACGGGCGACGCCCTCTTCTTGTGCGGCGTTCGCAACGGCCTTGGCAACCGCATCGACAACCCGAACGTCGAAGACGCTCGGAATCACGTATTCGGGGCTGCGCTCGTCCTCGCCGACGATCTCGGCGATGGCAAACGCGGCGGCAAGTTTCATCCGTTCGGTGATGCGCGAGGCGCGGACGTCGAGAGCGCCGCGAAAGATTCCAGGGAAAGCCAGCAGATTGTTTACTTGATTGGGAAAATCGGAGCGCCCGGTTGCAATGACGGCCGCCACCGGAGCCGCAACGTCGGGCATGATCTCCGGATTTGGATTGGCCATCGCAAAGACGATTGGATCGCGCCCCATGCTCGCAATATGCTCGGGTTGCAAGATGCCCGGAGCGGAGACTCCGATAAAGACGTCCGTGCCGGCCAATACCTCTTGCAGTGACCCGCGGCGGTTCTCCAGATTACAATGCTCGGCCAGCCAGCGCCAGTGCGGGTTCTCGTAGCGGTCGGTGCGATTGAGCGCACCGCCACGGTCGACTGGGATGACGTCGCGCACTCCTGCGCCCAGCAGCATCTTGATCGTCGCGGTACCCGCGGCGCCGCTTCCCGAAACGACGACCTGCAGATCCTCCAGCGGCTTTCCGACCACGCGCGCGGCGTTGATGAGCGCCGCGAGAATGACGACAGCGGTACCGTGCTGGTCGTCATGCATCACCGGAATGTCGAGCGCTGCGATTAAGCGGTCTTCGATCTCAAAACAGCGGGGGGCGCTGATGTCTTCGAGATTGATTCCCCCGAACACCGGCGCGATGCGCACGACCGTTTCAACGATCTCGTCGACGTTCTTGGTGTCGAGGCAGATCGGGAACGCGTCGATGTCGGCGAACTGCCTAAAGAGCATGGCTTTGCCTTCCATCACGGGAAGGGCGCCAAGCGGCCCGATGTCGCCCAGGCCGAGCACGGCCGTCCCGTCGGTGACGATTGCCACCATGTTGCGCTTGATCGTGAGTTGGAAGGCTTTGCCGGGGTCGGCGGCGATCGCCATCGAGACGCGCGCCACGCCCGGCGTATAGACCGTCGAAAGATCCTGACGCGTCTTGATCGCGATCTTCGGCTCGATGCGAATCTTGCCGCCGATATGCGCGAGAAAGGTCGAGTCGGCCGCGAAGATGATTCGAGCGCCGTCGATGCTTTCGACGGCTTTGCGCACGTCATCGGCAACGGCATCGGAAGCGACACCGATCGTGACGTCGCGAACGACGCGCGTTCGGGCGACCGTGTGCATGTCGACGGCGCTGATCGCTCCGCCGGCATCCCCGATCGCATTGGCAAGCACGCCGAAGGCGCCGGGCTCGTTCGGCGTCTCGATCCGCAGTACGAGCGTTAAGCTGATTGCAGGCTGCGTCATGCTTTCTAGTTCCCGCTGACCATCAGCTCGGAGACGCGAAACGACGGCGAAACGACCGCCGCATCGAACTGCAGGTCGTTCGCGATTGCATCGATATTCGCAAGCATGTCCACATACTGTCCCGCGACGGTAAACTCATCGATCGGATAGGCGAGTTCGCCGTTCTCTATGAAGAAGCCGCGGGCCCCGCGGCTATACGTCCCCGAGGCATGTTCGGTCGCAAACCCGATCGTATCGAGGACCAGGACTCCAAGGGGCGTCGCGGCGATCAGTTCGGCAAGCGACATCGCCCCCGGTTCGAGGTAAAAGTTGTTCGGCCCGATTCCGCCGCCGGTCGAGTTGCCCGTGCTGGCGGCACCGAGTTTGCGCGCATAGTAGGTGTCGTAAAGAAACGTTTGCAGCGTTCCGCGATCAAAGACCGCATTACGCTGCGTCGGAACACCTTCACCGTCGAAAGGCGAGCTGCCGAGCTTGCCGACCAGCCGTCCGTCGTCCACGATCGTCACCAGTTCGCTACCGACGCGGCTGCCGGTCCGCTCCGTCAGCCACGAGTTGTCGACTGCCACATTGGCGGCCGAGACGGCCGAAAACACGTCGTCGAGGAACATGGCGGCTACGTCGCGCTCGAAAATCACCGGCACGCGCATCGTTGGCGGCTTTCGGGCGCCAAACAGATCGACCGCGCGGCGAACGGCCATCGTCGCCACGGCTGCCGGCGCCTCCAAGTCGCCAAGATATCGTCCGGCGGTTCCGTAGTGCGCGATTCGTTTAATGCCGCCGTCGAGGGCGACGGGGCCGGTCGAGCGGCCCGCGCGCGTCCATTTGTAGACGGCCGAAAACCCTGACGTGTTCGCGATCGCCGTGACGGCGATGGCGTCGGTGTAGTTGGAGCCGCTGGAGTTGACGACGCGCGCGTCGGCTTCGCGGATCAACCGTTCGAGTTTGATCGCGTCGTCGACTTTGTCGGCGCCGTCCCGGTCTGCGATCCGAGAATCGAAGAGAGAGAGATCGACGTCCTCGGTCGCGACGACGTCGGGAAGGCCCGCAAACTCGTCTACCGCGACTTGGTCGGCCTGCGCGGCCGCACGGCGAATCGCTTCCTTCATTCCCTCGGGCGAAAAATCTGAGGTCGTCAGCGTCGCCTTGCGGCCACCCCGGAAGACGCGCATGAAGAGGCCCTTGCCGGTGGAGGCTTCGAGCTTGGAGATCGCATTGTCTCGCGCTTCGGCGTGGAACCGCCGAGCAATTGAAACGGAAGCCTCCGCGCTGTCGGCGCCCGCGGCGCTCGCGAGCTTGAGCGCTTCGGCGGCCAACTCAATCGCGCTGGCGTCATCCATGTTGCGTTCCGCCGACGGTAATGGATGAAATCTTCACCGTCGGCATGCCCACGCCGACGGGCACGCTCTGGCCACCTTTACCACAGGTGTAGTGGCCGCGCGCGAGGCGACTGTCGTTGCCCACCGCCACGACCTTCCTCATCGCATCCGGGCCGTTTCCCACGATCGTCGCGTTTCGAACCGGTGCCGTGATCTTTCCATTTTCAACTAGGTAGCCTTCGCCAACCATGAAAACGAAATCTCCCTTGGCGATCTCCACTTGGCCGCCCGCGAAGGACTTTGCATAGATTCCGCGCTGGGTCGAAGCGACGATCTCCTCGACGGTTGAGTCGCCGTTGGGCATGTAGGTATTGCACATGCGCGGCTGGGGAGCGTACCGAAAGGATTGTCGCCGGCCGCTGCCCGTCGAATGGGCGCCCATCAAGCGCGCGTTGAGCGTATCTTGCATGTAGCCGCGAAGCACGCCGTTTTCTACCAACACCTTATGCTGCCCCGGCACGCCCTCATCGTCCACGTTGACGCTACCCCGCTCCTCGTGCAAGTTTCCATCGTCGTAGATCGTCACCAGCTCGCTTGCCACGCGTTCGCCGACTCGTCCGCTGTAGAGTGACGTGCCACGCCGGTTGAAATCGCTCTCGAGTCCGTGGCCCACGGCCTCATGGAGCAGCACGCCGCCGCCCCCGGCTCCGACGATCATCTCCATCTCGCCCGCTGGGGCGGGCGCCGCGGAGAGGTTGACGGTCGCGATGCGAGCGGCGTCTTCGGCAAGCATCTCGGGCGTTTGCCGATCGAAATACGCAATGGTTGTACGCCCGCCGTCGCCGACATATCCGGAACTGCGCTCCTTCTTGTCGCTCGCCACGGCTTGGATGCCGAGCGTAACGAGGGGACGACAGTCCCGCACCATCCGGCCTTCACTCGTCGCGATCCATACTTCCTGGATCTCGTCGACGACCTGCGCGTTCACGGCGACGATGCGAGGATCGTAGCGGCGCGCGGTGCCGTCCGCGCGTTGCAGCAGCGCGGCATAGCGCGCGCCGTCGATCGCCGTCTTCAGATCGCAATCGTAGAGGTTCGGGACGCTCTCGCTGCGGAGGTGCGCGGCACCTACCTTTCCCGACGGCGCCGTCCGCGCGATCAGAGACGCCGAGTCGGCCGCCTCCATCAGCGCCTCGGTACTCAGATCGTCGGAGCTTGCGAAGCCGGCCGACTCGCCGACGACGACGCGCACGCCGACGCCGAGCGTCACGCCGTACGTGGCGTCGTGGATCCGGCCGTCTTGGAGCCGGTAGCTTACCGTTCTGCGCCGCTCACAGAAGACGTCGGCGTATTCGCCACCGCGCTGTAACGCGCGATCGAGCAATCGTGAAAGCAGAGACTCGTCGAACACTATTATGCGAACCCTTCCTAATACTCGACCAAACGGTCGACGGCGCGTACGATTGAGGCATCGGGATCGGCGGGAGATCCGTCGATCAGAAACGCGAATGCAACGCGGCCGTGGTGCAGGGTCGAGACATAGCCGGCGAGCGACGAGACATTCGAAAGGTGTCCGCTCTTGGCCCGGACCCGGCCAAGGGCGGTCGTGAAATCGTAATCGGCGAGCGTTCCATCGCGTCCGCCGCGCGGGAGTAAGCCGTAGAGTGACGGCTCTTCGGCAACGAGAAGGCGCGCTACCGTGATGGCCGCCACGCGATTGCTGCGTGAGAGTCCACTACCGTCCAAGAGCCTCAAGCCCGGCGACGGTATTCCAACCCGCGTCAAAAAGAGGCGTTCGGCGTCAACGCCGCCATCGTCGCTGGATTCGCCGGTCACTTCCTGGCCGACGGTTCGCAAGAGTTGCTCGGCATAGTGGTTGTCCGATACGAAGAGCATATGTGTTTCGAGCTCCCGCAAAGGCGCGGATTTGTGGTTCCACAGGACCACCGTACCCAGCGGCGCGGCGCCGACGCCGGGCAGCGTCGAAACCAGAACTCCGCGTGCGCGAAGCATCTCCTGAGTCTGGCCCGCGACATAGCGTTGCACGTCTTGCATCGGCGTCCAGACCGGTTGCCCGTCGTCGGAAGACTCGATGGTATCGCCGTCCAGGGAGATCGCGCTGGTCGGAACGGCGTAATCTTGACCGGCATCGTCGGCGCCCCAGTGCGGGTTATACGCGGGCCCACTCATCGCGGTCGCATCGACCACGACGCTGCCGTCGATCCGGCGCAATCCCGACCGCCACAGCACGGCGATGCCGTTGCGAACGTCTGACGACTGCAGTGACGGGTCGCCGGATCCGGCTAGCCAAAGATTTCCCTCGAGCACTCCGTCGCCGGCCGGTTCCCGAGCGGCGAAAACCGTATGGTACCGGTAGTTCGGACCGAGCGCATCGAGCGCGCTCGCGGCAACGATCAGCTTTTGAACGGAAGCCGGCGCCACGGCATCGCTGGAGCGATCGTCGTAAATCATTTGGTCATCGGGGCCGACGACGGCGAGACTCCAGCTTGCGGCGCCGTCGAGCGCCGGCGCGAACGCACCCCGTAAAGCTGAGTCGAGCGCGAGCCGTTGCGAGTTGGTCCAGCGCGGCGCTTGAACTGACAGCGGCGCGATCGTCGTCGGGGACTTTGCCGAAACGCCGTGCCCGAGCGCGCCGCCTCGTCCGTCGTTCCAAAGCCAAGCCGTCAGCGTCGCCAGCGTGACGATCAGAGCGAAAGCGAAAACGCGGCGCTTACGCACGCGCGAGCGCTTCGATCTTCTCCTGTAGCCTACGCTGGTCTTCACGTAACTCATCAATGTCCTCGCGCATGCCTTTGACCTGCGCCGGTATCTTCGCCGCCGCGCGAATTCGGATTGCCGCCTCCATCGCATCGCGGCGCATGCGTCCATCGACCGCCTGTCGAGCGGTACGGTCGAGTCCCGGCAAAAGGCGCACATCCGAGAGCGATTCGGCGGCAATAATCGCGTCGAGCGCTACCATGAAGCTGGGATCGTCAAATCGCTCTTCGAGTTCGTCGACGACGCGCGTACGGCCCTCTTCCACCAGCGCCCCGATTCGGCCCAATGCCGTCGTCGCGGCTCGGCGCAGGCCTTCGCTGCGCTCCGGACGCAATGCGTCAACGATTGGCGCCATCGCTCGCGCGTCGGCCAGCTCGGCGAGTCCGAGAACTGCGCCGGCTTCCACCGTTCCATTCCACGTCGTCCGCTTGACGGCCGCCGAGAGAACGTCGAAGGCTCGCGCATCACGCGTCTTTCCCAAGGCGTGCAGCGCGGCGGCGCGCACGAAATAGGAAGGGTGATTCGCCGCCGTCTCGATGAGCGCGGTGGCCGCGTCAGGCTCGCGGAAACCGCCCAGCGCTCCCGCTGCTGCGCGGACGACCTTTGGATGCCGGTGCGAGAGCGCCAAAATGAGAATCGCGCGAGCCCACGGCGCGCGCGTCGCGCCGATAGCGAAGGCCGTCTCCGCAAGGACGCCCCAAAACGGCTCCTGCTCGAATGCCGACGCAATCGCCTCGCGCGCAACGCGGCCGCCGTCTTTAGCAAGTTCGCGCGCGGCCCGGATGCGGGCAACGACGTCGGGATCGGCTCGCAGCGCTGCCGCCGCAAGATCGGCGCCCAGACGGTAGCGCACGTCGGCCAAGAGAAACGAGCCCGGATCGAACCGGAGCAGTTTTGGTTCGAAGTCGAGCGGCACGGCGATCGTCTCGTGCTGCCGTTCGATGGCAGCGCGCACGCGCCGCTCGCCGCTCACGGGGTCGTGCGCCGGTTGCGCCGGCAGGGCCGCTGCATCGGGCGCAAAGCCGATCTCGATATCGAAGAAGTAGGGGGGATAGTCGGCATCGACCGTTTGCTTCTGGTCGATCGTTACGGTGGCGACGCGGCGCTCGGAATCCCACGCGACGGAAATTTGGAGCTGCGGATGACCTGCGCGAAAGACCCACTGATTGAAGAAACGCCGCATATTCCGCCCCGTTGCGGCTTCAATCGCGCGAATCAAATCGATCGTCTCAACCGAGCGCTGGGCGTTATCCTCGACGTACCGCGCGATCGAGGGCCAGAAGCGGTCCTCACCCAACTCGCCACGCAACATGTGTAAGACGGTGGCGCCTTTTTGATAAAGGTGGCGATCGAAAATTTCGATCGGGTCGCGATAGACGTTGCAGACGATTGGACGCCGATACCGATGCGCGTCCTCTCGAAGGTACGCGGTCAAGCATTGGAAGATATCGAAGAGGTACTCGTCTGAACCGAGGTCGGCCTCGCGCCAGACGGCCTCCATATACGTCGCGAACCCCTCGTTGAGCCACGCGTGCGCCCAATCGCGGCAGGTCAAGAGGTCGCCAAACCACTGATGCGCGAGCTCATGAGAGACTAATGGGTCGCTCGAAAAATCGGCGTGCGCGACCTCGTCGTGAAGGGTTCGATCCGTCTGCGTCGTCGCCCCGGTATTTTCCATGCCGCCGAAAATGAAGTCGGATACGGCGATCTGCGAGTAGCGAGTGTATGGATAGGGCGTGCCGATCCGCTCTTCGAAGCGTTCGATCATCTGCGGCGTCTTGCCGAAGGCTCGTTCCCCATCGTCTTCGCGGCCGGGCAGTACGTAATAAAAGACCGGGACGCCGTTACGCCCCGCCTTCCCTTGCTCGACTTCGATGAACGGGCCGGCGACCATCGTCATCAGGTACGTACTGTGCGGCACGTCCTGCCGGTAGCAAAAGATGGTGCGCTCGCCCTCGTCTTTGCGCTCCACCAGCTCGCCGTTGCCAAGTGCGAACATGCCTTTGGGAACGACGATCGTCGTCGTCGTGCGCTGCTTCTCGGTCGGATAGTCGAAGCACGGGAACCAATAACGAGCGTATTGGTCTTGGCTCTGCGTCCAGACGTGCGTTATCTTTTCGGGATGCTCCGTCGTAGGCTTGATAAAAAACAGCCCCGCCCGCGGTTTGGACGCGCGATACTCGATGGCGATCGCAATGCGCTCGCCCGGCGCAATCGGCGCCGGCAAATCGATATCGAGTTTGCCGTCGCGCGCTGCAAACTTGGCGGCTGGCTCGACCCGAAAGATTTCGAGATCGACGGCATCGAGCGTCAAACGTGAAATCGGTTCGTCGAGAGCGCGAACCGTCAGGGTGCAGATGCCGTCGAGCGACTCGTTTTCGAAATCCGGCGTCAGGTGCAGATCGATGTGTTCGACTGCGACGATCTTATCGGGCCCGTAATGCGGACGCGCTCCGGGCAAGGCAAATGCCTGATGTTCTTCTTTGTCGTCCCGCAGCATCCAGCCGGGCTTACGAGCCGAGCGTATCTTTGTCCTGTACCCTCGGAGTCTCCGGTCACTCTGCGGCGGTTTGCAGGCCGCCGCCCACGTCAATCACCGCACCGGTGATAAAGTCGCGTTCCGCAGCGACGAAGAACCGGACGGCGTCGGCAACGTCTTCGTATGTCCCCGGCCGGCCGCGCGGATTGTTGGCGCTGCGGTCGTAGGCCTGCCTGCGCGCGAGCGTCTTTTCACGAATGTCTCCGGGCGAAACGACGTTGACGGTAATGCCGTGGGCCGCCTCTTCGAGGGCGAGGCAGCGCGCAAACGCAACCAGCGCGCTCTTAGCCGATTGATAGAGTGAGAAGCCGCGGAAGGGACGCGTCTGCTCGGAACCCAGCATTCCGAAGAAGACGACTCGGCCGAACTTTGCGTCACGCATTCCGGGCAGGGTTGCGCGCGCTGCCAGCATCGCGCTTCGCACGTTACCGTCGAACGTTTCCGTATACTCTTGCAGCGTCGCGCGAGCGAAGCGCTTGACGACGAGCGGGCCGACGGCATGCACGAGCGTGTCGAACGGACCGTGTTGCCGCACCAGGTCGTCGAGGCTCTTTTCGACGCGAACGGGATCGTCGAGGAAGTCGACCTTCGTGGCCGATGCGGCGGCGCCGGCCGCTTCGATGGCGGCAACGGTGGCGTCCGGCAGCGTGTTGCGATACGTGATCGCGACGCCGTTGAAGCCGTCGTGCGCCAATGCCGCAGCGATCCCGGCTGCGAGGCCAGCTGCCGCCCCAGTTACAAGGGCTCGGCGCTTAGGCAGGCGCCCTCTCCATCGGCTGCGACATCTCGGCTTCGATCGCGCGGCGATCGGCTCGCCGCTCGAAGTAACCGATCCACGTCTCGTAGATCATCGGCACGAGGAAGAGCGTCAGAATCAGAGAGCTCAAGAGTCCGCCGATGATGACCGTTCCCATCGCCTGGCGCCACTCCCCACCCTCGGCGTAGCCGAGCGCCAGCGGCAGCATGCCGAAGATCATCGCTGCGGTCGTCATGATGATTGGGCGGAAGCGAGTGGCCGAGGCTTGCAGCACCGCGTCGTGCACGCGCATGCCGCGTTTCACCAGCGTGTTTGAATAATCGACCAAGAGAATTCCGTTCTTTGCAACGAGTCCGAAGAGCATGACGACGCCGAGCATCGAGATGATGTTGAGGGACTGGCCTTGGTCGGGCTGGAGGCGCCCCATCAGCGCCAAGAGGATCAGCGCTCCGATGATTGCCAGCGGTACCGAGAACATAACGATCAGCGGCTCGAGGAACGACCCGTAAAGGATCACCATCAAGATGTAGACGAGCATGAACGACGTGATCAGCGCGATACCCATGTTTGCAAAGGTCTCTTCCATGAACTGCGAGTTACCTTGCGACTTGAGGCCGACGCCTTGGGGAAGAAAGCCCGGCGTTTGCATCTTCTTCTGCAACGGTCCGACGACTTGACCGAGCGAGTACCCGGGAAGGATGTCGCCGTACACGTTGACGACGCGCTCGCGATTGAGGCGCTCGATCTTCGTCGGCGCGGTCGTCCAGCTAAAGCTGGCGACGTCCCCGATCGGCACCAGCGAACCGTCGTTTGCGCGGACCTTCACGTACTTCAGTGCGTCTTCGGTATTGCGGTCGGCCGCGGGAAACTGCACGCGCACGTCAACCAGACCGGTGGGCGTCCTCACTTTGGTCGCGACGGCGCCGTCCACGGCGATGCGGGCGACCGTCGCGACGTCGGACGGGTTGATTCCGAGAAGCTCGCACTTGGCGCGGTCCACGTCCACGTTCATTCGTGGCGCACCGTTTTCCGCGCTGGTCTGCACGTTGACGGCACCCGGAACCGTCCTCAGGAACTGCGCGACTTTTTCGGCCGCGGGCCCGAGCGATTCGTCGGGGCCTGTCAAGGAATAGTAGATCGCCGGACCATTTTCATTATCGCCGGCCACGTCGAACTCGGAGCCGGGCACCAAATACCCAAGCTTGCGAACTGATTTGATCGCGTTGTTGGTATCCTTGATGCGGTTATCTTGCATCTGCGCGTTGAGTTGCGCGTAGTTGCCGCCGGTCACGCTGCTCCAGCCTGCCGGCTTGCGCCCGGTGGTGGCGCTGACGGATTTGACGCCGTCGATTTTCATGATCGCATCTTCCAAGTGGGATACGTAGCCATTGGTCACGGCGATTGGCGTGCCGGGCGGATAGGTGACCGTCATGCTGATCTCACCGGTCTGCTGCGCCGGCATGAAGTCGAAGCTCACGGCCCCGAGCGGCAGCATCAGCAGTGCCAGCACGACCGGAAGCGCGAACGTGGCCACCATCGTGGATTTCGTCGTGCCGATCGAACGAAGGAAACGCAACGGTCCGAACCGTTCGGCCCGGCGCGATGCACGCGGCCGGCGCAAGAACATGCCGGCTCCGTGAGCGAGCGCGCACACGACCAACAAGAAGACGTCGGCGCCCACCGTAGCCATGCCGCCGCCCGCGACCAGCGTAATCGAATTCAGGAGGAGCGCAACGCAGACAAAGACCACGAAGGCACCGTGCCGCAGCGCGAACGGTAAGAACTTCGAACGATAGAGTTGCAGTATCGACTCGTAGCGGTGGACGAACGCATTGAGCAACAGCAGCGCTGCGACGAAAATCCCGATCGCGTTGAGCAGGAACCAGCCCGTGAACGTTCCGATGGCGAACATTGCCGCCGCCAGTAGGAGCAGCCCGATATCGACGCGCCGGTGGTCGAGCAGCCGCAACCAGGCCGGGGGCGCTTCGGAGCGGCTAAGAACGCTCCACTTCGCGGCCAGCAACGGCGTCAGCGTAAATGAGACGAAGAGCGAGAAGAGCGTTGCCGTCACGACGACCGCGCCGTACTCGCGCAAGTACGCACCGACGATTCCGGACATGAAGGCGATCGGAAGAAAGACGACGACGTCCACCATCGTAATCGCGACGGCCGCACCACCGATTTCGGTTCGGCCGGTGATGGCCGCGGTCATCGGATCCAGCCCCATATCTCGATGGCGCGTGATGTTCTCCAGCACGACGATCGAGTCGTCGACAAGGATGCCGATGATTAGCGCCAGGCCCATCATCGACATCGAGTCGATGTGGAATCCAAAGAGGCGCATCACGATGAAGGTCGCGAGAATCGAGGTCGGAATCGCGAGAAACACGACGACGGCGTTGCGCCAAGCGTGGAGAAAGAGCAGCATGACGATCGCCGTTAAGACGATACCCTCGATCAGCGACTGCCCCACGCCTACGAGCATCTTCTGCGTGTAATCGGCCGGCGCGTCGATCTCGTGGAACTGGAGCTGCGGGAACTGCGCCTGGATCTTCTTGAGCTCGGCTCGCAAAGCTGCGGTCGCTTTGATCTGATCGGCGTCGAGGGTGGGGTTAATCTCCATGTAAACGCGCGGATGGCCGTTGTACGAGGAGATCGTTCGCATCGCGATGTGGCTGTCGTACGCGTTGGCGATGTCGCCGATCTTCAGCGACTTGACCGGGTATTGCAGCACGCTGATCGGCGAGAACGGAATGCCCAGCAAATCGTCGGATTTTTCCACATAATCGTGAATCGCGACGCTGCCTTCGCGCGTCGGTTGCGTCATGATGCCGCCCGGCACGTTGAGGTTATTGATCGCGACGGCGTTGAATACGTCTTCCAGCGTGGCGTTGGTGCCATCGAGCCGAACCGGGTCGGGCTCGACATGAAACTCGCGAGTAGCCGAACCGTAGACGTCGACGGATTGAACGTTGGGGATCTGCTCGACCAGCGGTGTGATCTCGCTGTTGATGAGGTCGGCGATCTGCGGCTGAGAGAGCGTCGTCGAGCTGACGGCCACGTCCAAGAGAGGCGGCTCGGCCTGTCCCGCCTTCGTCACGACCGGCGGATCGAGGTCGGTGGGCATGTAGACCCGGGCAATATCCACGCGCCGCTGCACGTCGACCGACGCGAGATTGAGATCCGTCCCCATCTTGAACTGCACCACGACGACCGCCGTGCCTTCCTGGGCGTTCGCGGTCAGTTGGTCGAGATGGTCGATGCCCGACATCTGGTCTTCGATCGGCTTGACGACCATCCGCTCCATGTCTTGGGGCGAGGCTCCCGGATAGCTGGCAAAGACCGCGACGACCGGGAAGTCCGTGTTTGGCGGACTCGAGCTACGCCCCAGCTGAACGAACGAGATAACGCCAAAGACGACCAGCGCGGCGAAGATCGCGATGGTGATCGTCGGACGGGAAAGCGCGAAACGCGTCAACCACATGATGCGAAATCCATTGTTGCTTAGCTCTACGCCCAGAGCCCGCCGTCTGTTTCAGTCCCAGGCAGGCTCAAGGCGTCTTTTCGTCGGAGCGGCACGAGGTCGCCTGTCCGGAAGCCAGGCCCCTGCTGGGCACCCCTCAAGAGCGGCCTTGCGCCCTGCCGCCTTGGGTCACATTCTTTGGTCGCGTTCCGTCAACGGAATGACGCGGCACGGACCGCGAACGTAACCAACGGAGGTAACCGATGAAGATCAAGTTGACCAGCGTGTACGTGGACGACCAGGAAAAGGCCCTGCGCTTTTACACCGACGTTCTGGGCTTTATGAAGAAGGCCGATTTCAGCAACGGCCCGTTTCGGTGGCTGACCGTGACCTCGCCCGAGGACCCGGACGGAACCGAGCTGCAGCTGGCGCTCAACGACAATCCGGCAGCCAAGGCTTATCAGGAGGCCAGGTTTGCGCAGGGGCAGGCCGCGGCCAACTTCTTCAGCGACGACGTCAAGGGCGAGTACGAGCGCATTAAAGCTCGTGGAGCCGAGTTCACGATGGCGCCCACCGATGTGACCGGCGCGACCATCGCGATCCTGAACGACACATGCGGCAACCTAATCCAGATCACGCAGCTCGCGCGCTGGTAGGACGCAAGCTCGCGGTCGGCCTTCGAGTACTAGGCGCCGACGATTGGGCGATCTGGCGAAAGCTGAGGTTGGATGCCCTCAGCGAAGCGCCCCACGCCTTCAGCTCGGCCCTTGCCGAGTGGCAAGGCGACGGCGATACCGAGGCTCGCTGGCGCGCTCGCCTTTCTACGGTGGCGCTCAACATCGTCGCCGATCTCGACGGCAAAGCCGCCGGCATGGTAAGTTCCACGGCCCCGCATGAATACGGAACCGTCGAGCTCATCTCGATGTGGGTCGCGCCCTTTGCACGCGGTCAGGGCGTCGGCGACTCGCTGGTCGCGGCGGTGATCGAATGGGCTCGCGAACGAAGAGCCGGCAGAATTTCTTTAGCCGTCGTCGAGAGCAACGCGCACGCCGTCGCGCTCTATCGGCGGCACGGATTCACCGACATCGGCGCCATCGATTGCAGCGGCTCGGGAGTCTCCGAGCGCCAGATGTTGCGGGAGCTGTAAAAGTAGTGTTTAGGTCGTAGCATCAAATGCTTTGTGGTAGCGTACCGTGCCCTGCGGAAGTTCGTCGGCGAACGCCAGTGTCTGGAAGTATTCTGTCGGGACACCTGGCAGCTCAAGGCCGGGATGGGCATTGAATCCGAAGCGGCCATAGTAGCCCGGGTCACCGAGCACGACGCAGCCGGCACCGCCACGGCGGCGCAACTCCTTAAGCGCCGCGTGCGCCAGCATTGAACCAATGCCCTGGCGTTGATGGCACGGCAAGACTGCGAGTGGCCCGAGGCCATACCATCCGGCCGCGCCAGAGGAAACGGTGACTGGTGAAATTGCGACGTGGCCGACGATGGCATCCCCGTCTTCGGCCACCAAAGAAATCGTCAACCGATTGCACCGTCG
The DNA here is from genome assembly GCA_050008615.1 of Candidatus Cybelea sp. GTDB lineage: Bacteria > Vulcanimicrobiota > Vulcanimicrobiia > Vulcanimicrobiales > Vulcanimicrobiaceae > Cybelea. Next base: position 51,086 of record JBEKMH010000008.1, read on the forward strand.
CAGCGCATTGACGATGAACCGCTCCGTGTGGCTGGAGTGCGGCGCGTTCTGAAACGCCGCTTCGATGACACGATCGATCGAATCGGTATCGGCGGCTCGTTCCATTCGGATTGTTACGATCGTGGAATTGTCTTGCACTTTGTTTGGGCGCTTCAGGCTTTTTTCATCAACCCAGTTTAGACTCTGCGCCATTGACCCCCTCGAACCGACAAGGAGAACTGCCTATGCGTTTTTCGCAACACATTCTAATCGCCGCCGTCGCAACCGCGGCGATGGCTGGCTCGGCCGGTGCCGCTACGGCACACGGTTACAGCGGCAACTGGCCGGTGACCGTGACCAAATCGCAACGCAGCAACGGTACGTCCTGCCTGACACTGGGCGAAAATGGCTCGGCGTCGCTTGTCCTTGGCAGCCGAAAATACGACGGCTCATTCCTAGTCAGCAACCACACCCTCGTGGCGACTATCACGGTACAGGCGTACAGCCAGAACGCCGGATTAGTGTTCATCGGATCGGCTAGCCGCGGCAACATCGGCCCAGGCGTCTTCGAAGATGTCTACGGCGGGTCGGATTTTGACGCGGGTGCGTTAGCGTTCGGCATGAAGGGCGGCTGCTAAGGCGGGGGGGCGAACCTGCGCAAGACTGGAGTCGAAGCTACGAACCTCACCTTCGCGTCGGCAAGGTTGATCCGGGTCTCCGAAAGGGCATAGACGGCGCTGAGGGCAAGACCTCGTTTGCAAGAGGAGCAAGCTGCTAATGAAGTCGGATTTAGGCCGCCATGCTTGGATCATGCTGGCCGTTATTTTGCTTGAAGGTTGCAACGCGTCCCAGGCGCAGATCGAACCAGCCGCACTTACGCAACACGTCACCCAATCGGGCCTCATGCGCATTTCATTCTTAGAACAGAATGGCGTCGCACAGACATTGCGAAACCACCGCGGACAATCCTGGATCGCCCGCGATGCCTCGAGATTGAAGGGTCCTCTTCTTTACGTTTCTGATGGCGGCGACAACTTTCTCTACGTGTTCTCGCTTCCGGGCGGCCAGTTAGTAGAAAAGATTACGGGGTTCCGAGCGATTGCCGGCTTGTGCAGCGATAAGGAAGGCAACGTTTTTGTCGTGGATTTTGATGCCGCAAGCGTCAAGGTGTTCCCGCACGGACGCAAGGAGCCCACAGCGGTCCTCAACGACCCGGACGCCTATCCCACCGGCTGTTCTGTGGACCCGACGACGGGGAACCTTGCAGTCACGAACGATATAACCGTTACCGGCAGCGACATGGAGGAACCAGGAGATGTCGCAATATACAAAAACGCCAAAGGCACGCCGCAGGACTACGCGGACCCCAATATGGTTTACGTTTCCTCTGACAGCTACGACAGCACTGGGGACCTCTACGTTAGTGGCGTCGCAGACTCGTATCAGAATTCCAGTTTCGCCGTACTTTACAAGGGCCGCAGCAAGCTCAAGGACCTTACGTTGAATCAGAGCTTCAGTGCATACTCCCTCCTTCAATGGGATGGTCAATACCTCGCGGTCGCAAGTGAAAACGATGCGCAAATGTACCGCTTCAAAATAAATGGAGCTACCGGAACGAAAGTTGGCACAACCAAACTAGTTGGTGCCTCGGCTGTTTATGGTTTTTGGATCCAGAACAACGAACTCTACGCAGCTGGGGTCTCGAATGACCAACCAATGGTTGGGTTCTACCCGTACCCGAGGGGAGGCAAGCCTACAAAGACCCTCCTCGGATTCTCTTTTGCGCTTAGTGCGACAGTTAGCGTTCTTCCTTAGCGCGTCAGGGTCACGCGCCCGGCTAGGGGCCGTGCAGCTTCGAAAAAGCCGGCCGCGAAAGCGCTAACGCCAAGAAAAAAGTGGCCTCGGTTTCCCGAACCACTTCAATCGCGACCTTGCGCAAGACAGGACTCGAACCTGCACGAGATTGCTCCCGCTAGCCCCTCAAGCTAGTGCGTCTACCAATTCCGCCACTTGCGCAGGGAGGGCTCTCAGCGTTTGGGCCTGCCGGCCGTCCGACCCTGCTAGCGCATGTTGGGGTCGAGGGCGTCGCGTAGTCCGTCGCCGATATAGTTGATCGCCAGCACGGTCACCAGGATGCAGAGGCCCGGAAAGACGGCCGCCCACCAGGCGATTTGCAGATCGCTCTGAGCGTTTGAGAGCATGCTGCCCCAGGAAGACGTCGGCGGCTGGATGCCCAGCCCCAAAAAGGAGAGCGTGGACTCGAGAACGATGACGCCCGCGACGTCGAGGGTCGCCTGAACGATGATCGGCGCGACAGCGTTGGGCAGCAGGTGGCGAAAGATGATGCGGCCATCGTTATTGCCGACGGCTCGCGCGGCTTCGGCAAACTCGCGCTCGCGCAGGCTCAGAAACGAGGCTCGCACCAAACGAGCGACGTTAGGCCACGAAAGCGCTCCGATGATGATCACGATCACGCCGAAACTCAAGGCCGCGTGGGATGATGTGGCTGCAATGATCGCCGTCAGCACGAGCAACAGCGGCAGCAGCGGAATCGAAAGGAAGACGTCGGTGAGACGCATCAGCGCATAGTCGATCCAACCGCCGTAATACCCGGCAATCGCTCCGAGCGTCGTGCCGATCAGCACCTCCATGATCACGGCGAAGAGCCCGACGGTCAGCGAAATGCGCGCGCCGAAGAGCAGCCGCGACAGCAAATCGCGTCCGACCTCGTCGGTTCCCAGCGGATGCCCCCAGCACAGCGACTTATCTTGAAAGCACGGCGGCAGCGGCGTGCCGTTCCAATGCGGCACTGTCGTCGTCCCGTTATCGATGAAGTCAGGATTGAACGGAGAGAGTTGTCTGGCGAAGACGGCGGCGAGCACCATCAGCGTCAGCACCACGACACCGGCGATCGCAAGCTTGTGCCGCCGGAAGCGCGTCCAAAAGGTTACCTTGGAGTACGGAAGCTCTTGTTCGACGATCGTCGCGGCCGTCATCAATCGTACTTCACGCGCGGATCGAGCCACGCGTACACGACGTCGGCGAGAAGGTTGGAGAAAACGACGAGAAATGCCACGAGCAACAGATACCCCATGAGCAATGCGAGGTCGCTCTGCGTGAGCGCGTTGATGAAGAGCCGGCCCATCCCCGGCCACGCGAAAATGTTCTCGGTAACGATGGCACCCGCAAGCAGGGACGGCAGCGAGAGCGCGATGACGGTGACGACCGGTATCAGCGCGTTCTTCAAGCCGTGCTTGTACAGAATCGTTCTGAACGAAAGTCCCTTAGCCGCCGCCGTGCGCATGTAGTCGGTGCCCAGCACCTCCAAGAGCGACGACCGCATGAACCGGCTAAAGAGCGCGATCTGCAGCAACGAAAGAACGACGGCAGGCAGAATCAAGTGCTCGATCCGGTCACCCAAGTCGAAGGTGTCGCTGCTCGAGATGCTAGCCGACGGAAGCTGGATCTGATAGCCGCCGGGGAGCGGAATACCGTGGACGGCAAACGCGAGCTGCATCATGAGAGCGAACCAGAAGACCGGCATCGACTGACCGAAAAACGCGAAGGTCGTGATCGCATAGTCGAGGGCGGTATAGCGATAGACCGCGGAAATGATGCCGGCGCTGATGCCGACCGCGATTGCAATAAAGAGCGAAGCCCCCATCAACTCGAGCGTTGCCGGAAAGCGCTCGATCAGCGCTTGAAAAACGGGCTCCGAGTTGCTCGTCGAGTACCCCATGTCGCCGGTCAAAATGTGCCCGAGCCACTTGACGTATTGGATCGGGACCGGCTGGTCGAGGCCTAGATTGTGTTTGAGGCGCGTGATGTCTGCTGCCGTGATGTGAGGGTTCTGCAGGTAAGGCGCCAGAGGGCCGCCCGGCATGTTGTAGAGGATGCCGTAAAGGATAATCGAGATGGCCAGCAGCAGCGGAATCGACTGAAGCGTCCGCCGCACGACGTAGGTGAACAATCGGCGGCGTTATTGCGGCATCGGCAGACCGAGAACCTTCCGAGCGCGGTCGGGCGTGGCGATGGCGCGGCCGGCCTCCGTGGCAAGCCGAGCGACGCGCGCCACGAGATCCTCGTTGCGGGCCAGCCGTCCACGACTGTAATAGAGATTGTCCTCCAGCCCCACCCGGACGTGACCGCCCATGGCGATCGCCGCCATCGCCATCGGAAGCTGGCGTTTCCCAATGCCTGCCACGGACCACGTGCAGCCCTCGGGCAGATCGTCGACGAGGTCGCAGAGATTCTGGACCGTCGCCTCCAAACCGCCCGGCACGCCAAGTACGAAATCCACGTGCTGCGGAAACGTTAGAAGGCGCTCTTTGGCGAGGCGGCGCGCATTCGCAAGGTGGCCCTTATCGAAGATTTCTAGCTCCGGGCGCACTCCGAACTGATTCATCTTCTTCAAGAGATCGCGCATGATCGGGAAGCTGTTCTCAAAAATGTCGTCGCCGAAGTTAACGCTTCCACAGGTGAGCGTCGCCATCTCGGGGCGCAGCTCGAGGACGCTCGAGCGCTCCTGCAGCGTCATCCCGATCGCGCCGCCGGTAGAAAACTGCACGATGAGATCGCTCTCCCGGCGAATCGCCTCATACGCTTGACCGAAGCGTTCTACGCTGTGCGTGTTGCTGCCGTCGTCGTTGCGGCAGTGCACGTGCAGTATCGAGGCGCCCGCCTCGCGTACCGCGCGGGCGGTCTCTCCGAGCAGTTGCGGCGTGTACGGCAAATGCGGCGTCTGCTCGGGCCGAACCTCAGCGCCGACGGGCGCACAGGTGATGATGAGAGGGTCCATGGAGCTCACTGTGACAGCGCGCGGTAGGCGGCCTCCACGAACTCCGAATCGAGGCCGAGGAGCTCGGCAAGCGCGATGGCGTCGGCATGCGGAGCGTCGTCACCGCCGACCTCGGCGATCGTGTAATCCATCGAGGCGGCCAAGGCATCGAGCGCGTCCTTCAGATCGCGCGTGCCCGGAGGCGTGCGGATTCCCTTGAGTCCGCGAACCGCAAAGTGCGCGACTCCCGCAGCTGCGGCGACGCCTTGCAAATGCGTCGCTATTAGAGCGCAGGCATTTCTTTGCCGCAAACGCTCGGTCAGCGCCACGACGAGCGCCTTTCCCTCGTGCGGCGTGGTCGTACGCGCGAACTCGTCGACGAAGATCAAGAGCCGCGGTGCGAATCGCTCGAGGATCTCTTTGAGCGACGTCACCTCGCGGGCAAACGAGGAGAGCAGACCCCCGGAGCGCTCTCGCAGTCCCGTCCCCAGCCACGCGATTTGATCGAAGAGCCCAACTCGCGCGTTGGCGGCGGGGACCGGCAACCCAAACGCGGCGCAAAGCGCGAGGAAGCCGCAAGTCTGCAAAGCGAGGCTCTTTCCGCCCATGTTTGGTCCGGTTAGAACGGCCGCGCCGCGCAGATCGAGATCGATCGGCACGTACTGGCGCCCCGCGACGATCAGCTCGGCCTCCAGCGGAAGAAAGCGCGCCCGCTCGAAGCTTAGCGCCGCGTCGCACATCACGACCGGAGCGGTGCAGTGATGCGATTGATAAAAACGTACGGCGGCGACGCTCACATCCAGCTCGCCTAACGCACCGGCCGCAACGCCAACCCCGGCGGCATGCTCGCGAACGATCGACGACAGACCGAGCCGGACGCGCTCTTCGAGGGCGCCCACCCTGCCGAATGCCGCCTCACGGCGCTCGAGCGCGCTGTGCGAGCTTTCTCCGTACTCCAATGCGCAAAGAAGATAGGTCGCCGACTCGCGCACGACGCGAATGCCTTCCGGTAATGTCCCGTGCAGCTCCGATCGCATTACGATGAGCTCGTCGTCGGCGACCTCTTCGCGCCCTAACTCGTGCGCGACGCGTTCTTGCTCTCGGCCGCGCGCCGCGTCGACCTCGGCCTGCGCTTGCGTGTATGCGGCGCGCGCCGTCGCCAACTCGGCATCGAAGGCATCGGAAAGATAAAACCCCGCCGCCTCGTTGCGCCCCGGCGCGAGTGCCTCCATGACCGCATGCGTCGCTTCGCTTGCAATTCGTTCCCCGTGCGTGATAGCCGGGAGCAACGCGTCGACGCGCTCGATCGTCTCGCAAAACCGACGCAGCTCTAAGAAGCTGGGATCGTCGAGCATCTCTCCCATCGAGGCGCGAGCGATGACCCCAGCGATGTCGGGCAACTGTTCGAGGAGCGCGCGGGCCGCCGATACCCGATCGGGATGAAGCCGCTCGCCCATCTCAGCAATTTTTCGCGCGCGCGATTCCGCGGCCGCCTCGTTGCCGGGGCGAAACGGCACCAGCTCGGAGAAGAGGCGCGATCCATACGGAGAGATCGGCGCGACGGCGTTGACGAGCCAGTCGAAGCCCAGCAGTTCGGCGCTTGCCGCGTCGAGCAGATCGAGTGCCTTCACGCGGCCTCTCTGGCGGCGAAGACGTCGAACGACGGCAACTTCGTCGCGCCGGCGACGGCGGCAAGAAAAGCCGCCGGATCGAAGCTGCGCTCCGGCGCGACGGCGCAGACCGTCGTCGCGATCACGTCAAGCGCACGGCGACAACGAATGCGCAGCCGCACCAGCGCTTCGGTCAGCGATCTCCCGTGCATGACGATCTGCGTCGAATCTCCAACGACGATCTGCCGATCTTCCCCGGCGGCAATGAAGTCCGCGGCCATCGTTGCGGTGAGGGCGCCTTCCAGCTCGAGAACGCCGTCATCCGGATCGAACGCAGGGACCCGCAGGCGCGCAGTCAGCGTTGCGACGTCACTGACCGCTTCCGACTCCGTCTTTGCTGCCGCCGCGCCACAGGAGACGACGATCGCACCGTCGGCGCTTGCCAACGTCGCGATCCGATCGATCGCACCGTCAACCAAAACGATGTCGCTACGCGCTGCGATCGCTTCGACGGCCGCGCGCAGCCCCGAGGCGGTTGAAGGACCGGCCAAATCATACAGGCCGCCGTGAGCCGTTCGACCATACAGCAGCGGTCCCGAGGAGCTCTCGAGCTGCGACATCTCGAGAATTTCGACGGCGGGCGAGGGCGACAACAGCGGGCGCGCCGTGACGAAGACGGTGTTTGCGTGCAACCGCAGGCGAGGCTTCGGGCCGATCGACGCCAAGCCGACACGCAATCCCGACCTGCACGCCGCTTCGTAGATGGCCAAGAGCGCGGTGGTTTTGCCCACGTTCTTTCCGGTGCCGACGACGAAAATTGCTTTCGCGCGCCGTTCGCGCGCAAGCTCCAGGAGTCTCAGGCCGACTCGCACGCGTTCGATTTCAGCTACCCGGCGTGCAGCGCCTTGAGCGCCGCGAAGGTGATGCCGGTGAGCGAAAGCAAGAGCCCGCCGACGAACGCGGCGTTGCGTTCGGCAAATCGTCCCAGCCGGGATCCAACGGTGAGGCCGAGGGTCGTCGATACGATCGACACGACCGCGATAACGATCAGCGAGATCGGCATCGGCACGCCGACGTACAGAATCGAAAACCCGATACCGAGCGAGTCGAGGCTGATCGCCAGCGAGGCGACGACCAAGCCCGGTCCGCGCGAGAGATCGACCGGTTCGCCCCGCAGATCGGTGCGGCTCTCCTTCATCATGTAGGCGCCCAGGCCCACGAGCGCGGCAAATCCGAAGTAGCCCGCAACGTCGCCGATGAGCCGGCCGGCCAACAAACCGAGGCAGGCTCCAAGGATATTCATCACGACTTCGGCACAAGCAAAGGCGATGCCAATGCGAACTTTCTGCCGGGGGGAGACGCCGCGAACGCCGGCCCCGACGCCGACGGCAAAAACGTCGAGCGCCAAGGCGAGCGCGATGACGAAGACCTTGAGCAGTGCTGCGCTCATTGGCACGCTTTGCGCGCTACGCCGGTGAAGGTTCCTGCATGAGGCGCCGGTCGGCGGGCCGGATCTTTCTCCTCGCGGCGTTGCTGCTGCTGGTTGCGCTCGTTGCGCCGGTGCTCGCAGTCATCACGGCGATGCCGCCCACCCAAGCGATTGCCATCTTCGCCAAAGTTGGAGGCGACGCGTTGCGCGTTTCGCTGATCGCATCGGCGGGAGCGACGCTGATCGCGACACTCTTGGGAGTTCCTACGGGATACTATCTTTCACAAAGGGCCCCAAGTCTGCGTGCAGCCGCCCTTTTTTTGCTGGCCCTGCCCCTCGCATTTCCGCCGGTCGCCTCGGGTCTGATGCTGATTTACGCCCTGGGCACGAACTCGCCGGCCGGATCCTGGCTAGCCGCGCATGGATTGACGGTGCCGGATTCGCTGCTGGGCGTTGGAGTCGCCGAGTTCTTCGTCTCCGGATCGTTCGTCGCCATCGCCGCAACCGCCGCATTTAGCGCCCTCGACCCGATGTACGCCGACGCCGCTCGAACGTTGGGTTCGAGCGAGTGGCGCATCTTCTCTCGCATCGCATTGCCGGCCGCTTCGGGCAGCATCGGCGCCGGAATCGCGTTCGCATGGCTTCGTGCGATCGGCGAATACGGCGCGACGAGCATCGTTGCATTTCATCCCACGTCGCTGCCGGTCGCGCTCTACGTCGCGCTTTCCGCGTCGGGCGTTCGCGAAGCGCTCGCACTCTGCTACGGCTTCGTCGTTCTGGCCGCCGTCGTGCTTGCCACTGCTTGGCTTCTGCGCCGAGGCGTCGACGCTTAGCGCCGGCCCCGCGAATTCGCGAGGCCGTGTAATAGAACTACGAGAGATTCTTTTGACTACCAGCTGAAGACGACAAGCCCGTTGCCGATGGCGTTCTTCCAACCTTGCCAAAAATGCACGTCGCTTGCGCTCGGCTCGGCATAGGACGAACCGCCGCCACCGCCGCCACCATCGCCGCCGTAGCTGTAGGATGCACCGCCGACGCCACCACCGCCGCCTCCGTAGAAGCCGCCGCCACCGCCGCCGCCGCTACCACCCACCGAAGAAAACTCAGTGCTGGTACAGCCTGCGCCCCCGGCGCCGCCACGCCCCAGCGACCCGTTGCCTCCGGAGCCGCCCGAGCCGGCCGTGCCCGTGCCGCCGCCGCCCGACCCGCCCTGATCTTGTGTACCTCCGGTCCCGGGTAGACCGCCGTTATAGCCACCGCCCTCGCCGCCTGAGCCGCCCGTACTGCCGCCGCCTCTGCCGCCGCTGCCGTTGGGTTCATAATCCGACGAATTGAAGGCGCCCGCGCCGGCGCCCCCACCAGCAACCAGTATGCGATTTGCCAACTCGGGGCCGCCCCGCCGAACATCCGACGCGCCACCGCCGCCGCCGCCGCCGCATCCTTTCACGCTGCCGCCGTCTGCACCGCCGTTGAAGCCACCCTTATCCCTAACGCCCGCGCCGCCAACGAAGATTAGTAACTTCTCTCCTCGAGTGACGCCGATCATGGCATAGACGCGGCCGCCGCGACCGCCCTGCGAGCCCGAGTTGCCGCTTGCACCGCTCGCGCTACGCGCAATGACCTTGAGGTACCTCACGCCCTTCGGCACGGTAAAGTTCTGCGCGCCGCCCGTGTAGTAAAACGTTTTCTGGCCCGGGAGATGGTCGGGGGCACCGTTGGCCGGCAGGACGCGGTTAGCAGCCTGTCCTCCGCATCCCGCGAGCATTGCTGAGGCCACGCAAACGCCTAGAGCGTTGCGACCAAAACGCAAATCAATCATCAGGCTGCTCCAATCGACGTCGTAAATGGTTTCGACCGGGGCTAGGTATTCCCCAGGGAACTCGGTGAGCGCTTGCCCTTCGTCCTGACTCCGGCGCCCGACGTACGCTTTTGCCTCAACTCGAGCATCGGCTTGACGCTCGACACCTACAGCCACCTCATCCGGCGATGCAGGCCAGGGGGCAGACGCCTTCGACCGGGTCTTCGCCCTAGCGGGAAAAAGGCTCAAAGGGGTACATAGGCACTTTATGGCGGTACATCGATGGGGAACGCTCCAGAGACGCATTCCCCCTAAATTGCCCGTATTTATTGAGTTTTTGGCTTCGATGCTTAGTGGCTAGAGAGGCTTTTCAGCAAAACTTCTATTTTCTCGCTCGGCGATTCGTCGCGGGCGACAATATTGGCGACGCGATCGCTGCCGTGCGCGAACTCAATGGCCAGGGGATGTCGGCGACGCTCGACTTTCTGGGCGAGGACGTCCACGTTACCGAGGCGGCGCTCCGCACGCGCGAGGCCTACAAAGAAATACTCGACGCGATCGCACAGAGCGGCGTCGATTCGAACGTTTCCGTCAAACTCACGGCGATGGGCCTGCTCATCGACGAAAATTTTGCCCTGGACAACCTCGTTACGATCCTGGACCGCGCCGCGCACAACCGCGATCCGTTCGTGCGTATCGACATGGAAGGTTCTTCCGTCGTCGAGGCCACGCTGCGCGTTTTCCAGCAAGCCTTCGCGACGCACCCCAACGTCGGGCCCGTGCTGCAGTGCTACTTGAAGCGTACGCCCGCCGACGTGGAAAACGCAATTGCGCTTCAAGCTCGAGTTCGGCTCGTCAAGGGCGCCTACAGCGAGAGCCCGGAGATCGCTTACAAGCCGATGCCGAAGATCCGGACTCAATACCTGGAGCAGGCGCGCCGGCTCTTGTTGCATGGAAACTACCCGGGCATTGCGACGCACGATCACCGGCTGATCGCCGCCGTCAAGGAGTTCGCCGCTGCGGAAGGCATCCCGCATGATCGCTTCGAGTTCCAGATGCTTTACGGCTGTCGTCCGCGCGTGCAACGGCAAATAGTGGCCGAAGGATACCGGCTTCGCATTTACGTTCCGTTTGGGACGCATTGGGCGGGATATTTCTACCGGCGCGTCTTGGAACGGCGCGAGAACGCGCTCTTCGCGATCTCCTCCATCTTCTCACGATAGTGCGCGCGGTCGTTCAACGAGTTAGCACAGCCAGCGTTCGCGTAGAGGCCCGCATCGTGGGGGAAATTGGCGCCGGGCTCTTGGTGCTGCTTAGCGTCGGGAGTGACGACGATGAGCGCGACGCGCGATCGATGGCCGAAAAGATCGCCGAGCTACGCATATTTCCTGATGCCGGCGGATTGATGAACCGCTCCTTGCGAGAGATCCGCGGAGCCCTCCTGTTGGTCTCTCAGTTCACCCTGCACGGTGACGTCCGGCGGGGCCGGCGCCCTTCATTCATTGCCGCGGCGCCGCCGGCAGTGGCGCGCAGTCTCTACGAGCTTGTGGGTGCGTCCGTCACGTCTTTCGGAGTTCCGGTGGCCTACGGCGAGTTCGGAGCCCAGATGGCGGTCGAGCTGGTCAACGACGGCCCGGTGACGATCCTAATCGACACGAAAAGGCTCTTCTAGGAGCCTGTAGGGCTATGGCTGTTTTCGGATTCGTGCCGAATTTTGTTCGAAGACGAGGCGCGATGAGGGAGCGAAGCCGTAGCTTCGTGACCGATGAGCAACGAAGTATTCGGGCAAAGGGCGCTCCGAAGACGGAAATGCGCCTAAGTCTGACAGGCTCCCAACCGAGCAGGGGCTCCCTGCTTGCGCCCGCTCGTACTGCACGCTCTCATCGAGCCCCAACCTAGGCGCCAAACTTTTCTCCCCAAAATGACGTTGTAGTAGTTAGAAAGAGTTTGCCGCCCTTGCTTGGCGGCAGACGGACAGGTGAACAGCAATAACCATGGCAGAAAATGCAGAAAACAAGGAACCGAAGGTCAGGGCCGGCGGAATGTCCGTCCGCGAGGCCGGCCAAAAAGGCGGCGAGACCGTCAAGAATAAGTACGGCGCCCAGTTCTACGAACAAATTGGACGCAAAGGCGGCCTAGCGACGAAGCTAGCCCACGGCCACGAATTCTACGAGCAGATCGGTAAGAAGGGTGGCAAGAAGGGCGGCGAAGCCACGCGAGACCGTTATGGACCCAACTTCTACGAACGCATCGGACAAAAGGGTGGGCAAAAAGTCAAGCAGCTCATCGAAGAGGGCAAGCGCGCAGCAAAGGCTCAGAAGCGCGCGAGCTAAGTTATCCCGGCTTGGGATACGCCTAAGCCTTTTCACATTTGCAGCCGTCGCGATCGGTGCCGGAAGCGTAGGGGCTTATCCAATGCCTCTAAGGCCTATTCCGAGACCGTCGCCGAGTCCGACGGCTCCCCCGGTAAACGTCTTGCCCTTTGACTCGACGCTGCTCTTCGTTTTGGACGATCCCATTTCGTCGAAGTCATCGAAGGCCGGTCAAATCGTCCGGGCTCATCTCAAGAGCCCGATCGTCGTCAACGGCCGGACCGTTGCACCGGCCGGTGCACCCGGCCAAATTCGCATCGTGGACGTCTCGGGATCGGACATCGAGGACAAGTACGGGTTCGTGGACATTTTCTTCGAACCGCTTACGCTGCCCGATGGTCGCGTTCTGCCGTTGCGCGCTCCCGCGGCGCGGCTCGAGCCGCGCGTTACCTCCGGACACGAAAGCACCGTCGAGGCCGAGGATACCGTCGGCGGTATCTTCCTTCCGTACTACTCGTTGTGGGAGATCTTGCGTCACGGGAAAAACTTCGTGCTGCAACCAGGCTCTGAAGTTCCGGCGCGAACCGAAGCGACGATCGCCGGTCAAGCCAATGGCACGATCGCAATCATTACGCCGCGCCCCTTGGCCCAGGGTACCGAGGTTCCCGATGCGACGTTTCCGTTATCGCCGCTAGCGACGCCACTCCCCACGTACGCTCCCGCTCCGAAGGTTCGGCCGTCGCCATCAGCGGCCTCGACGCCGCTGCCTTCGCCGACGCCTTAGGCGCCACGATGTTTTTTGCCTCACTTCGGGAAAAGAGCCCCCAGAAAGTGAGGTTCCGCTCGTGTTGACTCGACTAATGTTTGCGTTTGCAGCCGTCGCCCTAACCACAATCCCCAGTTTTGCCGCCACGCCATCACCCGGCCCGTCGCTCTCGCCCGTGCCGCAGGGTACCGAAGTGGCCTTCGTTCAGATGATTCAAAAAGACCTGATGGCCCGCTTCCCGACGCCCGCGGATGCCGAAAAGGCCGGCTACTTCCGGTATGGCAACGAAGACGAAGACGGCGCGATCAGCTACGCCAATCTGCAGTGGCAGAGCGGGAATCCCAAGGAGCCCAGCCAGCTCTGGTACGACGTCCACGGCAACTTACTCGGCGCCGATTTTTCCGTGCTGCAAAGCGGCTCGCCGGCTCCGCCCTCAGTTTGGGGCGTCAACTACCGCCGCTGGGTTTCGTTTCGCGAGCACGTCCATTACATTCTGGTCGGCCCCAACAGCACCGAAGTTTACGGCGCCACCAGCGTGAAGAAGTTCGCGGCGGCGGGAGGCAACGTCGACGATCCCAAGCCCGAGACGATCGTCAAGATGGGCAAAGCCAAGAACGTCGCCGACGTAAAGCGCGTCTTCCTCTTCCCGTCCATTTGGGATCTGATCGTCTGGGTCAAACCCAATCCCAACGGAGCCTTCGCCGATAAGAATCCTGACGTAATTCCCAGCGCCAACGCCGAGAAACCCGACTAACCCTACTTCTTCGGGACGCAGTAGGTTTGGGCGGCTAAGTAGGCGGTGTCGACGGCCTGATCTTCGGACTGCGCGATCACGGCGCGCTGGGAATCGAAGTGCAGCCAGCTTTTCGAGTCGCGCATCGCCGCAGACTCGGTCATCTCACGCTCGCTGAAACCGCCCATCGGCGGGTTGGCATAGTTGACGTTGTAGTTGCGCATCGCTAGATATAGGTGCATCAGGTCGATCGCCAGTTGGCGTTGATGGTCGTAGGCGGTCTGGAGATCCCAAACGGCCTGCGTGACCTGCGCCTTCGCCTGGACGTCGGTCGTCAGCGCGGCGCCGTCGCGCAGCATGCTGATGTTGCGCGAAATCCCGGCGAGTGAGTCGTTGAGCGCCGTCTCCTGGCGCTCGATCGCATCTTGCACGTGCATGTACTGTTGGGCGTAGTTCGTCTGATGAAAGAGCGTGTTGAGGGTATCGAGCTGCACACTGGTGCCCTCGAGCACGCGGTCGTTGGCGAGCATCGGCACCATCGCGCCGTTGAAGTGGTCGGCGAGCGAGTTGCAGTACGGCGACGAGATGACCGTCACGATCGTTGGGAGCTCGCGCTCGCCGGGTGAGGCGGACGGTGATGGGTTCGGCAGTATCACCGCGAGCAACGCGGTCAACAAATTCAGCAATAACATTTTTTTGGAACCCGCAGGGCGAGGTTATTCGTTTGTCCAGTAGTCCTTGAGCGCTTTGCCGCGCGACGGGTGACGAAGCTTGCGCAAGGCCTTCGCTTCGATCTGCCGGATTCGCTCGCGCGTAACGCCGAACTCTTGGCCGACTTCCTCGAGGGTACGCTGATGGCCGTCTTCCAGCCCGAATCGTAAGACGAGCACCTTGCGCTCGCGCTCGGTGAGATTCTGCAGCACGTCCTGCATCTTCTCCTTGAGCAGCATGACGGATGCCGCCTCGGCCGGCGCGACGGCCTCTTGATCTTCGATGAAGTCGCCCAGGTGGGAGTCTTCTTCTTCACCGATGGGCGTTTCAAGCGAGATCGGCTCTTGGGAAATCTTCATGACCTCGCGCACTTTTTCGGGTGTGAGGCCCATCGATTCGGCGATCTCCTCGACCGAGGGCTCGCGTCCGAGCTCCTGCAAAAGCTGGCGGGAGACCTTGATCAAGCGGTTGATCGTTTCGACCATGTGAACCGGGATCCGGATCGTGCGCGCCTGATCGGCGAGCGCGCGTGTAATGGCTTGGCGAATCCACCAAGTCGCGTAGGTGGAGAACTTGTAGCCCTTACGATAATCGAACTTTTCGACCGCCCGGATCAAGCCGAGATTGCCCTCTTGGATGAGGTCTAAGAAGAGCATGCCGCGGCCGACGTACTTCTTGGCGATCGAAACGACGAGCCGAAGATTGGCTTCGGTCAGCTGACGCTTCGCTTCTTCACCCGCATCGACGGTCTTCGAATCGGCCGCGCCGTTGCGGCTGCCTTCGAGCTCGCCGGCCTCGATGCGCATGGCCAGCGACTTCTCCTGTTCCATCGAGAGCAGCGGAACGCGCCCGATCTCCTTGAGATACATGCGCACGGGATCGTCGAGCGAGAGCCCATCCGGGATCGTCTGCTCGGCCTCTTCCTCGCGCTCGGCTTCGGGCTTTTCGTCTTTTTGCTCGTCGGCGAGCTCGATGCCGGCGGCCGTGATCTCCTCAAAGAATTCGTCGAGCTGCTCGGGAGTGATCTCCTCGAGCACCTCAAAAGCGGTGTTGATTTCTTCGTAGGTTAGCGATCCCGCAACTTTGCCGCGAGCGAGGAGCTTTTTCTTGAGCTCATCCAGCGTCGCCGGCGGTGCGGCGTCCGCGACCGGTGCGTTCTTTTTGCGTGCCATTATCTTTTCGTTCACCTCCTCTCTGTTTTGCTTTGTTTCCCGCTTTGGCCCTTAACGCTTCAGCTTTGCAACAAGCGTTTCGAACTCTCCGCGCAGTTCCTCCGAGACCTGCTCGCCGCCGGCGAGCCGCTCGTCGATGAGATGCGATAGCTCTCGATACCGCTCTCGTTCGTTGTCGAGTCGCAGCCGCTCTACCACCCGTTCCAGGTGCGCGCGCCGCTCCTCGGTATCGCCGTACCGTACGGCGGAGCTTCGGTCGCGCCGTCCCAGCTCGACCACTACGTCGAGAATCTCCTGATCCTCGGCAAAGAGCCCGAAGGCGTCTGCCGTGTTGCGAAGCGTGCCGGCCGCCCCCACGATCCGCTCGTAGATCCTCCGATACACCGCGTTCCGGAAACGTGACGCACCGATGCGCTCCCCGTACTCCGTCGCCAGCAACGGCTCCTCGAGCAGTATGCCCACAACTTCGCGTTCGAAGGAGAGCGGCTCTGGTGAGGTACTGACGTGGCGGCTTTCCGGCAACCCGATCGGCGCGCGCGGCGCGAAGTTCGCGCTATCAGCGAGGAAGCGGCTATTCCGAAGGTCGTCCACGTTCACCTGCAGACGGCTTGCGACGTAGACGACCCAACGGTCCCATTCCTCACGCGGCGCTAATCTTCGAATCAATCCGGCGGCCTTGGGCATAATGCGCGCCGGAGAATCGAACCCAGCGCGCAGCTGCTCGATTTCCGCATCGATCTTGAATTCGATTGCCGGCTTCGCAGTGTCGAGCAACCGGCGAAACGCGGCGGCGCCGTTGGCTCGAACGAAACTGTCTGGGTCGTCACCGGACGGGAGAATGACGATGCGCACGGGAGAACCGGTGCTCTCAATCGTGTTAGACGCAATGTCGATGGCTTTGGTTGCGGCGCCGCTGCCGGCTGCGTCGCCGTCGAAGCAAAGATAGATGTAGTCGGCGTACTTGCGAAGCTCGGCCCCTTGCTCGGCCGTGAACGACGTCCCCAACGCGGCGACGGTGTTTTCGATCCCGGCCTGATGCAAGGCGATGCAGTCGAGGTACCCCTCGACGACGATCAGCGTGCGATCGCTCTGTGCGGCGCGACGTGCGAGATTGAGCGCGAAGAGATGCTGGCCCTTGGTGTACACCGGCGTCGTGGACGTGTTGAGATACTTCGGCTCACCGTCGCCGATCGCGCGGCCGCCGAAAGCTAGGACTTCGCCGGTGGTCGCATAGGTCGGTATCATGAGGCGATCCCGATAGAAGTCGTAATAGCCGCGTTGCCCGCTCTTGAGCAGGCCGGCCTTTCCGGCCAACCCCAGATCCACGCCGTTGCGCTCGAGCTCCGCCACGAGACCGTTCCACGAGTCGGGTGCGTACCCGAGGACGAATCGCTCGATCGTCGCAGCCGTGAAGCCTCGCTTGGCGCAGTAGGTTCGTGCCGCCGCACCTCGCTCGCCGGCCAACATTCGCGCGAAATAGCCGGCCGCGATGCGGTTGGCTTCGTAGATCGCTTCGCGTTCGCTGCGCGCGCGCGCAGCGCGAGGATTCTCGGGCTCCAGCTCGACTCCGGCTTTGGCTGCCAGCATCCGAACGGCGTCGCCAAACGCCGCGTTCTCCAACTTTTGGACGAAGGTGATGACGTCGCCGCCCACGCCACAGCCGAAGCACTTGAAGAATCCACGGTCGGGATGCACGTGAAACGACGGCGTCTTCTCGGAGTGAAACGGGCAGAGACCCACCAAGTCGTTGCCGCGCTTTCGCAGCGGCACGTACTGTCCCACGAAGCTCGCGATGTCGACTCGCGCGCGAATTTCGTTAAGAGCGCCCTGATCGTATCTCAATGCTACGGGAGTTCTTCGGTTCGCCCGCGTATTCCGTCGCGCGTGGCATGAAGCGCATCTTTGACCCGGTTCATCACTTCATCGAGTTATCCACAGCGGAAGCGCGACTCCTCGACCTTCCGGCAATGCAGCGCCTGCGGCGTTTGCGCCAGCTGGGTCTCGCGTACCTCGCGTTTCCGTCGGCGGAACACTCTAGGTTCACGCACGCGCTCGGCGCGCTCGCGATCGGGACGCGCGCGTTCGACGAGCTGGTGCGCCACGGCCGGGACTTCTTCGGGAGCGAAAAGGACGTCGCGTATCAACGGCGCCTGGTACGCGCGGCGCTGCTGCTGCACGACGTCGGCCACGGGCCCTTTAGCCACGCGTGTGAAGAGATTCTGGAAGTTCGTCACGAGCACCGCACGGCCGACATGCTTGCGTTGCCGGACGTCGCCGAGGGAATCGCGGCGCTCGACGTGGACGCGGGTGACGTCCTCGCCCTGATCGTGGCGGATTCCGCCGGCCGGTACCCGGACCTGCGCGAGCTCGTGAGCGGTCCGAATCTGGATGCCGACCGCATGGACTACCTTCAGCGCGACGCCTACTTTACCGGGGTCGCGACCGGGCGCTACGACGCCGAGCAGCTTCTTGGGTCGCTGCGCATCGTGAGCCACGCCGGCCGCAAGACCGTCGGCATCGACCGTCGCGGCGTCGTTGCCCTCGAGTCCTTCGTGATGGCGCGCTACATGATGTTCGCCTCGGTCTACTTTCATCACACCACACGGATGTTCGAGCACGTGCTGCACGACGTGCTGCGCGAGCTCTGGCCCAACCCGCGCGCGCTTGACGACATCGGTGAGTTTCTTCGCTGGGACGACTTCCGCGTGCTCAATTCGCTCGACGATTCGCGCAGCGAAGCGGCCTACGCGTTGCGCAACCGTGTGCGGGTCTACGCGTTGGCCGCCGAGTTCAATGCCGAACGCGATTTGCGCGCCTTCGAGGCCTGCGAGGCGGCGCTGCGCGAGCGCTTCGGCGAAGCCAACGTCTGGGCCGACTCGCAGTCGCAGCTCCTGCACCGCCTCCCCTTGGGAATCGGTCAGCCCTCGACCGTTCTGGTAGACGGCCCGAGCGGTCCGCTCGATGCGCGCGAGGCCTCCGACGTCATTGCCAAGCTCAGCGGGACGGCCTACTGGCGCAAACTCTTCGTACGCCGATTCCCCGGCCGCGACGACGACGTCCGCGAGGCACGCCGCATTTGTACCGTCACCTTAGCCTGTCCTGAGCGCAGTCGAAGGGCTACTTGAGCACGCCGATAGTGGATTGTGCTGCGGCTAGGCGCGCGATGGGAACGCGATAGGGCGAACAGGAGACGTAATCCAAGCCTAAACCGTCGCAGAAGGCGATGCTGCTAGGTTCCCCGCCGTGCTCGCCGCAGATGCCGATCTTGAGACCGGCGCGCGCCGAGCGCCCCAGCGTTACGGCTTGCTGCATCAGCGAGCCGACGCCGTGACGGTCGAGCACTTGAAACGGGTCCTCTTTGAGGATTCGTTTATCGAGGTAGACTGGAATGAACGACGCCTCCGCATCGTCGCGGCTGTACCCATAGGTCGTCTGCGTGAGGTCGTTGGTTCCGAACGAGAAGAACTCGGCCTCGGCGGCAAGCTCGCCGGCGACGATGCAAGCTCGGGGAAGCTCGATCATCGTGCCGATGCGATACGGCACGTCCACTTTTTGCTGCTTTACGATCTCGTCGGCGACACGCTTGGCCGCCTCGCGCGTCGTCTGCATCTCTTCCTTCGTGCCGACGCCGGGGATCATGACGTCGGGCCGCGCATCCACGCCCCGGCGCCGCAGCTCGCAGGCGGCTTCGAAGATGGCGCGCACTTGCATCGCATAGATCTCGGGATAGACGATTCCCAAGCGGCAGACGCGCAGGCCGAGCATCGGATTCTGTTCGTGCAACTGCTGGACGCGGCGCAGCATCGCTTCCTTCTCGCGATATTCCGCCGATTCGATGCCGTTGGTGAGGCGCAGCTCGGTCGTTTCGACGAGCAGATCTTCGAGCGACGGCAAGAACTCATGCAGCGGCGGATCGAGCAGCCGGATCGTCACCGGCAATCCTTGCATCGCCTCCAGGATCCCGGCAAAATCGTCGCGCTGAAAAGGCAGCAGCTTTTCAAGTGCTTTCGCCCGCTGGTCGACCGATGTTGCCAAGATCATTTCATGGACGATTGGCAAGCGGTCGGGCTGCATAAACATATGCTCCGTACGACAGAGACCGATGCCCTGCGCGCCGAGTTCGCGCGCCTTCGCCGCGTCTTCGGGCGTATCGGCATTCGCCCAGACCTGCATGCGCCGCAGCTCGTCGGCCCACGAGAGAAACGTTGCGAGCCAGTCGGGCAACCGCGATGGCGGCGGAATCAACCGCAGCTCGCCGACGACCACGTTCCCGGTTGTGCCGTCGATCGTCACCCAATCACCTTCGGACAGTTCGCGATCCCCGAAGATGGCATGCTTCTTGCGCAAGTCGATTCGAATGGCTTCGCAACCCGCGACGCACGGTTTGCCCATGCCGCGCGCAACGACCGCCGCATGCGAGGTCGCGCCTCCTTTTTGGGTCAGCACTCCTTCGGCCGCGATCATCCCGTGAACGTCGTCGGGCGTGGTCTCGGTTCGCACGAGGATCGTCTTGCGGCCAAGTTCCTTCCACGTGACGGCATCTTCGGCAGAAAAAACGATCTGGCCGGCCGCCGCTCCCGGCGCCGCGTTAAGCCCTTTGCACGCGACCGCGATGCGTTCGTTTGGATCGATGCGAGCGTGGAAGAGCTGGTCGAGCGACTGCGCGCTGACCATGCTAACGGCGCGCCGCTTGTCGATGAGTCCTTCTTCGACCAGATCGCGCGCGATTTTTACGGCGGCTTCTGCGGTGCGCTTTGCGTTGCGAGTCTGCAGCATGAAGAGCTTCCCGCGCTCGACGGTAAACTCGAGGTCCTGAACGTCGCGATAGTGCCGCTCGAGGCGCGAGGCGATCGCTTCGAACTGAGCGTAGACCTTCGGCGCAAGCCGCTCGAGGTCCGAGATCTTCTCGGGAGTCCGAATCCCCGCAACGACGTCTTCACCTTGCGCGTTGGTAAGATACTCGCCGAAGAGCACGCGCTCGCCGGTGTTCGGATCGCGCGTAAAGGCCACCCCGGTTCCGGAATCGTCGCCCATATTTCCGAAGACCATCTCCATGACGTTGACGGCAGTGCCCCAATCGTCAGGAATTTTATTGTAGCGCCGGTAATCGACGGCACGTTTGGAGTGCCAGGAAGCAAAGACCGCTTCGATGGCGGCATACAACTGCGTGTGAACGTCCTGCGGAAACTCCTTGCCGTGCTCGCGCACGATGGATTTGAAGCGATCGGTCAATGCCTTCCAGGAAGCGGCATCGATTTCGGCATCGGTCCGGACGCCCAACGAGGTACGAGTCGCCTCGATCAGCTCTTCGAACCGGTCCTTAGCGACGCCGAGCACGACGTGTGAGAACATCATGATGAAGCGGCGATACGCATCCCAGGCGAAGCGCTCGTTCTTGGTCAGGCGCGCGAGCCCCGCGACGGTCTCGTCGTTCAAGCCAAGATTCAGAATCGTATCCATCATGCCCGGCATAGACACGCGCGCGCCGCTGCGAACCGAGACGAGCAGTGGATTTGCGGCGATGCCGAACTGCTTACCGGTGCGCTTCTCCAGCTCGCGCATCGCGACGTCGACTTGCTCTTGCAAGCCGTCGGGGAACTTGCCGCCGGCGTCGTAGAAACGCAGACAGGCGTCGGTCGTAATCGTGAATCCCGAAGGGACGGGGAGGCCTGCGGCGGTCATTTCCGCCAGGCCGGCGCCCTTGCCGCCCAGCAGATTGCGTACGGCGTTGGCTTCGGAGTCCGACGCGAGCGTTGCGGCCTCGTCGAAGAAGTAGACGAACTTAGTCACCGCAAGCGCTCCCGAAGCAGTTCGGTGAGCTGCTCGGCCGCCACGCGCTCCTGTTGCATCGAATCGCGCGAGCGTAACGTTATGCTGCCGTCGTCCATCGTTTCATAGTCTACGGTGACGCAGAACGGCGTTCCGATCTCGTCTTGACGGCGGTAGAGCTGCCCGATGTTTCCTTCGTCGTACTGCGTCCGAAACTCGGGACGCAGCGCCGCCTCGATGCTCGTCGCCCGGTCGACCAGCTCGGGTTTGTTGCGCGCCAGCGAAAAGATCGCGACCTGCACGGGGGCGATGAAGGGGTGAAATCGCAGAACCGTGCGCTCCGTCTCCTTCCCGTTGGGGTCCACGCTGCGTTCCCGTTCGTAAGCGTCGATAAGGAACGTCAAGGCGGTTCGGTCCATTCCGGCCGAGCTCTCGATCAGCAGCGGCGTGTAGTGCGTCTTGGCCGCTTCGTCGAAGAAACGCAGGTCTTTGCCCGAGAGCGCCATATGCGCGTCGAGATCGTAAGTGCCGCGGTGCGCGATCGACTCGAGCTCTCCCCAGCCCCACGGAAAGAGATACTCGACGTCAATGCCGGCCTTGGCATAATGCGGGCGCTCCGAATCGGTCAGCTCGTAGAAGCGAAGCCGCTCGGAAGCTATGCCGTAACTCGCATACCAGTTTTTGCGGCGCTCGACCCACGTACGAAAAGTCTCCATGTCGGCCCCATCGTCGGGAACGAAATATTCAAGCTCCGCCTGTTCGAACTCCCGAACCCGAAAGGTGAAGTTGCCGGGGGTGATCTCGTTGCGGAACGATTTTCCGATCTGCGCCACGCCGAACGGCGGGCGCTTACGCGCGCTTTGGTAGATATTTTTGAAGTTGACGAAGATGCCTTGCGCGGTCTCCGGCCGCAGGTAGGCCACGGACGACGTGTCTTCCATCGGACCGATCGACGTACGCATCATGAGATTGAAGTTGCGTGGCTCGGTAAAGGAGCCTTTGCTGCCGCAGTCAGGGCACTGCGAACGATCCTTGAGGTGGTCGGCGCGAAAACGATGCTTACAGACCTTGCAGTCGATCATCACGTCGTGAAAGGCATCCAGGTGCCCCGACGCCTTCCATACCATCGGATGCATGATGATGGACGAGTCGAAGGCCACGACGTCATCGCGCAGCTCGACGGTATCGCGCCACCACGCGCGCTTGACGTTCTGCTTGAGCACGGCGCCGAGCGGCCCGTAATCCCAGAAGCCGTTGATTCCGCCGTAAATCTCGCTGGATTGAAAGATGAAACCGCGGCGCTTTGCGAGGGCGGTGATCTCTTCCATTGTCACGCGACGGGCCGATGCTGCCGTTTCCATTGGGACGCTAGGTTTATCGCGCGCGGCGCAAACCCCCGCCGTAGCGGCGCCCGCGCCACTCGACGCCTCCTCCGAGCAACGTGCGATAGAGGGACGTCGCGAAGATGGCCAACGTCACCGCGAGCCCCAGCGGCACCGCAAAGCCGGAGCCGGGAGCGAACCGAGCACGTCGCATCCCCACTTCGGCGACGGCGACGATCGCCACACCGCTGAGCAGGAGAAAGGCCGCCGCCAGCCATTGACGCTCGATCAAACACGCGAGCGCGACGAACGGCGCGATCGGAGATGCGCAAGCCAGAAGCGCCGTTCCGGCGGCGGCGCGCACGGGCTGGCCGCGCGCGCCGATCGCGAAGTTCTTGACGAAGCCCTGCCATAGCTCCGCGAAGGATCGGTACATGCGCGTGCTGACGAGCCCATCGGCGCCGGCGAGAAAGATTCGAAACCGGCCGTCGCGCTTGAAGCGCCGCGCGAGCTCGAGATCCTCGGCAATCTCGGCGCGAACGGCTTCGTGCCCACCTATTGCGTCGTACGCGACGCGTGAGACGAGAATGTACTGCCCGTTGAAGATCGCGACATCGGGCTTTCGCGGGTCGTTGACGTCATCCGTCGGTCCGACGCCGAGCATAATGACGAAAAGAATCGTCGGCAAGAGCAGGCGTTCGGCAAGGCCGATCGTTTGCTGATCGGTCAGCAGGCTGACGACGCCGCATCCGTTCTCCAGCGCGCACGCAAGAACCGACGGCGCAGCGAGCGGCGCGTGCTGCGTATCGGCATCGGTGAAGAGCAGCCACGCTCCGCGAGCAATGCGTGCGCCCTGCGTGAGCGCCCACGGTTTGCCGACCCAGCCGTCGGGAAGCTCCGAGCCGGCGACGACCTTCAGGCGCGGATCGCGCTGTGCGATCGCGTCTAAGATCGGGCGCGTCGCATCGGTGGAACGATCGTCGACGACGATGAGTTCGAAATCGGGATGCCGTGTCGCCAGCAACGAGTTTACGCAGCGCGCGATACTCCGCTCTTCGTTGCGAGCCGGTACGATGATCGAGAGACTAGGGAAGTCGCCTTTCGGTTCGCACGGCTCGATCTTGGCTTGCGAGCGCAGGACGACGTCAAGCCAACGCAAACCAAGGATGACGTTCGCGCCGCTCAACAAGAGCGCGACGATAATCAGCACGGAGCATCCATCATGAGCAACGCGTCCGGTTTGATTCCCAGGCTCGTAGGCCTCTTTACCGCAGGAGCGTTGCTTTCGACCTGCGGTCCGTCGGCATCGCTGCCAGGGCAAATGCCTGGTAGGACGGGCGCGTCTTGGGCGGCTCGGGACGTAAAATATGAATCCGAGAACTTACTCTACGTAGCAGATCCGACCAGCGGCGGCGTCTTCGTGTACACGTATGCGCCGCCGGCAATCAAATTCGTCGAATTTCTCACCGATGCACCGGTACCCGGAGGCGAATGTGTCGACGCGGCCCAGGACGTCTTCGTCACAAACGTTGGGGCATACTCACATGTCATCTTCAAGTATCTGCATGGCGCAACCCGTCCGGTTGCCATTCTGAGCGATCCCGGCGGAACCCCGAGTAGCTGTTCCTTAGATCCGACAACCGGCGACCTCGCGGTCACAAGTTTTCGCGCGGGCTCCCAGCCTGGAGAACTGGCGATCTATAAGTTGGCTCGAGGGACCCCAAAGCTTTACTCCGGAGCGGACTTCGAAAGCATGTATTTCTGCGGCTACGATAACAAGGGAAACCTTTTTATCGATGGCTATTCGCCAGCGAATTTCTTCGCCTTTTCCGAGCTCCCCAAAGGTGCCGGTGCCCTCAAAAGTATCTCTCTGAACGAAACGTTCGAAGCGCCGGGAGGCGTTCAATGGGACGACCAGCACGTCGCCGTTGGCGATAATGGCGGTGGCATCATCTACCAGTTCGACATTCGCGGAAGCTACGGAACTGCAGTGGGTTCGACGGCGTTGAAGCGATCGCAGCTCGTCCACCAATTCTACATTCGGATGGGCCGTATAATCGACCCGACCGGCCTCGAACAGGGCGCTGGGTACGTCAACATCTACGACTACCCGCTAGGCGGCCGTCCGACGAGGACGCTGGGCAACTTTAGTTCGCCATACGCAGCGGTCATCAGCCTAGGGAAAAGATAGCGATGACTCCTAACCGCGAGCCTTCAAGAATGCCGTCACTGCGCGTTTGCCGGCGCGCGCGAGCCATGCCTCGACGATCACGTCTTTGAGTTGGCTCGTCGAAATCTTACCGAGCCGTATCAACACCGCGGGGTAGCCGTCGAAATGCGGCGTCGTGAAGAAAATCTTTGGGTCGCTCGCCAGTAAGACTTCTTTCAACTCGAGATCGGGCGTACGCACGCCCAGAATCGGCCCTGTCGGTGCCAGATCGCCGAGTGCCGCAAGATCGGCGCGCCGCAGCGGCCGCTCCCACGCGAAGTACTTCTTGTTGACGATCCACGCCGGCGTGCCGCTCGAGCCAACTTCTTCGCTCGTGCCGGGTAACTCGAGGGTGATCCGCCGCACGTCGCGCCACGTAGCCATAATGCTTAAACAGCCTCCTGTGCCGGCGGAGGTCTTAGTCTTTTTTATCGAAAGTCTCCCGCTTAATGGAAGCCGCGTTTTGTTCCGTTGTGCCGCTCTTGCCGGCCGGCCCAAGTCTTCAAGAAGCGCTCGCATTCTACACGGCCCACATGGGGTTCGAAGTCACCTGGCAAAGCGAAACGATGGGCGGTATACGGCGCGACGCGGTCGCGTTCAACGTCGTTAAAAACGACAATCAAGAGTGGGCGCAAAATGCGAGTTTCAGCATCGCCGTTACCGATCTCGATGCCATTTATCGAGAGTATCAGGCCGTCCCAGCCAAGATGGGGCCACTCGAGGTAAAGCCTTGGGGACGGCGCGAGTTCCACGTTATCGTTCCGTCCGGGGTGTGTTTTCAGTTTTACGAGCACGAGTAATTCCGAGCCCGCCCGAGGCGCATAGCCGATGAGGCCCAAAAGCTGGCCGGTAGGCCTACAGGAAAAATGACTAGAGTTATTTTTTTTCAGGCTAGAAAGGCTGTCGCGGAGAGGGTCGCAGACGCCAAGAAACCCCCGACCCTCTCCCCCGTTCGCATGGGGGAAAGTCGAATCTCGGGTCCTTCGCAGCCTGGCGAGGAGGGGGAACAAGGGCCCAAAGCCTTGGTCCCCCTCGTCGTTCTGGCGGATCCCACTCAAGGGCGAACGCCCGTTCGATCTTTCTTTTTTGGTAGAGGAAAAATGACTTTGGTCATCTTTGTGGAACCGAACAGCTACGACTCCCCGGTACGCTCCTTTTAGAAGTGGTCACGGGAGTCCTCAAAAGTAGAGGAGGCGGAAGTGAGCGGAAGCTTTGGGCAACAGACGGGCTGGATTCAGGTAGGCGACCTCGCTATCGCCTTTGTGTTTCCGGTGCGCGTCGTACAGACCGAGGAGCCTGAATCGGAACAAGTGGCTGCCTAACGGTATTCGTGTTGTGAAGTCGCGTGCTTTTTCAGCGAGGTTCGTTGTAGAGCATCCCGCCTTCGGACAGGTTACATTCGTTTTCGATCAGTATGCCGGCGGATTCGCTGTAACGGACGGTTTCGTGTTCTTCGGCGTGGGGTATCCGAGGTTTGCCTTCGGATTTCAGCGCAATGGGAACGACTTCGTCTCCTGCAAGCTTAACAACTTCACGCGGCAAATGTTTAACGACCGTCTGCTAACAATTTCCGAAGTAGTGCCACGAGCTTTTTGCTCGTTCGTGCTCTCGAAGGCAAAAGAACTCGCTAAGACGTTGGAACGAGACCCGGACCAGGATTTCGGCGTCGCGACATAGGGTTAGCGAACGCGCGGCGACCCAGTTTAATAGGTTGACGCCAAGGCCCAAGCGAGGGATGGGAAACACCTGGGGCGTTTCGACGGTGTCGTGCTTCGATAGGCGAAGGGCCCGGGCGCTCCAGCCGCATCGGGCCAAACCCGTTGCGAAGTCGCAAGAGATGTGCTATCGTCGGCAGCGTATCAGGTCGTCGACACATCGAAACGCGCAAGGCGCCGTAGTAATGCGGCGCCTCGTTCTTTTGATAGCTCGCGTGATCGCTTGGTCACCCTTCTACAATCAGGGCGACATTTTCAGTCAGGACAACGCTGCGTGCGCTTTAGGCTGTGTTTCCGCTCTCAGCTGCCCGCAGGCGGCGGCGATATCGCGGCCCATGTTCTGGCGCACCGTAACCGGAACGCCGGCATCGTCGAGGATCTTGGCGAACTCCCAGACGCGCGCATCGGGCGTCGCGGCGTACGGCGCGTCGGGCGTGGAGTTGTAGGGAATCAGATTGACGTGATAGATGTGCCCTCGCATCAACGCGGCAAGCTCCCGCGCTGACTCGGGGCTATCGTTCACGCCCGCCAGCATCACGTATTCGAAGAAAACCTTGCGCCGCGTCTTTTCGACGTACCGTTCGCAGGCCGCCATCAATTCCGCGAGCGGGAAGCGGCGATTGACGGGCATGAACGACGAGCGCAGCGCGTCGTTGGGCGCGTGCAGCGAGATCGCGAGGTTGACCTGACAATGCTCGTTCGCGAAAGCGTCAATTTTGTCAATGAGGCCGACGGTCGAGATCGTGATGTGGCGGTGTCCTAACCCAAAACCCTGCGGATCGTTGAGCAGCGCGACGGCCTCCATCACGGCGGCGTAGTTGTGAAAAGGCTCGCCCATCCCCATGAAGACGATGTTGGTAATGCGTTTGTCGCGCGCCTTGAGCTCGCGCGCGAAGAACCATGCTTGATCGAAGATTTCGCCCGCCGTCAGGTTGCGATTGAACCCGGCCTGCCCGGTCGAACAAAACGCGCACGCAAACGCGCACCCGGCCTGCGACGAGAGGCAGAGCGTCGTGCGACCGCCGTAATGTTCCATCAGCACGGCCTCGACCTCTTTGCCGTCGTGCAGGCGAAAGAGACCCTTGGTCGTCTGCCCGTCCTGCGACCGCTGCAACACGACGGGTTCGATGGCGGAAAATGCAATGCCGCGCGCGACGAGCGATTCGCGTAACTCCTTCGGCAACGGCGTCACCTCGCCGGCTCCGCCGAGCAGCTCTTTGGTGGCCGCGCGGTAGAGCTGGCGCAACCGGTACGGTTTTAGGCCGAAGTCGGCAACGAAGGCCTCCACATCAGCAAACCCGGCGCGCCTTACGACGTCGCGCAGCCAGATTTCCAAAGCGTCGCGATTCACTCGAAAAGACTCCCCTGAGCAATGTCATCTTGTCGCCCTTCGACGGAGTTTATCCCGAGCGGAGTCGAGGGGCCCAGCGTGACGACAGGGGAAGGACGCTCATCAAGTTTTGTGCGCACGGCTTTGAGATCGTCCCAGACCATGCGTTTGACGGCCTCGATTTCCCCGCCGGTTTGTCGCAAGATGTAGGCCGGATGAAAGGTCACCATCAGCGGCGTCTCGCGCGGACCGACGTACCAGCGGCCGCGCATCTTCGTGATCTGGAAATCGCGTCCGAGGAACGATTTCGCCGCCGGCGCTCCGAGTGCCAAAATGACCATGGGCGCGACGATCTCGATCTGTTCGTCGAGAAACGGGCGGCAGTTCTCCATCTCCTGCGGCTCTGGAGCGCGGTTGCGCGGACCGTTGAGGCCCGGCGCCGTCGGCCGGCATTTTACCGTGTTGCAAATGTACACGTCGGCGCGCGGCAGCGCGATCGCGGCCAGCATCCGATCGAGCAGTTGTCCGGCGCGACCGACAAAAGGACGCCCCAGCTCGTCTTCGGTTTCGCCGGGACCTTCACCGACGACCATCAAACGCGCGCAGGGATCGCCCTCGCCGTAGACGTTGTTGCGCCGTTCGTATCCGATCGCGCACTTGCGGCATTCGCCGGCGGCAATCGCGGCTCGCATCAGCAAGTCCCGGCGGCGCTCGAAGTCGCTTGCGTCCATTTAGGCGTGATCCACTTTACAAAGGGAGACGGCCTTGCCGGAAGCGACGACCTGGCACGAGCCATCGCCGCCCTCGGTGACGTAGAACTGCAGGCCGATCACGGCGTCGGCTCCCAGTGAGTTCGCTCGCCGGCGCAGCGCCTCGAGCGCCTCGGCCCGCAACTGCTCGGCATCGCTCAAAAGCTCGCTTCCGGCCAAGCCGATGAGCATGCCGAGGCTTCGAAAAGTCGAGCGCAGCCGGTTGCGAGTGCGCGAAGCGGTCCCCGAAATGTAACCAAAACTGCGCACCGCTTGATAGCCCACGAGATCCTCGAAGGTCACGAGGTTCCGGCAATCCGAAGAGAGCGGCATGCCGGAGGTTTCACCGTCGGTCCTGATCATCCGCCTGGATGCGATCGGCGATGCTTTGGCCTTGACACCTTCGATTGCAGCGTTACGCCGGCAAGCTATCGCCGTCGACGTTGTCTTGCGTCGCGCCAATGCAAACGCATTTGCCCCCAATGCCGTGCGCGACGTCATCGTCGCGGGTTTTGAGCTTCGCGACGGCTCGCGATCGAACCGCAATGCAATCGAACGGCTCGGCCGCGACCTCCGCGAGCGGCGGTATTCGCACGTCCTGGTCGCCACGGAGGATCTCGGCGGTTACCGGCTCGCAGCCGCCGCCGGCGCGCCAACGCGCATCGGTTTTGAGGATCCGTGGACCAAACCGCTCAAAGCGCTGTGGTCGCGCCGGATGCTAACAAAGAGCGTCTACCGCAGCGCCAAGCTGACCGGACGCTGCGAGCACGAATGTGTCACGCTCTTTAAGCTTGTCGAGCCGCTTGCCGGCGACGAAAAGCCGACCAGGGATCTCGCGCAGCTCCGTCCCCTGCTGCTCGAATCCGAACCCGCGCCCGACGATCGCGTCGCCGTTCAGATCACCGACAAGTGGGAACGCCTAGGCATTCCGTTGGACTCCGTCGTGGAATTGGTGCGCCGTCTCGCTGCGAGCAGCGAGCTTCATCTCCTGTCGTCGCGCAGCGAATCGGCATACGCACAGTCGGTGGAGCGCGCAACGGGAATCGCGGTTAGCTATTTCGACGATCTCCCGTCCTGGAAAGCTGCAATCGCCGCCGCGGTTGCGCTGGTTGCTCCCGATTCGGGCGCCGTGCACGTCGCGGGGATGACCGGCACGCCGGTCGTCGCCGTCTTTCCTCCGATGGCTCTTTATGACGCGTGGGTCGCGCGGTGGGCGCCCTGGGCGACCGTTCATCGAATCGTGCGCGCCGACAATGGTTGGCCCGCGCGCGCCGCCGACGCGCTTGCGCTTCTGCGGTCAACCTAACGGCAACGGTCGAGGCGCCGGTACAAGGAAATGCCGCCGCTGCGCGCCGCGAGGGCGTACCGCCCCTCCGCAACAAAGGCCGCGAACGCGCCGCCGTACTCTTGCAGGCGCGCGGAGTCGGGGAAGTCACGATCGAGCAATACGAAACACGCGCTCGCCGGCACGTCCGGAAACTCCGGCAAGAGTTGCGCGTTCGGATCGCTCAGGGCGAGATGCGTATAAGCTTCCTCTTGCGTTGCGATTCCCGCGCGCGGCGGAAGCGTCTGCAAAAAGCGGTCGAGCGCGACGTCGCGCGTTTCCACTGGACGCAGGTTCAACCCCGGATGCAGTGGATCGGCCACCAGGAACTCGACGGCACAAAGCGCGATGCAGGCACCCAGCACGGCGCGCTGGCGTTTCTGCGAGATGCGCTGCAGCGCAAAGGCAAAGGCCACGAGCACGTAGCCGATCCAGGCTCCGGCGTAATGCGTACCCATCGTAAAGGTCGTCGGCATGCGCGAGAGCAGCACTTCTGCCAGCGGCGCGACGGCAAGCGCGAAGGCGGGAGAAAGCAGCGGCAAGAAAAGCAGCGGCCCCAACGCAAGCAAAAGGAAGCCGAGCCTTGCCGGCAGGCCGCTTAAAAGGTTCCGCGCATCGCCCCCGCTCCACGCGTAGAATCGGCTCGGCTGCCATCCGGCGTGCGGCGCAATCAGCGCGAAGTACGCCACGCAAACCAGGACGCTCGCAACCGCGATTCCCGCGGCCACGCGACCTCGCGTCGTCCCGCGAAACCACCGCGCTCCGAGTGCGCCGGCGATCGCCAGAAAGATCGCCTGATCTTCCTTGATGGCCAGCACGATCGCAGCGCCCACGAGCGTCCCGGCCATCGCGCCGGCATCGAACGCGTACAGGGTCCACGCCACCGCGGCCGGCGCGAAACCGTTCTCGTGGAAATCGCCGAAGGTCAACCCGGCCAGCGGCGGGTAGAGCCAGACGGTTAGCGCGCCAAGCCGCGCGACCCCCGCGTCGCCGCTCGAACGCAGCACCAAAGCGTAAATCGGCGGCGCGACCAAAGCACCGGCGATCGCCTGGAGCGCAACCAGCGTCAGGGGCGATTGGAACGCCGCTACCGCAGCACCTACGCCGTAGAGAATCGGCGAAAAATGAAAGGCCCAGTGGCTGCCTTCGATCGGATTGCAAAAGCAGCCGAACGCGCTCGCGGCCGTCTGCGCGAAGATGCCAAAGTCAACCAGATTGCGGTGAACGCCGTACTTGAGCGCACCTAACCCCGTGAACAGCGCCGCGTACGCGAGGCATCCAATCCAAAGAAAGCGATCGCGCACGCGTTACGCGGGCCGCACCGCGTTGCGCTGCTGCAGATACGGCCAAACGAATGGATCGATGTTGCCGTCGAGAACGCCGGTCACATTACCGGTTTCCACCCCGGTGCGATGGTCCTTCACGAGTTGATACGGCTGCAGGACGTACGAGCGAATTTGGGAGCCCCACTCGTTGGCCTGGCGTTCGCCGCGCAAGTCGTCGAGCCGGCGATTGCGTTCCTGCGCCGCCAGCACGGCGAGCTTCGCGCGAAGAATCGTCAATGCCACTTCACGATTTTGCGCTTGCGAACGCTCTTGCTGCGACGCCACGATAATCCCGCTCGGCAGGTGCACGATGCGCACCGCGGATTCGGTCTTGTTCACGTACTGGCCGCCCGCTCCGCCCGATTTGAACGTCTCGACGCGCAGTTCGTCGGGCTTTATCTCCACGTCGCTCTCGCCGGCTTCCACCTCGGGAATGACGTCCACCGCTGCAAACGACGTGTGGCGACGATGGGCCGCGTCGAACGGCGAGAGCCGGACGAGCCGGTGCACGCCGCGTTCGCTTTCCAGCATTCCGTAGGCATTGCGCCCGCGCACGAAAAACGTCACCGACTTCAGGCCGGCCTCTTCGGCGGGCGATTCGTCGGCGATCTGCGTCGAGAAACCCTTCGATTCCGCCCAGCGCAAGTACATGCGCGTGAGCATCTGCGTCCAGTCCGCCGCGTCGACGCCACCTGCGCCGGCAAAGATGCTCACGATGGCGTTATGCGCGTCGAACTCGCCGCTGAAGCTCGCCGCCATCTCGAAATCGTTCACGGAAGCTTCGGCGGCGGCGATGCTGCGATCGGCCTCGGCCTCGGCGACCGGATCGCTGTCAAAAAGGACGAGCATCTCGCGAGCGTCGCGTAGCGACGCGGCCACGCCGTCGAGCGAAGCTGCGCGCTCGCGCAACTCGGAGAGCTCTTTCATCACCCGCTGCGCCGAATCGGGATCGTTCCAAAAGTCGTTCGAGCGCGAACGCTCGTCGAGTTCGGCTAAGCGGCGGCGGTCTGCGGCGTCGTCAAAGGCGCTCCTTGAGCGACTCGAGGCGCTCTTCGAGGTGGGCGATCGTCGTTTGTTGCGTTTCGCTCATGAGGTGCCTTCGTTTCTTGCCGCCGTGATGCGGGCCTCTGGGAGTCTGTCGGACTTGGGCCTTTTTCGGATTCGGCGCCCAACTTTGTTCGAAGACGAGGCGCGAAGAGGGAGCGAAGCCGTAGCTTCGTGACCGATGAGCAACGAAGTATTCGGGCAAAAGGGCGGTCCGAAGACGGAAATGCGCCTAAATCTGACAGGCTCCTAGTCGCATCCCACTCCAGTCGTGAACGAATGGCACTTTACGACGGAGGTGTCTATGTACGTTCAACCGCTCGAAGGATCGCTCGGCCAAAACTCGCTCTCGTCTCTCGTCGGAAACGCCCAAGAGGGACCCCTATTCGAAGGCGCGGGTGCACCGGCCGCAGGCGACAACATTTCCCGGTTCGTTCCCCCGTGGCTTAACGATGGAGCCGCTAGCTCTCCCTACGGTGAAGCATCGTACAACGATTCCTCGCCGCAGGGGCTCTTCGGGCCGCTGATGGGGATGCTGCAACAGCTGATGACGATGCTGCAGTCGATGATGGGCTACGGCGGCTGCACTTCGCCCTACGGCGGCTGCACTTCGCCCTACGGCGGCAACGGCGGTTGCGGCACGCCCTACGCCGGCAACGGCAGCTGTCAGCCGCGCAACGGCGAGCACTTTTTTCAAAGCGCCACCGGCTCCAGCGACGGCGATCCTCACCTGTCGTTCAACGGAGCAAAGTGGAATAATATGGCCTCTCAGCCCGACCTGCTAAACTCCCGATCGTTTTCAGGCGGATATCGCGTTTCGACGCAAGTCACGACGCCGAACAACAAAGGAGTCACGTGGAACCAATCCGCGACGGTCTCGTTGAACAACGGCGCGACGACGGTCACGATGAACAATAACGGAGAACCATCGATCACGAGCTACGGGCAATCTCTCTCCATCGCTCGCGGCCAGACGCTCGAACTGGGCGACGGCGAGTCGGTGAAATGCGAGCAAGACGGCGCCTTGCGCGTCACGGCGCAAAACGCCCGGGGCGGCCAGATCTCGACGACGCTCTCGGCCCGAGGGCACGGAGTCGACGTGGACGTAACGGCGCACGACGTCGACCTTGGCGGCACTCTGGTCAACGGCGGCGAGGGTCAGCCCGGCCCAGGACCGCTGCCGGAACCGTTTCCGATGCCGTGGCCGGGCCCGATTCCGCAACCGCTTCCGATTCCCGAACCGTTCCAGTTTGCGCCCCGAAGCTCGCTCGCGCCGCCGGTCGCTTTCCCAGACGAGTAGCCCGGCAAGCGACGCAGGTAAGCGGGTCTTGGAAGGCGGAGAAAAGCGCATGGACGGGAACCCGCGGCTTGCCGGCATCTTAGGATGCGCGGCAGCGCTTGTGCTCGTGGGCTGCGCTGCAAACTTCAGCACCTCTCCGACATCCGCGCAAGTCCGGACGCACGTTCTGCGTTATTTGCCGACCCGCTATGCCGCCCATGCGCTCGTCCGCGGCAGCACCAGCGGCGTCGGCGTTCTCAGTTACTACAACGGCCACGTGCTCCTGAAACCAAAAGCCTATCTCATCTTCTGGGGTTACAAGAAATACGGCGACCCCGACAGAGTCGCGCCTTTGCTCGAAGCGTATTTCAAAGTCGTGGGTGGAAGCAGCCACAACGGCGTTTGCACGCAGTACTACGACGTCGTCGATAGCAAGACGAACTACATCACGAATTTCAAGGGACAGCTCGGCGGCGTCTGGTTTGACAACGACGATCCGGTCCCCGCAGAGCCGACCGACGGTCAGGTCGTGCAAGAGTCCCTTCACGGCGTATCGCACTTCGGCTACGACGCGAACGGCTCGTACATCGTCGCGACCCCGCACGGCCGCAATAGCCAGGGCTTCGGCACGTTATTTTGCGGGTACCACAGCGCCACGTCTGGCAGCGGCGGCAACCTCGTTGCGTACACGAACCTTCCCTATGTGCCGGATGCCGGCACGGCGTGCGGTGCCGGCGATATAGTGCCTCCGAAGGATGAAAGCGCTAAGGACGAGGGCGTAACCATCGTCGCAGGAGGCGAGTACGGCGCGTCGATCACCGACCCGAATCCAGGCACGGGCTGGTACAGCTTCGAGTACGGCGAAATTACCGAATGCACGGGGAGGGGCATCCAGAACGATCCGTTCGGCAAGAAATCCTACACGACGGGCGCCCTGTACAGCAACGCCACGCAATCTTGCGTCCAGGGGTACTACGGCCGGCATTAGCCGCGGCGAGGACAGCGCCGCCGGCTGCTTTCCGCCGCCTGGCAGTGGCTCAGCCGCAACGTGCATGCTGCCGCGCGCTTACTTTGCATTCCCTTAATGAGTGCTGGGAGGCGCAGGGGAGGTGAAACCTCGCGCTGAAGCTGCTCTCTTTACCTGCTAGCTACTCCGAGCTACTCCCTTTTTAAGAGGTTGATTGCGTATGTATAGGCACTCGCGGCTTGTCGGCATTTTAGGATGTGCGGCAACGCTCGCAATAGTGGGCTGCGCTGCAAACAGCGGCAACATGGCGCCCACGACCGGTTCGCCAACGTCGGCTCAAGTCGGCGCGACGCACGTTGTACATTATATGGCGACGCGCAATGCCGCCCGCACGGTCGTTCCTAACAGCGGCGTTCTGTTCAGCTATTTCAACGGACCCGTGCTCCTCAAGCCCAAAGTTTACTACATTTTCTGGGGTTATAAGAAGTACGGCGACCCCGACAAAGTGGCAAAGCTGCTTGAAGCGTATTCCAAGGTCGAGGGTGGAAGTCTCCACAACAACGACTATATCCAATACTACGACATCGTTGGTAGTAAAAAGAACTACCCCACGAATCCCAACAAACAGCTCGGCGGCGTCTGGTTTGACAATACGAATGCCGTTCCCGAAAACCCGACCGACGCTCAGGTCGCCCAAGAGTCCCTTAACGGCGTAGCGAAGTTCGGTTACGACAACAGCGCCTCATACGTCGTGGCGACGCCGCACGGCCACAGCTCGGAAGGCTTCGGCACGCAGTTCTGCGCGTATCACAGCAGCGTTGAATACGAATCACAGCTCGTTTCGTATACGAACCTTCCGTATATGCCGGATGCCGGTACGGCCTGCGGTGCCAACTATTTGCAGGCCCCGAAGGATGAAAGCTCGGTCGACGAAGGCGTGACCATCGTCGAAGGCCATGAATACGGCGAGTCGATCAGCGACCCGAATCCGGGCACGGGCTGGTACAACTTCGAGTACGGCGAGATCGGTGACATCTGCGCGTGGACCGACATCCAGAACATTTCGTTCAAAAAGAAGTCCTACACGATGCAGCCCATGTACAGCAACGCTAGCGAGTCTTGCGTACAAGAGTACGGTACCAAATAACTAAGCAATCGGCGCGGCGCAGGCCGCACCGCTAAACCTCGAAACAATGGGCCGCGCGAACGCGCGGCCCATTGTCGTCCGTCGAGCCTCAGCCCGGCTTGCGGGGGCAGACCGGCGTAGGGGGCGGAGGCTGTAGCGGACACTTTTTGGGGAGCGGTGAATGAATCGGACGAGGGTTTTCCGAAGGCCTCCGCGCGTCTAATTTTATTGTATCTAAAGGGAGTACGATGATTCGTTTTCTGGGCATACCGCTTCTCGTCGTCGCATCGCTGTTGGCGCTGGCAGCCTGCAACGGCAAGTCTTCGTCAAGCGCTGCACAGCAGTCGAGCACCGCCGCTGAAGCGACGGCTGCCGCGCCTACTCCGACGCCCGATAGCCCGGCCACGGTTTACGGCGTTGCGGTCTTCCCAGACGCCGTCGTCCAGCCCGCCGGAACCCTCAATGTAAACGGCGCAAACACGACCGTTTTGTTCACCGACGAGGTGTATAACGAAGTCCTCACCTGGTACGACGCTCGGAACCCCGGTGTCCCGCAGACCCGCTCGCAGGGAACGGTACCCAGCGCCGTCTTCAAAATTAAGAGCGGGAAAAACATGGTCACGGTGAAGGTGAACGACACCCCGAACCATAGCGGCAGTATCATGACCTACGTTCGCGGCAAGACGTAATGCGATGAAATCTATCGCCGGCGTTTTCGCCTTGTCGTTCGCCATGGTTGCCTGCTCCAGCTCCGTGGTTCCGGCGGGCGTGCCGGGATCGTACGGGGCAGCCCCAGCCGGCAACGTCGCCGCAAACTATAAGACGCTCCTGGGCTTCGACGGAGCCGACGGCAGCGATCCGACGGCGAGCTTAATTGTTTTACACGGAGCGCTCTACGGCACGACCTACACGGGCGGAACGTACAACGACGGGACCGTCTTTACGATTAGCACGAGCGGTAAGGAGCGCGTGCTGCACAGCTTCGGCAACGGCTCGGACGGTTCCGAACCCTTTGGCGGGTTGGTCGCGCTCGATGGAAAGATGTACGGTGCTACCTTCAGGGGCGGCGGGAAGAACGAAGGTATCGTCTTCAGCGTTAACCCCGAAGGCAAAGAACGGGTACTTTATAACTTTGGTTTAGGCCGCGGCTCCGCAGCCTTCATCGACGGGCGCAACCCTGAAGCAACGTTGACCGTGCTTAACGGGACCCTCATCGGCACCACCTACAACGGCGGCAGGAAGCGTGCGGGCGCGGTCTTCAGCATAGACACGGCGGGTAACGAAAGCTTGCTTTACAGCTTTGGCACCGCCGGTGACGGTGCTCATCCCTATGCCGGCCTGCTTGCGCTCAACGGCACGCTCTATGGCACGACGTCTGCCGGCGGCGCGCACGGCCATGGCGCGTTATTTAGCATAAGCCATGGCCAGGAGCACGTGCTCTATAGCTTCCGAGGCGGTAACGCCGACGGCGCTCGTCCCGACGGGCAGCTCGTCGCCCTTCACGGTACCCTCTACGGGACGACGTATGAGGGCGGCGCGCACGATAGCGGCACGGTCTTCAGCGCGAGCACGCAAGGAAAAGAACGCGTGATCAAGAGTTTTGCCTCGGCCGGAGAGGGTTCCGATCCCTTTGCGGGCCTGATCGCTCTCGACGGCAAGCTCTACGGCACGACAACGCACGGCGGCCCGCACGGGCAAGGCGTCGCGTTCGGGATGACCACGGCCGGCAAGGAGAGCGTGCTCTACGCGTTCGGCGCGGATAGCGGAGGAGCAGCGCCGTTTGCCGGGCTGACCGATCTGAACGGCATGCTCTATGGCGCCACGGCGGCAGGCGGCGCGACCAATCTCGGAACGGTCTTCGCGATCTCGCCGTAAAAGAGAGACTCCTAGGTTTGCAACGGCGTCGCTTTCGGGTAGCGCAGATGGACGTAGGCGAACAGCAGCGCGATCACCGGCAGCATGAAATAGCTCGCCTCGGTACCAAGCGGACCTCCGTTCGCCCATGCCGCGCCCGGAAACGTCACATCGAGAAGGTGACCAATCGGTTGGGCGCCTCCGTTGCGCGTTCCGATGACGAAGAACTGCATGAAATCGAAAGTACAGTGAAAACCGGCCGCCAGCCACAGCGAGCCGGTGCGCTGCAGTGTCAAACAGAGAAGCAGACCCAGCAAGACGATGTTGCCGATATCGATGGCGTTCTCGTCGGCCTTCATGAGATGCGCGGCGCCGAAGAGCAACGAGAGTCCAATCGCTGCCGGCCAAAATCCCATGCCTCGAGTGAGCGCCTGCAGCGGATAGCCGCGAAACATGTACTCCTCGTTCAGTCCCACGAGCACCATTACGGCCAGCCATAGCCCAGCTTCGAATATCACGGCGCTGCCGCGCAACGCGAGGCCGTGCACGACCATCGCTCCCATCGCTACCATCGCGACGCCGACGGCGCCCGCGCTGATGACGCCGATCGCCGCGCCCTCCCAGAAGCGCTTACCGAATGCCAAACGCGCGGGGAAGCCGTAAGCATCGATACGCCGCCGCTCGAAGGCGGCGAGGATCGCGGTCGCCACCAGCACGGCCAGTCCCTCAAAGACCTCGACTACTAAGAGCGCCTGTGCCGTCAGGCCGTCCCCGACGCGCAGCGCGTTGAGCGCCGGCGGCACGAGAAAGCGCGTAAACGCGTTTTCCAGCGCGATGAAAATCGCGGCGTACGCCAGGAAGCGCCATCCCGCGCGAACGCCGTTCGGGCCGACGAATACGCTTCTCACTGCCACGAATCCATTCGCCCCGCCGCCGCGTTAGACTTTCGTGTTTGCAGCGCTCTCGCTCACGGTCGCACTGTCGCCGACGCCGACGCCGGCTCCGCGGCACCGATTCCGGACGATCGGACACGTCGTTTCGCACGGGCGCAGCCAGAATCTGGT
The DNA here is from genome assembly GCA_050008615.1 of Candidatus Cybelea sp. GTDB lineage: Bacteria > Vulcanimicrobiota > Vulcanimicrobiia > Vulcanimicrobiales > Vulcanimicrobiaceae > Cybelea. Next base: position 89,450 of record JBEKMH010000008.1, read on the forward strand.
CCGCAAAGTGCCGGCCGCCTCAGCGGGATCGATCGACCAGGAGCAGATCAAGACCCGACCGGTCCTGCGTCCTGGCGAAATTCTGGAGGCGATTCCCGGGCTTCTCGTCAGCCAGCACAGCGGCGAGGGCAAGGCGAACCAGTATTATCTGCGCGGCTTCCAGCTCGATCACGGTACCGACTTGGAAAGCACCGTCGCAGGAACGCCAATCAATCTTCCGACTCACGCGCACGGCCAAGGATACTCCGATATCAACTGGCTGATCCCCGAGCTCGTCAGCTACGTAGACTTCGAGAAAGGACCCTACTATGCGTACAATGGCGACTTCTCCGCCGCCGGCGCGTACACGATTTACTACAGGAATACACTCGACGCACCAATTACGGAGGTCGGAGTCGGAAACTACGGCTACGGGAACGTTCTGATCGCAGCTTCTCCGCGCGTCGGCGATGGGAACTTGCTTTATGCATTCCAGATCTACCACGACAACGGCTCGTTTGTGCGTCCCGACGAGTATGGCAAGTTCAACGGCGTCTTACGCTGGAGCCGTTCTACTGCGAACACGACCCTCAGCGTTACCGCGATGGGCTACCACGGCGCGTTTCAGTCGAGCGACCAGATTCCGGAACGGCTCGTCGCTGCCGGAGAGCTGAGCCCGTATGGCTTGATCGACCCCTGGGATGGCGGCACGACGGCACGCTATTCGCTCGCCGGCCAGTGGCAAGAGAGCGATGCGCGCGGAGTTACTCAAGTCAATGCGTTCGGTTTCCAACAGTACCTCAATCTGTTCTCGGATTTTACCTACTACTTGGACGACGCAAGCGACTATTATAACGTCACCCGCAATCCGATCACGTGCACGCCCGGATATGTAACCTGCGACCCCGGACCACTGCACGCCAACGAGTACATATCGTACTGCCCGGCAAACGACGTCCCGGGTGCCGCGCACGCCGCACTGCATTCGGTGACGCCGAATGCGTTCGCCTTTGCCTGCGGAGATCAACGCGAACAGCTCGACCGGCGCTTCGTCTCCGGGCTCAACGTTTCACGGAGCCTCAATCCGGACGGCAGAATCACGACGACCGCCGGCCTCGGCATGCGCAACGACAACATCCCCGAAGTCGGGCTCTTTCTCGCCCACGATCAGACACCGTACCCGGACGGCACCCTCAGCCTCGCGCACGTGGTCGAGCGCGACGCGTACGCTTGGGTGCAGAGCCTGATTCGAGTCGGGCAGCGGCTACAGCTGACGCCCGGCTTGCGCGCGGACGCCTACGACTTCGATGTCGACGACAGCGTCGGCGCCGACTCGGGACGAGCCGTTTCGGGCATCGTCTGCCCGAAGTTCACCGCGGCTTATACGTTGTCGCCATATCAGGAGCTCTACGCGGACTGGGGCCAGGGCTTTCACAGCAACGACGCGCGCGGCGTAACCGACACGCTCGATCCGCAGACTCAACTGCCCTACAACTATCTGGGGCAACCCGTTCTGCAGAACGCGCTGCTGGTCCGCGCGGAGGGCACCGAACTGGGTTATCGTTATTCGCGCGGTGGGTTGAACAGTACGATTTCTTTCTGGCAGCTGCATCTCAACTCCGAGCTGGTCTTCGACGGCGATGCCGGCGTCACGTACGCCGGAGGCCCCACGATGCGGCGCGGCGTCGAGTTCGCCAACTTCTACCATCCCGTGCCGTGGCTGACGCTCGATGCCGACATCGCCACGTCGAACGCGCGCTTTCTCGACGATCCCGGCAATCAGGGAACCTACGTGCCCGAATCGATCGACGCCGTTACGGCGGCCGGAGTCACCGTGGACCAGCCCAACTATGCTGCGAGCCTACGGCTGCGCTATTTCGGTCCGCGCGTTTTGGATCAAGCCGGCAACGCCGTCTCGGCCGCGTCGGTCACCTACGATGCCCAGGGGACGTGGAAGACGCATCGCGGCTACGACCTCCAGGCGGACGTCTTCAACATCTTCAACGCTCAGACCGACGACGTCGAATACTATTACCAGTCCTGGCTCCCTCAGGACGCCCGCAATCCCGCCTACGCACGAAATCCTTCGATCAATCCGACCCTTGGGGGAGCCGGCGTCAGCGACTATTACTTTCATCCAGGCGAGAAGCGTGCCGTCCGCTTGACCTTCGTCACCCACCCGTGACCGCCAGAGCTTCCCTAGATTTGCACCTCGACGCCAAGCGCTATTTGGCGGTTCGCCTTTATTTCCAGCTCCGCCGCCAGAGTGCGCGAGTTGTGCTGCAATAGCTCGAAGAACAGCCGCTGCCAACGCGGCCAGCCACCATGGCTCTTTCCGACGATGACGGGATTGGCAAAGACGAACGACGTCGTGTCCTTGTCGATGTCCAAGCTCGCGGCGCCGCACGCGTTGAGAATCGGCGTCAATCTTCGCATCTCCATGTAACCGAAGTCCGCGCGAATGCGCACGAGGCGTTCCGAGATCTCGTCGATCGTGACGCGTTGTGCTTCGGGCAGATACGGCCGCGCCACCCTCTTTACGGTTAGCAAGATGACGACCTCGTCGCTGACGAGCCGCTCGAGCCAGCGATGGGAGTTGACGAAAGGAACGCCGGTAGGATCGCCGCTGAGGAGGACGACGGCGCCTTTGGGAGCCGCTGCCAAGGCTCCGTGCTCGGCCGCGAACTGCTCGACCGGTTCTCGCTGCTCGAGCAGCTCGCGCGCGACCACGCGTCGCCCCATGAGCCAGGTAACCGCGGTGAGCGAAATCACCGCGGCGATGGCGAGCGGCAGCCACGCGCCGTCAACGAACTTATGCAGGCCGGCAAGGACGAAGGTCGCGTCTAATAGCGCGAAAGACCCGGCTACCGCCAGAGCCAACCCCGGCTTCCAGCGCAGCGTGCGAGTCGCGACGACATAAAACAGGATGTCGGTCGCGAACATTGTCGCGGAGACGGCGAGACCGTACATCGACGCGAGCCGGTCGCTGCTGCGGAACGTGACGACGAGAAGGATGCAGGCGACGGCGAGCATCGCGTTCACGAACGGCACGTAGACCTGCCCGCGCTGATCCTTGGACGTATGCCGCACCGTCATGCTGGGGCAGAGGTTGAGCGCTATGGCTTGTTCCGTCAGGGTAAATGCACCCGATATCAGCGACTGCGATGCGATGATCGTGGCGGCAGTGGCCAAGGCCACCATCGGCATCAGCGTCCAGCCCGGCGTGAGCGCGTAGAACGGCGAGTCGAGCGCGCTGGGGTCCGCGGCGACGATCGCGCATTGGCCGACGTAGTTGAGAACGAGTGCCGGGAAAACGAAGCCGTACCATGCCAGCGTGATCGGAATGCGCCCGAAGTGCGACATGTCGGCATAAAGCGCTTCGGCGCCGGTCATTCCCAGAATGATTGCACCGAAGATCAGAAACCCGAACATGCCGTGATGCGTCACAAACCGCAAGGCATGCAGCGGATTGAGCGCGGCAAGGATCGCGGGATGCGCAACGATCGCTACCAAGCCGGCCGCGGCGATTGCAACAAACCACAGGGCCATGATCGGGCCGAAGATTACTCCGACGTTCTGCGTTCCTCGCCACTGGATGGCGAACAGCGCCAGCAGAATGCCGGACGCGACCGGAACGATAAGCGGTTGCGCCGCGGGTGTGGCGACGCGCAGCCCCTCGACCGCCGAGATCACCGAGATCGCGGGCGTAATCATTCCGTCGCCGATGATCATCGCTCCGCCGATCACCGCAACCCAGACGATCCAATCCGGACGCATTGGAACACCAAATATCAGCGGGGGCTCGGCGCGCGCGAGCAAGGCAAGAATTCCGCCCTCGCCGTCGTGATCGATGCGCATCAATACCCCGACGTACTTAATGCAGACGACGAAAATGAGCGTCCAAATAAGGATCGAAGCGATGCCGACGGCATTCTCTACCGTCGGCGCAGCATCGGCGGTCGTAAAGCAGGTCTTGATCGTGTACAGCGGGCTCGTTCCGATGTCGCCGAAGACGACGCCGAGTGCCGCGAGGGCAAGGGCGGTTGGGATTGGTCGGCGCAAACGATCAGCTTTCGTTAAGCGCGATCATGCGTATCGTTTCAACCGCGACGTACATGCCGTACCACGCGTTCGTCCGGTGGTCTCAATTACCTCGAGCGTGGTGGGATATCGCGCTACGCTTAACTAAGAACGGCCGATGGCAACGATAGAGCGGCGTAAATTCTTATTTGCCCTCGGCGCATCCGGGTTCGCACCAGCCCTGCTGGGGATATCGGACGCCGACGCGCCGGCAACGGAACCGCTCGATCGCGCCCTCGTGCTCAGCGGCGGCGGCGCGCGCGGCGCGTACGAGGCCGGCCTCATCGGCGCACTGGCCGCTACCGGATCCGTGAGCGATGGGTCGCCGCTCCTCCCGTACGAGATCGTTTGCGGAACGTCGATAGGGGCGCTCAACGCCTGGTTCGTTGCGACCGGTCAATATACCAAACTTCACGACCTCTGGTACGGCATCAGCGGCGAAAATCTCATGCGCCTGAAGCCGGAGTATCAAGCTTTGCGCGATTCACAGAGCGGGCTCCTCGACCGCGCCGCGTCGGTCGTTCAGCTGGCAAAGCTAACGCGAAATCAGACCGGTGTCTTAGAAAGTAAGCCGGTCTACGACTGGATCGTTCACCACCTCGATCCCACGACGCCGCTCGTGATGTTGATGGTGTGGGCGGTAACCAACCTCACCTTACAGCGGCCTGAGTACTTTTATCTGCGCCCGGGGGGCGCGGGCACGGATCTGCCCGAGCGAGTCGTCCGCGCGCTGCAGCTCTCTCTCGGCTCGAAAACCGTCGTGCGGGAAGCCACGCCGGACCTATTGCATCGCGCGATCTTCGCGTCGGCAGCGCTTCCCATTGCCTTCGATCCCGTGCTTATCCCGGGACCCGACGGCACGATGCACGAGTACTGCGATGGTGGCGTCGCAAGCAACTCCCCAGTCGGCATCGCTCACGCGGTTTCAAAGGCGGCCGATGTCGTCTTACTGGACCCGCCGTTCGAGCCTGACGTGGACATCGAAGACGCCGTTGAAATCGCATTCAGCGTGTTCGGAACAATGCAGCGGAAGATTTTAGAGACGGAGATGCACAATGTGTATTTTCAATCGCTGGCCAGGCGCGCAATACGCCGCCTCACAAAGGAAGAGTTCGCGCGCGCCGCAGAGGGCAACGAACTGCTCGAAAGGTTCGTGCGTACGCTTCCGGTGACCGACTTGCACTACATCAGGCCGGAGCAGACGCTACCGGTGACCGTCGCCGGCTTCGGGGATGAAGAAGGCATTGGTAAGGCCTATCGCGCCGGATGGGTGGACGTGGCCCGCGGGTTCACGCCCTACGACTGGTCCACGTTCGAGCTCTGACTGCTACTCAACGCGGGGTCCGTGCAGCAGCTCGCCGAACCGGTCAAGATGAAAACCTTGAGTTTGGCCCGGTACGCGGCCGGCCTCAGCACAGCCTCCTTGCTCGCTGCGTGTAGCGGAGGCGGCTCCTCGAGTTTGGCGCCCACGGCGGGGAGTTTGACGCCCCTCTCGAGCCAAGGCTCCATAGCGCTGACCATGCCGCACTACGTCGAGCGGCCGGTCCATCCGGATCGCGGCCGATCGTGGCTGAAGCCGCTCCCGGACGCGCATTCGGCGCTCCTCTACGTCTCCGACCAGGACACGAACGACGTCTACGTCTACCACTATCCCAGCGGCACGGCGGTAGGGACGCTGACCGGATTCGACCAGCCCTACGGTCAGTGCGTGGATAAGACGGGCGATGTCTTCATCACGAACTTCGGCAACGGCACGGCCGTGGAGTATGCGCGCGGCGGCACGAGCCCGATCACCACGTACGACACCCCGGGTGGCGAACCGATCGGCTGTTCCGTCGACGCACACGGCGACGTCGCCGTCACCAATTTTGATCCGGGGGAAGTCACGGTCTACCCCGCCGGTAATCCTAGCGACGGCACGACCTACAGCAGCTCGTCTTGTGAATATCTTTGGACGATGGGTTACGACAGGCACGGCAATCTCGTCGGTGCCGGTGAGAACACCAGGACCGCCGTCTGCGAACTCGCGCTTGGCGAAAGCACGATGACGACAGACTCATTCACCGGAACGATCTATTTCCCGGGCGGCACGATGTGGGACGGCAAATACATCGCGGTCGGCGACCAAGAAGCCGGCGGTGTCTACCAGACCGGTATTTATCAGAGTACGCTGAAGGGCTCGACGCTGACCGAACGCGCCGACACCGTTCTCTCCGCTACGTGCTACAACAACTACACGGACGTGGTTCAACCGTTCATCGTCGGACCGAAAAACACACCACTGAACAAGCTGCAAGGCAAGAGCGTCATGGGCAGCAACCTCTGGTGCGCTGACGGTTCTGGGAGCCAGGTCCAGTGCTGGAATTATCCGACAGGCGGAGGTACGGTTTGGAGTCTGGTCTCACCGCCCGCGGAGCCCTACGGTCAAGCGGTTAGCCTTCCGGTACATGGCGCACTGGGCGTGCATCGTTCGATTCATCCTACGTGCGACTCGGGCGTATGAAGCCTAGGTAGCGAGGCCTTCAGCGATGGCTCGCTCTTTGCTCCACGCTTTCCCTTTGGCCATAAGCCGTTCGAGTTCGCTCTCGTCGAACGTTTCTCGGAGCGCGGTAATCGCGCGGTCGTATTCTTGCTGCTCAGTGAATTCGCGCTGATTTTCGAGTTCGGTCAGACGCGCATCGACGAAACCGATCAAGCTCGCGGCGCGCGTCTTACCGGCCTGCGCCTCTTCTTCGTCCAGCCGTAGCGCCGCACAGGCCGCCAAATGCTGTAATGCCGTTGCAACGAGGACGGCGTTCTCTTGACGAGCCGCAAGCGTTAGCGCTTCGCGGGCGCGCTCGCGCGCTTCGTCATAACGTTCCAGAGCGATCAGGTACGCCGCCATGTTGCTCGAAGTGAACATCGCGCGGATTCGGTCGGGCAACTCGCGCTCGCTCGCGAGCGCTTCACCCGCGAGCCGTACCGCCGCTTCGGCGTCGCCCTCTTGGAACTCGAGCTCGGCGAGGAACGTCGCCACAAACGCGACATTGCGCTCTGCGCCGGCCGCTTTGAAAATTTCCAAGGCTTCCGCATAGAGCGAGCGCGCCGTCGCACGATCGCCGGCATGCACGCGAGCTGTTGCCAGGCGCCGCAGCGTGCGGCCCGAAAGCCGGCGCCCTCCGTGCTTGCGAGAGACCTCGAGCGCGGCTTTCAATAGCGCCTCGCCGTCGGCGATACGTCCATGTTGTGCCAGCGAGCTGCCGAGAATGTGTTGGGCATAGGCCACGCCCATTTGGTCGTCAAGCTCGTGGAAGCGCGCCAAGGCACGTTGGGCCGGTATGTGACTCAAGTTGATCCGGCCAAGCGATTCATACAGGAGACCTTCGGCAAGGTCGAGCTGCGCGACGACCGAGGCCGGCGTCCTCTCGTCAACCATTTCGAGCGCCGTTCGCACCCAACGAAGTCCTTCACTCGCGCCGAAGCTGTGCCAGAAGTCGCCCAGCTTAGCGGTGAGCCGCTGCCCGAGCAGCACGTCGTTTCGCGCACCGAGCGACCATACCAGCGCCGCGCGCCAGTTCTCCAACTCGGGTTCCGTTTGCGACAGCCACACTCGATCGGGAGTCGAGTCGAACGCACTGTGTAAGCGCTCGGCGAGGGTAAGATAGGCCTCGGAGTGTCCGCGCGCGATCGCCTCAAGCTCGCCGCTTTGCGCCAGCCGCTCGCGTGCATACTCTCGGGTCGACTCGAGCAAGGTGTACCGCTGTTGTTCACCCGCAGGCTCGGCAACGACCAGCGATTTGTCGACCAATGCCGACAGCAGGTCGAGGACGTCGTCGCCGGCGCAGACCTCGCCGGCAGTGTCGAGCGTCCATCCGCCGGCGAAGATCGACAGCCGCCGGAACAGCCGCTGCTCCTCCGGAGAGAGCAGATCGTAGCTCCAGTCGATCAGTGCGCGCATCGTTTGGTGGCGCGCTAACGCCGTGCGGCTTCCACCGGTCAGCACCGCAAAGCGCTCGTCCAGCTTCTTGGCAATTTGCAGCAACGTCAACACCTTTACGCGCGCCGCGGCCAACTCGATCGCCAATGGAATGCCGTCGAGGCGGCGAACGATCTCGCCGGCGACGGACGCGTTCTCGTCGTTCAGTCGAAACTTCGCGTCTGCAATCGCGGCGCGCTGCGCAAACAACGCGATCGCGCCGTATTGCACCGCCTGCGCCGCGGTTAGCGCGGCGTCATCCGGTGGAACCGCCAGCGACGGCATTCGGTAAGGCTGCTCGCCGTAAATGCGCAGCGCTTCGCGGCTGGTCGCCAGCAATCGAACTTCCGGGCAGTCTCGCAGAATCGCTTCGGCAATTCGCGCAGTCTCGGCGACGACGTGCTCGCAGTTGTCCAGGATGAGGAGCAATCGCTTATTTTTCAGATATCGCAGCAGCGTTTCGAGCACCGGCCGCTCCGGCTGCTCGCGTAATCCTAACGTCGATGCAATCGTGACCGCGACCAAACTGGGATCGCTCAGCGGCGCCAGTTCTACGAACCACACGCCATCGCCGGAGCCGTCGAGTAAGTCCGCACCGGCCTGCAACGCAATGCGCGTCTTGCCGACTCCGCCGGTACCGGCCAAGGTTACCAGCGGAGATTGCGCGACCAGGGCCTCGACTTCGGCGACAACCTCATCGCGCCCGATTAGTGGCGTTACCTGTCGCGGCAGATTGTTCGGAAGCGATCCCAGCGAAAGCAGCGGCGGAAAGACATCGCGCAAACCCGGGGTTGTTAGTTGCCACACGTGCTCCGGCTCGACCAAGTCCTTCAGACGATGGCTGCCGAGGTCGCGCAGCTCAGCTTGGCCAGGCAGGGCGGCGCGAAGCAGTTGCGCAGTCTCTCCGGAGATCACGACCTGCTCGCCGTGCACGACGGCCAGCAATCGTGCGACGCGGTTCACCGTTGGACCGAAATAGTCGCCATCTCGCTCGTGCGTCGTGCCGCTGTGCACCGCAATCCGCACGCGCAGTCCGCCAACCGCGGAGAAATGTTCCGCCGCCAGCGCGCGCTGCGCATCCAATGCCGCCGCAACCCCGTCGACCGGGTCGGAGAACGCCGCGCAAAAAGCATCGCCGACGGTCTTGAAGATATAGCCGCGGTTTGCTTCGATCGCGCCCCGCAGCAGCCGGTCGTGGCGGTGCAGCGCCGAGACCATCGCCTCCGGCCGCTCCTCCCAGCGCTGCGTGCTTCCCTCGATATCGCTAAAGAGCAGCGTAATCGCTCCGGTCGGCAGCGCCATACAGCGGCGCTTCTCCCAGCAACCGCCCCGTCCCCAGGGGTGCGAACGGTTCAGAAGGAAGTTTTTTGTATGAGAGGACCGCGCCATCTTTCGCTGACGGTTGCCATCACGCTTGGCTTGGTGTCCTGTAATCCCAACTACTACATGCCCAACCTGATCCGGTTAACTCCCAATGGAACCGCCTCGGCCCCCGCGGGAGAATCGATTAAATCGTCGTTTACGTTGATCGCGGTCGAAGACGGTTACACGGGGTTTTTTACCGCCGACACGATCGTCGGAAAGTGTTGGGTGGTTCAAGCTCCGGTCACCACGAGCGGAGCCTGGACAGTGGTTCCACAGGGCCTCACGTGCAGCAAGCTCGATACGGAGCAGATCCGGGTCCAAGACACCAACGGCCATTCGGCCGTCACCTATATTCGCTCGACGTAGCGGCTTCGCTGAGCTCCGTGGTAGTTGAGACCGAGCGCCTACTAATTCGCAAGTGGAACGACGAAGATGCCGCTGCGGTGGCCGACATTTACCTCAAGCCTGAAGTGATGGAGTTCATTCCGGGCGGCGTATGGACTCTCGAGCGAACGGCCAGAATAATAGCGCGGATGCGGGAGTTGGATGTCGAGCAAGGTTATGGCTTCTATCCCGTTGTCGTCAAGAGCCTCGGAACGATCATCGGACACTGCGGGCTCGGTCAGCTCGAGCGAACGCCGGAGATCGAGGTCGCGTTCGTCCTCGATTCTCCTTACTGGGGGAAAGGCTACGCCTCCGAAGCAGCGAGGGCAATGTTAGCCCATGGCTTTACGAAACCAAACATCTCGCACATCGTAGCCGTAGCGTTTCCCGAAAACGCTCGCTCGATCGGCGTCATGCGCTCGATCGGCACGACGCCCATTGGACTCGCACATCACTTCGGACGAACCGTGGTCAAGTACGAAGCGACTGCCGGTTAGAATGAAAACTGGGCCTCGGCAAGGCAACAGGTGGTATGCGAATCGAAGTCTGTCCCATGCTCTCAATTTCACAGTCCTCACGTGCCGCGGCGTGGGTCGCCCTTCTGGCGGCCGCGGCTTTGACCGCGGCGTGCGGCCATTCGAGCCAATCGGTGGCGCCGTCCGCGCTGGTCGCCAATCCCTCCAGCTATGACGGACAGAACCTCGCCGTGTCGGGAACGGCAAAACATCCTCACCGGATGCGCCGCCGCGCGGCGACGGTCTATCAGCTCTGCGACAGCGCCTGCATCAACGTCATTGAGTTCGATAACTCGAACGTAAGCGATGAAAGCCAGGTGACGGTGAGCGGTCACTTTCGTTCGTCGTTCGGCCCCCGCGCAATGAACGTGCTGATCGTCGGCGAGCGCCCGGGGGGCTTTGGGGGAGGAGCTGCGCCTTCGACGTCGCCGTAACCACGGCGGAGGATATCTTCCGCCAAGCTCAGCGCGCGTGGCAAGCCCGAGTGGTGCCTCCGTACGAATCGTTTCGCATCTCTTGCGAGCGGACGTTCCTTGCACCACGTTGCGACTCCGGCGAGATCGTCGAGTTCACGGTGCGCACGAGCGACGGGCGGAGCTTCGCTCGGGAACTCTCTGCGCAACGAGGCGCCCCAACGGTGCTAATGCAGGGTGGCTATATCACGGGGCCGGTGGAAACGCCGCTTGGCTTCTATCGAGCGCTTGCAAACGGCGAACCAATACCAATGTCGTCGCCGCCGAATCTCGCGCCCGACCCGCTGCAGACCATTGCGACGGTAACGGCAACCGGTCATGTCTACGATATCGAGCTCGCCGGTGAGGAGAGCGTCGACGGACGGCTCTGTTACGTCTTAACGCTGCACCCACAGATCGATCCCGATCGTTACCCGCTTCGCGAGCTGTGGGTCACCGAAACCGATTTTGAAGTCGCGCAACTCGCCTACGAACGCCCGTACGACGAGAAGCACACGCGCGCTCGGATCCTGTATCGCTTCGCGCCCGTCGGCCCCGAACACGTCTGGGCGATCGTGCACATCGAAGCGCAGGCCTCTGTGCACGGTTTCTTTTCGACGAAGACCGAGCACGTCTCCGACAGCCTAACCGACCTGAGCTTTCCGGCCTCGGCCCCCGACTGGTATTTCCAGACGCCCCCGCCGAAGGGAGATTGACGCTGGTTGCCACGTTCGCATCATCGACGATTGCCGCACCACTCCGGGAGTGCTCACGCAGAGCGACGGCGGAAGAATCGCAGGCGTTGACGCCGGCCGCCTGACCTAGGGGGTCGCATCGAGTGCCTCGAAAGCTACCGCACTCGGCTGGGCGCGCCATAGCCTAGCCCGAAAGAGAGGTCGATGCGCTCTATGTGCAGGCATTCACAGATTATCGCAGTTCTCGGCTGCCTCACCGCACTCGCGATAGCCGGTTGTGCCGCGAACGGCGGCGCGACGCCGGCGGCCGCGCCGGCGACCCAGCCACAAGCCCACGGCATTGCGTTCGGACCAGGATGGCTCCAGAAGGACGGAATCCTCTACCACGTGCCGCACTACATGGCCACCCGCGGGCATGTAGTCCCCAACAGCAGCGGCCTAACCTATGGCGGCGGCCCGGTGGAGGTCAAACCGAAAGTCTTCTTGATCTTCTGGGACTACGCGAAGTACGGTGATTCGGAGCACGTGAAGCCGCTGCTCGAGAACTACATCGGGAATATGGGCGGCAGCGCTCACAACAACATCTACACTCAATACTACGAAATCTTGCACGGCAAAACGATCTACATCAAGAATCCCTCATCGCAGTACGGTGGTGCCTGGGAAGACAACACGAGCATCCCGAGACAGCCTACCGATGCCCAAGTCGCCGCTGAGGCGCTCAAAGGCGTAGCGCACTTTGGTTATGACGCCAATGCCTCGTACGTCGTCGCGACGCCCCACGGACGCAGTACCGCGGGGTTCGGCACGCAGTGGTGCGCGGATCAGGGTGCGACGTCAAGCCACGGTAGGCTGGTGTCATACACAAACCTGCCGTACATACCCGATGCGGGCGCAAACTGCGGCGCCAACTATCTCACGCCACCGTCCGACGAAACCGCAGCGGACGAAGGGGTAACGATCGTCGAGGGTCACATGCAAGGCGATTCCGTTACCGACCCCGATCCTCCGAGCGGCTGGCAGTTTCAGGGAAGTGGTGACATCGGCGACATCTGCGCGTGGTATGACATTGCGAACGATCCCTTCGGCGCATACTCGTACACGATGCAGCCGATGTTCAGCAACGCCACTCAGAGCTGCGTCCAGTCGTATTAAAGCGAACAGCGCTCGTAAGCGCTCCTAACGTCGAACCAAAAGGCCGAGGCATAACCTCGGCCTTTTCAATCACGATGCGATAGCCCGCGCTACTGCCGCGCCATGATCATATTGAGCACCTGTTCGCGATCGAGCAGATGATCGTGGTTTTCGCCGCTGGTTTCGAGAGCGACCACCTGCACGGTGCCGTTGAAGGCGCTCTTCGCCGACGGCATATCGGGTTTCATCGGGGAACCGCGCTTGACGCCGACGTCGGAGGTCTCGTCCGCGGAGAACACCATCGGCACGGTCGCTTCGAGGCGGCCGCTGCCGACGGCTTTGCCGTCAATGAAGAGCGTAACGGTGCCGCCCTTGGCAAGGCCGCCGCCGTCGTAGGCGAACTCCATCCGGACCTGATGCGCCCCCGGGCCTAACGCTTCCGTCGACGCGATCTCGGTCTCTCGGAGGCCGACGAAGTTGTACAGATACTTCGGCTTTCCGTCTTCGACGTAGAACATCCAGCCGCCGCCGATTCCGCCCTGCGAGAGGATCACGCCTTGCGCGGTCGTTCCCTCTGGTATGACGACCTGCGCGGTAATGGAGTGGCTCTTGTTCTTGAGATTGATGAGGCCGTTCTCGTTCAGAGCGCCCATTCCGTTGGCGAGCACCTGAGAGTCGCCCCGCACCAACACCGGCCGGCCCGCTACGTCGGAATTAAACCGCTCGGCAGTCCGATCGTCCATCGGCAGCACGTTGTTGCGCGTGGCCTCGATCAGCCAAAGGCGTTGAAGCTCGTGCAGTTTGTCGGGCATCTCTTTTGAAAGATCGTGCGCCTGCGACCAATCCTTGTTCGTATCGTAGAGTTCCCACACGTCATCGCTAAACGGCGGCCTGCCCGTCATGAGCCAGGGCGTGCTGTGCCGCGTTACGGCGGTCCACCCTTTGTGATAAATTCCTCGATTGCCAAACATTTCGAAGTACTGGGTTTCGCGCCGTTCGGCCGCCGTGGCGTCGTCGAAGCTGTAGAGCATGCTGACGCCCTGCATTGGAACCTGCCCGACGCTATTGACCATATAGGGCTGCGGCAGTTGCGCCGCTTCCAGGATCGTCGGCGCCACGTCGATGACGTGGTGAAATTGATTCCGAACCTCGCCTTTGGCCTTGAGCCCTTTCGGCCAGCGCACGATGGTGCCGTTGCGCGTACCGCCCCAATGGGATGCGACTTGCTTGGTCCACTGGTAGGGAGTGTCCATCGCATGAGCCCAGCCGACCGCGTAATGGTTATACGATTGCGGGCCGCCGAGAAGGTCCATGCGCTGAGTTAAAAAGTCGACCGTTTCGAGGTCGTTCAAACCGTTGAAAGGGATGCATTCATTAAAGGTGCCTTGAGGCGTGCCTTCGGCGGAGGCGCCATTGTCGCCGATAATATAGTAGATCAACGTGTCGTCGAGCGCCTCGATTTGATCGAGCGCGTCGATCAGGCGGCCGATGTGATGATCGGCGAATGAAAAGAAGCCGGCGTAGACCTCCATTTCGCGGGCGAGTACGCGTTGAAACTCAGGCGTTTGAGAGTCCCAGGACGGAATCTCTTTCGGGCGCGCCGTGAGATCGCACTCTTTCGGAATCACTCCGAGCTGCTTTTGACGCGCAAACGTCTCCTCGCGCAGCTTGTCCCAGCCCTGGTCAAACTTGCCTTTATACTTGTCGGCCCACTCTTTGGGCACGTGGTGCGGTGCGTGCGTGGCGCCCGGCGCGAAATACATGAAGAACGGCTTATCGCCGGCGAGCAGTCGCTGCTGCCGTACCCAGGCAATGGCGCGATCCGTCATGTCTTCCATGAAGTGATAGCCCTCTTCGGGCGTCTTCGGCGGTTCCACGGCTTTCGTGCCCTCGTGAATCGAGGGGTACCACTGATTGGTCTCGCCGGCGACGAAACCATAGAAGTATTCGAAGCCCGAGCCCGTCGGCCAGCGATCGAACGGCCCAACGGGGCTGGCTTCCCAGACCGGGACCTCATGGCACTTCCCGAACTGCGCGGTCGAATACCCATTGAGTCGAAGAATCTCGGGCAGCGGTGCCATCGAGTTTGGCCGCATCGAGGTGTAGCCGGGGGCCGAGGTTGCGATTTCCGTAATACCGCCCATCGCAACCGTATGGTGATTGCGCCCGCTCAATAATGCGGCGCGCGACGGTGAACAGAGTGCAGTCGTATGAAAGCGCGTGTATCGCAGCCCATCCTTGGCGATTCGCTCGGCGGTGGGCGCCTGACATGGGCCCCCGAAGACGCTCGACGCGCCAAAGCCAACATCGTCGATCAGGACGACGAGCACGTTCGGAGCGCCCTTGGGCGGTCGCAGGGGCTGGATCGGCGGAAACTTTGAATCCGGGTCCTTCGCGTCGTAAGCAACGAAGCCGGCGTAGGGCTGGTCGGGGATCGGCAGCACTTCACGCTGCACGCGTTTCTGCGAACTTGGCGAATCGCTCGAACTCGACATTTTGACCTCCAAGATGTGCGACGCAATTGTTCGTCGCCGGGCGGTGAGCCCGCTTGCAATACGACGAGTGCGCAGCGTATCCTTGAAGCTGTTGATAACGCGCGAGGCGCCGATAACGGCGCTTATGATTGCGCACTCGGCGGGCGACGCGGCCGCTGATTCTTCGAAATCGCTCGGATGATTACTTCTCCGCGCCGCGTGCCGTCGAACGAATTGCCGGCATCCTCGATCGCCGCCGTGATCAGCGCGCGAACCGCGCCTTTCTCGAGCGCTGCGGCGCTTTCAAGGCGAATGTGCCGGACTTGGCGGCCACTGCCCGCAAGGACGCCGTCGGGATCGCGCAGGTAGGCGCCCCATAAAAAGCAGAGACTCACTTTACGCGGGTAAATGACGATGGAGAACAACGCCTCGGAGGGGCGCTCGCTCGGCCCAAAGCCGACGACCAGTGCGTACGCGTTGTCATAGACGAGCTCATAGGCGCCCGGAAGCCGTTTGCGCATGACCGTCAACGCAGAGCGCGCGAGGCGCGCGATCTCGGGCGAAAACCGCGAAATGAAGTGCGAGAGCTCCGCCTTCGCCGTCACGCGAGAATGGTTCGGTACGGCGCGCTTAGCCGCCTCGGAAACACCTTGCGCTGACGAAGGATGCCTGGGCAGCCGCTCGTAACGCTGACGTACAGTGGATTGGAGCATCGTCGAGCATCGCTTGCGCACGAAGCTGTGCCGAAAGATCCTTGCGCTCGGGCTGTGGCTTGGGGCCCTTGCGACAATCGTTTTAGTTTGGAAGCCCGAGCCGGCGACAAGCCAAGAACTCGAGCCGCGATCCTATTCCGCTGCACCGGTCGATTCAAATTTCGCGGTTGGAGCCGCGTCGAATTCGACGGGGAAGGTCCCACTCGACCCCTCGCTGCCGCTCAGCGATGTTCGCCCGGCAATCGATATCGTGACCTTCAGTTTCACGCACACCTTCCGTCTCGGAGGTCGCACGGCAAGCTGGGCCGTTAGCGTTCCATATCTCGGCGGTCATGTCAGCGCGGTCGCCTCCGGTCAACCGCAATCATTCTCGCGCTTTGGGTTCGCGGATTTCCGAGGCCGATTCGGCGTAAGTCTCCTGGGCCAAGCGCTTACGGCGACAGAGTTCGCGCGCCGGAGACCAAGCACGACGCTTGGGGTCTCTTTGACCGTAATCGCGCCGACGGGCACGTACGACCGAACCCAGCTCATCAATACGGGTTCGAATCGCTGGACGATCAAACCGGAAGTCGGCCTGGAGCAGCCGCTGGGAAAGTGGTTTGCCGACCTGTCCGCAGGCCGATGGATCTTCGGTGACAATACCGGCTACTTTGGCGGTCAGGTGCTGCGGCAAGCACCGCTCGACATTTTCCAGTTTCACACCGGATACACTTTTCGTCAGAGCCAGTGGCTGGCGCTCGATGCGAACTACTATTCAGGCGGTGCGACCAGCGTCAACGGCGCGACTGCAATCGATTCGCTCGCCAACTCGCGCTACGGGCTCACCTTTTCGCAGCCGGTGGGACCGGGATTATCGGCAAAAGCGTCGTGGTCGCGGTGGCTGAGCGGCCGATTCAGCCAGCGTTTTTCCACGGTTGCCGTCGCCCTTCAATACCTTTGGTTCGACCGCCCGGCAGTTGGCGTCGTACGGCACTAATGGCTGCGTTTCGAACGAAACTCGCGAGTGTCAATGAGGCGGGCACGATGACGTTCGTCGCGGTGCCCGAAAAGGCGATGCGCGAGTTTGACGGGCGCCGGCGCGTACCGGTGGTCGCGACGATCGACGGGCATGCCTACCGGACGACCATCTGCGACATGGGCAACGGCCCGTGCATTCCCGTTCGGCGTTCGGTTCGCGAAGCTGCCGGGATCGCAGCCGGCCAACGCGTCACGGTCACGCTCGTATTTGACGCCGGGGAGCGGGCCGTCGCCGTTCCGCCGTTCCTCGCAAGAGCGATGACAAAACCCGAGCGAACGGCATTCGACGCCATGTCGTACAGTCATCGCAAAGAGTACGTCGACTGGGTAACGGCGGCGAAGAAACCCGAAACGCGCGATCGCCGCATTGCGAAGATGCGCGAAAAGCTGCGCGAGCGGAGTGGGGCCTAGCGAGGCGTCAGGGCCCGCGATACCATCTCAGCACGCGCATGGCGCGCATCGTATTCCAGCGGCTCGCCCTGCCTGTCTCTGTTTCCAGCGGGAAGCCCAGTCGATCCGCGTGGAGATGATTCATCGGCCATCGCCCGTTTTGGTGGCGGCGCGCTTCGACGATTCCGATCGCTTCGGCAGCACGTTCGTCGGGGTCGGCTCCGGCGCTTCGCAGATAATCGAGGCCTCGCAGGATGTCGTAGTGCCACATGGTTGGAAACGAAAACCGCGTCCAACTGCGATCGACGATCTCGCCGGTCGTCAACCGTCGGAACATGCGACGCTCGAGCAGATATTCTTGCGCTTTCAAGCGCGCGTCGGTTACGGCGGTTGCGGCTCCCCACTGACGCTCGTGCTCCAGCAAGCCTTCTAAGACGCGGATCGTCGAGTTGAACGACGAACGCGTGCTCGGCGGCGCCTCGCAGTTCCATCCGCCGTCGGCAAGCTGCTCGCTTAACAAACGCTCGGCGATGCGATCGCAGCGCTCGCCGAAATAACTGCCGAACGCGAGAATGGCGCCGTTGATGCACGCCTCCGTCTCGCCGTCGAAATAAGGACGATTGCCGAGGCTCTTCCACGTAAGGTGTGCTTTCACGCGCGAGATCGCGCGGCGCGCCGCGTCGCTTGACGGATCCAGGCCCATCTCTCGCAAGAGCGCGAGGGCGTCCATCGTAATCATCCAGCCCCGATCATTAGGGCCGCCCCACGAGCCCTCCGGCGCTTGCCGATCGAGCAACGCCCGGCCCCAACCCTCGTTTGCCACACGCGATCGCTCAATGGCGACGGTATCGCCGGGCTCATGCGTGAGATCGCGCATGACTTGCCAGCGAATCGCTGGGTCTCCCTGGAGAAGCCAGCGGATAACGCTCGCCTCGCTCAGTGGTGCTTACCCGGCGCAGATAAGCCGTAAGCGGTCACGTTGCCCTTCTGGTCGGTACAATAGAGCTTGCCATTCACCACGATTGGGCTCTCGAAATGAACTTCTCCGATCGTTTCGCCGACGCCGGGCAATGCGCTGCTCCACAATTCGGCTCCCGACAGCGCATTGAGCGCGACAATCGCGCCGTTAAACGCGACGAAGACGATGCCGTTGGCGACCACCGGCGACGTGCCGCGTTTGGTCCTTCCGGGTCTGGCCGACCACCTGAAACGCAGCCGGCTTACTCCAGATGCGTTGGTCTCCAAGCGATACGCGTGCACGTCGTCTTGAAGTCCCAGGAAAATCCAAACCCGGTTCGATGAGTCCGTCCAAACTGCGGGCGCAGAGAAGAGCCTCGCCCGCAAGCGGACTATTTGCAATTCGCCGCCGACGCCAGGGAGCGGCGCGCGATTAATCAGCCTGAGGATTTTGTCTTTACCGCCCTGCACGAGCATCAACGGCGTCTGGCTCGCGGGCTGTCGGGGCAGCACGACCGGCGCGCTGCTGCCCAGGTCAAGATCGGTCTGACTTAATCGCTCGTAATCGGCCGGCGTGTAACTGCCGATCACCGGCGAAAGATCGGGAGCGAGCGAGATGACCGAGTCGCCGTAATCGTAGCCACCGCTGTTGGCGCTGAAGTCGCCGTTTCCGGTCGCGACGTAAATGTCGCCATTCATCGAGGGGTCGGGATCGACGACGGCGCCTCCGCGCGCCCAGATTCCCGATCGTTGCTCAGGGCATCCGTTCGGCCCCAAGAGCCGGTGGTACTGGCTGCAAAGCGAATTGAAGATCGTCGCCCGACCGTCCTTTAAGCGCACACTGACGACGTGTCCGTCATAAGGCGGACTGTCGCTGCCATTGCCTCCCAGCGTCGCGTAGAGATACCCATTGGCGACGTTGAGTGGCGACTCGTCGAGTTCGGTTTTCGGCATGAGCGAGATGACTACGGGGAATCCGCCAGACCGAATCTCCGCACCAGTCGAAGCGTTGAGTTTATGAACTTTGCCGTCGACACCGGGCGCGTAGATCCACGCCCCCGACGGGTCGGCGGCCGGCGAAGACGTCGTCCCTCTGCCCCCGGTCGTCACAAACTTCCAGATGATCCGCCCATTGCTTGGGTCGATGCCGAACGTTGTGCCCATCCTGCTCGTCGTGAAAAGCATCGACGTGCGCGGCCGTTGACCGAGAAGAAAAATCGGCGCCGAATCGGCGGCAGCGTCGCCTAAGTTGATCCGCCATTGCCGGCGCAGTTGGCCGACGTTTGCGACGGTCAGGGTCTGCTCGGCGGAGTTGAAGTTGCTTCGCGACGGATCGAATCCCCAAACCGGCCAGCCCACGAGGCCGCTTTGCGTTGCCCGCGATGGCCCTGCCGGCGGCGCCATCGATAGCTCTGAGGTACGTGTGCCGTTAACGCTGCCCGAACACGCCACGCACAGCGCGAGCACGCATCCCGCTGCGATCATCGACAACGCTGAGATACAGCGACGCATAAACATCCCTATGGAGCGTAGTCTATCCTAAAAGGTTGCGCCACCGTCGTTTCGGTCTC
Organism: Candidatus Cybelea sp.; assembly: GCA_050008615.1. Taxonomy (GTDB): domain Bacteria; phylum Vulcanimicrobiota; class Vulcanimicrobiia; order Vulcanimicrobiales; family Vulcanimicrobiaceae; genus Cybelea. Next base: position 109,131 of record JBEKMH010000008.1, read on the forward strand.
GGGACATGCGCTGGCGGACGGCGACGGCGCGAGCATCATGTCGCGCCACTCATATAGCCCTTGAAGTCCTCGCCGACTTTGATATTCGGGAATTTCTTTAGGCCAGTCTCGTATTCTTCGATGAGCTTGAAACTCGGCGCTGCCATCCAGCCCATTGTCAAGTCCGTGTAAAACAGGTTGCTATCTTCGTGCGGATCGCTGCTGAGGTCGTAGAACATGGGTAACTGTGGCTTCACGTAAGGTCTCTCGATCGCGACAGGATCTGTGTAGCGGAAAATCGTCTTGTATATCTTCCACTTGATCGACATCAGCTCGCCATCCGCACCGAAGAACATGTAGGAATCGCGGCCAGTCGTCTCGCTCTTATCCAACATGAAGGCCGAGGCGTCGATGCCGTCAATGGGTCGATCCTTGGGCACGCGCTGCGATGCGCCCACCATTGCGGCGAGGGTGGGCAGCCAGTCAACGGCGGCAAGCATTTCTTGTGTGACGATGCCAGTAGGAATCTTACCGGGCCAGCGGATCATGGCGGGTACACGATAACTTCCTTCGAAAGGCGTATTAAAGAAATCGCCACGCCAGGGTCCATTCGAACCAGGTCCAATTTGCGTGGTACATCCACCACCCGCGTTATCGCTGCTTAAAATTACGATAGTGTTGTCCTCGATGCCGGCTTCCTTGACGGCGTCTAAGATCTGACCAACGCGGAAATCCATCTCTCCAATGATGTCGGCAAACGCCCCGCCGCGCTTCGTGGACTTACCGGCAAACTTCGCGTTGGGAATCGCCGGCGGGTGCACTTCGGAATAGCCCACGTAGACGAAAAACGGTTTTTTTGCCTGCGCGTTAAGTTTGATGTACTCGACCGTCTTCGGGATAATGTATTGTTCGTCCACGATGGGCCGGACCGTAAGATCGAGAGGCATTACCGGCCTGGAAGGCTCGCCTTTCTTTCCCTCCCAAAGCATGGGCACCGGCACGCCGCTCTCCTTGAACAACGGCCAGGCGGTGTAACCCGCCTCGTCCCAACTGTTCTTGATGCCCCACCACTCATCGAAGCCTTGGTCGCTCGGCAGTCGGCCCTCGGTGTCGCCCAAGTGCCACTTACCATACAGTGCAGTGGCGTAGCCAGTGTCGGAGAGTAGTTTGGCGATTGTGTATTCCCATGGAGCGAGCCCGGAAAGCCCCTGTCCCGGCCAAGGAACTGTGTACGTTCCCGAGCGAACCGGGTGCCGCCCGGTCATGATTGCAGACCGCGACGGCGTGCATTGGACCTCGACGTTGTAGTTGTTGAAGCGGATGCCCTCGCTAGCTAGCTTATCAATGCGCGGCGTTGGCGTCGTCCCACCGTACGCGCCGAAGTCGCCCCACCCAACGTTATCGACCAGAATAAAAACGATATTGGGCTTGTTAACCGCTGCAGAGGGATTATTCACGATTGATCCTTTCGTTGACGGGATTGAAGGTCTCAAAGGCTATGGCTGGAGCGCGGCGGGCAAATCGCTCTGCCCAAAGAGATAGTTTGCGCTTGCGTTAAACAGGCTCGGACGTGCGGCGACCGTCGTACTGACGACCCCCTCAAACGGACCCGTGGCCGTAGCCGTGCGTACGAAGCCGCCTTCGGCTACAGCAATTTCAAAGTGACGTCCCACGAGTTGGCCGGCGCTAAATGCGATTGGAGTGGTATTTGGACTAAAATTGTGTTGTACGAACAACGCCAGTAGCGTTCCGCCTGGTGACTCCCAATATGGCACGACCTGTGGCGAGAGGCTCCAGCTACGCTGCTTTGTGGCGCACAAAAAGCAGTCCGCAGTGAAGTTGTTCATTGGGAACGCGATGGTAAGGCCGAAATTGTGCGGAAGCGGCTGTGTGATGATGGGATCGATCGTATACGTCGGCCCCGCCCCTCGAAACGCTTGTGATCCGGTCGGAGCCCTATAGACGAGGTCCAGTGCGATCATTGTGAATTTGGCGGGGTCGACAAACATGAGTTGTTTGTACTCGAAACTCATGTCGCTGGTCCCGGCCGCGAGCGTCCCAAGACGGGGTGAGCTTACCTGAACGAAGGAGGGTGGGGTAATCACTACTTGTGCCCGCGGCGCGACGCCTATGTAGACCACCGGCACCGGGAGGCTAAATGCGTGACCGTCGCCCCCCACGTTGAGCGTGCGGCCCATCGCGCTTATCTCCGCGTTGAACGGAATAGTTGCACCGCTATACTGCCCCGTAAGTGCCGCTTCCCCGCGCACAAAGACGCAGGCGGTTCCGTTGCCGACCTTGTTCAAGAGCTCTAGGAATCCACCGCAAGGGTCGAAGTCCTTCGGTAATGATGGAGCGGCTTTGGCTGGTGCGCTCGGTGTGGGGCTAGCCGCCGGAACCTGAGTTTGTGCTGCATCGCTTCGACTCGCAAAAAGAAAGAACGGGAACAGCAACCCTGCTGCGGTGGCGACCGATCCAAGCAGGTTTCTTTCCACGATTCTCTTGGCTAACTAGTCTCGCGCTTGCGGCGATGGTGCGGGCCGGAGATACTTGCCGTCAATCGTTTCGGTCGCGCTTGGAGACCCAAGTACTTCAGTGGGCTTGCCGTTGGGGTCGCTGCTTCTCATGGTGTTATTCCTTCAGCAAAGTGAATCCGCGCGCCTGAAGATTTGGGCCCGGTTGTTGGAGCCCCCTCTCGTTGCTTAAGCGCCTTAAACCCGCTCCTCAAATTGAGGACGTACGGCGTGACGGCGACGAGCGACGGCGCAGTGATCGATGATGCTTTTGCAGCCATTCGAGCAGGCGGTTAGTCGTGCTGCGGCGGCGCCAAAAGATCCTGCAATTTGGCGCTCGTGGGAGCTGCGGTTAGCAGGCTTTGCACTAAGCTCGCGTTAACGCCAAGCACATGGCAAAGATGCGTGTGTGTTTCGTCTTGTTCGTCGTAGCTTTCGCGGGATGCTCGAGCGGAGGTCAGCTTACGCCGGCGCACGTTTCCGGGGCAGTACGCCCCGGAGGGACCGGAACCGATTCGATTCTCTACACTTTTACGGGAAGCGCCGGCGACGGTTCCAGCCCCTACGCCAGCCCGATCGTCGACTCCAAAGGGGTACTCTACGGCGTTTCGCTCGACGGCACCAGCAAAGTTGACGGCCTAGTGTGGAAGCTGACGCCGAAGGGATCAAGCTACACCGAAAGCGCGGTCTACGAGTTCTCCTCGAGCCAAGCACACGGCTCTTATCCGGAAGGCGGCCTGATCGAGGATTCGGCCGGCGCGCTCTACGGCACCGGGACGACCGGTGGAACGGGCCCGTGCCTCTATATGGGCAAGGGCTGTGGCATCGTCTTCAAGCTTACGCCGTCGGGTGGGACTTATAATGAAAGCATACTGCACGATTTTGCCGGCGCGACAAAAGACGGCGGCATCCCGGTTGACGCGCTGCTGCTGAGCGGCACCGAACTCTACGGCACGACGGAGTATGGCGGAACCGGCAGCTGCCAGGAGACGGGCTTTAATGGGTGCGGAACGGTGTTCGAGGTCTCGACCAAGGGATCGGGTTATCACGTCATCTACAGCTTCCAGGGCGGTAAGGACGGCGCGAATCCCGCGACCAGTCTGATCGCCGGAAAGAATGGTGTGCTCTACGGCACGACCAACTTCGGCGGCGGTAGCGCGAGCTGCACGGCCACGGGGGGATGCGGCATCGTCTTCAAGCTGACGCCGAAGGGATCGAAGTATACCGAGAGCATTCTCTACACGTTCCTGGGCGGTGGGAACGACGGCTCGGTACCGGGGAATCGCGGGCGTGGTATGTATCTCGCGTCGGACGGCGCGCTGATCGGCACGACGCATACCGGCGGCAGCGGTGGCTGCGCTATCGTTTTCGTTCCAGGGTGCGGCGTCGTCTTCGAACTCACGCCAAAGGGAGCGAAGTACACCGAGAGTATTCTCTACACGTTCCAGGGCGGGAACGATGCGGCATTCCCCGAGGAGGCATTGGTTGCCGGGAAGGGCGGCGTGCTGTACGGCGCGTCGACCGGCGGGGGCGGATCGACCGTGTGCCAGGGAGGCTGCGGGACGGTCTTTTCGTTAACGCCCAGCAGCTCGGGCTACACCGAAGCGGTCGTCCACGCGTTCGCAAGCGGGAAAGACGGCGGGCTTCCATACGATGGCGTCACGATGGATAGTGCAGGCGTGCTCTACGGCACGACCTACCTGGGCGGCGAGGACAAGACCTGCAACAACTGCGGGACGGTATTTAGCGTAAAGCCCTAGTCGGCCCGCGCAAGCCCGTTTCGATGTGAACGACACGTGAAAGCATCTGTAGTAAGCGCCTACGGCGGTCCGGAAGTGATGCAATATCAAGACATGCCGGATCCCCAGCCGGGCGCGGGCGACGTCCTCGTCAAGGTGGCCGGCATCGGCATCAACCCGGAAGACATGCTCGAGCGCAACGGCGACTTGAAGGACCGGTGGCCGTTGCACTTTCCGGCGATCATCGGCCTGGACGTGTCGGGAACGGTGATCGCGACGGGCGACGGCGTCACCGACCTCAAGATCGGCGAGCGTGTCTGCGGCTGGTCGTACCACACGTACGCTGAACTGGTCGCCGACAAAGCGACTTTTTTCGCGAAGGTGCCGGAGACGATGGACCTGGTCGACGCGGCCGCGATTCCGCTCGTCGGCGTCACTGGCAGCCAATTGATCTCGGTCGCGAGCGCGTTGAAGTCCGGCCAGACGGTGCTGGTCTCCGGTGCAGCGGGCGCCGTCGGACGTTCCGCCGTCTACATGGCGAAGGCATCGGGCGCACGCGTGATTGCGGGCGTGCTGCGTTCTCAGCTTGACCAGACGGACAGCATCGGCGCGGACGAAACGATCGCCCTCGACGACCAGGCCGCCTTTGCCGTGGTTCCGCAAGTCGACGCCGTGGCGAATGCGCTTCGCGGGAAAGCGGCGACGGCTCTGCTCGCGAAAGTCAAGGACGGCGGGACGTTTGCATCGGTGACGGGAGAACCCGACGGCGCCAAGGACTACCCGAAGGTGCGCATCGTCGCGTTCCGCTCAACGCAAGACCGAGGCGGCATCGCCTTTATCGCCGAGGCGGTAAACTCCGGCAAGATGACGATCCCGATCGGCCGCCGCGAGGAGCTTAAGAACGCGGGTGCCGCGCAGGCGGCGTTTACGAAGGGCGGTATCGGTAAGGTGCTGCTCGTACCGTGAATAAGCCCCCAGTTTTCTCTCGGTATAACATGAATGTGCGCGTTGCGGATATTCAAGCGTGCTATGAACTCTGGCGGAAACGAGGAGCCGAGTTCATCACGGAACCAAAGGAAAAGTATGGCGAGACACGCTGCTACATCCGCGATCCTGATGGTTATATTATAGAAGTCGGGCAAAGCAAGCCGGACTTCACTTACGGTTAAGACTCGGCCGAGACCACGGTGATCGACGAAAAGGTCGCTATAATCACCGGTGCGTCGCACGGTATCGGCGCAGGCCTAGTCGCCGCATACCGCGGTGCAGGCTTCAAGGTGGTCGCCAGCGCGCTCTCAACCGGACATAGCACGGATCCGAATGTGCGCAACGTTGCCGGCGACATCAGTGACCCCAAGACCGCCGACCTCATTATGAGGGAGGGCGTCGATCGATTCGGACGGCTCGATACACTAGTCAATAATGCAGGAGCCTACATTTCGAAACCATTCACAGAGTACACCGTGGCTGACTTTAACTTGATGCTCTCGACCAACCTGGCGGGGTTCTTCCACATTACGCAGCGCGCTGTGCGTGTGATGGCGGCTCAAGGTTGGGGTCACATCGTCAACATCACGGCGACGGTAGCCGAACAACCCGTCAAAGGTGTTCCGGCCGCGTTAGCATCGTTGGCTAAAGGCGGCTTGAACTCAGCGACGAAGGCGCTCGCGATCGAATATGCGTCGTGCGGCATCCGGGTGAATGCAGTCTCACCTATAATCATCAGGACGCATCCGGAGGAATCGTACGCCGAACTCGAAGCGCAGATCCCGCTCGGGCGAATTGGAGAGATTCAAGACGTCGTGTCTGCTGTGATGTATTTGGAACGCGCCCCGTATGTAACCGGAGAAATTTCCCATGTAGATGGCGGCCAAAGCGCAGGCCACTGGTAGGCCGAGACCCGACGCAACCTTGAGCGCCCCCGCGTCTCTACCCGTGTCCATAGTCGAGCGTAAATTGATATTTACCGTCGGGCCGTTTGCACACGCCGTACATGACGATGCCTTTGAACGTTCTTGCTACGGAGTCTAGCGCCTCATCTAAGGTAACGTCTTTCATCAACTTTGGAAGATGGGGTGCTCCCGGGATCGGCCCGGACACAATGATGTCGATAGTCCACAGGGGCTGGTGAAAATTCAGGCTGCGCTCCGCGGCATGAAGTTCCGGCGCGTTCACAATCGTGGCGACCGCCGACTCTGCGCTGTACTGCTCGATTGGATCCAGAGTTAGAGCCTGTATCCTCGTTTGCAATATTGCAGTTGAAACGCTTCCAATCGTAATCCTGAGCATTCCGGATCGGTCTTGCATGACCGTGGCGTTCGGATCGTCCCGAAAGATCTGCCGAACGGCGTTCATTCCGGTGACTTCCGCCGGCGGCGACTCGAGAAAAACTGCGGGGAAAAGAAACTGCAACTGTCCAGACGTGTCTTTTTCTACCGCCGGGCATTCACCGGCGTAGTATATTCGGGCGGCTCCCGCGACGTATGTGAGAGCTGGCCGGAGGTAATCGATAACCGCCTTCAGGTGTCCTACGGGCGAAGGATTCTCTTCAGAAGGGCGATACCAGATAGCCTCGATAAGCCGGCCGTCGCCCGGGCCATCAAAGCGAACCTCGACCATAGAACGATCGGGCACGCCATAGGTTAACCCATTAAACGCACCACATGCCGTCTTGCCCAGAGCGAACTGAAGATTCGCGTCCGAGTCTTGGACGGGAAAGGCTGCAACACAGGGCAGGTCGATGTTGTAGTCCTCGCCTCTGTTTGCTACGAAATCAACCCTGGTGATTTTGCCAACATCATCGGCGGTAACGGCAACCGTACCGCCTGTGCGCCTGCTCCAAACCCACCGTTGGCCGGAACCGGCGGATCGTTGAGCTCCGGGATGTTCCAAGAGAACCTGTCTGAGGTTGCTACCCAGCGTCACGCCGGCGAGGGTAGCCGCCAGCACGAGCGCTATCATCACTTCGATTCGTTTGCCAGCCGTTACCAAAACTCCGCGCGGTGAAAGAGCACAGGGCCCGCCGGAGCGAGCCCTGTGTTGTCGATCGTTGGCGAGCGAGTTTACCTGTTGCTGATTGCTGCGCCGACCGGTTCGTCAAAGGCCGCGTTGGTGCTTTGGTGGGTCATGCTACCACCCGCCGGATAGTCCCAGCGACCGATACTGGTGTCGGTGCGACCGCGCCGATGACCGGCTGATCAACGTCGCACGACGCGCCGCCGGCTGAGTTATTGAGCGGGGTCATGCTGGCAATCGTCACACTCGAGCCCGAAACCGATGCGTGGTAGACGCAGCTTGTCTCGTTGGGCGGCCCCTGGCCGTTGCATTCCTGGTCGCCAATTGCGAGGTTGTTGTTAAACTTATCCCACTGAACGACGCCCGTGAAGTAGATGGTTCCCCCGGTGAGGTTGAGAGGCGTCAACGTCTGGCTCGAGCCAGCCGGCAGCTCCGCGAGAGCGAAGGTACAATAACTGGAGGAGGTGCATCCGTCGACGTATAGGTTGCCCTGCGGATCGTAAGTTGCGTTCCAGTACGAGTAGATGGTGTTAGTTGCGTAGACAACGGGCGATCCCGAGGCGTGCGGGTAGATCAGCACTTCGCCGGGCGCACTCGAAGGGCCGCTGCCGTTATATTGGTTCACAACTGCGAGGTTACCGGTCGTCTTGTCGACCGCGCAACCGTCCGGGCCGCCGTCGGGGTCGGTCAAGGTCGCCAGCAACGTCCCCGCGTGCGAATACTTGAAGATCTGATTGCTGCCGGTCGCAGGAATCCAAACGTCGCCGTGACCGTCGCCGCAGAGGCTTTGCGGCTGGCTGAATCCGGTTAGCGTTCCCTTGAGCGTCAATTTCGGCAGGGCCATCATGTAGACGTCACCGTTGCTGTAGTCGGAGACGAAGAGTAGCGCCGGCGTCTTTGCGAGGTCGGCCGATACCCAAGACTTGTGATGGTCGGAATGCGGCGCGACGTCGGCGACGGCATGGCTGCGGTGCCGCAGCCCGGTCGGCTGCGCGATGGAGGATCCGGCGGGATTAAAGCCCGTCGAAGCCTGGCTGGAGGATTGTAATCCGGCGCTACTGCTACAGCCGGCGACGAGTGCGGCACCCGCTATTACGCCCAGGGCGTACGCGGCAAACCCTGATAATTTCACGAAAATTGCTTCCTTCTTGCTTCATTAAGCTTAGAGCGACGAATCGAACGATTCCACTGGATAACGAGGAAAACAACCAAGTAGTTCCGTGGGAACCCAGCCGCCAGGCCCGGATCGCTCGGGGCTCGGCGCTTGCCCGCACCCGCGCGTGCCTCGGTGGAACTGATCGCTGTGGCGCCGAATATCGTGGCTTCCCCATGGCCATTCAGCAAGAAGCCGCAGCCGAAATTCTAAGCGCAGCTTTCCCCGAGTTTGAGAGCGCGATGGCGGAGCATCGGAAGGACCGGGGCAACGGTCCGATGCTGTGTCTGCTCGCGGCCGTCTTTTTTGGGTTCGCCGACGAGTTAATGCCGGGACGTAAACGAGTCTGCTTATGAGAAAGTTCGCGTATTTCTTGGTTGCTGTTGTAGCGCTTACCGGCGCGCCCATGCAGATGGGTCACGCATCAGGAGACGCCGACGGAGAGGCTTCGCCGATCTACGGAATCAAAGTTCCCCTCGGGTACCGCGACTGGAGAGTCGTCTCCGTGGCCCACGAGGCGGGCAAGAACAACGACCTTCGCGTCGTTCTCGGCAACGATATAGCGATCAAGGCCTTCCGGGAGGGAAAGCTGCCGTACCCCGACGGCACAATCATTGTCCGGCTCGCCTGGAGTTACGTTCCGTCTGCGGAAAACGACAGAGTCTTTGGGCGTTCGCAGTCTTTCGTTGCCGGCTCTCCAATTAACGTTCAGTTTGACGTCAAGGACTCAAGAAAATACGGCTCGACGGGCGGCTGGGGGTTCGCTCAATTCAAGAACGGTAAACCTGCCGGCGCGGCAGTGCAGGCAACATGCTTCCCCTGCCACGCGCTTGTCAAAGCGAATGACTTTGTTTTCACCCATTACTCAGCCACACCATGACACAGGCTGCCGCACGCGGGAGTTTGCGTGAGGCCACACCCAGCATACTGGGGAAGTGGTCGGCCGCGGCGAACGTACCGAGGTGTCAATCCATTCCGGTTTCGGGGAGACGCAACTGATGAAGACCTTGGCTCTCGACGTCAACGGTGTTCTCTATGGGACGACACCCAGCGGCGGCGGTTCGAAGTGCCGTACTCCCGGCTGCGGAACCGTCTTCGCGTTGGCCCCGTGACTCCGCGCCCTGCGTTCGCGAATGCGCAGATTATTTCTTAGCTGCTACCACGCCGAGCGGGACGTCGAAATCGCCCTTGAAGACCGCAATCGGTGAACCGCCGGCCGGGTAGTCAAAAATCTCGCCGCCGTCATTACCCGCATCTCCGCAATAGACAAGGCCCGGAACGATCCAGGTCTGCGCGCAGTCGCTGG
>JBEKMH010000009.1:0-131393 GCA_050008615.1 Candidatus Cybelea sp.
CGGTTCCATAACGGCACCGACCGCGAAGATCTTCGGCAGGAGTGTCAAGGCCCGTTGCTGGACTTGCGTCGCCGCCTGTTCTAGGGGCGGCCGCGGTTCCGACGAGCGCCGCGACGGCAGGCGTCGGCAAAGCGGTCGCGACGGTGGGCGGCGCGACGTGGAGCTGTCCGTCGAGGACCTCTATCCGTTCACGCTACACGCGGGCCGTTACAACCATTTTACTGCGTTGTTATGCTCCTGGCAGCGTTGATCGCGGGCCGCCACGCGCTCGCCGCCAGAAGCGACGAAACGATGGCGCGCGTTGCCGGCGAACGGTTGAGCGTATAGAAGTGCAGCCCGGGTACGCCGCTCTGAAGCAACTCGAGCGCCTGCATCGAGGCGTAAGCCACGCCCAAGTCTTCGACCGCCTTGACATCTCCTTTGCGCGCTTCCATCTCGACGTGAAGCTTCGGCGGGATGCTGGCACCGCAGAGCGCCACGAACCGCTGTATTTGGCCGAAGTTTGTGATCGGCATCAATCCCGGAAGGATCGGCAACGTGATGCCGGCGTCGCGAACTCGCCGCTCGAACGCGAAAAACTGAGCGTTGTCAAAGAAGAGTTGCGAGACCAAGAAATCGGCGCCGGCTTCGGCCTTTAGTTTGAGCGCTGCCAGATCTGCGTCGAGCGTCGTCGCCTCCGGATGCTTCTCCGGGTAGCACGCAGCACCGATGCAAAAGTCGTAGTTGCGCCGCAACATGGCGATGAGCTCGCTAGCATGCTCGAAGCCCCCCTCGACTGGGACGAACGCAGAACCCGCGGCGGGATCGCCGCGCAGCGCCAAAACGTTCTCGATGCCGGCTCGCGCCAACTCTTCGAGCAGCGCTCGCAGTTCGGCGCGGCTGGCGCCGATGCAGGTCACGTGCGCGACCACCGTAAGCCCGATATCGCGCTGAATCTCCTTCGCGAGCGCGACGGTTCTGGCGCGCGTCGAGCCGCCGGCGCCATAGGTAATCGATACGAAGGCGGGCCGCAACGGCGCGAGCGCTTCGATCGCATCTACGAGCTGGCGCGAACCAGCATCGTCTCTGGGTGGAAAGAACTCGAACGAAAAGAACGGCCGCTGGCTCGCGAGAGCGTCGCTGATGCGCATGTGAGCCGTTGCTTATCGAGAGCTTGCCGCCACGCCTCCGCAGAGCGGAGCCCAGCCCTTCTTCTAAAACCGTCAACAAGCAGCATGAGGCTTATGAGGAGCTGCATTTGAGGAGCGCCCTTCCTAAGTCGCCAACCTGGGCGAAAGGGGAGGGCTTCGTGCCGTTATCCGGCCGAGATTGCAGTGACGTGTTGTCGTAGCTACGATCGAGCCCGAGTGAGCGCCCCGACCTGCCGATAAAAAGGAATGCTTGACGACGTAATGGTCCAAGAACTGTAGACCCATTCGATATCTACTAGTCGGCGCAACCTCGCTGCGACTGCGAGCAACCGAAACCGATTTAAGTGGACCAGTAAAGGCCCCGAAAGACGGTCTGGTACTCGATCAGGTCTACAGTAAAGTTTGGAAGATCCTTTGCCCGATTTTGAGGCCCGTAAGAGCGGGTCTCTTTTCCGCAAGGAAATAGCGGGCAGCGTCCCGCCTGCGCTCGGTCGCTCTCACCGGCACTGTGCCGCAGTCGCGGTTATTACACGGAGCTTGCTGGTCAGCGCGCTCTTAGCGCTACGCGGAATCCCGCGCGCAAATCCCGAATCTTCGCGGCGTGAATCCGCGTTATCCCGCCGGCCGTCTGCAGGCGACCCTAGAGGAGCGCAGCCTGCCAGACGACTCAGCGGCCTCGGCATTCGAGGAAGGCGATCTCGTTGTGGTGCTCCGGCTCCGAACTGAAGGCGGCCGCCGGATCCTTATCGTCGACGATGGCAACGGTCCGGTTCAGACCGACGTTTCGGATTCACGCGAAACTCTCGAATTCGTCCTTCCGTCCGACTCGGTGGCACCGTCCGGGTACCTGGCCGCGCGCGGCGCGATCGTACGCGCCTTTCTTGGCGGGATGCACTGAACCTTATCCCGCCTCCGCCCCCCAACCGAGAGCATGGAAAAGAGCCGCTTCTGCGGCGCCGCGAGAAAGCGCGAGGCTAAGCTGCAACCGAATTGGTAGCGCTGCACCTCCAATCCGCCGTGGGTTCGCCGCTAGCTCGGACCTATATTCGTACGGCCCCGCGGGCGCAAAGAGCGACCGCTAAAATGGATCCGGCGGCGTAACGGCAAGGGCAATAAGGAGTGCCAAGAACATAGTAAGCATCGTTTCCCCTTCCGGGTCGGTAAGTACGAGTAAATCGTCTATTTGATGGCGCGTCGCGAGGCCCTGGGCCGCGGAGCCGGCGTGCTGGAGCGTGGCGCCTGCCTTGCGGGGTCATATTGAGATATCCACACTTGCCCGTGGGGGCTTTCTCACGTCGGGCCGACCGGTGGAATATGCAAGACTCGCCAGCACGGGCCAATGAGAATGCAACCAACGCCCAGGTGATAGGCGATCGCGAAAGCGGTAACCATCGCTCGCGTCAACATTACGGGAAGCGTTTATAAGCGCACTCAGCAGCGCGCCTCAGCAAAGATCGCCACCGCGGTTTGCGCCATTGCTGCGTCGGCGCGTCGTCCCCCCTCCTTGCCAGCGTTGGCGCGTGCGACTGCTTCCTGCGCATCTCCAAGCCGAGTGCGAGCCCGAGCGAGCGCATTTTGTAAGGAATCCCCCACATCTAACATGCGCACGATCCTAACAGCACCCAGTTACCACGGAGATTACGTTAGATTGATGAAATATGACGGTACGAGGTCATATCGGGATATAATCCAGACCTCACCCGCTCAGAGAAAAGGACAACTCATGCGCATCTTAAGGTCGCTCCCCGCATTTTTGGCGGCAATTCTCTTAGCCGCCCTTCCGCTACCGTCGCCGGCCCAGTTTGCAATCGGCGTCGGCGTTACGATCGGCGTACCCCCCCCGGCGATTCCGGTCTACGTACAACCCGCGGCACCCTATCCGAACTACCAATGGACCCCCGGCTACTGGGGCTATGGATCGGCCGGCTACTACTGGACTCCCGGCGTTTGGGTCCGGCCACCGGCCGTCGGCGTCTTATGGACGCCCGGGTACTGGGGGTATAGTGGCGGCCGGTACGGATGGAACGGCGGCTACTGGGGAGCCAGCGTCGGCTTTTACGGCGGCGTCAATTATGGAGCCGGCTATTATGGCAGCGGCTTCGTCGGCGGCGCATGGGCCGGCAATCAGTTCCGTTACAATACCGCCGTCGTAAACGTGAACCGAACCACCATCCACAACACGTACGTGAACAAGACCGTCATCAACAACAACTACAACAACCGCGTTAGCTATAACGGCGGCCATGGTGGAACGACGGTCAAGCCCACCTCGGGCCAGATTTCGGCGCGCAAGAACGGCCGTGCCCCGACCACCGACCAGAAAAATCAAGCGCAGTTCGCAAGCAACGACCGCAATCAATATGCGAGCGTAAATAAAGGCAAGCCGGCGCTGACGACTTCGCAAAAGCCCTTCAACAGCACGAACAAACCGCCCAACTCCGCGCCGGTAACGACTGCCGACAAGAACAGCGCGCAGAACCAGATGAAGTCCGGCGGTTCGAATACGAATAAGGCACCGACAACGCAAAACAAACCGGCCGCGCCAACGACGAAAAACAAGCCGGCCGCGCCAACAACGAAAAACAAGCCGGCCGCGCCTACGACGAGAAACAAACCGGCCGCACCAACAACGAAAAACAAGCCCGCGACGCAACAGAAGCCTCCGGGCGGACAAGGTAAGTCGCAGGGCGGCGGGCAGGGTAAGTCGCAAGGCGGCGGCCAGGGCAAACCGCCGGCAAACAACGGGAACAACAATAAACCACCGCCGCGCTAAGCCGCGGTAAGCCACGCTAAAGCGGGGGCCCACGAGGGCCCCCGCTTTCTTATCATCGAGCGGTTCGAGAGTCCGCGCAAGCGTCGCGTTCTTGCGCCCACGCGTGAAGCGTGACGTGAGAGCGAGATGAACGGGGCGTTGGAACGGCCTGATGAGCGGGTAAGAGTTGTATGAAAGCGCTCCCAATGCACGAATTAGCCCGCGTCAGACCGCTCCTTCCGGGATATAATTCAAGCATCCACTCCGGAAAGGAGAACGTATGCGAATCTCACGATTGCTTCCCGCGCTTCTCGCGGCCGTTTTTATTATCGCTCTTCCCGTGCCCGCACCGGCACAGTTCTCAGTTGGTGTCGGCGTCAACATAGGCGTGGCTCCGCCGCCGATACCCGTTTACACGATCCCCGTCGCCCCGGACCCCAACTATATGTATACGCCCGGTTACTGGGGCTGGGGAGGCGGCAGCGGCTACTACTGGGTCCCCGGCGTGTGGGTAGCCGCACCCGCCGTAGGCGTCTACTGGACGCCAGGCTACTGGGGCTCATACGGAGGCGCCTATCGCTGGAACGCCGGCTACTGGGGTCCCCAAGTTGGCTTCTACGGTGGCATTAACTACGGATTCGGTTACTTCGGCGCCGGTTTTGTGGGAGGCGTTTGGGCCGGCGGCGGCTTCAGATACAATACCGCCGTTTGGCCGGTCAACGGGCGCTACATCCACAACACCTACTACAATAAAACGATTGTCAACAACTACTACAACCATTCTCGCGTCAGCTACAACGGCGGCCACGGCGGCATCTCGGCGCGCCCTACGAACGCCGAACGGTCGGCGTACGCTGCCCGGCGCTATGGCGCTACGCCCGTCCAGGTGACTCACGCGCGATATGCCGCACAAGATCGCACGCTCTACGCGAAGGTCAATGGCGGTCACCCGCCGGTGACCTCGACCACGCACGCCTATAGCGCCAACAATCGTCCGGCGCACTATGGCACGGTCCACGGGACGACGGTCACGCACTATAATGGAACCACGCACTCGGCCACGCACTACAACGGAACCACGCACTCGGCCACGCACTACAACGGAACCACGCACACGACCACGCATTACAACGGAACCGCGCACGCGCAGCCGGCTCATCAAGCGGCACCGGCTAGCCATCCGAGTCAGGGCGACCAAGGGCACAAGCCTCCGAAGCACTAGACTCCTAAGCGCAAAAGCCAGCGGGGCCCCACTTCGGGGCCCCGCTTAAATTATCGCGCGACCGGTAAGCCTTGCGAGTCGAGCGGGACGCCGAGCATCAAGCGCGTCACTTCGTCGTAGTTTGCGATGCCCGCGGCGATGCGATTGCTCTTCAGATACGCATTGTACGTCCGCCACGACCAATTCGCGAGCATCACGTTGATGTGGCGCGCGTTACGCCGGCGCAACGCGACAAAATCTTGCCAGACCAGCGGAACGAACTCGCGGTGCGCGTAGTGGCGCTTCTGCGGCAGATAGAGAAAGAGCGCGAACCAACCCGCGTACTGCACGGCCGGATCCTTCGAGCGCAGACAGGTTACGATCGCGAGATAGTTCGCCTCGTCTTCGCGAGCATAGGCCGCGACGTGACTCCACTCGTGCGCGTAATCGAAGGGACGCTCGAACCACAACAGGTCCGAAGCGGTCGCGACGTTGAGGGTAAACGGGTTGATGAAACCTTGGGTTCCCGTGGCGACCATGAAAGGATCGGCGACGGTCGGCTTGGCCGGCCCGACGAGCGGAGCCCACGTGTCGCCGGCGCGCTGGACCGCCGGCAGCCAATCGGACCGCAACGCAGCGAGATCGAGCGGCTGCATCGCGCGCGCGTGCGCGGATTCTGCCAGGGTATTCATCTGCGACATCGCGCGCTTCTGCAAGGCGACCGCGGCCTGCGGCGTCACGCGGGCGGGATCGTATCGCACCCGCGTCTCGAGCGGAGCACGCGCGTAGTTCCACGCCCAGCTCAGCTCGAACCACACGGCATAAAGGCCGATAATCGCGACGCAGTTCAAGAGCAGCGCCCCAACCTGCGCGGTACGGCGCACGCGGCGCCGAGCGAAGCGCACGATCAGCCAGACAATCGCGGCGACGCCGGCCAGAGCGGCCGGATCGCCCAGCGACCATGGCAGGGCGTTGGTAACAGGAAACGCGACGTGTTCCCAAACGGGATACGCGCCGTTGGAATAAGCGTGCTCGATCCAGGACGCCTGTGGTTGTACGAGCAATGCGATCGCGCCCAGCACGATCGCTGCGAGCTTGAGGCTGTTTTTTAGCGTTTGCTGTATTGGAAACGCTTACGGGCGCGCTTGCGGCCGTACTTCTTCGATTCCTTTTCGCGCGGATCACGCGTTAGGAAACCGTTCTTGCGCATCGTCTCTTTGAGCGACTCGTCCATCTCGACCAGCGCGCGAGCGATGCCGTGGCGAATCGCGCCGGCTTGGCCGGTCACGCCTCCGCCTTCCGCCTTGACGCGGACGTCGAAGCGCGAAACGCTCTGCGTTGCTTCCAACGGTTGGCGCACGATCTGCAGTAACTGGGGACGCGAAAAATATTCGTCGATCGGCTTATTGTTAACGGTTATGATGCCTTGGCCGAGCATCAGCTTGACGCGAGCGACCGCGCGTTTGCGTCGCCCGGTCGATTGAATTACTTCAACAGCCTCGTTCAAAAAATGCTCCTACGGCAACGACGACGGCTTCTGAGCGTCGTGAGGGTGCTCGGCACCGGTGTAAACGTTCAGGCGGCGCAGCTGCACGTCGCGCATGCGGTTGCCCGCGAGCATTCCGCGCACGGCCTTCTCGACGAGCCGTTCGGGGTGCTTGTCGGCCATTTCGCGCGCCGTTTGCACCCGCAGACCGCCCGGATAGTTACTGTGGCGATAGTAAAGCTTCTGGTCCCACTTCTTTCCGCCCAACTCGACTTTTTCGGCGTTCAGCACGATCACGTGGTCGCCGTCATCGATGTGCGGGGTATAGGTCGGTTTGTGTTTGCCCGAAAGCGCGCGCGCAATTCGCACGGCAAGCGTTCCGAGGCGCTCTCCCGCGGCATCGACGACATACCACTGATGGTCGGTCTCCGCGGTTTTCTGCTGGTAGGTGCGCACAACTAACGAATCTTACGGGAAAGCCCGCTCCCAGTCAAGGAGCCGGTCTACGCATCGCGGCGCAGGATCGGCGGTTCGGCGAACGAGTCGTAGCCGTCGTCGTACCGGACGCCGGCCAGGTAAAGACCGCGGGCTGGCGCGATCCCACCAGCCGCCGAGCGATCGGCCGATGCGAGCACCCCTGCCAGGTCGCCCGAGCGACGCCCGCTGCCCACCTCCACGAGCGTCCCGACGAGCGACCGGGCCATGCGGTGCAGGAAGCCGCTTCCGGCGACCTCGAGCCGGAGCAGCCCGGAGCGCGGCTCGATCGTGAAGCGGTAGAGGCTTCGCACGGTCGAGAGCGGCTCGTCGTCCGCCCCCACGGGCAAGACCGAGCAGAACGAGCGGAAATCGTGCTCGCCGACGACCTGCGCGGCGGCCGTGCGCATCGCATTCACATCGAGTCGTTGGGGAACGTGCCAAGCATACCGGGCCGTCAAAGCACCTCGTTGCGGCCGCGGCGCGATGGCATAGACGTAGGTCCGTTCCAGGGCGGAGAAGCGCGCCGAAAAGCCGGAGTCCACGACCGCCGCCTCGCGCACGGAGCAGTCCGCCGGGAGCACCGCGTTGAGCGCAAAGGCGAGACGCTCGAAGGGGAAGGGCGCGTCCGTCGCCACCGACACGACCTGACCGGTGGCGTGCACGCCGCTGTCGGTCCGTCCCGCCGCGGTCACTTTGACCGGCTCGCCAAAGAGGTGGGAGAGCGCCTTTTCCAAGACGCCCGCGACCGTCCGGTCCACGGGCTGCCATTGGAAGCCGCAAAACTGGCTTCCGTCGTATTCGATGGTTAGCCGAAGGTGGGTGCGCGCGGCGTCAGCCGTGCTGGCGTTGCAGCGGAAAGAGCAGCACGTCGCGGATCGAGCGCTGATCCGTCAAAAGCATGATGAGGCGGTCGACTCCAATTCCGATTCCGGCCGTCGGCGGCATGGCGTATTCGAGGGCCCGCACGAAGTCCCAATCGGGTTGCGGAATCTCTTCGTCGCCGGAGATGCGCTCGGCGACCTGTGCCTCGAAACGCGCGCGCTGATCGTCGGGATCGTTGAGCTCGGTGAACGCGTTGGAGATTTCCATCCGGGCGCAAAAAAGTTCGTAGCGATCGGTGATCTCCGGATCGCCGGCACGGCGCTTGGCCAGCGGAGAGATCGCGACGGGATAGCCCGTAACGAACGTCGGTGCGACGAGATGCGGCTCGACCACGCGTTCGAAGATTTTGTCGAGCGCGTGTCCATCCGATGGGGAGCTCGGCAATCCGAGCTCCGGCAAGATCGCTTGCGGAGCGCCGGGCGCGAGTAGAGCTTTGCGCGTGCACTTGCCGTCGCTATACTGCGCCATTGCGTCGAGATACTCGACCTTCGCGAAGGGGCGCGTAAACGCGATCGTCCCGTCGCCGTGGGGCAGATCGGTCCCGCCGCCGGTAACCGTGGCGACGAGATGCGCGATCAGCGCCTCGTTGAAGTCCATCATGTCCGAGACGTCCCAGTATGCGGCGTAGAGCTCGAGCATCGTGAACTCGGGATTGTGGGTTGTGTCGATTCCTTCGTTGCGGAAGATGCGGCCGATCTCGTAAACGCGCTCCATCCCCCCGACGATCAAGCGTTTGAGGTTCAGCTCCGTCGCGATGCGCAGCTGCATTTCGTGGTTGAGCGCGTTACAGTGGGTTACGAAAGGCCTGGCGGCCGCGCCGCCAGCGACGTGCAGCAGCGTCGGCGTCTCGACTTCGTAAAAACCGCGCTCGTCGATGAACCGGCGCATCTCCGCGATCAAACGGCTGCGCATCATCATCGTTTCACGCACGTCGGGGTTGACGATCATGTCGACGTAACGCTGGCGGTAGCGTTTCTCGACGTCCTGCAAGCCGTGCCACTTATCGGGCAACGGCATCAACGCTTTACCGATGACGACAAACGAGGTCACGTGAAGCGTAAGCTCGCCCATCTTCGAGCGGAACATGTAGCCCCGCACGCCGAGCAAGTCGCCTCGGTCGAGGTCGGCCCAGTCGGCGAAAGCGTCGTCTCCGACCTCCTGTTTGCGGACGTAAATTTGCAGGCGTCCCGTGCGGTCCGCGAGGTCGCCGAAGACCGTCTTTCCCATCGTGCGCTTGGAAAGGAGGCGTCCCGCTAGGCTCCAGCCCTCGGCCGCAGCGTCCTGGCCCGGCACGAGAAATGCGTAGCGCGCGAGCAGCTCCGCGGCGGTCGCATCCACCTCGCAGCGGCGTTGCGCGAACGGATCTTTGCCTCGCGAACGCAAAGCGGCCAGATTCTCACGTCTGGCCGCTACGAGTGCCGCTTCGGTCTTTCCGAACTCGTCCAAGGTTACGACGCCTTCTTTGCAGCCTTCTTCGGTGCGCTGCTCTTGATCGACTCGATCTTATACTTGACCAGTCCGCGGGGCGTGGCGACGTCGACGGTCGTTCCCTTTTTGTGCCCTATGAGGGCGCGTCCCAGCGGAGATTCGTTGGAGATGCGCTGATTCGCCGGATCGGCTTCGGCCGAGCCAACGATCCAAAACTCGTAGCCCTCGTTCTTCTTCAGTTCTCGGACTTTGACGACCGCTCCGAGATGGACTTCGTCGGCTACGTACTCGGACTCGTCGATGAGCCGGGCATTGCGGATCATCGCCTCGAGCTTGAGAATGCGCCCCTCGATGAAAGCCTGCTCCTGCTTGGCGTCTTCGTATTCGGCGTTTTCGCTCAAATCGCCGTATTCTTTCGCTTGGCGAATGCGGTCGTTTACCTCACGCCGATGGACGCTCTTGAGCTCGTCGAGCTCCTGCTCCAGCTTCGTCAGACCCTCTGGGGTAAGCACGATCTCTTTGTCGTTCAACCTAGAACCTCACGGGGCTCATGAGCCCAGAGCCTATAGCTTTCGGTGCGTCCTTGCGAACGCTGGCGCGGTTTGTTCTCAGCGGCTCGCTGGAAGGCCTTCTACACCCAGACGGACGGGAGGCGACGCTAGGACAACCTCACGACGCGAGGCTGGAGGCGGAGTTCGCGCAGGAGCCGTTCGTAGTCGGCGGGCACGACCTCGCTCCACTTCTTCCCGAGCATCGCTAAGAGCGCCGCTTCCAGGACGTTGGTTCCGAACGATCGCCCCGCGATTTCGGGGGTGCTCGTGATCAGCATCTCGACCCCGCGGGCAGCCAGATCTTCGACGTTACCCGCCGTGACCGTGTTCGTCAAAACGATCTTTCCGTCGAGCCGGTCCGGCATGAACTGGCGCATGAAGTGAAAGTCGCCGGCGATAATCTCGGCCTCCTCGTAGTAGTGCGGATACTTTGGTTCCGGCGGTTTCTCTTGCTTCTTCCCGGTCGGATAGAAGAACTGAAACGGGAGCTTGCACGCGTCGGGAAGATACTTTTCAGCGAGCTCTTCAAACTCGGCAAGACCGCGCACCGGCATGTCCTTGTCGAGCGCAAAGATGAAGTCGCCGAAGAGCACGTCGGCCCCGGCATCCACGAACGCCTGCGCCATCCCGAAGCGATCCAGCGCGCTCACCATCAGTACGCGCTTCCCGCGTAAGTCGATCCCGAGATCGCTCTGCATAAAGCCTACGGCGTGGCGCTCCAGCGTGTTCTTCAAGCCGCTTCCGTCGACGATCGGCGTGATCTTCGCGGCTTCGAGCAATCGCAGGCCGTCGCGTAGCGCGTAACGATGGCGGCCGGCATAAAGATAGACGTCGATGCCTCCCAGACCGATGGCGTCGACGTGGCCGTCGAGCTCGCGAACCATCGCAATTGCAGCATCGAGCTTGCCGTCGGTCCCGACGCGCGAGATGTCGAACTCCTCTCCGAGGAACGTCGCCTCGGCGCGATGATCCCGGCTGCTCGAGCCGAGCGAGACCGAAACGACCTTCTTCACACCGTCGCTCCAGCGGCAGCGCGAATGGCGGCGAGCTTCTCGGGTGTGATCGCCGCATCGAAGGCGCGCATGTCCGCCAGCTCAAAACCACAGCGCGCCGCCATCGCCTCGATCTCGATCACCTTCTCGAGCTTGATCCCGCGCCCGAGCGTGTATGGCTCGAACCGCCCCTCGAGCGCCAGAATCATCGTCTCGCTCATGCATGCCAGCGCCGTACGCGCTGGCAGATTCAAATCGAACTCCGTTCCGGGCTCGCGGACGCGTTCGAAGCGCGGATGTCCGGGGACGCGCATGTTGCCGCCTTCGACCACGAGCACGTCGGGCCGCTCGGCGGCGACGCGCCGGCTTACGTCGTGCGGCAGCGACAGCTCGCAGACAACGGCGCCGATTGGCAGATCTTCGGGTTCGATGACGTCTTGCGTCGAGCTGGTCGCAGTGAGAGTGAGTTGAGATCGCCGCACCGCGCTCCCGATGTCGGTCGTGTACTCGCTAGGGCACGGCAATTCGTCCGCGATTTGCTCGTGAAACTTACGCAACCTCGTTTCGTTACGCGCCACCAAAATCAGACGCTCCACCTTCGGCGCGATCAGCTGCACGCAGGCAGCACCGATCGAACCCGTCGCCCCGACGACCGCCGCCGTGCAGGAGCGCGAGTCGATGCCGAGCTCGGCGGCGCCGCGGAACAGGCTCGCAACGCCGGCGGCGATCGTCAGCGAGTTACCCGTCGTGACGGGGATCGGCGAACGCGCGTTGATCGTGATGCCTCCGTCGCCGACGACGCCGGTGAAGGCGCCGAGGCCGGCGATTTGGGCTCCCAGCTGCGCGCCGATCTCGATCGCGCCCAAGACTCGTTCGTAGACCTTCTCGCGGGGAAACTCGACGATCTGCTCCGGCAGGAGCGTAGCTGCGACGAACCAGCCTTCGGTTTCGCGCCCGTCGGGCGTGCGAACGCCGGTCACGTGGACCGCCGCGTACGGCGGCATCCACTCCATGATCTTGCGCAGTATCGGCTCGCCTTTGCCCTTTGCGCCGGGTTCGTAGCGAGCGATGTCTTCGAGCGAGAGCGGGTGAATGACGAAGCAAAATTTATTCATCGGGGCCCTTGCTCCGCTTGCCGCTTGAGCGCCGCGAGCATCATCTCGCTGTTCTCGCGTACCTTCTTTTCCAACGTGGGCCCAATGAGCTCGGCGAGGGTCGGCACGCCGAAATCAAAATCGACGCCGAGAACGACGTGCGTACGGCCGTCGCGGTGCTCGAACGTCCACGCACCCTCGAACTTGTCGAGATCGCCTTCCAAAAGCGCGTAGTCGATGCGCAGCGCGGCATCGTCGAAACGATCCTCCTCCGTCCACTCGATCGGCGCCTCTTCCACGAGCGTCTTCCAGCGCGAGATCGCGCCGTCGGGACGCCGTTCCAGGATCGTCACGGTCTCGACGTCGGGCATGAACTGGGGAAATCGTTCCTGATCTTTAGCCAGCTCGTAAACGAGGCGGGCCGGCGCGTCAATCACGATCGTGCTTTCGACATACGGCATCGCTTGGGGGGACTACAGGAAGCCCAGCTTTGCAAGAGCGGTTGCAACGCCGCCGCGCAACGCCTGGAGCGCCTGGTCGATCTCGCGTTCGCTGACGACCAGCGGCGGCTCGAGCCGAATGACGCGCTGCTGGTTGAGCGTCCAAGCCGCGGTTACGCCCGCTTTGAGCATCTCGGGGATGATCCAGCCGCCGTAACCCTCGTGCGTCAGCTCCACGCCGACTAACAATCCGAGGCCGCGCACTTCGCGAACGATGTGCGGATACTCGCCGGCGATCGCGCGCGCGCCGTCGAGCAACCGCTCTCCGCGAAGGCGAGCCAGATCGGCAAGGCCTTCATCTTCCAGCACGTCCATCGCCGCGAGCGCTGCCGCGCACGCCAGCTCGCTGCCGCCGAAGGTCGAGGTGTGCAGCAGCGGCGCGTGCGCGAACGCGCGGTTCCAAACGCTCGGACGCGCGATAAAGGCACCGACCGGAACGACGCCGCCGGAAAGGCCCTTGGCAAGCGTCATAACGTCGGGAACGACGCCGTCGCGATTGCAGGCAAAACGATATCCGCAGCGCCCTAACCCCGTCTGCACTTCATCGGCGACAAAAACGGCGCCGCTTCGATCGCACGCCTCGCGTACGGCACGCATATAACCCAGCGGCGGCACGTTGACGCCGCCCTCGCCCTGCACCGGCTCGACGACGAATGCCGCCGCGCCGGCGAGCGCTTCGTCAAGCATACTCGTTTCACCGTAGGGAATGCAGACCGAGTCGGCGAGCAACGGACGAAACGGCGTCTGGAAGGTTTCGCGCCCGCTCACCGAAAGCGCGCCGAGCGTTTTGCCGTGATACGCATCGACCGTGCCGACGATTTTCGCCCGTCCGGTGGCGGCGCGCGCGAGTTTGATCGCACCCTCAATCGCCTCCGTTCCGCTGTTGCACCAGAACGTGATCTCCAAATCGCCCGGCGCCAGCTCCGCGAGCCGCCGCGACGCACGTCCGAGCAAGACGTTGAACATCGTTTTTCCGGATAGCGCGATCAGATCGAGCTGTGCTCGCACGGCCTCGACCACGCGCGGATGCCGATGGCCCAGCGTAAAGACGCCATAACCGCCCGCGAAATCGAGATACGCTTTCCCCGTCTGATCCCAGATGGTCGAGCCCTCCGCGCGCACTTCGACCGGCGATCCGGAGAGCCTCATCACGCGCGCCAACGGCGGATTGACGAACCGCTTGTAGTTTTCGTACGTCTCCGCCGCAAGCGCTTGCGGCGACGCCGCACCGTAGAGCTCGTCCCGGCGCTCGATCACGCCGCAGCCCTTGCTATGGCATGTCGCTTGCGTGATGAGAGGGAGAGCCCCTGTAGCTTAATTGAAAAAAGTGCAGCCTTGACTGAGCTGGGGATGCGGGTTTGAGTCCCGCCGGGGGCGCTCGCAACGGCTAGGCACCTTGACGCAGACCGGTCACCTGCACTAAAATCGAGGTGCTTAGTCAGGGTTGGATAGCTTTTCAAGCTACGGAAAAGCGGGGCCGGAGAAATTCGGCCTCGCTTTTCTTTCGCTTTTTGTTGACGGTCCGCAGTCAACCGCGCTAAAGTGATGTTGTGTAGTCGGTACTGTTGTAACGCAAAGCTACGGAAAAGCGGGGCGGGAGAAATCCGGCCTCGTTTTTTGTTCACGCTGCGACCAGCGGTGTGGATTCGAGACGCAAGATCGTGGCTTCGATCGTGCCGATCGTTTCATCCGCGCTCTGCGTGCGCATGATTCGCTCGCGCAGCATCGCGGCGCCCGGCATCCCTTTGAGATAGAGGGCCAGGTGTTTGCGCATCTGGGGAACCGCGCGCGCTTCGCCCAGCTCCTGCACCATCGTGCGGTAGTGCACGATCGCAAAGCGCAGACGATCGGGCGCGGTCGGGAGCGGGCGCGCATCGCGCCCTTCCATTAAATCTCGAATTTGCGAGATGAGCCACGGATTGCCGAGCGTCGCGCGTCCGAGCATGACCGCGTCGACGCGGCTTTCGCGCATGCGCTCCATTGCCAGATTCGCATCGTCGAGATCGCCGTTGCCGATTACCGGAATGTCGAGGCCGCGTTTGAGCCGCGCGATGTGCTCCCAATCCGCCTCGCCTTTGTAAAACTGTTTCGCGGTGCGCGCGTGCAGCGTCACTGCCTGCACGCCGGCACGCTGCGCGCGCTGCGCGACCTCGAGATAGACGAGCGCGTTCTCGCTCCAGCCCAACCGCATCTTTACCGTCACCGGACAGTCGACGGCTGCGACCACCGCGCGAACGATCGCCTCACAACGATCCGGATCGCGCAGACAGGCCGACCCGCCGTTGGTCTTGGTCACCTTCGGCGCGGGACAGCCGAAGTTGATGTCGACGATGTCGGCGCCGCACTCGCGCACGACCTTGGCTGCATGCGCCATCGTCGCCGGGTCGTCGCCCCAGAGCTGCGTCGAGACGGGTTTTTCCAAGCCGTGCTGGTCGATCATCTCCATCGTGCGCCTGTTCCCGTGTTGCAGCGCGTTGGACGACACGAACTCGGTCACCGTCAGGCCCAGGCCGAACGGACGATAGAGGGCGCGCATCGTCCGGTTGGTCACGCCGGACATCGGCGCGAGAATCAACGGCGGCCAGATCTCGATCGGACCGATCCGGAGCGGCTTGGGGCGCATCATTCTAGGTTAGACCACCTTGCTCGTCGCGCCTCGCAGCGCACGCCGAACGATGAAATAGATTCAATCCAATGAGGCTCAGATAGGGATCGACAGCATCGACGACAGGCGTCTGCTTGGCGACCACGTCAGCAAGACCGCCGGTTGCGATGACTTTGGCAGGAACGCCCATCTCCACCCGGATCCGCTCGACGACTGCCTCCACTTGCCCCGTGAAACCGTAGACGATGCCGCTCTGCAACGCCTCGTTCGTGTTTCGGCCGATCGCCCGGCCCGGCGCTTCCAGCGCAATCTGCGGCAGCTTGGCGGTACGCCCGATCAGGGCATCGATCGATACGGCGATCCCCGGTGCGATCGCGACGCCGAGATATTCGCCGGCCGCGGAGATCGCGATGAAGACCGTGGCGGTGCCGAAACTCACGACGATCAGCGGCGCGCCGAAGCGCCACACTCCGCCGATCGCCGCTGCGACCAGGTCGGCGCCGACTTCCGACGGATTCTCCGTCACGATCGAGATGAGCTGCTGCGTTTGCGGTTTCAGAAAGACCGGAGTCGTCTTAAAGAAACGCGCGCATGCGCTTTCGAGCACCGGATCGAGCTTCGGCACGACGCTGGCAATCGTCACGGCGTCGATCGCCGCGATGTCGATGCCGCTTGTGGCAAAGAGCTGCGTGAAGAAGACTCCATACTCGTCAGGCGTGCGCCGCAGCTCCGTCGTCACGCGCCAGGTGCGCAGCAGCTCGTCGTGCGAGAAGCATCCGAGTTTAGTTTCGGTATTGCCGACGTCGATCGTCAAGAGCATCGCATCAGTTCCTCGAGCGCGTCGAGTAGTCTGGCCGCCAGCGTTTTCTTATCGGAGCGTCCCAGCTCGCGACGTCCGTCATCGCCCCACAAAAGCACCAGCTCGTTATCGCCGGTACCGAATCCGCGCTCGCCGCGCACGTCGTTAACGGCGATTGCGTCGAGATGCTTGACGGCAAGCTTCTTGCGAGCACGCGCTTCGTGCTCGTCGGTCTCCGCCGCGAACCCGACCAAGAACGTCGAGCCCTTGCGCTCGCCGAGCGCGGCGAGGACGTCGGGGTTGCGCTCGAGCGGCACGGTCAAATCTTCCCCGCTCTTTGAGAGTTTCGATTCACTGTGCTCCGCTGGGCGCCAATCCGCCACCGCCGCCGTCGCGATGATGAGGTCGGCGCCGGCCGCGTGAACCAGCGCCGCCTCGTAAAGCTCGCGCGCGGTCGCGATGTGAACGACGCAAACGCCGGCCGGCGGTTCGAGCTGCGTCTGGCCGAGCAAAAGCGTCACGTTTGCACCACGCAGCGCGGCTTCCCGCGCGAGCTCGATGCCCGTGGCACCGGTCGATGCGTTGCTGAGAAAGCGCACCGGATCGAACGGCTCTCGGGTCGGACCGGCGGTGATGGCAACGCGCTTGCCGTGCAGCGACTGTCTCCGCGCCAGCGCGCGATCGAGTGCTTGGAGAATTCGTTCTTCGCTCGCTAAGCGTCCGACGCCGCGTTCGCGCTCGGCCAGAAAACCGCGCTCCGGATCGACGATCTCGTAGCCACGCGCGCGCAACGCGGCGATGTTCGCCTGCGTCGCCGGATCTTCGTACATCGCTTCGTTCATCGCGGGCGCGAGGATGCGCGGAATGCGCGCCGCCAGCAGGGCGGCCGTCAGCAAATCGTCGGCAATCCCCGTCGCCAGCTTTGCAATGAGATTGGCCGTTGCCGGCACGACGAGCGCCACCTGCGCCTCACGAACGAGCCGAATGTGAGGAATTCGCTCGGGGAGATCCCAGAGCGACGTATAGACCGGCCTCGCGGTCAAGGATGCAAACGTGAGCGGCGTTAGAAAACGTTCGGCCTCAGCCGTCATCACGACGTCGACGTCGTCGCCACGCTGGACGAGCGCGCTGGTCAGCGCTGCCGCCTTATAGGCGGCGATCCCGCCGCTTACCCCTAACAAGATGCGAGGCTTAGCCACCATTCTTCAGCCTGTCCTGAGCCATGTCATCCTGAGCCTTTCCAAAACGCGCCGCGCCGATGACGAACGCCGGAGGCCGAAACTTTTCGATCGGCTCGAACGTTTCGGCGTCAACGATCTCGAGGTAATCGAGTTGGGCGCTTGGGCTCAGCGAAGCGGCGCCGGCCGCGAGCGCGTCAGCCTTCCGAGCGCCGTCTTCGAGGGCTCGCAACGTCGTGCACAGCGCTTGGTAGAGCGTCACCGCCTCGGCGCGGCGCGTCGAATCCAAGTAGCGGTTGCGGCTCGAGCGCGCCAGCCCGTCGGGCTCTCGTACCGTCGGCACGATCTCGACGTCGACCAAGAAATCAAGGTCGGCGATCATCTTGCGAAGCAGCACGGCTTGCTGCGCGTCCTTCTGCCCAAGAAATAGCACGTCGGGTTGAAGGATGTTGAGCAGCTTCACGATCACCGTCGTCACCCCGCGAAAGTGTCCCGGCCGTTGAGCGCCTTCGAAGAGCGCGCCTAACGGCTCGACCTCCACGAAGGTCGAAAAGTTCGCGGGGTACATCGCCGGCGCATCGGGCTGGAAGAGCGCGTCCACCCCGGCTGCGGCGAGCTTCTCGCGATCGTGATTTAAATCGCGCGGATAGGTCGCAAGGTCCTCGTTGGGCGCAAACTGTAGCGGGTTGACGAAGATCGAGGCGAGGACTGCCGCACATCGCTCGCGCGCATGCCGCACCAACTCCAGATGTCCTTCGTGAAGCGCGCCCATCGTCGGAACGAATCCGAGAGGCCGCGGCAACGCAGATGAGAGCGCGCGCGCCCGCGCAACCGTAGCGGCGCTTTCCATCAGCGTGATGGCTACGCGCGCGTCACTCGCAGGAGGGTGCGGCCGACGACGAACGGCTCGCCAACAGGTAGCGGCACGTCGCCGACCACGGGCTGGCCGCCCAGGCGCGTTCCGTTGCGGCTGCGCAGATCGGTCAGCCGGATCGCGCTGCCGTCGATTTGCAGACGTGCGTGCTGACGCGAGACGTACCGGTCGAGCGAGAGACAGGCGTCGGCCAGCGCATAATCGCGCCCAATTGTGATCTCGCGCTCGAACGGCCAGGTTGTGCCGTCGAGCGGGCCGCTAAGCACTTCGAGCAGGTACATGGCCGCCAGCCCTTCTCTAGGGGCTCCGGCGCCCTCCTGGCGCGGCGCCACTAAGAAATCGCCGTTGAGGGGACGATACTAGAGAGGACCATGGACAATCGACTGGATCAGCTCCTCGAACTCATCGAAGCCGAGCCGGATGGATTGCGGGCCGCAGAGTTTCTGCAAGCACGAGAAATTCTACAAAGCCTCGTAGGTAAGACAGTCACCAGCGCGTCAGTCGAGGACACGCGCATCGCCGTATCGACCTCCGACGGATGCCGCTATCACTTCTACGGCTTTTTGGGCTGCGTGAGGCCCGACTAGCTACTCAATTCGAGCGCGCGCGCGGCGAAGAGGCCGCCCAAGTAGGCGTGCGCGGCGAGCACACCACCCTGCACGTACACTTCGTATGGCGGGCGTAGCGGCGCATCGCAGGAGAGCTCGATCGTAGCTCCGGCTACAAAGGCTCCAGACGACATCAGCACGGGATCCGAATACCCCGGCACCGCTCCGGGCACCGGCGTGAAGCGCGCGTTGACCGGCATCGCGGTCTGTAAACCCGCGGCAAAACGCTCGAGCCGGCCCGCGGTTCCAAGACGAATCGCCTGCACGATGTCGGTGCGTCGCGCTCCCGCGAGCGGGTCGACGCCATAGCCGAGCGCACCGAAGAGCGCGGCAATGAAATCCAAGCCGCGCAAGGTTTGCTCGACGACAAGCGGCGCGAGAAAGAGACCTTGCATGAAGGCGCGCCCGAAGCCTAGGGTCGGTCCGAGCGCGGCCCCCAGGCCGGGCGCGAAGAGACGAGCCGCGACGCGCTCGACCAACTCGCCGTCCCCCGCCACGTAGGCGCCCGCCGGAGCGATGGATCCGCCGAGATTCTTGATGAGCGATCCCATGATCAAATCGGCGCCGGCCTCCGCAGGCTCGCGCTCTTCTACGAGTTCGCCGTAGCAGTTGTCGACGAGTACGAGCACATCGGGAGCCACGTTTTTGACCGTTGCATAGGCGGCTTCGCACTCTTCGACGGAAAGCGAGCGCCGCGGCGCGTAGCCGCGCGAGCGCTGAATGAAGACGGTCGCCTTCTCGCTTGCGCGCAGCTCTTTTTGCACGGCAGGCAGATCGATCGCGCCATCGGCGGTCAAAGCGACCTCGCGGTACTCGATGCCCTCGCCGGCGAGGCAATGCGGCGCGTCGCAGATTGCGTTACGAAGCGTATCGTAGGGCCGCCCGGAGATCGAGAGCAGCGTCGTACCCCGGGGAGTGCAGGCCGCCAATGCGGCGACGATTGCGTGGGTGCCGCTGACGATCGAGAGCCGCGCGATGACGCGCTGCGCGCCGAGAACGCGCGCGAGCAGCGACTCGTAGCGCGCGCGGGCGGCGTCGTCGTAGCCGTAACCGGTCGTTCCGGCTAGATCGCTCTCGCTAATGCCCTCGTCGAGAAAGGCGGCGAGAACTTTGCGTTGCACGCGTTGCTGGGCATCGTAGGTGAGCGTTGCCGTTTGGCGTTCTGCCACGAGCGCCGCTTCTCTAACGCGCCCAGTTATTGCGAACCGCTCGCACAACTCGGCGATCATTTGCTCTCCGAGAGAACCGTCGAAAGATGCCGCTCGTAGGCTCGCACGAACGGATAGTACATCACCGTCGCCAGCGCGATGTTGAAGGCCGCAAGTCCAACGGCGCGTAGATCCTGAGTGGCGACGTACGTCGAGATGAACGTTGGAACCGACGAAGGGACGTAGAATGCGGCGCGCGCAACGAGGCCGGTAGCGACCGCGGCATAAGTAACCGTTGCGAGCACCACCGGCACACCGACGAACGGCAGAATCAGATGAGGGTTGAAGACGACCGGGGCGGCAAAGAGCAGCGGCTCGTTGAGATTGAAGAGCGAGGGCACGAACGTGGCGCGCCCTACGGCTCGAAGGCGTGGAACGCGCGAGATCGCGAGTAATCCCGCCAGCGGTAACGTCGCGCCTGCGCCCCCCGGAAAGACGAACAGAAAGAGCGAAACCACGACGACGTACGGAAGCGGCGCGTGCACGGTAAACGCGTGCGTGTTCTGCATCTGCATCGTCAGATAGACCGGCGTTACGATCGCGGCCAAGACCGCCGGCCCGTGCACGCCCGCCGTCCAGAGCAGCGTTTCGACCAGTACGATGACGACGAGCGCAAGATAGGTGTCGCCGAGGTTGGCGATTGGATGCATCGCCGACGCAATGGCCGCCGGCAAGGAGACGTGCAGGGCGATCAGCGCGCCAAACGTTGCGATGGCTAAGAGTGCGCCAAGCCAATCCGATACCTTCGGCGCAACGTGCCGTCGCGCGAGCGCTATCCAGGCAGCGGTAACACCGCATGCCAGCATTGCGACGAAAAGCCCGGTGGTGCCGAGCACGCGGAGATAGGTGATCGGATCCGGCCCAAACGGTTGCGGCAGCGCGAGCGCGAAACCACCCACGCTGCCCAGCAGCAAGGGCGCGGCGGCATAGTGCGTCGCGCGTGCCAGCCGGAGCGGCAGTATGACGACGAGCGTCGCCGCCATCACGCCGAACGCCGGCAAGAGCGCCGACGCTACGCGCAAGCCCAACGTATTCCCTTGGAAGGTTCCGTTCGCGAGCTCCGAGATCAAAATTCCCAGGAAGGCTGCTGCCAGGCCGATGAAGCTCCAAGGCAACGCGTCGCGTAAAGACGCAACAAACGCCAGCTCACCGAGCCGGCGCATGACCGGCACGGCACGACGCTCGAAAGCGAGGAAAAGCTTAGAGCCGGCGGACGACGGCTTCGACGCGACCGACGATCTCGACATCGCTCGCGTAGATTGGCGCCATCGCGCGATTCTCCGGCTGCAGACGGACGCGCCCTACCTCACGATAGAAGCGCTTGACGGTGGCCTCGCCGTCGAGCATTGCAACGACGATCTCGCCATTTTCAGCATTTCGCTGGGGACGAACGAGGATGAGGTCGCCGTCGAGAATCGCAGCCTCTACCATCGAGTCGCCCGTTACACGCAGCATAAACGCGTCGGAGGCGCGCGGCACGAAGCCGGCGGAGATCAAAAACTCGCCTTCGACGTCCTCTTGGGCCGTAATGGGCACCCCGGCCGCTACGCGACCCAGGATCGGCATGACGACCGCATCGTGCCCTTGGAACGACGCGCCCGAGCGCATCGCGCGGGGCTTCGTCGGATCGCGGGAAATCAGACCCCTGCGCTCCAGAGCCTTGAGATGCGCGTGGATGGTGGAGGAGGACGAGAGGCCGACGCGCTCGCCGATCTCACGCACCGACGGCGGGTAGCCCTGCTCGGCGGTAAAGGCCCGAATGACGTCTAGGATGCTCCGCTGACGTTCCGTCGCCGGTTTCTCCAACGCCGCCTTGCGCATAGCTCCTCCCATCGGCAAAGTGCCAAGCGTATGGCACGGATAACCGGTACAACCCTATCATAAATTGTGAATGATGGCAAACATACGTTCGTAATCGCTTGACAACGCAAGGCGGCCACATGCTAAAATGTAGTGGACGAACAGGCGTTTGGCACTAGATATAGGAGAGAAAACGGTGGAAAGGCGCAAACGGTTCACGCTCATGCCGGCGATCGCGCTGGCGGCCCTGGGGGTCATGGTAGCCCTTCCCATGCTCTCGAGTGTCCGTCTCTACGCAGCGACGGCGCAACATTACTCCACCGTCATCGTCCAGCCGGGCGACACGCTCTGGGGGCTCGCTGCCGCCCACGCCGGCCCGAGCGCCGACGTCCAGGAGATCGTCGACCGGATCACTGATGCGAACCACCTTCAGTCGGGCGCATTGCAGCCCGGCGAACGTCTCCGGATACCTGAGTAGCCCTTCGGACAGGCTCAGGATGACAAGGCTCCTTCTATAGAGCGGGGATGGCGCGGTAAGGGCGCGATTCTCGGATCCATGCAAAAATGATGCCTTCACCTCGGCATCATTTTTGTTTCGGACCCTTCGACGGAGCCTGTCCTGAGCGCTTCGACTACGCTCAGCACGGGCTCCGTAACGTCATCTTGAGCGCACCAATGTCATCCTGAGCGCAGTCGAAGGACGAAGGGCTCAGGGTGACAGGGGGGAGGTAAGCGCTCCTAGCGGCGAGAGATGAGCACCACGCTGTGGCCTTGGTGTTCGTCTAGGAAGGCGAGCCCCTCCATCATCCAGGTGTCGAGGCCGCCCCCCGAGTGTTTTGCGACCTCGCGAACGATGTGCAGCCGGTCCTGCAGCCAGCGCAACTCGCTACGCGTCGTAGTGGGAAAGATGGTCTTCACGCAATCCTCGCAGCGGTAGCCGTACTGCGCTATGTTTTCGCCATCGTGTCGGAGACCAAGTTAAGCGTCGTTTGATAGATCGTCGTCGAGGTGCCTTTCAAGCCGCCGTCCGTATATTGAGCCGCATACTCGTCGACCGAGACTGGCAGGGAGCGATTGAAGTCGTAGCCGATCTTCGTCTCGACGTCCGTCGTTAAATGCCCGACTCCCGACGCCTTAACAATACGTTTCTCGCCGATCTGCATTTGGCCGTTGTTGTTGCCGTTGATGCTGTAGTCGGCCGTTACGGTAAGGCTGGGATTGCTTAAACCGGTCACCGCCCAATGCTTATTCGCGTCGAGCTGATTCGGATCGACGAACTTCGCACCGAGAAACCGCAAGAGCGTGTACTCCTCGGTGTATACCGTCTTGTTTGGATCGCAGATGACGCGGGTGTTGCCGTACACGACGCACGTCGCGGCCGGAGCTCGGCGCGTCTGCTGGCCGGCCTCGCTGATATTGACGACCAGTCCTCCGTCTTGCTCCGTACCGACCACCTGCACGGTCATCGTGCCCTTGTCGTCCAAGGCACCGCCATAATGGCTGATTCCGTTAGTACCTCCTCCTAACGCTTGGGTTGAAACGTTGATGGACTCGGCGTTATCGCTCGAATCCCTCGCCTGGATCGACTGCTTGGAGGAGTAGGTGAAATTATAGACCAGCGTAGGTCCCGCTGAATCCGCGTAAGCGGCGCTCGGCGCAAAAGACAGTACGGCTATACCTGCCGCCAAAACCTTGCTTATTGTGTACATAGCAAACTCACCTCATTGTTGAACTTATTTTGGACACGCAGCGAGTGCCGCAGAGAGAGTTTTCCCGGCGACGTCTTCTCGTTTTGAAGTTTCGGATTGCAGCCACCCCATCCCGTCCATAATGTGGGAGAGCGGGTTATAGCCCACCGCCAACCCTGGGATTTGACTTGGGTCGAGCGAGTATGGGTTCTGGGAGATGCCCGGCGTATTGGGATCTTGCCAAGGATTCGGAGTCTCATGAGCCGTTTGGTACGTAGCGTCGGTGCCTTGAATCTCAGCGATGTACTCTTCGCCGGCGTGCTGGAGCTCGCCCATTTGCTGCGTCTGCACGAAGCCGTTGATCAGGTCGAGGGAGGCACTCTGAAGTGCAATAGTTTCCAGCAGCTGCTTCTTGATCTGCGCCAGGGTCGCATCGTCGGCCGGGTTCCCCGTCGGCGCAAGAAGCTTCTGGTCGTCGAGCAGCGTCTGCGCCGCGATCAGGTTGCGCGCAATCGGCGACACCAGATACGACATCTGCTGTAGCGACATGCTGGTCCCGGGCGAGGTGTTATTTATCGAATCGCCGCCGAGGCCGCTCGCGGTGCCATTCTCGAAAGTCGCGCGCGCGTATCGCTTAAAGAGCGGCTGACTCTTCGCGATCGTGCCGTTGTTCTGCAGAATCATCGCCACGGCAGGCCGGACGGATTCGTGCAGGCGCGCGCAAAGCGCGGTCGTTACGATGTGATAGATTTGCGGCGGCGGCGTCGCCGAAGCAACGCTACCATCGGACCGAGCCTGAAGCGGAAGAAGGCCGGCGCACGCTAGGACGCAGATCGAGACCAGCAACGATCTCTGCACGACGACAATTTTTCGCGCGAGCGCCCCGGGCGCCTGCCGGACAAAGCAGAAGCGGGGCCCCAAAGGGCCCCGCTTTGCATTAGCTCTACGTTTGCGAGGTTGAACCGGTTAGATCTTCACCTGCGCGTTGACGTAGAGGTTGATCGGTGCCGGCGCGCCACCGATAGCGCCGTTGTTGAGCCCACTAGGTTGATAGCTCTGCGTAAACGGCGTGGTCGCGTGGTTGGCCGCCCGGTCGCCGATACCGGTGCCGTTGTAGAAGTTCGACGGATAGAGCGAGCTGTTGAGCACGCCGCCTGCCGCCGAATATCCGCAGACCACGTTGCTTGGTGGGTTTGCCGACGTCCATGGCGCCGAACTGCCGCCGAAGCACGAGTGGAAGAGGTTCGCGCCCAAGAGCGTTACTCTGATGGTCGGGCTGACGTCGTACGCTACCTGCAGGTTTCCTACGATTGAGCTCGGCTGCTGGTAGTTATCGAAGAGGAACGTTCCCGTTTGCGGATCGGGGATGTAGAAGTATCCGAACTGCCCCAGTCCGGGGGCTCCGGACCCGTACAGCACGTTGCACTGCAGCGGGTTCGTCTTCGGCGAGACCTTCGTGATCCCGGTCGAGGCCGAGTTGAACTGGCAAACGCGCGGATCGAGACCGTTGGTGTCCAGCGGGCTGCCGTAGTAGCCGCCGTTCTGGAACGAGAAGCTGGGCGTAATCGCCAGCTTGTCGTGGCGCCAGTTCAGGAGCAACGACGAAACGATCGGCGAGATGTAGCTTCCGAGCGCGCCGTTGAGGTTCGGAGCAATGGCCGTGGAGTACGGATTGTACCAGCCGCTCGTATTGAGAAGCCCCTGTTCCGGCTGATTGTAGTACGGGTTCAGGATGGTATCTTGGCCGCTCCCGTTTTTCTTGCTGCACGAGACGCCGGTGATGCCTTGGTAGCACGGGCTGCCGCCGCCGGCCTTGGTCAACGTGTTGTACTGAGCGATGACCTGATTGAGGGCCACGAGTTCGTTGGTGATGGTGCCGCCCGTAGCCGTTGGGATGTTCTGGAACTGTACCTTCGAGTTGGTATACGTGAAGGCCAGCTGACCAGAGAACCCGTTGCGGGTGAAGTCACCCTTGTTGAACTGGAACTCGACGCCTTGGTTACGGTTGACGCCGACGGGCACTTGAGTGACGAAACCGGAGCCGATGAAGGTTTGCTGCTGCCAGTTCGAGACCCACGTATAGAACGGCGTGAGCTTAAAGCTCATGTCCGTTCCGCGGAAGTGCTGTTCGTACGAGAGATCGTACTGCCCCGACGAGATTCCCGGAATCGGGTGGAACGGCGAGTAGAACCCGAGGTTCATCGTGTTGTTCCATACCGAGCGGTCGTCGCCCGTGAGGCTTGAGTATTGCACCGAAGCCGAGATTGGCGGCTGGGTGAAGCGACCTGCCGAAACGCGCCAGACGACGTCGGGCGATTGCGTGAACGTCGCCGAGAAGCGAGGTTCCCAGTAGTTAAGGGTATACGAGCTCGGCGAGGCCGCGGTGAAGTTCGGCGCCGCTATCCCGTTTTGGGTGGTGCCGTTGGGATGAACCCATCCGGTGTGCGGTCCAGCCGGGTTGAGTGCCGTGGCTGCCTTATCGCAGTTGCCCACCACGTATTGCGTAGGCGCCGGCGGCGCCGACCCCGGCGGCAACGGCGCAGTCAGGACCTGGTTCGTGGCCGCTAAGACGCAACTATAGTTCGCGCTCATGTTGGCGTAGAACTCGTTGGCGTCGGTGGCCGTATTGGGAAGGTCGTACCCGAAGTTGTCGTAGCGAATCGCAGCATTGATCAGGATCTTATCGTTGGGGCGGAACTGATCGGCAAGCGAGAAGTTCTCGAACTTCGGCTTCACGTTGTTGTAGGACCCGGTGGCGTTTCCGGACCAGAGGCTGTCCCAGGTCGCGCCCGCCCGCGCCGCCGGAGTACCCGGGGCCGCGAAAGCGGGAGGTATCTCAGCGCCACTGGTCCAGGTCGGGTGTAGGGTGGTTCCCGCCGCTACGTCGTAGTAGCTGCTGCTCAAGCACGGGACCACGTAGCCGAACGGAGTGCCTGACGCTGTGCTATTGCCCTTGTTTCCGTAACAGGTGAACCCGCCGGGCTTTCCCGACATGTATCCAGTCGGAGAGCCGCTAGCGCACGCACCTAAACATCCGGCGTACGCCGAGGAGTTGTTGAAACGGATCACGCCGGCGGTCGTATAGTTACCGTCGAGCGAGACGAGGTTTTGGTCGTTGAGCTGATCCTGAAAGTCCAGCGCGCCGCCGGACGTGTGAGTCAGGAGCTGATACTGGGCTGCAAGCGCCGACGGTGTATATTCGTCGGTTGCGCCGAACGTGGGGCTGGCCTCGAGCCAGTCCGAGTAGAAGGTGTACGCATACGCGCGCAGATACGCCGACTGGCTCAGCGCGTACGTGTATTGGATTTTCGTGATTCCGGTATCGTTCCGGTTATTGGTCATGCCCTCGTCGTTTGCCGGAATCGGTCCGTTAAACGCGTGCTGGGCGCTATTGGGCGCCATATAGACGCCTGGAGTCCGAACGCTCGTCGGGCTCGTTGCGACCGGCGTGCCGAACGGCACGTTGTACGAGACGTTATCGCCGTAGGCCAAGTACGTCGGTCCGCAAGCGATGGGGTTCGCCGGACAATAGAACGGCGGTTGGTACGACGACGGAAGGAACCGCTTGGCATAGAACAGATTCGGGTTCTCGAGCGAGAGGATCTGTCCCGAGCTGCTGCACCCGTTGACCGTTAGCCCCGGCGCGAGGTTTTCGGGACCGCAGGTCGGCGCCGCCGCCTTCGTGCCATAGAGCGCATTGATGAACTGATTGACGCCTGGCCCCATGTCGTTTTGGCTGTTGTAGAAGTAGTTGGTTAAAGCCGAGCCGCTCCACAAGACTTGCACGTCGTCCCGAAGGCCGTTTGCCTTCGGGATCCCCATGTGCAGGTTGATGACGTCTTCACGATCCGCGATCATGCTCGGGGAGGCCGAGATGCCGTTGTAATACTGCCAGCAGCCCTGATCCGGGTAGTTGATACCCTTGCCTCCGGCGAGCTGGCAGATCGGCTTGACACCCTGGCACGTGGCGATTGAGACGCACGCATATCCTACGCTAAGGACCTGATCGGAGCCGAAGCCGTACCCGATAGCATTTCCGATGTTGTTACCGGAGAAGATTCCGCCCGGCGTCATGTATCCGGCGCCGTTCGAGTTATCGAAGGAGCGGTAATCTTGGTTGTAGCCCAAGAGGCCGACGTAGTAACTGAAGTTACGGTCAGGCGTAGACCCGCCGATTTCGACCGCGGCCTGATGGTAGTACTGCGGGCTCCCGATCCCTAGATTTGCCGTTGCAAAGCCTGGGAAGGTACCGGTCTTGATGACCTGGTTGATGAACCCCGAGGTGCCGGCTGAAGAAACCGACGACGGACCGCCGCCCGTATAGACCTGCAGTTCCTGCAGACCTAAGCTGGACTCGGTCGAGGAGTTGTAGTTATCAAAAGCACGGTTGACCGGGATACCGTCGTACTCAAACGCGGAATAGTACGAGTTTTGACCGCGAATGTACGCGGCGTTGAAATCCCAGCCCATGCCGCCTTGCGACGTCTGGACGCCGGGAACCGACGCCATAGCCGAATAAGCGTTATTGAGGTTGCCGCCGCCGCCGAGTGCCTGTGCGGCAGCTGCCTGTGCGGCGGTGACGTTATACAGGTCCGAGCCGACGCCGGATTTGACCAGCGACGTACCTGCAGTGGACGTGACGCGCGCGATCGTTACGAGCGCCGGCGTCATCCGGTAGGCGACCTGTTGCGTCTGGTCGGCAAAGACCACGACGCCCGGATACGAGTATGGCTGATATCCCGACTTGGTAAGGCTGATAGTGTAGGTATCGGGGCCAAGCGAGAGGATCGTAAAGTGACCTCCCGCGTCCGTCGTTGCGGTCCGGCTTCCCGAGGGAGCGACTGCCTGCACTTGAACGCCTGCAATCCCGCTTCCCTTGGAGTCGGTAATCGTGCCCGCGATGTTGCCGGTGACGCCTGCCAGTGCCCATGTTCCCTGGCTGAGGAACGCCACAAGTAACGAAGCGGCTATAACCGCGCGACGGAGGGTTCGTTGTGAACTCATTGTTCGTTTAACCCTCTATCATTATCGAGTTGTCAAAAGGCGAGCCGCCCCGCTTTCCCTGGCCAAAACGGCCCCAGGAAGTTCACAGAGTGACCCACTGCGCCAAGCATTTGCTCAGGATTGGGTTGGTTCCTTTAGCGTCCCTTAAGGGATGGCGGCTGCCGCCGCTCTTCAGATACTACGCGCGAACGGCGAGGCGTTCCGCAAGCAAGCGTGGGATGTCCGACGGCCGGTCGGCCACCGGCACGCCGGCCGCTCGAAATGCCGCGATCTTACTGTGCGGGGTCCCGAAGTTTCCGGAGATGATCGCCCCCGCATGGCCGAGGGATTTGCCCGGCGGAGCGTTGCGACCGCCGACAAAGGCGATAATCGGCATCGCCGGCAGGTGCTCGGCGATGAACGCGGCGGCATCTTCTTCGTCGGAGCCGCCGATTTCGCCGCAAACGACCAGCGCGCCGGTCTGCGGATCGTTCTTAAACTCCCGCAGGCACTCGACAAACGTCGTACCGATGATTGGATCGCCGCCGACGCCCACGCAGGTCGATTGGCCGAAGCCGGCGCGGGAGAGCAGATCGACGACCTCGTAGGTCAGGGTCCCCGAACGCGACATGACCCCGACGCTGCCCTCCTTGAAGATGCTGCCCGGCATGATGCCGACCAGCGCCTTTCCCGGCGAGATGAGGCCCGGGCAGTTCGGGCCGATGATGGTCATCCCGGGCGTCGTGCCAACCACTTTGAGGGTATCGTGCACTGGGACGCCTTCGGTGATGCAGACCGCAAACGTAATCCCAGCTTCGTAGGCTTCGTAAAGGGCGTCCGCGGCGAAGGGCGGCGGAACGAAGATGCAGGTGTGCGTCGCGCCGGTAGCCTCGACGGCCGCTTTGACGGTATCGAAGACGGGCAGCCCTTGCTGCGTCGTCTGGCCGCCTTTGCCGGGCGTCACGCCCCCCACCAGATTGGTTCCGTACTTTACCATGCGACCGGTGTGATACGAACCCTCCGCGCCGGTAATGCCCTGGACGATCACCCGGCTGTTCTTGTCTAAGAAAATCGACACGCTCTTAACCCTTCATCTCGAAAGCTAGCCGCACCGCCTCGCGTGCGCCCTCGTCCATCGTCTCTACCGGGGTCATTCCCGCATCGGCGAGAATGCGGCGTCCTTCTTCTTCGTTGGTTCCGGTCAAACGAATGACGAGTGGAATCCTTCGCGACGTCGTTTCTCGCATTGCGTCGACGATGCCGCGTGCAACTTCGTCGCCGCGCGTGATGCCGCCGAAGATGTTTATGAAGAACACGGTCGCGCCGGTGTTGTTGACGACCAGTTCGTAGCAGTTGCGAACCCGTTGCGCGTTCGCGCCGCCGCCGACGTCGAGAAAGTTTGCGATCTGGCCGCCGGCATTGCTGACCGCATCCATCGTTGCCATCGCGAGCCCGGCGCCGTTGGCCATCGTCCCCACGTCACCGGGGAAACGCCGAAAGTTGCGGATACCGACGCCGGCTTGCGACGCGAGCGTTTCGTCCTCGTCGAGCGGAAGCACCGCGTGCCACTGTGCGAACTCCGGGTTCTTAAACAAGGCGTCGTCGTCCAGCTCGACCTTTGCATCGGAAGCAATGACGCGTCCGTCCGCGCTAAGCGCGAGCGGGTTGACTTCGACGAGCTTGGCGCCGTACCGGAAAAACAGCTCGTACAAGGCGCCCGCGATCGCCGGAAGCTGTTTGCGAAAACCCGGATCGAGCTGTGCCGCAAAGGCGAGCTCGCGCCCGATGAAGGGCGAGTACCCGATCGCGGTATCTACCGGAAGCTTCACGATCGACTCGGGATGCTGCTCGGAGACTTCTTCGATGTCCATGCCGCCGAAACGACTGACGATGAAGACGGGCTTGCGCGCCGCGCGATCGATCGCCACCGCGCAGTAGGCCTCCTTTGCAATGTCGAGCTTCTCTTCGACCAGCAGCGATTTTATTGGTTCGCCCTGCGGATTCTGGCGATTGGGTGGCATTGGCGTCGCCAGGATCTCGTCGGCGACACGGCGCCCGTGCGCGGCATCGCCGGCCATCTTGATCTTGCCGGCCTTGCCGCGACCGCCCATTAGGACTTGCGCCTTGACGACCCACTCGCCCGGGTTCTTTTCGATGAACTGCGCGACCGCGTCGGGCGTCAACGCGTGCTCGCCGCGCGGCACCGGAATGCCGACACGCTTAAAAAGCTCCTTGCCCTGGTACTCCATCAAATTCATAGCGGGCCGACAGGTTCGCCTGCGGTCACGTTTGTCATCCCGAGCGCAGTAATGTCATCCCGAGCGCAGTCGAGGGACGAAGGACCTTGCTATCTCTGTCGCATTTCGTTAAAGCAGCCCGCTGGGGCGCTTCGATGGCGTCGAGCTTCGCTATCGACGTCACAGGAGGCATTCAAAGAATGCCTCCTGTTTGCTAATCCGGCCGTCCTGTGCGCAGCGTTCTTACTCGGCGATGCTTACTGAGTCTCCCGAAGGTTCTTGCGGCGCGGATGGTAGCGTCATGATCGGATCGCCGCCGGACGGATACTTCCAATAATCGAAGGTGCCGGGGCAAAATGCGTTTCCGCCGACGACGACGGTTCCTTGCTGCTTATTTCTGAGAGTGTTCTTCGTACCGACGATGAAGGGCTGTGCGACGTCGGTAGAGCCGGCGTCGCAGGGATCGGCGAGATAGGTTGCTCCCTGCGACGTCAGCGCGTTGCCGGATAGGCTGGCTTGGTAGATGACGGTTTGACCCGAGCTACCCACCTCTTGATCGGTCAGCGCGAGATATTTGCCGTCCCACATGACGGGGCCCGGCGAATAAATTGTTTGCGCGAACGACAAAGTACCGACGTTCGAGCAAACGCTAACGGCACCGCCGCCGCTCGGCTCGCCTTCGGCCACCTGCGGACCTGCACGATCAGAGCCCATCGCCCACATCGTGTAGCACGCGGATGAATTCTGCCAGCAAGAGATGTTTTTGTGTTTTTTGTAATACGTGCAGTCTTGGTCTGGACCGCTGCGGTTAAGGCCCCCGGCGAATAAGACGCTGTACCTGTTCGTATGCATGACGCAGCCCTTCGCAACGCCGCGAATTATTCTGAAGCGGCGCGTGCCACCATGGTGGTATCCCACCAATCCCTGCGCGGTCGCTATGAAGACGTCGCCCCGGAGGTCGACGCATTGAGCGCCGGGTTGGTCCAAGCCGGTCAGTTTGCCGACCGCCTCGCCGGAGGCGTAGTCGTAAACGTAGACGTCGTCGGTGGCGAGATCGGAGACGTAGAGCAGCTCCGCGATCTTCGCGGCGCTGGGCTTCATCCACGACTGGCCGTGGTCCGAATGTGCGGGCCGCGCGAGCGGCGTCAGGGCCATTTCGGGACCGGGCGCCGTGGGGGCTGCGCTGCAGCCGTTGAGCAGCAAGAGCGCGCCACAGAATTCCAGAACGCTGCGGTTGATGTGGAGACCGTTCACTTTGCCTCCTTCACTCTAGGCGTCCTAAGAGCGATCTCGCAATGATCAGCTGCTGGATCTCCGAGGTGCCTTCGTAAATCTCGGTGATCTTCGCGTCTCGGTAGTGCCGCTCGACGGGGAACTCGGTCGTGTAGCCGTATCCGCCGTGAATTTGCAACGCTTCGGCGGCATGTTTGCGCGCCGCCGTTGAAGCAAAGAGCTTTGCTTTGCTCGCAGGAATTGCGAAGGATTCGCCCGCGTCGGCCAGGGCCGCGGCCCGATAGGTGAGCATCCGCGCAGCGTCGAGGTCCATCGCCATCTGCGCGATCTTGAACGACACGCCTTCAAACGCGCCGATGGGTTTTCCGAACGCGACACGCTCTTTGGCGAACTTCACCGATTCGTCGAGGCACGCCGCGAGAATTCCAATCGCCTGCGCGGCGATGCCGATACGTCCGCCGGTCAACGCCGTCATTGCGTTGCCGAAACCGGCGCCTTCTTCACCGAGCAGCGCCTCGCGGCCGACGCGCACGTCGTCGAAGGCTAAATCGCACGTATTGCTCGTATGGATGCCAAGTTTTTCGGTGACGCGCTCGATCGTGATGCCGGGCAAATTCGGCTCGAACAGAAAGGCGCTGACGCCGCGAGCGCCGAGGCCGCCGGTGCGAAACATTCCCATGATGACGCCCGCGTAGCTGCCGGTGCTGCACCACTGCTTTCTGCCGCGCAGCGTGTAGCCGCCGTCGGAAGGCTTTGCCGTCGCACGCAGAGCTACCGCGTCGGATCCCGCCTCCGATTCGGTCAACGCGAAACCGGCGAGGACGTCGCCGTGGGCCAGCTGCGGCAGCCAGTGCTCCTTCTGCTCGTTCGTGCCGAGTTTGCGAATCGCCGAACAGATCATCGAATGAACCGACACGGTCACCGCCGTTCCCGCATCGACCCGCGCGAGCTCCTCGACCGCGAGCGCGTATGAGAGATAATCCGCTCCCGCGCCGCCGTACTCTTCGGGCACGAGAATTCCCATGATGCCCG
Source organism: Candidatus Cybelea sp. (assembly GCA_050008615.1). Taxonomy (GTDB): domain Bacteria; phylum Vulcanimicrobiota; class Vulcanimicrobiia; order Vulcanimicrobiales; family Vulcanimicrobiaceae; genus Cybelea. The sequence continues at coordinate 32,739 of JBEKMH010000009.1, forward strand.
CGCCCGCCAACTTGGTATAAAGTTCGCGCGGGAAAACGTGGTCGCGGTCCCATTGCGCGACGAACGGCGCGATCTCGCGCTGCGCGATCTCCGCCGCGAGCGCTCCGATCTGGCGCTGCTCGTCGCTTAACTCAAACTGCGAAATGCGCCGCTACTCCACGCGAACGAGTAACGCGTCGCCTTGGCCACCGCCGGAGCAAATCGTCGCCACGCCGTATCCGCCGCCGCGTTTGCGCAGTTGGTTGATCAGCGTCGTTACGAGGCGCGCACCCGACGCGCCGATGGGATGTCCCATGGCGACGGCGCCGCCGTACTGGTTGATGAAACCGTCCTCGAGCCCGAGACGCCGGCCTGAGGTAATCGCGACGGCCGAGAAGGCTTCGTTGATTTCCCACACATGGATATCGTTCGTGCTCAACCCGGTGCGGTCGAGCAGCTTACGCGCGGCCATCGCCGGCGTTAAGCTAATGTAGGGCGAGTCCCACGCAACGGTGGCGTGCTCGACAACCGTCGCCAACGCTTTGTATCCGTGCTCCTGCGCGTAGTCCGCGTCAGCGAGGATCAAGGCGGCGGCGCCGTCGTTGACGCCCGGCGCGTTTCCGGCAGTCACCGTGCCGTTGCGTTCGAGCGGCTTGAGCTTCGCCAACGACTCAATGCTCGAATCGGCGCGTACCGCTTCGTCGCGATCGACGAGGATGTGCGGCTGCTCGCCCGTGATGAACGGCGCGTAGGCTGCGTAATCCAACGTAAACTCTTCCGAAGGTTCGTGATCCCAGACCGAGGTCGAGCCGCCCACCGCGACCGGCACCCGAACCTTCCCTTGGCGCGGGAGCCGCTCGACGACGACCTTATCCTTTGCCTTGCTCGCGACTTTCACGCCGACGATCTCGTCGGCAAAGTGTCCGGCCGTGTGTGCGGCAGCGGCGCGGCGATGGCTTTCCAGCGCGAAGATATCTTGCTCTTCGCGGGTGAGACCGAGCTCGTCAGCGACCTTGCTTCCCTGCGTCGCCATCGTCATCGGAAAATATTGGTCCCAAAGACCATCGAAAATCATCGCATCGACGATCGTCCCGTCGCCGAAGCGATAGCCCCAGCGCGCGTCGCGAAGTAAATAGGGCGCGTTCGACATCGACTCCATCCCGCCGGCGGCGACGACGGAGTTGGCTCCGGCGTTAATCGAGCGCATCCCGTTGACGACCGCAAGCAATCCCGACGCGCATACTTTATTGACGGTGTCGGCAGTCACGGTTTTCGCAAGACCCGACTTAAAGAGCACCTGGCGCGCAGGATTCTGTCCCACGCCGGCCTGAAGCACTTCGCCGAACGTCACGTGCTCGATCTCCGTCGGATCGACCTTGGAGCGCTCGATTGCGGCGGTAAGTGCGACGGCGCCCAGCGTCGTGGCGGTGAGCGGAGCGAGCGCTCCCCCGAGTTTGCCGAACGGCGTGCGCGCCATTCCGAGAACGACGGTTTTTGAGTTGTTGGAAATCATACCCCGCGCAGTTTCGAGTCCGGTCTCCAAAGGCCTAGGCGGTAGAGCACGTGGCGTCGCAGGGGGTGCCCTTCTCCTGCTTTCGGATGGTCGAAGTCGTCGTTCGGGTCGCGCGTCATGCCGAGCCGCTGCATGACCCGCTGCGAGCGAACGTTCTTCACGGCGGTCATCGCCACAACCTCGTCCCAGCCTAGCACGCCAAACGCGTGCTCCAATGCGCTACGCGCGCCTTCGGTCGCGTAGCCGTGTCCCCACATCTCGGGAAGAAATCGCCAACCGATCTCGCGCGTCGGGGTGAAAGGCGCCTGGAACGGAACGTCTTGCAGACATACGACTCCGGCGAACGGCGCTCCGCCGCGCACTTCCACGACCCACCATCCGTAGCCGCTGCTCTCGAGCTCGCGCCGGAAATGCTCCGCCATTGACTCCGATCGCTCCCGCGTGGACGCGCTCGGAAAAAACTCCGTCACCCTAGGATCGGCGTTCATCGCCACCCACGGCTCGATATCGGAATCTCGCCAACGTCGCAAGAGCAAGCGGGGTGTTTCGATTGTAGCCATCGTGCCTAGTGCCTGACCACGACCGGACAAGTCTCACACTCGAATTGAATCGTGACGTGCGTTATCCCGAAGTGTTCGCGCGCGCACTCGTCGATCTCGCGCAACACGTCGGTCGCTTCGCTCAAGCGGCGGTCGTCGAGCAGTACGTGCGCCGAAAGTGCGTGCGAACCGCTCCCGATCGACCAGACGTGCAGATCGTGAACGCCGGTTACGCCGCCGATTTTTTCGAGGTGCTCGACCAGATCCGCGCTGTTGACGTCGCTCGGAACGCTTTCGAGCAGAACATCGGTTGCATCGCGCATCAGCCGCACTACCCCTACGACGATGATTGCCGCCACGAAGAGCGAGAGGAACGGGTCGATCCACGCCAGATGGGTCACCCCGATCGCGATGCCCCCGGCGATCACCGCCATCGCGCCGAGCGCGTCGCCAAAGACGTGAAAGAGTGCCGCACGAACGTTCATGTCACGTTTGCCCGGGGCGCGCAACGAGAGTCCGACGCCGGCGTTAACCGCAAGGCCGATGGCCGCAACGAGCGTCATCACGCCGGCGTGCGGCTCGACGGGCGCGGCAAAGCGGCGTACCGCAAAGTAGACGATCGCGAGCGTCGCGACGAGAAGAATCGTGCCATTCACAAGAGCGCCGAGCACCTCGATGCGTCCGTAACCAAACGTGCGCCGCGGGTCGGGGGGACGCGCCGCGTTGATGGCGGCTAACAATGCGAGCGCCAGTGCGACGACGTCCATGCACACGTGCACCGCGTCGCCGGTCAGTGCCAAGCTGCGCGAGACGGCGCCGCCCCAGAACTCGAGCAAGGCGACTAGCGCCGACGCCAAGAGCGCAAAACGCAGACGGCGCGCAACGCTCGTCGGGCCCATTACGGCGTTCTGCGAGCCTTCAGCCATAGGGCGAGCAGCATCGCACCAAATGTGACGAAGGTCTTGCTCTCCGCGGTGCGCACGACGCCCGCGCTCCACTCGCCCTGCGCGCCGTCGATCGGCGTCGATTGCGGAATCACGCGGGGGACGCGTTCGCAATAGCGCTCGAACTCGTCGGGGAACTGCGACCGCAAAAATGCCTCTTCGTGCGGTACGATCGCTGAATAGACTGCGAGCATCGCAGCCAGCGAGCCGCCGACGAGCAAGCTTCGCATGAAAGGGCAGTTTCGACCGGTGAATGCGATCGCGAACCCGGCGGCGGTCACGAAGTTTCCGATATAGAGCGGGTTGCGCACGTAAGCGTATGGGCCCGCGGTCACGAGCTTGGGCGCCGTTACCACGTCGTTGCGCGTGGTCTCACCGGAGTAGCCCACGGCCCAGCAGCGAATCAGCTCGCCCGCAATGGCGATCGGCAAGCCGAGCGCAATGCTGCTGCAGCTAGGCTTACCGCGAGCTACCAGCGCGATAGCCGGCAGGCTCAGCAGCAGGCCGCGGTTCTTAAAGACGAATGCGCGCACTATTTATCCCTTCGTCCTTCGACGTAGTTTACCCCGAGCGCAGTCGGTGGGCTCAGGATGACAAGGTTGCGAGTGCCGCTGCGTAGACGTCGCGCAGCGAGCAGTCAAGCGGAATCTTCGGCTGCCATCCGGTAGCCTTGCTCATCTTCTCCGGGCTGCCGACCGAGAGCGGAATCTCACTGGCGCGCATCCGCTCTGGGTCCTCGCGTACTTCGACCGGCACGCGCGCGATCGAGATGAGCTCGCGCAATACATCGCGGATCGTCACGGCGCGACCGCTGCATACGTTATAGACTTGCGCGCCTTCGCCGCGGCGCGCGAGCGCCAGATAGGCCTCGACAACGTCGCGAACGTCCAAGAAGTCGCGAGCCGAGCTGAGGCTGCCCACGTACATCTGTGGCTCGCCGCCGCCGGCGATGCGAGCGAGTTGAGCCGCCAAAGAGGCGACGACAAAACGCTCGCTTTGATTGGGCCCGATATGGTTGAAGGCTCGCGCGACCACGACATCGAGTCCGAAGCTTCGCGCGCCGGACAAAAGGAACGCCTCGGCGGCTGCTTTGCTTGCACCGTACGGATTGGCCGGACGCAGATCGATATTCTCTTGCAGCGGATACTCGTTTGGATCGCGTATGCCGTAGACTTCGGCGGAGCCGGCGAAAACGATGCGCGGAGACGGATCGGCATCGTAGGCGCGCACCGCTTCGGCCAGACGCGCACTGCCCAGCGCATTGACCTCATAGCTTTCGATGGGAGAGCGCAGCGATTCCGGAACGAACGTTTGCGCCGCGAGGTGAAAGATGACGTCCGGGCGGGCGGCTTCGAGCGCGGCCCGTAAAGATTCCGAGTCGGCCAAGTCGATCGGGAAAAAGTCGGCCCCGTCGTCGTGCGGACCGCCGCAAGCCAAGACCTCGTCGCCTTGCCGGCGCAACGCGCTAACGAGATAGCGACCGACAAACCCGCTCGCTCCCGTAACCAGCGCCCGCACGAAAGACGCTAAGCGCCGGCGCGCGCGGAGAGACGGGCGGTATCGGCCTCGACCATCATCGCAACGAGTTGCTCGAAATCGACTTTAGGCTCCCAGCCCAGCTCGCGGCGAGCCTTGCTCGCGTCTCCGATCAGCATGTCGACCTCGGCGGGTCGAACGAAGCGCGGATCCGTTACGACGTAGGGCTCGAACGATCCGAGACCCGCGACTTCGAAGGCGATCCGTACGAAGTCGCGCACGCTGTGGGTGCGTCCCGTCGCGATCACATAATCCTCTGCGCGCGGCTGCTGCAGCATCAGCCACATCGCGCGCACGTAATCGCCGGCGTAGCCCCAGTCGCGCTGCGCGTCGAGATTCCCGAGGCGCAATTCTTTTGCAAGGCCCAGTTTAATCCGCGCGACGCCGTCGGAGATCTTGCGCGTAACGAACTCTTTCCCCCGGCGCTGCGACTCGTGGTTGAAGCAAATTCCGCTGCAGGCGTAGAGGCCGTACGACTCGCGGTAGTTCACCGTGATCCAGTGACCGTATGCCTTGGCGACACCGTAAGGGCTGCGCGGATAGAAGGGCGTCGTTTCGCGCTGCGGCGTCTCGACGACTTTGCCGAACATCTCCGAGCTCGACGCTTGATAAAAGCGAATCGAAGGGTCCACCTGGCGAACCGCTTCGAGTACGCGGGTGACGCCCAGCGCCGTGAACTCGCCGGTTAACACCGGCTGGGTCCACGAAGCCGGCACGAACGATTGCGCCGCCAGATTGTAGATTTCGTCAGGACGGACGTCGCTGACGATCGCCGTGATCGAGCTTTGATCGAGAAGGTCGCCGGAGACGATCTCGACGTCGTCGACGATGTGCTCGATCCGCTCGTGCACCTCGGTGCTCGTGCGCCGCGTCATGCCGACGACGCGATAGCCCTCCGCGAGGAGCAGCTCGGCAAGATAGGAGCCGTCCTGACCGGTGATTCCGGTAACGAGTGCGGTCTTGCTCACCAGTGCGGCCGGCCTTGCGCAAGGCGCTCGGCGAGCGTAACGGCGACAAAGGCTGCGACTTGGCTCGGAAGCGTCCCGCGACCAAACCCGGCGTCGTAGCCAAGCTCGCCGGCCAACAAATTGGTTACGCGCGGGCCGCCGCAGATCAGCACGACGTTGTCGCGCACGTTTTCCGCCTCCAACAACTCGCTAAGTGCGGTAAAGTTTTTGATATCGCTTCCTTTTTGCGTGACCGCCTGCGATGCAAGCAGGGCATCGATCCGTCGTTCCTTCGTGAACCGCACCAACTCCTCGACGGCTACTTGGCTACCGAGGTTGTGCGTTTCGAACTCGTGATAGCGTTCCAAGCCGTAATCGCCCTTGTATCCCTTCATATTGAGTATTGCGTCGATGCCGACGGTGTGGGCGTCGGTCCCGATGCAGGCGCCGGCAACCCGGATCTTTCGGCCGACCCGCTCTCGCACCAGCGCATCGATCGCCTCCATGGACATCGCGTGCGCGCCCGCCGACGGAGCCGTGATCCCGTCGACGTCGACCGCCTGCGCCGTGGTCGCGTAAATCACGAAAAAAGAAAAGCCCGACGCGATCGCTTTTCCCTCCACGACCTGCACGTCGCTCAAGCCCATCTTAACGGCGAGCTGACGTGCCGCTTCATCGGCCGCTTCGCTCCAATCGACCGGCAGCGTAAACGAAATCTGAACCTTCCCGTCGTCGCTCGTATCGCCGAAGGGCCGGACGAGACGTATCATGCGGCGAAGGGGTTCCAATAATCGGGTGCCTTTTCGAATACCCCGTCTCTGCCGCGCCCACCTTCGGGCGTCCGGGAGACGTCGGCAAAGAGTGCAGCCTCGATCGCCTGCATCAAACCCATTGCGGCAACGCGTTCGAGCAGGGCTTCGCACAAAGCGAGCACGTCATGCGCGCGCCGTTCGATGATGCCCCCAGGGCGAACGGCGATCTCGTCGCCGAAATGCCGAGCCGTGCTCATGATGTAACGGGCATTCTCGAGGGAGAGCGCGCGATCGCCAATAAACGGCGTGTGGATCGCTTCGGTCGGCATCCCGCACAGATGGATGTTCTGCCCGGTCATCACCGACGTGAGGTTGAACATCGCGTCGATCAGATGCCCCTTGAAGATGTCGCCGGTCATGTGCTTGGTGGGCGGCATGAACTTCAGCGGCGCGTTTGGGAAGATCTCGCGCGCAAGCTGCGCCTGCGCCACTTGATAGAGGAAGCCGTCTTCGCGATCGGGATCGATCTCGTACGCGTCGCCCAGCCCGATCTGACCGTCCGGCAGACCGGCGCGATGCGCGAACTCTTCGTTGATGAACTGCGATGCGAGCACCGCCGGCGCTTGCTCGACGGCATCTGCCGTCGTCAAGTAGTTATCCTCGCCCGTGTTAATGATGATCCCCGAGTACGCGTTGAGCATGCGGCTGAAATGCTGATCCACGAAGGTCCGCTTCATGTTGATATCGCGAAAGAGAATGCCGTACATCGAGTCGTTGAGCAGCATGTCCAGCCGTTCGAACGCCGCCATCACCGCAATCTCCGGCATGCAGAGGCCGCTGGCATAGTTGGTCAGCATCACGTATCGGCCGAGCTTTTCGCTCACCTCGTCAAGCGCGGCGCGCATGATCGAGAAGTTGGCTTGAGTCGCGTACGTGCCGCCGAAGCCTTCCGTCGTCGGGCCGAACGGGACGAAATCGAGAAGCGATTGTCCGGTCGAGCGAATCACGGCAATCACCTGCGCGCCGGCCTCCGCGGCGGCCACGGCGGCGACGCGATCTTCATAAATGTTGCCGCTGGCGACGATGACGTAGAGCAGTGGCGGCGGCAACTGCGGTAGGTCCCCGAGCCGGGCCGCGCGCTCGGCGCGTCGTGCGCCAATCCGGTCCAGCGCACGATCGACGAACGGTGCCAACCCCCTTCGCGCCGCGTCGTCGGGGGTGGCCGTGAAATCGTCGAGATTACAACGGCCCGCTGCGAACTCCGCACCGAGGGACTCCGGGGTAAGGCCCGTTTCCGCCAAGGCTTTTCCAAAGAAAAACGCTACGCCGCGAGCGCGTTCGTGAAGCGGTACCGCATCGAGGATCGCGTTGGGAAGCGGAACATCTTGCGGAGTAAGCCCGTCCACGCCGAGGAGCCGCAATACGGCGCGTTCGACCGAAACCGTCGAGTGAGCGGCAATGAAGGCTTCCACCGGCGCGACGATGGCGCCGGCGAGGTCCCGGCAACGCTCTACGCGCAGGCGATCGATTCGAAGTTCCACGGCTTTACGAGCTTACGCCAAGTGCCAAGTATGCCGCAATTCCGTCCCGCCAGGACGGCATACCGATTCCGAGCGCGCCCAGCTTGGCGCTATCGAGCGCGGAATAGCGCGGGCGGATCGCCTTGGCCTTCCACTGCTCGGCGAGGATCGGCTCGATCGCATGCTCGACGCGAGCCTGACGCATCGCCTCGCGAGCGAACTCATACCAGCTCACGGGCCCGGCGGCGGCGGCGTGATAGAGCCCGTAGGCCGGGGTGCCGATCAGCTTGCGCAGCGCGACGGCAAGATCGCCGGCAAACGTCGGCGACGCAACGACGTCGGCAACTACGCGCACCGGCTCGCCGCTCTCGCCGGCGGCGAGTATCCGATCGACGAACGCGCGGCGTCGCGAAGTCGAACGCGAAGGCCCGTAAAGCCCGCAGGTCCGTACGACGAACGCCCGCCCTCCCGCTGATTCCACTAAACGTTCGCCGGCGAGCTTCGACGCGCCGTAAAACGAAAGCGGATTCGGCGAGTCGCTCTCGAGATACGGGCTGCCCTTGGTACCGTCGAAGACGTAGTCGGTGCTCATCGTGACAAAGAGCACGTCGCGTTGGGCGGCAAGGCTAGCGGCGCGCCCGACCGCGAACGCGTTGACTTCCAGCGCCATCTCTTTCTCGTCTTCGCAACGATCCACGTCGTGAAAGGCTGCAGCATTTACCAGCACGTCCGGTTTGGTCGCGGCCAGATACTCTGCGAGGCGCTCGCTCTGCTCGATCGCCAGCTCGTCGTGCGAAGGCGCTACGATCTCGCAATCGGTCCAGCGTTGTGCGATCGCCGTGCCGAGCTGTCCCGAACCGCCGAGCAAGAGAACGCGCGTCACACCGTCGACCGCCGGCCGCTGGAGTTTCGCTGAAAGAGCAGCGATATCGTAACGGCGAGGGCGGCTGCGAAGTTGCCAAGCACCATGATCTCCACGACGGTCGCAAGCGTCGGATGAAAGGTGACGATCGCGACGAGCGTGCCCAGCGTGCAGATAAACAATGGTACGGTAAATGCTAGGCGATGCGTGGCGATGCCGTAGAACGTCAGCGAGTTCGTTAAAGCGAGCAGCACCATGGCCAAACCGTATTTGACCAGCAACGGCGCCGCCCCATCGAAAGCATGCCCGACGAGTGCGTGCAGCACGTCCACCCCGAAGAAGTAAAAGACGAAGAGCCCGCAGAGAGCGACCGCGACAAGCATCACTAAGCTGCCCGCCAAGACGTCGCGGGTTCGCGCCCCGCGCGCGTGACGATCCGCCGCCTGCGGTAGCAGCACGGTCGGGACGAATCCGACGAGATAGAGGAGCATCTTACCGCCCAGCGATGCCGCGGCGTAGAGTCCCGCCGCGTGCTCGGGAAAATAATGCTTCACAAGAACGACGTCGGCGGATCCCATCAGCGCGATGGCGATCGTCGCGGCGGCGGCTCCGGCTCCCGCGTTGAGGATTCGGCGCCAATCGTAGCGCACTCGATGCGTCGGCGAGGCGGCATATCGCCGCTTCAACCGCAGCGCGAGATAGATCAGCGCACAGAGCGGCCCGAGAAGAAACCCGACGACGGCGCCACCGAGCCGAAAGCCAATGGCAATGAGCGCGACGATGCCGATGACTTTTGCTACGCCCTCGACCGCATTGGAGAGTCCGTACCCAACGAAGTCCTGCGTGCCCTGCGCGATCGCACGCAGCGCGTTGACGAAGAGCGCGACGCCCGCGATCAATCCGACGAACGGTAACGACCAAATCGGGACGTGCAGAAAGCGCGCGAACGGAATCATTCCGGCGGTCGCCACGACCAGGTAGATGATGGCGAGTTTTGCAAAGCCGCCCGCGATGCTGTCGGTTAGGCCGCGCAGATGGCCGTCGTCGTGCAGCGCTCGAAACTCCGCGGCCAGCTGCGCGACGACCGGCGCGACGAAAGCGACCGGAAGCGCCGCAATCAACGCCGCATTGATAAGCGCGTAGAGTCCGCCGTACGCGGCGACCCCGAGCTCACGGCTGGCGACGGCGTGCGCCGCGAACCCGCACACGTTGAGCACCATCCCGGCAGAAAAGACGAGCAGGCTCTGCTTCACCATGGCGCTCGTCCGCAACCGCTCGAGTCCACGCCGGAGCACGAAAGTACCCGGTGGACTCACACTACCGTTCATCGAACCGTCGTTCTCATGAAAGTCGAGAATTTACCTCTTGCAGGGTCTTTGATGCTGACGCCGCGCGTATTTACGGACGAACGAGGCTCCTTTCTGGAGCTTTTTTCGCTCGAACGGTATCGCGAGTGCGGCATCGGGGACTCGTTCGTACAGGATAACTCTTCGCTCTCGCGCCGGAACGTCTTGCGCGGACTGCATGGCGACTCGCGAATGGCCAAACTCGTTTCGGTCCTGCGCGGCAGCGCTTTCGACGTCATCGTGGACGTTCGGGCGACGAGCTCGACGTACGGACGATGGCACGGTACGACGTTAACGGCAGGCGACGCCCGCCAAATCTACGTACCCCGCGGCTTTCTTCACGGCTTCTTAGCGCTCGAAGATGGTACGATTTTCTGGTACAAACAGAGCGCCGCGTACGATCCCGCCTACGAGGTCGGCATCGCTTGGGACGATGCTGATTTGGGAATCAGGTGGCCGCTCGGTGAAGTCGCCCCGATTCTCTCCCCCCGCGACGCTGCGAATCCACCCCTTCGCGCCCTGCGCGACCGTAACAAACTCGCTCCGGCCTAGGTAGAAGCCGCCAAAGGAACCGAATCGAGGGGGGATGGCATTCCGTGATCAGAGCGACGAAGCTCTGGTGCATCGAGTGCGTTCCGGGGAAAGGGAGGTCTTCGGCGTGCTCGTCGACCGCTACAAACGCGGCATAGCAAACTTCATCGGCGCAACCGTGCGCAACCCGTCGGAAACGGCGGATTTGTCGCAGGAAACGTTTCTGCGCGCGTACGCGCATTTGAATACCTTCAACCCACAGCTCGGGAAATTTTCGACCTGGATCTATCAGATCGCGCGTAACGTGATTCGCACCTATCTTGCCAAGTCGCAGCGAGCGCCGCAAATGCAGGAACTGTCGCAGGAGCAGACGCTGGAGACGGCGCTTGCCGATCCCTCACCACAGGCAGATCCCGCCGGCGGGCTGTTGCGCCAAGAAGCCGAGCGCGAGCTACGTGCCGCGTTGGCCGAGCTTCCGGACCGCACGCGAACGGTGTTGGCCCTGCGCTACTTCGATAACATGGAGTATCAAACGATTGCGAGCACGCTTGGGCTCTCGCTAGGGAATGTAAAGACGTTGATCCATCGCGGCAAGATCGCGCTGACGAAAAAGATGCGCGAACGCGAGGCGAGGGCTCTCGGCGTGCCGGCTCGAGCGCCGGAAAAGGGAGGTTCGCATGCGCTGCTCCTCGTTTGAGCCGCTGCTCGACGACTACCTCGAAGCGACGCTGAGCCGCCGGCAAATGCGCGACGTCGCGCTCCATCTACCGTCGTGTCCCGCCTGCAACGCGCTTATGGAAGAGCTACGGGTGGTGGATGCCCTGCTGGCTACCGCGCGATCGCCCGGACGCGTCGGTTCGGATTTTACGGCTGCTGTCGTCTCCGCGACCGCGGCCGCGCCGCTGCGCCCCAATAGGCGGAGAACGCTCTGGTTGCCGCTGCTGGCCTATCTTTGCGTGGCTTGGGCGCTTCTGGCATTCGCGGCGCTCGATGCCCACGGCGTTGCGGCCCTCGCCCAACGGCTCGCCGCTTGGGGAGAAAGCGGCTTAGCCGCGATCGCCGCGGGCCTCCGGGCCGTCGCTCCCGCAACCGGCGTCGCGGCTGCGGCGGTCACCGGCGTCTTGCTCGTCGATCTTCTCCTTCTCGCGGGGATCGTCTACGGCTATCGCCGCCTGCGCCCGGCCCTCAGCGTCTACCTTGCCCGGGGGCCGCGCTCGTGAGCCTTCGTCGAACCCTCATCACGTTTGGGATCGCATTGGCCGCCGCCGGACTCCTGGCCCGGCCTGCGCTTGCCGATTCGCAAGCCATCTACCACGGTGGAACGTACTTCGGCTCGGTCGTGGTCGAGCCGGGGCAAGTGGTCGAAGGAGATCTCACCGTGATCTTCGGCGACGCGACCATTGAGGGAATCGTCGAGGGCGACGTCAACGTCGTGGGCGGGAGTTACGACCCTCGTCCGGGCGGCGTCGTTACCGGGCAAGTCAATCAGATCGGCGGCGCCGTCACGCAGGCGGTCGTCCCCTGGGCACCGCCCGACTCCGGCTATAACCCCTTCGTTCCCGATCACCGGCTGATGTGGCGGCTCTCGTGGAATTTGCTCGCGCTGCTGGTCTTCTTGATCTTCCCAGTGCGCACGAGAATGGTTTTGGACCGGCTGGAACGCCATCCCGGCCTGAGCGCCGCCGCTGGTTTGATCGGTTGCATCGCGATCATTCCGCTGGCTGTCCTGCTGGCGATCACGATTCTGCTCATTCCGCTGATCCTGCTCGAAATGGTCTTTCTGCTCGCCAGCGCCCTTCTGGGGACTGCGGCACTCGCGCTTCTCATCGGGCGGCGCCTTTGCGAGCTGATCAGCCCGGCAACGACGCCCTCACCACTGGTAGCGCTGCTCTGCGGGATCGCGCTGATCACTGCGGCCGAGCTGGTGCCGGTCGTCGGTACACTGGTCCTCATCCTGGTCGGCATGATCGGTTTAGGGGCGACGATCCTCTCCTTTGCGGGGGAATCGCTCAGCGCCCCAGCCGGCGGGCCCCCGATAAGCGGACCACCGATGACCGCTGCCTAAACTAAGGTGGCCTGTCACATGAGGATATATAGTGCCGCTAGGTTTTTTCGGGATGAGATGTTAGGAGCGCGCAGCCCTTCGGGTCGCCCGCGCCGCCGATGACCACGATCTCGCGAGCCGCAATGTTTGCCGAGCGGACGGCTCGTTTGCGAGCCTCGACGATCCGCGAGATGCTCAAGGTCACGCAGCAACCCGACGTCATCTCTTTCGGCGGCGGTCTGCCCGCACCCGAACTTTTTCCAACCGAGGCGATCGTGGACGCGGTCACCGTTGTGATGCGGAGTCGCGGAGCCGCGGCGCTGCAGTACAGCGTCACCGAAGGCATCCCCGAGATGCGCCAATGGGTGGCGCAACGCCTCAGCGGCCGTTTCGGCAAGGCGATAGACGCAGACAGCGTGACGATCGTCAACGGCTCCCAACAGGGCCTCGATTTGATCGGGAAGATCTTTCTCGATCCGGGCGATCACGTCGTGCTCGAAAACCCGACCTATCTCGGCGTGATTCAAGCCCTCGACGCCTATCAAGCGCGGTACCTCACGGTCGACACCGACGAAGACGGCTTGCTGCCCGACTCGCTCGAGCGTGTGCTCGAACGCGCCGATCCATTTCCGAAGCTGCTTTATCTCGTGCCGAACTTTCAAAACCCAACTGGCCGCACGCTTTCGGGCCGGCGCCGAGAAACCGTCGTGCGGATTTGCGAGCACTTCGGTCTGCCGATCGTCGAGGACGATCCCTACTGCGAACTGCGATTCGAAGGCACCGACTTACCCTTGCTGATCTCCTATCAGACGACGGCGCCAATCATCTATCTGGGAACCGGCAGTAAAATCATGGCGCCGGGCATGCGCATCGCGTGGCTCGTCATTCCCGACGAAGAGATTCGCGAAAAAATCGTGCTGGTCAAACAAGGGGCCGACTTGCATAGCGGTACCTTCGCGCAATACGTTTTCCACCAATACGTTAGCGACGGCGTCGCCTTCGACGCGCACGTGCGCGAAATCGCAAAAACGTACGCTCGCCGGCGCGACGTCATGTCCGAAGCGCTCGCCGAGTTCATGCCGGAGGGGGTTCGCTTCACACGCCCGGCCGGCGGAATGTTCCTCTGGGTAACGGTCCCAAACGTCGATACGACCGAGTTGCTGCGCATTTGCGCGGCATCAAAAGTCGTCTTCGTCCCAGGCGTCAGTTTTTATCCCGGGCGCGACGTGCACGACGGCATGCGCCTCAACTTTTCCAATGCGTCGGAGAAGAATATACGCATCGGCGTAGAACGGCTTGCCGACGCCATTACCGCATACAACCGCTAAAGGAGCCCGCACTCGTGGCAGCAGGTTTGGTCATCGGCATTTGTTCCAACTCCGACGTAAAAGCGCTCGACGACGCCCTTTCGGCGCAACAGATCGACCTGGAAAAAGTCAAAGTATTTGCCGGAGACGGCGACGATTTGGAAGCTTCACCAGTAGACTTCATTGAGGTCTTTACCGAAACCGAATCTATTACCGGGCTTTCCGACGATATGACCCGAGGCACCGGCGTGCTGGCCGACTCGGGAGGGACTGCCGTCCCTGGACTGACCGGTTCGGAAACGCGATTCAGGGCGTTCTTTCCGGAGGAGAGCGAGTCGAAGCATTACCTCCACGGTTTCCCGGTACCCGACGATGAAGTCGAGAACTTCGACGACGCGATCGCCGACGGTCACGCGGTCGTGCTCTTTCCCGATGCCGGAGCCGATGCCCCGAAGATCGCCGCCGCCTTTAAGGCTGCGGGTTTGCTGAACGTTCGATCGTTCTAAAGGTTTGTAACCCACGGCGAAACGCGTCTTTCTTGCGAGCATAATGTACGTGCTTGCAGGCTGCACCTCGAGCAGCCACTACGACTACACGCACTTGCCTTCGGGTTATCATTGGCGAGCCGTGTACGACCGCCAAACGCACGCGATCGTCTTCTACGGCCGGGCGCCGCTTTCGAGGGATACCGTCTACGTCGGGCCCGACAGCCAGTTCTACATCTTCGATCATAAAGGCAAGATTCAAGATCGCGATCTGAGGCGCCACTGGACGCCGCACGGTGCCTTCTAGCGCCCGGCGCGTGATGATCACGGCGGCCGGAACGGTGACCGCGCAATCGTTGATCAAAGCGCTGCGGGAGGACGGACGCGCGACGTTCATAGCCGCGGGCGATATGGATCCGCTCAACGCGACCAAGGCGTTCGCCGACGAGTTCGTGCTGCTGCCCCGAGCCGACGATCCCGCATTCGCGCAAGAGTGCGTTGCTGCGGCGCGGCGCTTGAAGATCGGTCTCTTCATTCCGCTCATCGTCGAGCGCGAGTTCCTTCCGCTCGACGGGGCGCGCGCGCTTTTTGAATCCATCGGCTGCCGGCTCGCCGTGCCGCCTAGGGACATCGTCGCGCGCACGGCGGACAAACTCTTGTTCGCGACCTTCCTCGACGAAATCGGCGTGCCCGGCCCTGCGACGCGACCGTATCGCGAGGACCTGAACGTCGATCGGTTCCCCGTCTATCTCAAACCGCGGCACGGCTCGGGTTCAATCGGAACCGCGCGCATCGAAAGCGCGCACTCCCTGCACGAAACGGCGCATGGGCGCGGCGATCTGATCGTTCAAGAAGCGATCGCCGGCGCCGAGTTCACCGTCGACTGTTTCGCCGCGGAGCCGGGACGCGTCGTTGCGGCCGTCCCACGCGAGCGGATCGCCATCAAGGCGGGCGTCTCGGTAAAGGGACGGACCTACCGCCATCCGTTGATCGAACGCATCGTGTGCGACGTCGTCGAGAAGAGCGGTCTGCAAGGTCCGGCCAACGTGCAGGGCATGTTGCGCCCGGACGGCAGCTTCTCGATCATCGAGATGAACCCGCGTTTCTCAGGAACGTTAGCGCTCACCACTGCTGCCGGCATCAATTTTGCGTCGCTCTTAATCGATATGGTCGAAGGAAAAGCTCTCCCGGATTTACGCGGACGGCACGAAGACGGACTGACGATGATGCGCTACTGGAGCGAAATCTTCGAATCTGCGAGCGGCGACATCCGTAGGGGCACCGCGCTCTAGCCTAATAGCTCATCGTCGTCCAGCGATGGGGGTTTTCTAAGAGCCACTCCCACTCGCGTTGAAGGCCCTCGCGGAGCGTCACCTGCGGCGTCAAACCAAAAACGCGCTGCGCCTTCGCCGGCGAGAGTTGCATGACGCCCAGCTCGGAAGGCAATCGCATTCGCCCGGCAACGAGCTTGGAGGTTTCACCGGGCTGCACGTTTTCAGTGACCGGTTCCAGCCCCGTACCGGAGACTTCGCAGGCCAGGCGCGCGAGCTGCGCGACCGACGTCGCAATGCCGGTTCCGCCGTTAAACGATTGCGCGCCGCCGAGACCGCTCTCGATGCAGGCGCGATGGATGGCAACGACGTCGTCGACGAAGACGAAATCGCGCAACTGCTCGCCGGCCCCGAAAACGACGGGCGGCTTCCCCTCCGACAGACGCTTGAGGAAGATGGTCAGCACGCGGCCGTACCACTCGCGCGGGCCGTAGGTAATTCCGTAGCGCAGCGAATGCACCGGGAAGCCGTAGTCGTGCGCGAAGATCTGCGCGTACTTTTCTCCGGCAAGCTTGCTGGCACCGTACGACCAGTTGGGATCGTGCGGTGCGGCGTCCTCCTCGCTCGGCGGATCGACGGCCTGGCCGTAAATGCAGGCCGACGATGCATTGACGACGCGCCCGACACCCGCGATCCGCGCCGCATTCAACACGTTGACCGTTCCGACGAGGTTCGTGCGCAGATCGTCGAGCGGATCTTCCAAGCATTTGGTAATCTCGAGCTGCGCTGCTTGATGGGAGAGCACGTCCTTGCCGCGCGCGGCCGCCGTCAGCGCCTCCGCGTCCAAAATGTCGCCCTCGACGATCTCGACCTCGCCGTCGAAAGCGGCTAGATTCTCGCGCAAGCCGCTCGAGAAGTTGTCGAAGACCGTGACGCGATAACCCGCGCGCAGCAGATCCGCGACGATATGCGAGCCGATGAACCCGGCGCCGCCGGTGACCAAAACGCGGCCCGGCACTATGCGCGCTCGCCGCGGAGGCGGCGCCCGGCGAGCGACCACGCGTAGGGCAACGCGCGCCGCCAAAACTCCACGCCGAGTGCGAAGTTGATCACGGGGTGATAGAACCACGTCGCGCGACGGTCGCGAATCGCACCGAAGATCGCCGCAACGACCGGCCCGACGACGGATACGGAATAGAAGGGCCACAGATACGCGCGGATTTTTCGCGCGGGTGTCCAGGCTGCGGCGCGCTCCCAAACCGGCTGATCGCGGTCCTCGAGGCGCTTGGCGATGCGCGGCCCAAACTTGCTGACGAAGTTGCGCAGCCCTTCCACCGTGTGATGCTCGATCGTCGCCCCGGGAACGTACGCGACGTCGAAACCCTCGCGGAGAATGTCCACGATGGGAAGGATATCGTCCTCTTCCCAGCCCTCGCGACGCGGCGCGGCGGCGCGAACGGTCACGCCTTGTGCGATCGCCACGAGCGGCGGTTTGTCGGCCGGAAAATCGTAGACGAGATAGGAGGGCGTCTTACGCTTCATTCGATAGGCTCGTCCAAACGTCGCCGGCGCGGCGGCGTCGCCGTACAAGAAGTGGTTGAACGGATCGGTAAAGTCGTTGATATAGCGCGTGCTCAAATTATCGTCGCGAGTGCTGACGACGCGCGGAACCGCCGCATACACGTTGGGATCGTCGAACGGCGCGACGATGCGCGTAAGGAAATCGCGCGTGTGTAAGATGTTGTCGGCAGCGATGATCACCAAGAGATCGCCGGTTGCGGCCGCATAGCCGAGCAGATGGCCCGGCTCGGCCAGCCGGCGGGGGTTGTCGACGACGACGCAACCCGCGCCGCGCGCGTACTCTTGCGTGCCGTCCTCCGACAGACCGTCTACGACGACGATCTCGACCAACTCCGGCGGGTACTCCTGGGCGCGGATGCTCTCGATTACCGGCGGAAGCCGCTTGCGCTCGTTGAGCACCGCAATAATAAACGAGACCTTCAAGTGGCCACCGGAACCTTCGCGCCGTCAAGCTCCGCGGAGCGCAGTGCCGCTTCGATCACGCGCACGACGCCCGCGCCAAAGGCACCGTCGGAGCGCGTGGGCGTGCCGTTTCGAATGGCACCGGCAAAATCCGCGGCCAACTTCCCTAGCGCCTCGCGGTTATCGACGAGCGGCACGTGCAGGTCCCCCAAACGGTACGATACCATCTGCTGCTGGAGCGTCGTGCTGGACGGGTCCAGGACGACACCCTTATCGTAGATGTAGACCTTTTCCGTAGGCTCCACGTCGTCCCAAACCGCCATCTTCAAGCTTCCGGAGATCATCGTGCGCCGCAGTTTCACCGGCGAGAGCCAACTCAAGTGCACGTGCGCCAGACAGCCGCTCGGATACCACATCGTCAGAAATGCAACGTCGGGCGTCTTGGCGTGAACGCACGCCCCGAGCTGGAGGGCTACCGAGAGCGGCAGCTCGTCCAGAACGTAGTTGATGATCGATACGTCGTGCGGCGCGAGATCCCACACGACGTTGCTCTCCTGAAAGAGTCCGAGGTTGACGCGCACGGAATCGATGTAATAGACCTTGCCCAACGTACCGCTCTCGCGCAAGGCCCGCAGCTTCTCGACCGAACCGGTGTAGAGAAAGGTGTGATCGGTCATCAGGCAAACGCCGGCGTGGCGCGCGCGTTCGCAAAGCTCTTCGGCGTCGCGGAAGTTCTCCGCTAGCGGCTTCTCCACCAGCACGTGCTTGCCGGCATCGATCGCGCGGATCGCAAGCTCGCGGTGCGTGCGCGGCGGCGTCGCTAGCGCAATGGCGTCTACCTGTGGATCGGAGAGCGCCGCTTCGATCTCCGCGTGGCCCGCAACGGCTGGGTAGAGCCGCCGCAAGCGCTCCAGTCGAGCTCGATCGCGTTCGACGATGCAACGAACCGACCACTCTTCAGAAGCGTAGAAGTTCCGAACGAGGTTCGGCCCCCAGTAACCGGCTCCGACCACAGCGACGCCGAGTGGCTTCCTTTCCATTCGGGGACTACACTAACAGGGGCCGGCAGCTCGCAAGGGCATCGACCACGCAGACGATCTGGTCGTCCGTCAGCTCGGGAAACATCGGAAGCGAGAGCACCCGCCCGGCGCTTCGCTCCGTGAGCGGAAACGAGCCGGGGCCAAGGCCGAGATCCGCATAGGCGCGCTGCAAATGGATTGGAATCGGATAGTGAACGCCGGTGGCAACGCCGCGTTCTCTCAATTCGGCTTGCACGCGATCCCGGTTCTCGACCTCGATGACGTAGAGATGATAGACGTGGCCCTCATCGTGCAGGCACACCGGCGGCTCGATGCCGATTTCCCGGAGAAGCCGGTCGTATGCGGCAGCATGACTGCGGCGCGCCTCGTTCCACCTATCGAGGTGGGCGAGCTTTACGTCGAGCACCGCGGCCTGCAACGAATCCAGGCGGCAGTTGTCACCCTTGACGACGTGTTCGTACTTCTTTGCTTGGCCCAAGTCGTGCAGCAAACAAAATGAGTCGTACAGACCAGCATCGTTGCAAACGATTGCACCCCCGTCTCCGTACGCTCCCAGGTTCTTTGCGGGATAAAAACTGAAACACCCGACGTCCCCGAAGCTTCCGGCACGCCGGCCTTCATACCGCGCGCCGTGCGCTTGGCAGGCATCCTCGATCACGCGCAGACAATGGCGCCGGGCGAAAGCGAGAATCGCATCCATCGGAACGGCTTGACCGTACAAATGCACCGGCATGACTGCCTTGGTCCGCGGCGTGACCGCCGCTTCGAGCAGATCCGGATCGATCAGGTATGCGCGATCCATCTCGACGAGCACGGGGCGCGCTCCGACTGCCGAAACCGCCAGCGCCGACGCAATGAACGTATTGGCCGGAATGATGACCTCGTCTCCCGGTCCGATTGCCAAGGCTCGCAGGGCGAGCTCCAGCGCCGCGGTCCCCGATTCGACGCCCACGCAATAGCGGGTGCCGACATAGGTCGCAAAGTGTTCTTCGAAGCGCGCTACGTCGGGGCCGAGAATGAAGCCCGCGCTCTCCATCACATGTAGCATGCGGGGAACGACCTCTTCCGATATTGCGCGGAACTGCGCTTTGAGATCGACAAACGGAACCGGTGTCGTCATCGTCACTCAACCGCGCTTCGTCGGCTCGCGCACGAGCGCCTTCAGCAGCGAAAGCACGCAAACCACACCGGCCAGCTCGGCAATTTGCTGCAACAATGCAGCGATTTGCACGAAGAAGACGTCGCGAGACGAGCGATCGGTCAGAATCCAGCCGTTAGCCGCCAGCGAGAGGCGAACGTGCGGAAGCACGTGCCATGCGCGTAGCGCAATCCACCCGGGATCGTAGCGCTCGTTTAGACGCACGAGCGCTGCGGCGCCGGCAATGCCATGCACGCGATAGAGCCACGGCGCTACGAGATCAAACGGCAACGCATCAGTTCGAGCGGCGCCTTGATGGAGCGGAATCGCCGGAAAGAACCGGGACTCCGCCACTAACTCGCAGAGCCCCGCGCACGAGACCGAGTCGACGTTTGGCGGAATCGAGATCCACGTAAAGGTACCAGGGCCGGAAGCCAGCGCACGGCCGTCCGAAGCGGTCAATTGTCCGCGCACGTAGGCGAGCAGCCATGCACCCGGCGTGACGGGAGTTGCCCGCCTCGACTGGGTGAGCACGCCGCCGACACCTTGGGCAAGCGCCGGCATTCGAGCAAATGCGAGGCGCGCGTCGATCCACGCCACCGCGGGGTCGATCGAATCGCTCGGACCGCGCAAGGGAGTAACGACTGCATAGCCCGGCGCATCGCCAAAGAAGATGTCACACGGTCCCAAGTGATCGACGGACGCGACGATGCGTGCATTTGTGCAGGCCGAGATCAACGGCGCGGCACCGGCGAGATTGCTGCTTTGCTCCGCCGCGGTTTGCAGGCGTGCACCCAACGACGACGCCGCTAAACCAATCTCTCCGTTCGATCGCGACACGAGCCAGGGACGAGCGACGATCCGGCTCACGCCCAGGGCACGCAAGGCTGTCGAATCGCCGTTCTGCTCGTACTGCGCCAGCGCCATGTCGACCGGATAGGCTGGAAGATACTCGTTGAGAGCGGCAACGTGCCCCGGATACGCGATGGCGTCGGGGTCGGCGCCGTCGCCGGCGCCGGTGCGCAACTGCAGGGGCTGGAAGGCCGGCAAGAGCGCCACCCGTGAAAAGGGCGGCGCCGCGACGACCGGATGCGGATAGCTTTGCGCTCCGACCCATAGATCGCTCGGCGGATGAATCAGCCAGGTTATCGGCAAGACGGCACCCGCTAGCAGCACAAGATACCCAAGCGCTTTCGTGCGGCCGGTCGCCGCCGATGCCAGCGCAATCAGGAGCGCCGCGAAGACGCCGCCGAAATCATACAGCTCGCGGAAGACGCCACTCTCGGGAATCGAGCGAACCGTCCATTCATATGCGGCGTCGAGTGGGCCGTGAACGCCCAGCGCGCACAGGTAGACTAATCCGGCCGCGGCCGCCGCCCATCTGACCGCCCGCCGGCGGCGCCCGGCGAGAACGCCGGCCAGAGCCACCGCGCAGAGCGTCCAGATCGCAACTTGCGCCGCGAAGCCCAGCCGGTCGGCATATCCCGGGAAGTAGCCGCCCAATGAGAGCAGCGCAACCGGGGAGAGCGATTGGTTTGCCTGCCATTGCACGCTGTAGGGAGTTTGTAACAGCGCGCCGCGATCGGCGATGAGACCGACCACCGTCGGTAATGCCGCGATCGCGGCGGCGGCGATCGGCAGCCATTTCTTGGTCACCAACGCAAACGCAATCGACGCGGCCGTCGCGACGATGAAAAACTGCAATTGCGCTTCGATTAAAACCAGCCACAACGCCAAGCGGATCGGCGATGCGTCGCGGCCCCGCAGCATTTCGGCCAGCAAACCGATGAGGCCGCCGTAAGCCAGCACCATGACGAGATGCCCGGCAACGACTTCGTTATAGACCCACGGATTGAAGAGCGCGAGAAGGCCCGCGCCGATCGCCGCCGGCGCGGCGCTGCCCAACCGTGAAGCAACATCTGCCGCGGAGCGCGTGGTGCAGTAGCCCGTCGCGAACGCCAATAATGCCAAAGCAATCAGCGGACCCGCCACCCACATCGTGGCGGTCAGCGGAAGCGCGATCAGATACGTCGTCGGATGGGTGTTGGCAACACCGAACCCAACGGGCAGCCAGCCGCCGATCGACTCGTTGAAGAACGACGGAACTGCGAGCCGGTCGATCGGCCAGGTCCAGTCGTGGCGCAGTGTTGGAGTCCCTTTTGCGACGACGAACGCAGCGAACGCGAGTGCGGCCGCAATCGCGCCGCCCTTCACCGTGGATTAGAGATCGAAGTCGCGCGCCGGGAAGCGGCGACGAGCCTGACTCGAGTTTCGACTGCAACTCCAACGGTGGCGATGACGATGGCGACGTACGCGCTAAAGGCCAGGGTGTCCCCGCTTTGTGGAAACAGCGCAGCGGCGAGCAGCGCTCCTGCGCAAGCGTATGCCGCGTAGCCGATCGTCCGCTCGAAGAACCGCGTTGGGCCACCCCTAAAACCCGCCATCACGAATCTCCCTAAGCCGGTTCTCCGTATCAGCGATACCGAGAGGCAGATCGCGGCGACGACGTCGGCCCAACAAGCACCTTCGACCACGGTGCTTCTCATCTCGCCGGGCAGCACGGTCGCAAGAAGTAGCGCGACGATCGCAACGAGCACCGCGTAGCGCGTCAAGGCGGCCGGCCGGGTCCCGGCGACGAGCGCGACGTGCAGGGCCCGAAAGATACCGGCGCCCGAGAGCGCCATAAGCGCAGTAAACACGGCGCAAACGAGAAACGCAAACCCTTCAGCTCCGGGTTGCCCGGCAAGAGCGGCTCCCACGAGGAGGACGATCGTCACGAGCACCACCGACAGCAACGCTGTAGGAAACGTGACGGCCAAAGGCCGTTTTTGCTCGGCCGTCGCGCCGCCGGAGACAAAGTGTAACACTGCCAGCGTTACGGCCGCAAAGATCACGGCGAGATACGCCGTTGTCGCCAGGCGTTCGGCATCAGTTTCCGGGAGCAAGTTCGAACCGACGAGCGCGACGGTTGCCGTCCCAACCGTGTAGCGCAGTGCGCGGCGGAGCGCCGAGACGACGGACGATTCCATTACGAGTTCGGCGAGCGCAGCGGCCAGAGCTCGGGCCGCAGCGCAAGCAGGGTCAATAAGGCGAGAGCGATCAACGAGATGATCCCGGCGATGAGGTAGTATCGCTGGCCGGCGAATCGTAAAGCGATCGTTCCGCCTTGCGGAAGAGCTGGTACGATCCATCCGTTGGAAACGCCGTTGACGATAACGTGGTTGAGCAGCTTGCCGTTGACCGTCGCCTGCCACTCGGGATGAAACGCATCGCCGAATACCAATAGAAAGGACGCGGTATTGGCATTCACGGGCACGGTCACGTCGACGGCGGTAGGAGAACGCCGCTGCCAGCCAAGCGCAAAGGGTCGCGTCTTCGGCAGCGTCACCGGTTCCATGCTCAAGAGGCCGATCTTCACTTCAGGGTCGGCGCTTTTCACCGAATGCGCGCCCCGCGAGAGAACCACCGATTGCGCGACTCGCTTGCCGTCAACTTTAAGCGGCAACGACGTCAGTGATTGTGGGTTACGCAGTGCCCGCGCCGGCATTGCATGCAAGTTATAATAGAGGCCTGAAAGCTTCAGACGTGCGTTTCGCGAAACGAACCAGATGCCGAGCACGCGCTGGTATCCGTCGTACCACCCGTTCGGGAACGCGTGCATGAAGTTGACATCGAAGCTTCCCTGCTGCGGAAGCGGGAAGAGCCGATACGTCACGTTGCCGCGGACGCCCAGCGCGACTGCAAGCCACGGATTTCCGCCTCCGCTCGACACGACCGTGCCGACGAGATCCGGATCGCCGTCGAGTCCACCGGGTGGCCCGGCGACCGCCTGCGCGCTAAATGCGCCGTCGTGCCCGACCGGCGCCGCTCCGGGCGCCGGTCCGATCTCCGTGAACGAGAGATCCGGCGCTATCGCCGCCGAAATCACTCCCGCACCCAAGTCGCCGCGCTCACCGGTCGCCGACTTAAAGAGGAAAGCCACGTCGTTCCAGCCCGGTCGTAGGGTAAGGTCTACCGTGACCGGCACGGGTGCGGGACCCTCGAGCTGATCGGTCGTGTCGTACTCTTGCGCGCCGGCATTTCCACCGGGTAGCGTCACGGTCCGTTGCACGCTGCCATTGACCGCAAGGCTCAGAACGCTCCCAACCTGGAGCCGGCTGATCTTGACCGCAGCGCGAGCGACGACGTTACCGGAGCCCGGAACGAAGACGCGTACGTGGGCGCTGCGAGCGAAGAGAAACCACGATTCGGGGTCGCCTCGCTGCCAATCATAGGTAGCCGGATCGTCGTAGTACCACGAAGCCGGCATGCGTATCGCCGACGTCCCAACGACGCCTGCGTCAGAAAGGTAGGGAAGCGTGTGCGAGAGATTTTCCGCAAACGTTCCGTGATACGACGCGCCCTTCTCGAGGTGCGTCGCAGCAAGCCCATCGGGACCAAACGGGCCGACTGCGCTCGCTTGGATTCGGTATCTCCCCCCGGACGGCAGCGTCACGGTCGTATTGAAGGCGTAAACCGATTTGCCAACGGCGGTATTTTGCGGGAGGGCTTGTACGAGCGCCGCGATGCGCCCGCGCCAATCCCGCAGATCGTCCGCCCTCACCAGCGCGACGTCCAAGTCCTGATCGATGTAGCCGTCGGAAACGGCGTGGCGCCCTGCCGAAAGCGTAACCTCTCCGTATTGCGTCCAGTCACCCGCACTTTGCGGAGTAAAATTCTTGTTGTCTACCGAGAGCGTTTGGGGCGGATCTTGTGCGAAGAGCAACGACTCGTCCCGTGCAAAGACGTCGTAAACGCCGCCGGTCTCGACTTCGAAAGGAATCGACCAGTCAGCGGCTACCGACGACGGATGGATCCGAACACCGTGGATCAACGCCTCGTTGACGGCCAGATCCCGGGCTTGCTCCGCCGATTCGGGGAGGATCGGTGAGAGCGCAAGCATCGTGGACGAAAACTCGTCGGCGGAGCGCGCTTGCGGATCGAAACGTGCTTGGCCACGGGCCATCGCCTCAATGTTTCCGAGATAGCCATCCGAAAAGGTGGGATTGGTTCCAATTACCGGGTGACTGACGCCGTAGATGAGCGGCAGCGCTCCGCTCAAATGGTAGACGTGCAGCGGCCCGTCCGAACGCGCGGGTACGGCGCCGACGACGCGATGCAGGAGATCGTGTGTCAAGGTCGCGGTGTTGAACCGCCACTCGTCGGGCGAACTGAAGTCGATCACCGAAATGAAATCGTCGCGCTGCAGGAACGTGTCGACGCCGAGCACGCGAAACATGTCGGCCGCAAACGGTAGACCTTCGCGCGTTCCCCGGTAGGCTCTGCGGACCCAAAGATCCGTCCCCTGGGAAGGCTCGCTTCCCAGCAGCCCGTAGATCATCGGCCGGTCGATCAGCGAGTTCTCGATATAGAACTCCGGATTTCCCCAATCGAACTGCTCGAGAAACTGCGTTGGGAAGAGCGCAACCCGGTGGCGCTCGTCGTTGCCCAACAGCGCGTTTTCACGGTACTCCCAGGCGGGAATCACCGCGCCGGGATAGTTCATCTTGAGAATGAGGACCGGAATGAAAATGATGATCGGCATAGTGACGAGCAAACCGCCGGCAGCCGCTGGGAGCCAGCCGAAGCGTTCTCGTCGCGACGCATTCCACGTCGGCACCTGTTCGCGCAGCCAGCTCAAAAGCGCGTACGATGCCAGCCCGTAGAGGCCGCTCATCCCGAACTCCACGCCCGCTACCCATTTGTACGAAAACCGGAACATCTGAAATCCGGGAAAGTACCGGTAGAAAGCATCGTAAATGGGCGTCGTCACGGCATCGCCGAGCGCATCGTGATAGTAGCCGACGACGATCGGAACCGAAACGATGGTGGCGACCAGGAAGTAGAGCGTGATCGGCCGCTGGTTGCGCGCAAACGCGACGCCGCCAAGCGCGACGATCGGCACGAACCAGAGCAGCCCGCTGAAAAGACCCTGAGCGTAGGGCGCCGCCCACGGAAAGTACGGCCGGCCCGAAAACGAGACGAAGGTTGCCCAATGTCCGAGACCGCGAAGAACGTTTTCGAACGAAGTCGCCGCGTTGTGCATCGACGGCGCTTCGCTCAGGACGCCGTTGAGCCAAACGTTCCGGAAGTAGTCGGCGAACGGCACGACCCAGTAGAGATTGATCAGCAATGCCGCGGTGCCGGCCGCGACGATGAACGGAATCGAGCGCCTTGCCATCGCGCCCGGCTCGGCGCTCAAGGCCAGCATCACAACGACGAAGATGGCCAGCAAAATGACGTTGATCGCGACCAACGGCGGATTGACGCCCCCGCCGACCAGCACGAGCAGCGCGATGCCGAGTGCCGCGGGCCACGCGTTCATCTCGCCGCGCATCGCGCGCGCGGTGATGCCTACCATTGCCGGCAGCGTGGCGTAGGTGAGCAGCCAGACGATCTGCGCTTGCGAGTTCAGCGCGACGTACATGTTGAACAGGTAGGCGACCGAGCCGGCGATGCGCGAGGTCTCGTCGAGCCATGGCGCGACGCTGCGCAAACAGTAGTACATCGAGGCCAGGCATCCGGTGTAGACCGCAAAGACGGCGAACCGTTGCGCGAGGTTTTGCGGAACGTGAAAGATCTGCGCGATTCCGTAAACCCACGCGTACGGAGTTTCGTAGGGGTACCAAAATCCGGTGTGCGTTCCGAGATAGAGCGACGGATTCCACGCGTGCAGCAACGAGAACAGAAACTTTAAAGGATTGATGTGAAGGTCGGCCTGCCCGTCGTTGAGTTGGACGCCACTGCCGTACCCCAGCGTCACGAGGAGCGCTAGCGCAACGAAGAGCGCCGGAACGAACGCTCTCCTCAGTACCGCTCGGTCCGGCCAGCGCAGCTCCAAGGCTGCGGAGGCGCGGGCCGTCTCCTCTTTCACGGGTAGGCCTTTCCGTAAAGCTTGAATGGACCTTCCAAACTCACGCGTTGCTCGACAAACGTCGCCGCAAAGAGTTCGTCAACGACTTTAGCCACCGTATCGAACTCTATGTCGCGCAAAATGCACCGGTATTCAATCCGCAACACGCAGGCGAAGCCCTGCGAGCCTTCGTCGTGACACGCCGGACAGGGCGACGGACGCATCGCGATGGCCTGTCCGATCGGCGCACCCCGAACCTCGCTAGTCATCCCGTAGAGCGCTAAGGTTTTCACGCCCAGACCCGATGCAAGGTGGCTGAAGCCGGCGTCGTTTCCTACGAAGACTTCGCATTCCGCCAACCGCCTTGCAGCTTCGTCGAGCGGCTCGCGAATGATGCTGATTCCCGCGACGCCGCTAAAATCTTGCTGTACGCGAGCGGCCTCGCTCTCTTCGTGCGGTCCCAGAAAGAAGCGCACGCTCCTCCCGGTCGCAACGTGCCGCCGTGCCAGCCCGGCAAAGCGGTCGTACGGCCACCGCTTGGATTCGTTTCCCTTCCAAGCCATCGAGCCCGGGTGAATGCCAAGCGTCCCTAAGACGCGGTTGCGACGCCAGGAGTCGGGAATCCAGTACTCGAGATCGTCGCTTCCCGGCGTCAACCCAATGGCGCGCGCGAGCCGCAAGTTCTCGGCGAGGCGATGTCCGCCGCGCAAAGCCACCGCAACGCTGGGCCCGGTCCGTGCAATAAGGCGCGCACTCCCACCGTATTCGTGCATGTAGAGCATCTTCGCACCGGCTCCGCGCGCCAGCGCGGCGTACTGCCAACGTGTCGCCGGAAACGGCAGGATGCAGACGTCGTATCGCCGCGGCCTCAGTTCTCGCAGCGCCGCAAGAGCGTCGGCGGCGGTCGGCCGCAGCGGCAGCTGCGTAACGTTCCCGACGATACCCAACGCGCGCAGATAGTCGCTCACCGGGGGATGCATGGTCAGGGCGTCGACCGACCACGAGTCGCGGCTCAGGCCGCGCAGAACCGGACCGCAGGCCAGCGCATCACCGAGCCCTGGCAGCAAAATCGCCAGCGCGGTACCTCGAGACAACCGGGGCTACTCTCCGATCGGTATGGGGATAACGATTTCGTGGGAGCCGGCGCGATCGATCGCGGAGAGGCGTTCCGGCCGGTCGTAGTAGCGCAAGATGCGCATTCGATAGAAGATCGCCAGCGTATCCACGAAGACGTTCCACACGGCCGGTAGACGAAGCCGGCTGCAAACGCGCTTGAAGTTCACCACGACCGGCGCCTCGACGATGCGATAGCCGAAATGATGGACGTTTGCCAGCAGCTCGAGATCGAACGCGAACCGCTTGACCAGCACTCGAGGCAGTACGTGCTCGAGGACTTCGCGTTTGAAAAGCTTGATGCCGGTCTGCGTGTCGCGCACGGGCAAGCCGAAGAGCGAACGCACTAACAGAAAATAGAAGAAACTGTAGACCCGCCTCAGGCGCGGATACTCCACTTTCGATTGCGGGTGGAACTTCGAGCCGATCACCACGTCGGCGTCGCGCGACTTCATGATCGTGAAGAAGTTTTCGAGCTGCTCGGGATGCAGGTCCATGTCGGCATCGAGAAACGCGACGTACTCACCCTTCGAATAGGACGTGCCGCAAATCAGCGCGTTGCCCTTGCCTTCGTTGCGCCGGCAACGCACGATGCGCACGCATTCGGGCCAAACGCGCAACGCGTTGATCGCCGCGGTATGCGTTCCGTCCAGGCTTCCGTCGTCGACGACGACGATCTCAAAATCGATCCCGAGCGCGCGCATCGTTTCGACGGTTTCACACACGTTCTCGGCAATAGAGTGAGCCTCGTTATAGGCGGGCATCAAGATCGAGAGCATGGGTTGGGGAGCTTGGCGCTCGTAAAAGGGCGAGCCTTCAGGAAGAACGGTGATCATAGTTAATAATTATGCGATCGGGGCTTCGCGGTTCTCCGGCGGGCTCACGAGGTTCCGCTCGAACTTCGCGACGATGGCGTGCCAGGCGAGGTCGAGCTCTTCCACGTCGAGCATCCGGGCGAATGCGATAAAAACGGTCCCGCCGATTGCGATCTGACCGAAAAGGAACCAGGCACGCGAGGCCAACGTGGCCTCGGGCGTCACGCCCAACGCGCCGATCCAATGCAGCGCGGCCAGCATAGCAAGCGAGCAGACGACGATTTTCCAAATCGAAAGAACGAGGGCTCCCCAGTCGATTCCCGAGACCAGCCGCGCGGTCAGCATCAGCAGGAGAACGGCCTGCACCGTCTGGCTCGTCGAGTTTGCAAGCAGGAGGCCGCGTGCGCCCAAGCCGGGCAGCCATACCAACGAAAGCAGCACGTTGAGGACGACGGTAAGGACCGAGATGGTGACGGGCCAGAGGGTTTCGCGGCAGGCAAAGCAGCAGCGGGTCAATACCACGTTGGCACCCAGTGCAACCAATCCGAACGCCGCATACGGCAGCAGTCCGGCAGTTAGGTCGGTCGCGCCGGCTTGAAAGGTTCCGCGTTCGAAGAGCGCCTGCACCAGCGGATGTGAGAGGACGACCAGCGCACAGGCAGATGGAATGGTGATAAAGTTCACCAAGCGCAAACCGGTAACGACGCTGCGCGCGACACCGCGGCGGTTTTCGCGCGCAAACTGCGCGGCGAGCAAGGGAAAGATCACGGTCGCGATGGCGGCCGCAAAGATCTGCTGCGGGAAGTTGACGAGCTTCGTCGCGTAGTTCATGCCCGCGATGTATCCCGGCGCGAGCGTCGATGCGAAGAAGCGGTCGAAAAAGAGGGCGAGCTGGCCCGCTGCCGAGCCGACGATGATCGGCCCGAGCAAGACCCAGATCTTCTTCAGCCCCGGATGGTGCAGATCGATGATCAGCCGGTACTTGCCGATCGAGAGAAAGGCCGGAAGCTGAACGAGCATCTGCGCCGTTAAGCCCAGCGCGGTTCCGACGACGAGGGCGTAGATGCCCATGCCGTGATTGAGCAGAACGACGCAGGCGATCGTGACGATGTTGACGGCTACACCGACGAGGGCCGCGGATCGGAAGCGATGATAGGCGTTGAGCATCGCCGAGAGCACACCGCTGAGACTTACTGCGACGATGCTGGGCATCAGCCAGCGCGTCATCTTGATTGCAACGCCCATCTGCGGCGCCGGGAAGCCATGAGCGATGAGCGGCACGTACCAGCGCGCCGTAAAGAAGCCGACGATCGCGCAGCTCGTCACCACGATCGCCAGGATGTTGACCGTCGTGCTGGCCAAGCGCCAAGCTTCGTCTTCCTTGCGATGCGCGAGATACTCCGAGAACGTTGGAACCAGCACGCTTACGAGCGCGCCGTTGAAGACGCCGAAAAGGATCGTCGGGATCGTCGCGGCCGCGAGAAACGTATCCATCTCCCAGCGCGTGCCGTAGTAACGCGCGCTCACGACCTCTCGCATGAAACCCAGCAGCGTCGATGCGAACGTGGCCCCCATGATGAAGAACGTCGAGGCGGCAATGGAGATGCGATGGCGCGGCTGCTCCCGCCGTGGAACGGCCCGGAGGTACGGCTTAATGCGCTCCGTCCCTCCGCAGGACTGCCGGAACGGTCCTGGCGATGATCAGCAGATCCCCAATAGGCGTCCACGAATCCACGTACTGGTTATCGAGTTCCATCCAGTGCTCGAACGAGACGTCGCTGCGGCCGTTGATCTGCCAGAGGCAGGTGACGCCCTGCGGAACACTCAGACGGCGCAACGCTACTGCGTCATAGTGTGCGACTTCGCTTGGCAAAGCGGGGCGGGGACCCACAAGCGACATATCGCCGAGTACGACGTTGACGAGGTTCGGCAGCTCGTCGATGCTCGTGCGCCGGAGAAAACGGCCGAGTGGATGAAGCCGCGGATCGTTTCGGATCTTAAAGACGGGGCCGTCGACTTCGTTGAGGTGCATTACGCTGTGGCGCAGCGCGTGCGCGCCGTTGACCATCGTACGAAGCTTGAACATCTTGAAGCGGCGACCGTGCATGCCGACACGTTCCTGCGCAAAAAACGGAGTTCCGCCGGTCACGCACGCGATCGCGAGCGCGGAAAGAATTACCGCCGGCGCGCAGATGACGAGCAGCAGGCTGGCGGCTACGACGTCAATCCATCGCTTGAGCGCCGGCCACGATTCCGGAACGTCGCGCTCGCCCGGAGCGCTGACGGTCATCTGCATCGCGTTCAACTCAGGATCGCCTTCTCGACGGTACGACCTACAAGGTCCAGTCCTTCGATTTCACCCAGCATCGCTCCAGGCGAGGAACTCAAGTGTATGAAAGGCACGAACTCGCGCGTGTGGTCGGTACCCGGGGCGGTCGGATCGCAACCGTGATCGGCGGTAACGATCAGCTCGTCGCCCGGCCTAAGAAGTGCCTCGAGCGCGGGCAGCCGCGCATCGAGCGCCTCTAAGGCGCAAGCGTAGCCGCGCACGTCCCGGCGATGGCCGAACTTCGAATCAAAGTCGTTCAGATTCGTGAATATGAAGCCGTGATCGACCTGGTTCATCAACTCGATCGTCTTCTCCATTGCGTCGCCGTTGTCGACGGTGCGGACCGTTGACGTAATTGACCGACCGCAGTAGATATCGCATATCTTACCGACGGCGTGCACCTCGATGTGCCCCGTTCTGAGTTCGTCAAGCAGATTAGGGGGCGGCTCGACCGCATAGTCCCGCCGATTCGGCGTCCGCCTGAAAGCCCCCGGTTTTCCCACGAAGGGCCGGGCGATGACTCGGTTGACGTTGTGGGGGGGCCGCAGTATCTCACGCGCCTTCTCACTCCAGTCGTACAGCCGCCCCAGCGGCACCACCTCTTCGTGTGCGGCTATTTGGAAGACCGAATCGGCCGACGTATAGAGGATGGGCCGGCCGGAGGCCATGTGGGCTTCGCCGAGCTCTTCGATGATCTCGGTCCCCGAGGCCGGGGTGTTTCCGAGCGGCAGCTTGCCGGTAATTCGTGCGAACGCCTCGACCACGTCGTCCGGGAACCCGTTCGGATACGTGGGAAAGGGCACGGCGGTCGTGATTCCCATCATCTCCCAATGGCCGGTGATCGTGTCTTTGCCGCGGCTTCGCTCGCGCAGGCGCGCGACCCGCGCCCGCGGATCCGATACGGGGGCGACGCCCGAAATGGGCGTCAAAAGCCCAAGCCCTAAACGCTCGAGGTGCGGCAACTGCAGCGAACCAATGCCTCGCGCAACGTTGCCGATCGTGTTGGCCCCCGGTGCATCGCCGTAGCTGGCGGCATCATCGATTGCGCCTACGCCGCCCGAATCGATTACGATCGCGACCACACGCTTCATCAGACTTTAATCCGTCGTTCGACGTTTTGGACTCTGCAGGCCTTGAAAGACACGCGTTGCGGCCGTCGAAACGCTTGCGGCTGTGCCACGAATCGCATTATCCGCGGCGATCTCGATGCTGCTGGTTATTCTCGCAAGCGCTGTAGCGCGCGCGCAAAGCACGCCGATAACGGTGCTCTATCTGAACGCGAAGTCGATTAATTTCTACTACGATCGTTTCTTGCTCGAAGCCGACGGCAACGTGCGGCTGCGGACGAGCGACGGGTTCACCGTAACCGGCGACTCCTTCTCGATGGACCTCAAGCTCAACCGGTTTCTCGTGGCCGGGCACGTAACGCTCCAGGATCGCAGCGGCACGGTCAGCGGCGCGGCCATCTCCGATTTCCTCGATTTCAAGCGCATTTACTTCGTTCCGGTTACGAGCGAACCCGACCGGTGGACCTTCCTCAACGGCGACCTCGCGCACCCCGCGATGGGACGCGTGATGCCCGGCGACGCGTTCTATTTCCCCCCGATCACGACGCAGCCGGACATGACGGGCACCGGCGCCGTAATCGGCACCAAAACGTACCTGCGCTTTATCGGAGCCGTGGCCTACGTCGCGGGTGTGGGTATCCCGCTGGGAAGCAACGTGATCAGCTTCTCTTCGAACCAATACCTCGCGCAAAACTCGCTCTCCGGTGCGACGGCGGATATCACTTGGCAAGTAGCCGGCAGCCCGAATGCTTTGACGGCGCTCCATTTGCGGTACGATCCGACATATAAGCTGTATGGGTCGGTGGAACAGCATTTCGTTGGCGATCACGAGTACGCCATCTTGTCGGTGAATCCCGCAACCCGCGCGGAGAAATGGTGGAATGCCATGCTGTACGAGAAGCTCGGCAGCCGCTTCCAAATTCAAAGCTTTACGCAATACTACGCGCAGCAGAACTATCTCCAACTGCCGCGCGCGGCACAACAGACGACTTGGATCAACGCCACGTACGCGTTTCCGCACTCCTACGTTACGGCCACGTCGCAGTTGGTCAACTATAACCTCCTCGGACCTGGCTCGCTCGAGGTCCCGAAGCCCCTCGGCGGCAGCCTCGCGCACCCGACGTTTCTGCAGTTGACGGCCAACAGCTTCCAAAACAAAATTGCCAAGCTTCCGCTCTTCGAAAACATCTACGAAGGGTACGGCTTCGCGCACGACTCGGTCGGCTCGCAGTATCTCAACGGTTTTCCGGGCTACTGGCCGGGAAACGGCGCGTTCGCACCGATCCCCGTGCCCGGTTTGCAGGCGTATGGCGCTCTCTGCAACGTTCAACCATCGAAGGTTTACAAGTACTACTGCCCCGTCTACACGACGATCTACAACACGGTTCTCGGGTTCAATCTCTTCACGCCTTCGCTCAAGCTCAACCAGCCCGAAAGCCCCTACCAGCAGTATTACTTCAACGCGTCGTTCAACAAACAGCGCCAGTGGAACTCACTGCCGCACTACATCGACAACACGAACACGACCCTGACGGTTAGCCGGCAGTTCAACCGGGCGCTTCACACGTACGTCGGCTACGAGATTCAAAACATCGGCGACCATTACATCGACGGCGGCTACGAGCAATGCACTCAACCGCACGGACAGCCGACCACCTTCTGCCCGGATAGTTTCACGTCGTTTCGCGGCGTCGCGACGTTGCGCACGGCCAGCTTCGGACTCAACGACACCCCGACGCCGGATTTCAACCTCTCGCTGCTCGTCCGGCATCACCAGGATTATCCAATTCCGGTGCCGGGACTCTTCGCCTTTCCCGAGAACAATATTCTGGGTCAGCCGCTTTATTCGTGGTGGCTGGGACAACCGCCGTATGACGCGACCGCCGACGTCCGCTTCAAGATTCTTCCGCACACGCTTGCCGATATCTCGCGCACGCTGTACTGGTACGGCAATCCCTACCGGGCGCAATATTGGCAGCAAAACTTCGTGATCCAGCTGCTTCCGATATGATGCCTCCTTCGACGAACCCTTCGACTAAGTTTACCCTGAGCGCAGTCGAAGGGCTCAGGATGACAACGGTGCTCGCGTTGGTGCTTGCCGCCGTACTCCTCGCGGCCGGTCCCTCGATCGTCGTCACCGGACAGCTGCTCGCCTATCAGGACGGCTTCGTCTTTTTCACGACCGGTGACGGTTTCCGGGTCGCTCCCGGCGTCGTGATCCACGACGCGAAGACCGGCGGCCCGACGAAGCTTGCTCCCGCTCCGCGCATGTGGGCACGCGCCACTTTTGACGCCACCGGTACCGTGACCGAACTCGATCTTTCGCGGGCGGCGTTGCCGCCCGAAGGAAACTTCGACGACGTTACGCGCTTCGCGGTCGCAGCGTCGTCGCCGGCGCCGAATCCGGATCTGCTTGCCTATCAGAATCTGGCGACCCCGGGGCCAGGTGGAGGCGCCCCTACGAGTGTGAGCTACTCGGGTAAACCGGTGCTCGTGACGTTCATCGTGCAGGTCCCCCCGACGACGCCGCTGACGGCGAGCGTTTATATCTCGACCGATCAAAGCGCGTGGAACGCACAAGCGATCCCGATGGACCGCATCGACGCGCTCCACTATTCGATCACGCGCCGGTATCCGTCGGGCACGATCTTCCACTATCTCTACGACCGTGGATCCCTCCAGTCGGAGGAGATCGCGCAAAACGGCCTCTCCCGCGCGCCGCGAAACTTCGTCGTTCCCGATGCGGACGTGCGAACGGTAAGCGATACCGTTTCAGCCTGGCAAGACCAAGTGCCGGGAAGCATCAATCAGCAGCAGCCGCAAATCATGCCGACGCCTTACAACCCCGCACCGTTCCCGAATCTTCCGCCGGGGCTCCCGCCTCCCGAGCCGCCCCAATCTCACAAGCCCCCACCGGCACGCTGAACCCGCTTCGGGTCGTCTGGGCGCTCTTTCTCGCGTTGGCGAGCGCGCTCTGCATTATCGTCCACTGGCGGTACGCGATCTTCCGGAATGACGTCGATCTCGGGATCTTCACCCAGGTCATCTCCGGCGCCGGGCGCGGATTTTCGAGCACCGCCGAAGGCGGCGCGAACCATCTTCTGGTTCACTGGTCTCCGATCGTTCTTACCGCCTGGCCGGTTCTGCGCGCGTTCGGTCCCGTCGGCCTCGAGTACGTTCAAGCGATCCTCGTCGCTGCAGTCGTTTTCCCGATTTGGGGTTTAGCGCGAACCAGGTTCCGCCCAATCCCGGCGCTGGCTTTGGTCGGTGTAGCGGCACTGTATCCAATTCTGTGCGCGAACGGCGTCGGCGATTTTCACGAGATGGCCTTCGTGCCGCTTCTCTCCGCCACGCTGGTCTACGCTCTGGACCGGCGGCGCTGGTCGATGAGCATTGCGGCGGCGCTACTCCTGGCTTGCACGAAGGAGGATCAGTTCGTCATTCTCGCGGCAAACGGTTTGATCTTCGCAGCAATGTCGCGCAATGATGTTCGCGCTGCGCGCATCGGATGGAGCATCTCCGGCTTGGCAGCGATAATGGCCTTCGTGTATTTCGGAGTCGTCCGCCCCGCGCTGAACTCTCACGTGCCGTACCTGTCGTTGGAGTTCTTCAACTGGGCCGGGGCTGCGGGCGGAGAACACAATTTCGCTTGGGCCGTGCTGCTTCCACGCATGCGATACGTTGCGATAATCCTAGCCCCACTGGCCTTCCTGCCATGCGTCTCGCGATACGGACTGTTCTTGATTCCCGGATTTGTCGAGATCCTAGCCTCGCACCAATCGGTAACGCTTATGCCCGGCGCGCACTACAGCGCGCTGCTGACGGGTTACGCGCTGGCAGGATTCGTTGACGGCGCTTCTCGGCTGAATGCGAACAGGCCGAGTCTCGCGAAGGGTCTCGTCATCGTCGCCGCCGCGGCATCCATGGGGGTCGCCATTTTCGCGAGTCCGATGGAGTACTGGTACTATCTATACCGGCCCCCAAACGCGCACGATGCGCTGCTCCAAGCGACTCTGGAGCGATTGCCTCGGCAGGTAGATGTTGGGTCCGAAGATGAAATCTTTGCACACCTTGGTCTCGATCCGAACGCTTCCATCGGCTTTAGCCGTCAGCGATGGTTCGTTTACGACCGGACGCACTATTCGGAGCATTGGCAGAAAATCGACGAGCCGGCCGTAGAACTGGCACTCGCCCGCAACGAGTATGTTGTGAAGAGCGACCACGACGGCGTCGTGGTTCTTGAACGGTCGCGTTCGTGAGGGGCGTCTCGCTTGCGGGTCCGGCTCTGGGGCTGCTCGCCGCGGGCTCGTTGATTGCCGTCGCCCGCGCGCAGGTTCCTTCGCCCGTTCCGAGCGTTTCGCCAGCGCCGTCGCCCGCGCCGACGCCGACTATTCTGATGCTGCCCCCCGATGCGGCACCGCAGATTCTTTGGTTTGGTTTGAGCTCGACCACGCCGACGGCGGGAGATACGCTTTCCGTCACCGTGCTCACGTCATCGAACGTCGCCAGCGTTGAAGTTCGCGTCGGCGGCTACGGCTTCAACTTGCCCAAGGCCGATGTGGGGCGCTTTGAAGGCGCGTACGCCGTTCCGCAGCTCCCGTTCTTCATGAACCATAACCTCGTCATGCAGATCATCGCGCGAAACACCGCCGGCGTTGCCGCAACAACCAACGCACAAATACAGATTCGATAAGGATGCAACGGGGGAACGGGACCTGGATTAGCCGCGGAAACGCGATTGCCTCGATGGTTTGCGCCGGCGCGGCTTGCGCTATCGGCATGGAGCCGGCCTATGCGGGCGACGAAGGTCTCGCAACGGCGGCGGAACGCTGGGGACGCTTCTTTGGATCGGCCGTCAGGGTTAACGACCTTAACGCCGAGCCGGTTCTAAGAGCAGCGGCAATTCGCGAATGCGCGGAGCTCGTGCCGGAGTTCGAAATGAACTGGAACGAGATCGAACCCGCCTACGGTCAGCTCTCGTTTGCCAAGATCGACGACCTGACGGCTTTCGCGATTGCGAACGGCAAAAAGCTTCGCGGCCACACGCTGCTATGGCATCTCGGCGTTCCGGAGTGGGCCGTCGACATGCTTCGCGAAAATCAAGATTGGAATCTCATCGCCAGGTATTTTGGTTCGGTGATTCCCAGGTACGGCGACGTCATCGGGATGTGGGAAGTCGTCAACGAGCCAATCGATCCCGGACAGCGCATCGACGGGCTGCGCGAGAATATCTTTCTCGAGGTATTCGGGCCGGATTATATCGGCCGCGCGCTGACGCAAGCCCGCAGGTTTGGGCCGAAAGCACAATTGATCATCAACGAATACGGGCTCGAGTACGACCTTCCCGAGGAAAGGGATCGGCGCTTCTTCTTGCTCAAGCTGCTCGAGCGGCTGAAACGTAGCGGCGTGCCGCTCGATGGACTCGGCGTGCAGGCGCACCTCGATCTGCGCAAAGGCCATATCTCGCAATCCGCTG
Organism: Candidatus Cybelea sp.; assembly: GCA_050008615.1. GTDB lineage: Bacteria > Vulcanimicrobiota > Vulcanimicrobiia > Vulcanimicrobiales > Vulcanimicrobiaceae > Cybelea. The sequence continues at coordinate 70,168 of JBEKMH010000009.1, forward strand.
TTGCGCGTTTCTTGGGGGAAGTTGCGGCCATGGGTCTCTCGATCACCGTGACCGAGTTGGATGTCAAGGAAGCCGATTATGTCGCAACTGAGGAGGAACGAGATCGCCAAGTCGCCGACGAAGTCCGGCGCTATCTCGACGTCGTCCTGAGCGAGCGCGCCGTCACCGGAGTAACGACGTGGGGCCTGAGCGACCTGCACTCCTGGCTCGAGATAACCAGGGACGACTACGCCCGGTTTGCGGGTGCCTGGACCGACGGCAGCGGGCCGGGCTTTAATCGCGGCTTACCGCTGGACTCTTCGATGCGAGCCAAGCCGATGTACTTTGCCATTCGAGACGCACTTTGGTACGTCAAACCGAGGCCTCAGAAACGCCGGAAAAAGGCCGCGGTACCGTAGGCCCGCGGAGTGAATCCTGACTGCCAGGCTTCGCCGGCCGAGAGCTGCAGCTCCGAGCGCGTCCCAAAACTCAACCCGGCAAACGGGCCGACCTGATCGAGATGGTAGCTGGGATTTCCTTCGAAAGCGTACACGGCGCCGAGTCGCCAGTTCGGCGAGACGGCGTGCGTGACGTCGAGCGACCAATCGTAGTCATAGAGTCTGGTTCCATAGTAGCCCAGCCAATCCGCGCGCCAGCGTCCACCCGCCGTTCCGCCGTCCAGACTCACCCGAAGTTCCGTTTGGTGACCTCCTAGGTAATTCTTGGGATCGTACGGCGAAAGGCCCGTATAGGTCGCATTGACGCCGACGCCGACGTCGTTCCAAATGTGCTTGAGCGTAACCCCGTAGACGGCGTCCAGCTCTCCTCCTGTAAAGTTTGCCCGAACCAGGCCGAGGTCGTGGCGCATGTAGTCGTAGCCGCCGGTATCGAAGTAACCCCGAAAGGCGAATCCGTTGCCGATACTCTGGCCGGGCAATGCCACGGTCGCCCCCGCATAGACGTAGTTTGCAAAATCGGCTTGCGCCCCGGCAAACACCTCAACGTTATCCGCGCGGACCGCAATCGGTTCTGCCAGCAGAAAGAGACCGATAGCCGCGGCCGAGATTGCTCGTGACACTTTGATTGCTCCCTTCCGTTGTGGCACTAAACGAGTAGTCGCTGTTTTTCGAGTTCGGCGAGGCTCGCCCGGCTGCGATCGACCGGGGCCTTGGCTTGCGAAACCCACGTGATGAGCTCTTGCATGCCGTTGTCGAACGACCGCTGAGGCCGCACGCCGAAGGTTCTCTCGATCTTTGAAATGTCCGCAAAGCAGTGGCGAACGTCGCCCACGCGGTACTTCCCGATATATTCCGGAACAATACTCTTGTCGAGCATCCGAGCCAGCGTGCTCGCCATCTCCGCAATGGAGATCGGCGACCCGCTGCCGACGTTGAACACGTCCCACACGGCCAACTCGCTCTCCAGCACGGTTACGAACGCGTTGGCGACGTCGCCAACGTGGACGAAATCCCGCTTCTGCCGCCCGTCTTCGAAGACCAACGGCGGCTGATCGTTGAGAAGCCGAGAGATAAATATCGCCGCAACGCCGGTATAGGGATTGCTGAGCGCTTGACGGGAGCCGTACGCGTTGAACAAGCGCAGAGCCACGGTCGGAATTTGAAGCGCCTGGCCCACCGCGAGAAACATCTCCTCGTGATCCCGTTTGTTGATGGCATAGATCGAGGCAGGCCGTAGCGGCTTCTCTTCGGTCGTAGCGACGGGAATCAGATCTTCGCCACCGATCGATAGCTCCCAATGGCGCATCGCGAGCTGCTCGCGGGTGCGCAGCGGCGGCGCTACCAGATTTCCGGTCGAGGGCACCTGGTAGGCGCCTTCGCCGTAGATGGACATCGACGAGGCGACGACCATTCGTTCGATCGCGTGCGGACGCCGTGACAGCGTCTCGAGCATCGTTGCCGCCGTCATCACGTTGTTGCGGGTGTAATCGACGATATTGGTCATACTCTGCCCAACGCCGACCGAGGCGGCAAGGTGAACCAAATGCGTTACGCCGTGTAGGCTCGTTTCGAACAGGCCCTCATCGCCGACGTCGCCTCGGATCCGTTTTGCTCTCTGGTTCAAGTACGTGGGCCAGCCGCTTCGGTCGCTTTCTCCGTCGGCGTGCACCTGAGGCAGCAGCGCGTCGAGTACCGTAACCTCATGGCCGCGGGCTAAGAGCGAATCGACGAGATGGGAGCCGATGAACCCGGCTCCGCCGGTGACGAGGACTCGTTTAATCAAGGTCCGACTTCTCGCTTTCTTTGAATTTCTTGCGGATGAGCAGTTTGTTGGCGTCGATCTTCTCGGTCCGCTGCCATGCCAATCCCTCGTCCAGGAGATACATGCGAAAGCCGATCACGAGCGGAACGATCCAGAGAAACCACCAGATCATTGCGGAGAGCGGGTTTAGGCGCAGCATATACCACGCACGGTCGCGCCACCGCGTGCACACTAGTTTGGTTCGCTGCCACGTATTGGCATAGAGCAGCGACAACGACCATACAAACAGCGTGAGGTTCAGCACCGCGAGCCAGAGCGTCCAGAGCGGAACGACGTGAGTTTGGGCGAGGTACATCCAAAACGCCCAGATTCCGAGCGGCACGCCGATGGTATTGATCCAGAGCGATAAGCACGGGAAGAAAATCAGCCAGCACTTGAAGCGCTGCCACGGGGATAGGCCGAGATGGCCAAGAGGCCGCCCAAGCGACTGAAAGAAGCCGCATATCCATCGCTTTCGCTGGGTTATGCCTTGCCGCCACGTTTTGGGCACCTCCTCGATCAGCGAACTCGCAAGGATCCCGAGGCGCAGCCCATTTGCCCAATACCGCAATCCGATTTCCGGGTCTTCGATCGTAATCCAAGGATGAAAGCCGCCCAATGCGATGAGGTCCGAAACCCTATAAAAGAGGCCTTTGCCCAGGACCCAGTATGGCTGACGCCCGTGCGCCGAGAGATGTGGATACTTATAGCCGTCCCAGGCCATGTGGTCGAAGGCGTGCCACGAAGCCGGGAGCGTAGCGTTGAGATTTCCGGCTACATTGAGGGCCTGCACGACGTCGTAATGTTTGAGGCCGATAACGGCACCTTTGAAATGATCGACGGGCGGGCAGCTGTCGGCGTCGATATAGTTGATGACGAGGTCTCGCTCGTGCTTGAGCGTCCTTGCGGCATGGTACAACCCGTAGATCAACTGGCGCGTTTTCTTTGGCGGCAGGTCCTTTTCGCCCGCACGTTTGCCATGGTGCCACCAATACGCTTTTGAATTGGCGTCCCAGGAATCCCAGACGACCTGCCAGCTCGAGTCGCTGGTTGGCGGGACCTCTAAGATTTCCAAGAACGCGAACTCCGAAGCCAGGCGTTCGAGGCTTGCGACCGTCTCCGCGTCGTCACTGTTTGGTATTGCCACGACTCGATAACGTGTCGGGGGATAGTCCAACTTCGACAGCGACACGAACGTCGTCCGCATCGTCGCTTCCAGTTCTCGCAGAACCGGGTAAAAGAGTACGATGTACGGCCATTGGGCTTCGGGTTCCGCGATGGGTTCGTTCATGTCGACCCAGTCTACGGGAAGGCTCAAGAAGTACACGTCCACCAAAAACGTGAGCGTATACAACACTTGTGAAACCACGAACAATCCTACTAAAACTAGTAAAAAGGAATGTTCGACGGGGTGAACCATCGCTCTGCTGTTGCCAGGGATAGCATGTTAATTCCTTGAGGCTATAGCCTCGCTCATACCGGCCGCCGATCGAAAGTATTCTAACGTGAGCGCCAGCCCGTCGCGAAGCGCGACCTTGGGTTCCCAGCCCAAAAGCGAACGCGCAAACTCGATGACCGGCCTACGACGCGCCGGATCGTCAGACGGCAAGTCCGCATTGACCACCTTGAGAGGGACACCCGCGATCTGCGAGATTATCCGCGCCAGGTCTATGATGGTGAATTCGTCAGGATTGCCGATGTTGACGGCTTTGCCGGTTGCCGCTTCCCCTTTTGCGAGCCGGACCACTCCCTCGATAAGGTCCGTTATATAGCAGAAGCTCCGGGTCTGCAATCCGTTACCGTACACGGTTAGCGGCTCGCCCCGCAGGGCCGCCATGCAGAAGTTCGGGATCACGCGACCGTCCCCGGGCTGCATGCGCGGGCCGTAGGTGTTAAAGATTCGTACGATTCGGGCGTCGACGCCAAGCTTGCGAAAGGCCGACGTCACGTACGCTTCGGCGTAACGTTTCGATTCGTCGTAACAGGCCCGCTCGCCGATGGGATTGACGTTGCCCCAATACGTCTCGGGCTGAGGATGCTCCAGCGGGTCGCCGTACACTTCGGAGGTCGAAGCGAAGAGTAACCTTGCCCCGGCGGCTCGCGCCAACTCGATTCCATGCATGGCGCCCAGCGCATTGGCGGCCATCGTCGCGAGGGGCTCCCGGCCGTAGTCGACTGGGCTCGCAGGCGAAGCAAAGTGCGCTATGAGATCGGGCTTATCGAGGTCGCGCGCCCACGTCCACGGTAAGGAAATGTCGGCCTCGATGAAGCTAAAGTGCGGATTCTTATTGGCTATCGCGAGATTCGCGCACGATCCCGTCGTTAAATTGTCGATGCCGGTGACGAGGTCGCCGTCGGCCAGCAGCCGGTCCGCGAGATGGGAGCCGAGAAAGCCCGCGGCTCCGCAAAGAAAGACCCTCAAAAGCTACTAAAGCTCGCCGACCGCTTCTTGGTAAGCGAACTCCAGCGCGGGCTCTTTTGCGCGGCCGACTCCAACGTATCTCAGTCCTTCCATCACAACTTCGTCGGCGTCGAAGATATTGCGTCCGTCGAACACGATGTTCCCACGCATCAGCTTGCGCACCATTCTGAAGTTGAGGCTCTTGTAGTCATCCCATTCGGTCGCCAGCAGAAGAATGTCGCACCCGTTTATCGCTTCGTACATTTGCGCGCAATACCGAACGTCGTCGCCGGTCTTGGCTCGAGCGCCCTCGATCGTGATCGGAATCGGATCGTGCGCGGTGACCGTCGCGCCGAAACGAAGGAACATGTCGATCAGATGGAGTCCGGGCGCCTCGCGGACGTCGGACGTATTCGGCTTAAACGCGAGCCCAAGAACGCAGACGGTCTTGCCTTCGATCGAACCGCCGAGCGCTTTTTCGATCTTCGCGAGGATTCGCGCGACCTGTGCGCGGTTGACGGTTTCGACCGAGCGCAAAAGCGCCGCGTCGTAACCGCGTCCGTGCGCCATTCTCTCCAGCGCCAGCACGTCTTTGGGGAAACACGAGCCGCCGTACCCGATTCCCGGGCTCATGAAGTGGCCGCCTATGCGGTGATCGTAACCGATGCCGCTGCCGACCGCCTTAACGTCGACGTCGACGAGCTCGCAGATATTTGCAATCTCGTTCATGAACGAAACCTTGGTCGCTAAGAACGCGTTGGCGGCGTACTTGATCATCTCGCTGGTTCGGCCGTCGGTAACGACGAACGGCGCGTCGAGGGGCGCGTATAGGTCGCGCATGACGGCCTCGGCTTGCGGGCTGCTGGTCCCGATGACGATGCGGCTGGGATGCATGAAGTCCGCTACCGCCGAGCCTTCTCGCAGAAACTCCGGATTGCTTACGACGTCGACGCGATGCCGCCGCACGGCGTTCTCCGCAATCATGGCCGATACCATCTCGCTGGTCTCGACCGGCACCGTCGATTTCACGACGACGATCTTCGGACCGTTCAGCTCGCGGCCGATGGTCGCGGCAACTTCCCAGATGGCCGATAGATCGACGCCGTCGTCGTGACGCAGCGGCGTGCCGACCGCGATGAAGACGATCGTCGCGTCGCGCACTCCTCCTTCGACATCTTCGGAGAAGGAGAGCCGGCCGGCGTGATGATTGCCGACCATCATCTCGAGCAGCTGCGGCTCAAAGAAGGGGAGCTCGCCGCGCCGAAGCGTCGCGATCTTTGCCGGGTCGTTATCCAGGCACACCACCGAGTTTCCGAACTCGGCCAAGCACGTCCCGGTGACCAGCCCCACGTAACCGGTCCCGACGATCGCGATTCGCCGCTGACCGTTGGAGTGATGTTGGGGCACGGAACCTACGATGCTTAGCCGGTGCGGCGCCCCGTTCGTCGCGCCGTTATGCGAGCCGTTGTGGGCGCCATTCGATGCGCCGTTGGATGCACCGTTCGCCGAGCCGTTGGATGCGCCGTCCGTCATACGGGTGCGGCCGAGTCGGACCATCCGAGAAAAAAAGCGCGTTTTGTGACGCGATGCAGGGTGTTAAACAAGACGGTACTCCCGATAGCAACGAACGAGGCGGAACTGCGCCGGCTTCATCCAAGTCGATGGTAGGGGATGGTAAATCGAGCGTGCATCCTGGAAATGGGAGAAATAGTTAAGGCAAGTTGAGCAAACGTTAATGTTCGCAGGCGCCGGAGCTTTGGCTTTGCGCATTTCGCCCCTAGAAAACCTCAAGCTCTTAGTCCGTATCCGGCGGCCGGAGGTCGGGCGGCTGATGAAGGAAGTAGCTTTTGTCGTAGGGAGCTTGAATCGGCACGAACTTGCGCGGCGACTGCGCGAAGTCGAAGGCATCGTCCGGCGAATTGGCGCGGTGGTCGCTGGGGGCCAGCCAATGCAGGCCGAACTTTTCCTCGACGAACTTCAGGATGCTGCCGTGCTCGTAGTGCGTGTGCGAAACAACTCCCTTTCTTGCGTATGGCGAGACGATCAGCAACGGGACGCGAAAGCCTAAACCGTCATAGTCGACGTATGCGGGAGGCTCCGGGTCGTACCAGAGACCTGGGTCGTCCCAGAAGACGAAGATCGCGCTGGTGGACCAAAACTTCGATTCGCCGACCGCGTTGACGAGCGATGCTACCCACGAGGGTCCGGTATTCCCGTTACACGTCGCGTGGTCCGAGTTTCTGCAGGTCGGCGTGATCCACGTCAGCGTCGCGAGTTTGCCGCTGGGCACGTCGGTCAGGAACTGCGTCGCATTCGTGATCACGTCTTTCTTCCAGTCCGGTCCGTAGCAAATATGGCGAATCGCCTGGTAGGCGCTCCAAATACCATTGCTCTCCGAGTACGAGGCGTCGCCTCTTAGGCTGCCATCGCAGGGGTCCGGCGCGCCGCTTCCGACAGGATAGGTGTAGAACGCCCAAGACAACTTCGCATCGTCGAGCTCGTCGCCCAGCGTTTTATTATCGAAGCAGGCTTGGATCTGCTTTCCGTATGAGCGATCTTGGTTGAGTGTGTAGATCTGGTCAGTTTTACCGCCCGGACAACCCCAGTAGGTACCGGGATAGTTAACCGTATGGCTGGCCTGACCAGCGATGATGTACTGGTGCGAGACGAAGCTGCTGATGTCGAAGTTCGACGCGTACATCTGATCGGCCAACACGTATTGCTTTGCCATCGAAAAATACGGCGCCGTCTCTTTGTGTGGGACGTACGAGTATGTAGGATATTCGATCGGGCAACGCGGGAACCCGGGCTTGCCACAGTTCCACAACGTCTTACTATCGAAGCCGTTCATTCGGCAGTTGGTCCCCGGCATGGTTCCAGTACCGTTGCACGCCGTCATGAACGCTGCGTAGTTATGCGAGACGTCCCACGTCGTCGCCAGGGGGATCGGCTTGAGCGTGATCTTTTCGCCCTTGGAGCCGTAACCGTAGGTCACGGTCTTCGCTCCGGGGTAGCCATAAAAAAGGTTGTTGAAGCTACGATTCTCTTGAACGATGATGATCACGTGCTGAATTTTTTTCGGGCCCGTGAGTGGCCGGATCGCCATCACGCTCGGCTGTAGATCGACGGCCGGTACCCCGGGCGTTGAAACTGCACCCTTGCACGCGCAAAGGAGTAATGTCATCGCCGCGATCGCGAGAGTAAGCTTTTTCACGATCCTGTTAATCGCTATCCGGCGGGCGCGTATCGAGCGGCTGATTCATAAAATACTCCGCACCGTATTTCGACTTGATCGGAACGAACTTCCGCGGCGACTGGTTGAAATCGAAGGCATCGGCCGGCGACTTGGCACGCGCGTCGCTGGCCGAGAGTCGCGCCAGGCCGAACTGGTCTTCGACGAACCTCAGGATGCTGCCGTGCTCGTAGTGGGTGTGCGAAACCAATCCTTGCTTTGCGTAGGGCGAAATGATCAGCAGCGGTAAGCGATATCCGAGGCCGTCGTTATCGACGTACGCCGGCGGTTCCGGATCGTACCAACCGCCGGGGTCGTCCCAAAAGATGAAGATCGCCGTGGAGTTCCAAAACTGCGACTCGCCGACAGCGTTGACGAGCGACGACACCCAGGACGGCCCCGTAGGCGAGCCGTTGCCACCGTGGTCGGAGTTTTGGTAGGTCGGCGTAACCCACGTCACCGCTGCAAGATTGCCGCCTTTCACATCACTAAGGAACCGCTGCGGCGGCGACTTGACGTCGTTATCCCAGTCTTTACCGTAGCAGATGTGCTCGATGGCCTGGTACGCGCTCCAAATCGCGCTTCGGTAGCCGTTGCCGTCAGACTCGGTGCCGCTGCCGCAGAGCTTCCCGCTGCCGCTGCCCTTGGCTTTGAGCGGGACTGCGTAGAACGCCCACGAGAGACCCTTGTTGTCGAGCTCGTCGCCCAGTGTTCCCCCCGGAGGATTCCAGCACGGGAAGACCCCCTTGGAGCCACCGATATTACGGTCCGGGCCAAGCACCGGGACCTGGACACCGGGCGCGGCGGGACAGCCCCATTGCCCCTGGTTGTCCGGATAGTCGAACGTTTTGTCGGGGTTGACGCCGGCAATGATGTACTGGTGAGAGATAAAGCTACTGATATCAAAATCGGAAGCGTACATCTCATCGGCTAAGACGTACTGCTGCGCCATGGAGAAATATGGCGCCGTCTGGTCATGCGGCACGTACGCGTACGGCGGATACTTAACTCCTTTCGGGCACTTCGGCTCAGACCCACCGTGACCGCAGTACCACTTCTCCTTATCGAAGCCGTTCATCCGGCAGTCCGTGCCCGCGATCTTCTTTCCCGTGCCGTTGCAAGACAACATGTAACCTCGAGCATTATGCTGGAGATCCCACGTCGTTGCGATCGTGACCGGCTGCAGCTCAATCTTCTGGCCGCTTGAGTCGTAGCCGTAGGTTGCCGTCTTGGCCCCGGGATAGCCGTAAAAAAGATTGTTGAACGTGCGATTTTCTTGAACGATGATGACGATATGTTGGATCTTGCCCTGCGACGAAAGCATAGTCGGGAGTCCCGGCGACGAGGCGAGCCGGCCGTTGCCCCCGCACGCGCACAGAATAGCCGCTACCGCTATCGCCAGAGTAAGGTTCGGCAATGAAATGGAGCGCACGAATAATGTCCTTACGGAAGCAGGTAAACGGAAGCGAAGTTTTCCTTCGCTATTCTCCGGCCTCCTGTATCGGCGCGCTTGCGCTGCTTGAAAAAAATGCGTTATCTTGCGGCATCTTAGGAACAAGTTAAGAGCCTTAAGAGCGCAGGAGCGCTATCGGACGGTTAGCGGTATCGTGCGTTCGACCGTATCGCCGCGGGTGTTTGATGCAATGACGCGCATGCTAAACGTGCCGCGAATGAACCACGGCAGCGGCGCGACGGTGTAGGTTAGCGCGAAACGACCTACGCCGGTTTTTTCAAGGTTCATCGCGTAGCCCCCGATACGCGCCTGCACGCTGGCGACGTTGGAGCTGGTGACCACGCTACCCGAGACCGTGTCCCCCGGATGCACGGTCGTCTCGCTTACCGCGACGGCAAGGATTTGCGGCGCCGCGTTGGGCGCCAGGCGGCGTACCTTGGCCGTGAGTTTGGGCGGCGTAACGGCCGGCGATGGGAGTGCCGTCGAGGCCGGCGAGGAGGCCGAGGCTGACGGGGCGGGGGCAGGTGAAGCGGCGCCCGGTCCGGCTGTTGCAGCGGCGCGCTGCGAGGCGGCCGGCTGCGGACGGGTCCTCGGCGTGGACGAGGGCCCCGTTCCGCCGGAATGAGCCGTATGGCTGCAGCCCGCAAACCAGAGCAAAGCCGCGCCGACTCCTAGGGCCGAACGGACGTTAGGCATGCACGCTAGTTCTTGGACCCTTTGCGCTTTCCGCTCAGGGTGACAACGGCGGCGACGCGTTGAAAATGGCACCGGCATGGCCGATTCTACGCGCCCCACCTTCAGCGTCGTGGTCCCCCTCTACAACGAAGCCGGAAACGTCGCACCGCTCTTGGCGCGAGTCTCGGCGGCGATCGACCCCTTGAGGGGCCAGTTCGGCCACGAGATCGTGCTCGTCAACGACGGCAGTACCGACGGTACGCTCGCTGCAATCCGCGCGGAGATGCAGCGGCGAACCGGGACGGTGCTGGTCAATCTGTCGCGCAACTTCGGCCATCAGCTCGCTGCGACAGCCGGAATAGAAATCGCGACCGGGGATGCGGTTATCCTCATGGACGGCGATCTGCAAGATCCGCCGGAGTTGATCGAGGATTTCTTGCGAAAGTGGCGTGAGGGCTACGACGTAGTATACGCGGTTCGTCGCACCCGCAAAGGCGAGAGCCGTTTCAAGCTCTGGACCGCGCGCGCGTTTTACCGGATCATCAAACGCCTAACCAAGATCGCGATCCCGCTGGATGCCGGGGACTTTCGTTTGATGAGCCGGCGGGCCGTCGAAGCCGTGCGGCGGCTGCCCGAACGCCATCGCTTCCTGCGCGGCATGGTGAGCTGGGTCGGTTTCAACCAAGTAGCGCTCGAGTACGATCGCGACGTGCGCCATACCGGCCAGACGAAGTATCCGCTTTCTAAGATGGTTCGCTTTGCGATGGACGGCATCACCTCGTTCTCCGACGTTCCGTTGCGCTTTGCATCCTATTTCGGCTTCGCGGTCAGCGTCATCGCCTTCATCTACGCCGTGATCGTCATCGTCATGAAAACGTTTAGCTTGAAGCCGGCCTTTTACACGCCCGGCTGGGCCTCGACGATCGTCGCCGTTCTCTTTCTGGGCGGCGTGCAGCTGATGAGTCTCGGGATTCTCGGCGAGTATCTCGGGCGCGTCTACGACGAAGTCAAAGGGCGGCCGCTTTACATCATCAGCGACATCGAACGATCTTGACGTATCGTCCGGTCGTCGACTACGTCGCCGTTCCGACCCCGCTCGATCCGTTCTCCGCCGTCTTCTTCGTCGCCGCATTCTTTGCAGCCGCGATGCTCACGGTGCGGCGCCCGGCGTACGGACTCTGCGCGCTGCTCCTCGCGACGCCGATTGCCTTCGCGCACGATCTTGCGGCAACGACGATCACGCTGCCGAAATGCGTCCTGCTCGGCGTGCTGCTGGGGCTGACAACCTATACCGGCGTTGCTCGCGCGTTGCGCCGCCGGCCGGCGCCTCTGCTCGCGACAGCGTTGGCCTGCTATATCGTCGCGACCGCACTGTCGCTGCTCGACGCAACGCATCCGGTCGCGGTCATTCGCGAAACCCTCAAATGGGTCGAGTACGCCGGGTTCTTTGTCGCGGCGTTTGCCTGCTACGCGCTCGACGCGGACGATGCCGTGCTCGCCGCCGCCGCAGCCATCGCGGGCATCGCGGTCGCGCTCTCGGCCCTGGTTCAAGAGGTCGCCGGCGCGCCCTCGGGACTTTATATCGGTGCCGCGATCGTTCCGCGCATCGCCGGCCTGCTCGAAGGTCCCAATCAGCTTTCGGCCTATTGCACGATCGCCGTCGCGACGCTCGGCGCGTGGGCGCTCGTTCGGCGAACCCGATTGCTCGACGTCGCGGTCGCGCTTGTGGTTTTTGCCGACGTTTTGACGTTCTCGCGCGCGGGCATCGTCTCGCTCCCGATCGTTGTTGCAATCCTCGTGCTCTGGGCGGGGCGCCGAGCGTGGCCGGCGCTTGCGCCGGCGGCGTTGGGCGCGATCGCCGGAGTTAGCGGCGCGGTTTGGTGGGCGATCTACGCACATACGCCGGGCATATTGCGCGTTTCGCTCGCGTCCAGCGCGTACGCGGGCGGCGTCGGCAATCGCGGCGAGCTCTGGGGTGCGGCCCTGCGAATGTGGCGCGATCACCCGCTTCTCGGCGTCGGCGCCGGCAACTTCGAGCTCGATTTGCCCGAATACGGCGTGTACGGCGTGCGCACGCACGCGAACAGTTGGTATCTGCAGTCGCTAGCGGAGGGCGGGATCGTACTTTTCTTGGCGACGCTTGCCATGGTGAGCGCGTCGATCGGCGCGTTCCTCGAAAAGCCGCTCGTTTCGCGCTTGCGCGCGCAACCACCGTGGGTGATCGCCGCGCTGGCGGCCAGTGTAGCGCTGGCGCTGCACCAGACCGTCGATGACTTCGTCTTCTATCCGAAGGTCGCCGGCGCGTGGTTTCTGCTGCTCGGAATCGCCGCCGCTGCCTTCCGCGCGTGACCGCTCCGGCACCGCAACCCTTAGCCGTCGTTACCAACTGGGGCGCCGCGGGCGTTCCGCTACTCGGGGGAACCGTGTTGGCGATTTTCGCCGCAGGGTTGATTTACTGGTGGGTCGTGCAGCATTCGAAGCCGGTTTCGTTGCGACTCGTCTGCGTTGCGGCCGCAGCGGCGCTGGCGGCCGCGTGGTTCGCGCCGGTGCTTTTCTCGAGCGATGTCTATGCGTACGCGGCCTATGGAGAGATGGCGCGAATCGGCCTCAATCCGTACGCGCTTGCGCCGCTGGACAGCTCCGACGCGCTGGTGCGCGCCGCACAGCTGCAGTGGGTAACGGCCTTTCCAATTTGCTTGTACGGCCCGGCCTTTGTCGCGCTTGCTCGATTCTTGGTAACGACGCTTGCGCCGTTGGGCCCGCTTGCGCAGCTGGACGCGTTCCGCGTCACGTCATGCGCGGCGTTTCTGTTCTGCGTACCGCTGGCTTACGGGGCCTTTTCGGGCGACCGCGCAACGCGAGCGCGCGCGGCGGCGACGATCGGACTGAACCCCGCGGCGATTTGGTGCGCGGCGGAAGGGCATAACGATGCGATCGCGCTTGCCGCGGTACTCGCAGGATTCGTTCTCGTCCAGCGGCGATTCGTCAATGCCGGCGGCGCAGCCGTCGCGCTTTCTTCGCTGATTAAGCCACCCGGAATCGCGGCAGCCATCGTCCTGGCGATCCTCGATCGCCGCGCGCGTTTTGGTGCGGTTGCCGGAATCGTCGTTGCACTGGTAGTGTCGTGGCCGCTGATCCGCGCGGTTACGACGCAACTGGCCCCGCACGGCAGCTACGCGCCACAGGCATCGCTGCAGGCCGTCTTCGCGCCATTGGGCCCATCGGTCGCCATCGGCGTCGCCGGCGTCGTCGCGTTAGTCTTCGCTCGGCGCGGAATCTTGCAGTTGGTCCGGCGGCTCGATGAAGGCTGGATTTGGCTGGGAATCGCCCTGTGGGTGCTCGTTCCCAACCCGTACCCGTGGTACGGCCTATGGCTGATCGCGCTCGCCGCCCTCGCACCGCGCACGGCCGTTGGCCGGGCAGCGATCTTGCTTTCCCTGACGTCGGTGCTGCGCTACGTCCCCGACGCGATCGGCACGCCGCATCCCCCGCTCTCCGTGGGGCTCGGCCTCGCCGCCGTCCTTCCGTTGGCCGTATGGCTACGCTATAATGAGCGGCCCGCATGACCGCGCCCGTAATCGTCCGTGACAAAACAGATCTTCTTGCCGAGCTGACGGAGTCGAGCCGCGCCTTTGCGAGCACGATCGAACGGCTGCGGTCGCTGCGCCGCATCGCTGGAAAGAAGCCGGGCGGATACGCGCTGCACGAAACGATCGCCGCGGCACGCCCCGTGCTGTTGGCTGCGCTTCACAGGGAGTTGGGCGGCTGCCTGCTGGTCGTGCTTCCGACTCCGGATGCAGCAGAGCGGACCTTTGCCGATCTCCTTTACTATCTCGAGGACCGCAGCGAACGAGTCGCTCTGGTTCGGTCGCGCGACGAAGCACTTGGCGCAATCGAGAGCCCGTCCGAACGCAGCGCGCGAATGACCTTGCTCGCCGACCTCGTCGACGGCGCCCCCCGGATCGTGTTGGCGCCGATCGCGGCGGTTCGTCAGCATTTGATGGCGCGCACACGCTTCGACGAGCTCCGCTTTGCGCTGCGTCCCGGCGACGAGCCCGGTTGGGAGCAGGTGCAGCAGCGGCTCTTCGATCTTGGCTACGCGCGCTGCGACGTGGTCAGCGCGGTCGGCGAGTACGCGGTGCGGGGCGGCATCATCGACCTTTTTGCGGCAACCGCCGACGCGCCCGTGCGAATCGAGTTTTTCGGCGATGCGATCGAATCGCTGCGCGGCTTTTCGATCGAATCGCAACGCAGCAACGCGGCGGTCGACGTGCTCCTCATAACGCCCTGGGAAGATCCGCTCGCGGGAAACGCGACCATTTTCGACTATCTGCCGGCCGACGCCACAGTCGTGCTGGAAGAACCATCCACGATCGCGGCGGTCGCCAACGCGCTCGACGAAGAACGAAATCGCGAGCGTCACACGCTCCTTGCCGACGATGATGCCGGCGAAGCGCTGCGTGCGGAGCTGGCCGCCACTCCCATTTCGCTGAGCGACGTGGGCGAGCTCGTCGCCGCGCATGCCACGCTCGTCTTCCCCGGCACGATCGAGATGGGAGAGCACGGGACAGATTGGGCCCCGCGGGCGATCGAGTCGTTTGTTTTCGAGTGCCGGCCGGTCGAACATTTCAATCGCCAGATCGGGCTTTTCACCGAAGCGCTGCGCGAATGGATTTCAAACGGCGAGAACGTCTTCATCGTGAGCGCCGCGGTCTCACGAACGATCGACCTCTTGCAGGTCGCCGGAATCGACATCGGACGGCGGGCGCGTGGAAGCGTTCTGGTCGATCATGGGTCGATCGAATCCGGCTATTGGATGCCGGGCCTGCGGCTGCGCGTGCTGGGCGATCGAGAGATCTTCGGCGCGCCGCCCAAGCGCGTTAAGATGCGTGCCGTCAAGGAAGGCGTGCCCGTCACGCTGGCGGACCTGCGCGTCGGCGATTATGTCGTGCATGCGGTGCACGGCATCGGCCAATATCTCGGCCTGCGCGCCGAGACGATTCTGGGCGCGACGCAAGATTATCTGGATCTGCGATATGCCGGAAGCGATCGCATGCTGGTGCCCGTCACGCAAATGCACCAGATCGCGAAGTACTCGGCCGCCGAAGGGCAGAGCGCTCGGCTTTCCAAGATGGGCGGCGCCGACTGGGCGCGCACGAAGACGCGCGTCAGCGAGTCGCTGGCAAAGGTCGCAGACGAACTCGTCAAGCTCTACGCCGAACGCGAGATGTCGCGAGGTTTTGCGTTCGGTCCCGACACCACGTGGCAGGCTGAGATGGAGGAGGCTTTTCCGTACGAACCGACGCCCGACCAGCAGAAAGCTTTCGACGCCACCAAGTCCGACATGGAGGCGGCCAGGCCGATGGACCGCCTCATTTGCGGCGACGTCGGCTACGGAAAGACCGAGGTCGCGATGCGCGCGGCCTTCAAAGCGATTGCGGACAAGAAGCAAGTTGCGGTACTCGTGCCGACGACGTTGCTGGCGGATCAGCACTACCGCACCTTCAGCGCCCGCTTCGGCGCTTTTCCCGTGCGCGTCGAAGAGCTTTCGCGTTTCACTTCCAAGCCCGATCAGAAGCGCATTCTCCAAGACCTCGCGCAGGGGAAGGTCGACGTCGTCATCGGGACGCACCGGTTGTTGCAGAAAGATGTTGCATTTGCCGATCTCGGCTTGATCGTGATCGACGAAGAGCAGCGTTTCGGGGTCATGCACAAGGAGCGGCTCAAAGGGTACCGCGCGAGCGTGGACGTCTTGACGCTTTCCGCCACGCCGATTCCGCGCACTCTGCACATGTCGCTGCTGGGCGTCCGCGATCTCTCGCTCATTCAGACGGCACCGAAGAACCGGATGTCGATCAAGACGCTCGTCGTTCCCGCCAACGACGCCGTGGTGCAGCGCGCGATCGCCGCCGAACTCGACCGCGGCGGCCAAGTCTACTACCTGCACAACCGAGTGGAATCCATTTACGCGGTGCGCAACGCGTTGGAGCAGCTCTCGCCCCGCGCACGCATCGGCGTCGGCCACGGCCAAATGCGCGAATTGGAGCTCGAGCCCGTGATGCAAAGATTCATCGACGGCGAGCTCGACGTGCTCGTCGCGACGACGATCATTGAGAACGGAATCGACATTCCCAACGTCAACACCATGATCGTCAGCGACGCCGATCGTTTCGGGCTGGCGCAGCTCTACCAGCTTCGCGGCCGGGTCGGTCGCTCGAACCATCAGGCGTATTGTTACCTCCTCTACCAGGGGCACAAAGCGCTGACCGAAGAGGCCAAGGCGCGGCTCGAGGCGATCCGGGAGTTCGCGCACCTAGGATCGGGGTTGCAGATCGCGATGCGCGATCTCGAAATTCGCGGCGCCGGGAATCTGCTGGGATCGGCGCAGTCCGGCTTCATTGCGTCGGTCGGTTTCGACACCTACTGCGAGCTTTTAGCCCAGGCGATCGCGCGGCGACGTGGGGAACCGGCAGCGCTCGAGGAGCGCCAGGAAGCGGTAATCGACGTGAAGATCGACGCGTTCATTCCGAACGACTACGTCGGCCAAGTCTCGCAAAAGATCGCCATCTACCAACAGCTGGCGAAGGCTCGCACGCAAGCGGAGGTCGAGGAGGTCGCCGCCGGCGTGCGCGACCGCTTCGGCGCCTTCCCGCCGCCCCTAGCCAACCTCGTCGAGCTGACCCGGCTGCGCGCGATTGCATTGCGCAAGCGGGTCACCCGGGTCGTGGTCGACGAGCGCCGCCTCACCCTCGGCGTCGGGTCGGGTTTCGAGCTGGATCCAGCCGCCGTGCCGAAGCTCCAGTCCCTCACGAAGAACCGCTTTCGCTTCAGCGACGGGCGCATTCTCGTCGACCTGCCGGGCAGCCAGAACTGGATGCCGCTGCTGCGAAAGCTGCTCGAAGCGCTCTAGAAGGCTGCCTTTAAGGCTCCCTCGACCGAAGGAACGGGAGCACGACACGCGAACCAGCCCGCCGTGATGCGGGGCTCTGGGCCCCGCTTCCTACGCACTTTTATCCAACGGAGCAACAATGTCGAAAGTCCAACGCCTCACCGTAGGCCTGGCCGCCCTTCTCTTCGGCGCGTCGCTAGCAGCGTGCGCATCGGGCGGTACCATCGCGACGGTAAATGGCCAGCCGATCAGCCAAGCCGCATTTGACACAAAGCTGGAAGGAACGCCACTGGCGCGCACCGTCTTGCAGCAAATGGTGCAAGACGCATTGATCGACCAATACGCCAAGAATAACAACATCACGGTAAGCGATGCCGATATCAACGCGCGCGAAGACCAGATCAAACAAAACTTCCCGGCCGGCTCGTGGGACGAGATGCTAAAGTCGCGTGGTCTGAGCGAAGAAGACGTTCACTCCGCGCTTCGCGAGCAGCTCATTCTCGACAAGGCGCTGGGTTCACAGGTGAAGGTCACGCCGGCCCAGATCACGGACTACTTCGACAAGAATCGCGCCACGTTCGATAAGCCCGAACAGGTGACCGCGCGTCACATATTGGTGCCGAACTTGGCCGAAGCGCAAAAGGTCGAACAGCTTCTCAAGTCCGGACAGAACTTCGCCGACGTCGCCAAGCAATACTCGACCGACCCCGGCAGTAAGGACAAAGGCGGCGACCTGGGCACGTTCAAACGCGGGCAGATGGTGCCGGCATTCGATAAGGTCGCGTTCTCCGAGCCGGTCAATGCGATCAGCGCGCCGGTAAAATCGCCCTTCGGCTATCACATCATTCAAGTCGAAGCGCGTATCCCCGGAACGAAGGCAACGCTGGCCAGCGCGACGCCGCAGATCACCGATACGCTACGTCAGCAGCAAGAAGCGCCGCTGATTCAGCCGTTCCTCCAAGGTCTGCAGCAAAAAGCCGACATCAAAATCAACAATCCGAACTTCGCCGGCCTCTTCCCGTCGCCACCGCCGGGATCGGCAATGGGCGCTCCTCCGGCTCCGGCTGGGGCCGGCGCAGCAGCGTCACCGGCAGGTAGTGCGCCGGCGGCAAGCCCCGCGGCGGCTTCGCCCGCGCCCTCCTCGACGTAAATCTCGGTACGCGGCGGTGTCCTCACCGGGACACCGCCGCGTGGTTGCGAAGGACGCGGCGTGCTGGTTCGCATCGCGGGTCTGGGTCCGGGTGATCCCGGGCTACTGACCATCGGCAGCCTCGACGCGCTGCGTGCGATCGGTAAGGCCGTCGCCTTGCTCGCGCCGCCGGATTTGACGGCGTATCTTCAACGCAATGGCGTCGCGATCGTTCGCGACGTGGTGGAGGATCCCGCGCTCTTCGTGCGCGGAAGCTCCGACGAGATCGAACGCTTCGCGCAACGAGTTTGCGGTGGTGCGCAGGGCGACTCGCTAGGTCTGGGCGTGCTCGGAAACCCGCTCTCCGATTTTCCCGGCCTCCCTTCGCTGCTGCGGCTACTGGAATCGCGCGGCGTCGCCACGGAGATCGTCCCCGGCATGCCTCGGGCGACGCTCTCCGCCTCAATCACGATGCCGCTGGTCCCGCTGCCGCCGCAGTCGGCGCATTACTCGTGGGACGACTTGGTCGAGATCATGGCCCGCCTACGCTTGGGCTGCCCGTGGGACCGGGAGCAGACGCACCGGACGCTCGTTCCGTACCTGATCGAAGAGACGTACGAAGTGGTCGAGGCGATCGAAGGGCCGCACCTCGACGCGCTCTGCGAGGAGCTGGGAGACCTGCTGCTGCAGGTGCTCTTCCACGCGCAGCTTGCCATGGAAGTTGGAAAGTTCAGCATCGCCGACGTCGTAGACGCGCTCTCCAATAAGATGGTGCGCCGCCATCCGCACGTCTTCGGCGACGCGGTCATCGAAGACGTGGACGCGCAATGGCGCAATTGGGAGAAGCTCAAAGCGCTGGAAAAAACCGGGCGTCTGCGAAAGAGCCGGCTCGACGGAATTCCCGCGCAGCTCGGTGCGTTGCAGCGCGGTCAACGCATGCAGGAAAAGGCCGCACGCGTCGGATTTGACTGGCCCAACGTCAACGGAGTCTTGGAGAAGTTGTCAGAGGAGCTGGGCGAGCTCGCCGAGGCGCGTCGCCTGGCCCAAGACGATCCGAGGGTGCGCGAAGAGCTCGGCGACGTCTTCTTCTCGCTGGTCAATCTGTCTCGCGCGCTCGGCATCGACGCCGAGACGGCGATGCGCGAAGCCAACGAAAAGTTCTACAAGCGTTTTTCGTTCATGGAAGAGCGCGCGAGCAAAGGCGGAAAGAGCATCTCGGATCTCTCGCTCGACGAACTCGAGGAACTGTGGCAACTGGCGAAGGCCTAGACGAGAAGCTCCCGGCATCCGCGTTGCGCGTGCGCATGAGTGCGCTCGACGCGCACTATGGCGGAAATCTCGTCGACGGTGCGCGCATGCTCGCGCTCTTCGGCGACGTTGCAACGGAGCTGTTGATTCGATTGGACGGCGACGAGGGGCTCTTCGCTTCGTACGACAGCGTCGAATTCTTGGCTCCCGTCTTCGCGGGCGATTACATCGAAGCGACGGGTAGAGTCGTGAAGATCGGCCGCACGTCGCGCCGCATCGAGTTCGAGGCGCGCAAGGTGATCGCCGCGCGCCCGGAAATCGGCGAAAGCGCTGCGGACGTGCTCGATCCGCCGGTGATCGTCTGCCGCGCAAGCGGAACCTGCGTTACGCCCCGAGCGAAGAAAAGAAGATAAGTCTCAGCGCCAGGAGATCACGACCTGGCCGTTACCCGCCTCTGCCGCACCTTGGTGATCCGAGACTTGTTTAGCGCTCTTTTCGGCGTACGAGGATCCGCCGCCACCACCGGCGCCGGAACCGCCGTAGGAGCCGCTGCCGTAATAGCCGCCACCTCCACCGCCGTAATAGCCGCCACCACCGCCGCCGCCGGACATGCCGCAGTAATCGCCGCCGCCGGCGCCGCCGTCACCCAGCGCCCCGTCGGCGCCACCGTCGTAGCAGCTGCCGTAGCTGGCGCCACTGCCGCCGGCGCCTCCCGAACTTTGGGTGCCGCCCGAACCGCCGGAGCCACCGTAGCCGCTGCCGCTGCCACTCCCGCTCCCGCTGCCGCCGCTTCCGCCGACCTTTCCGCCGCCGGAGCCGCCGTTGCCGAGGCTGCCGCTCCCGCTACCGCCCCCACTGCCGCTGCCAGCCAAGGAGCCGGCGCCACCGCCGCCGGCGGCAACGACCACGCGGTTCGTTAGGCTCGTGCCGCCCTGACGAACGTCGGTAGCCCCCCGCCTCCGGCGCCGTCGCACGAGCTGTAGCTACAGCCGCCCCCGCCGCCGCCGTTAAAACCACCGGCGCCCGGGGCGCCACCGGAACCCGGACCACCCCCCTGGCCGCCAACAAAGATCGCCAGCGTCTGCCCGGGCGTGACCGGAATAGTCGCTTTCAAGACGCCTCCGACGCCGCCGGCAAATCCACCGGAGCCTGAGCCCGTGACGCTAATGCTCTTCACGCCGGCGGGAACGGTAAAGTTCTGTCCCCCGCCGGTAAATTTGAATGTCTGCGTCCCCGGCTTATGAGCCGGCGCGGCCGGGTCGCCCGGCGCGAATGTGGAACCGTTGGAACCGTTCGCACATGCCGAAAGAGCCGCCGTGCAAAGCACCGCGGCAAGCGTGATGTGTCCGAGCGCCCGCCTCATTAGAGCCTCCTTTTTTGGTGAGCGGACCGTACAAGGCGCTTTCGCCCGTGTTCAAAAGCGCCTAATCATATAGTCGGCTGCTTGCCACCCCAAATCAAGCGCTAGGACAGGCTCCTAGTAGCCTAGGCGAGCCGTTCGTGCGTCTTGCGCTTCCAGACGAGCTCGTAGTAGGTGAACTGCAGCGCCAGCACGACGCAGAAGGCTGCCGGATACCCGATCCAGACGCCGATGAGACCGAAGCGGTGCATCAGAAACCAGGCGACCGGCACTTCCACGCCCCAGATGGCGAAGATGCCGTTGATCGTCGGCCAGAGCACGGAGCCGCTCCCACGCATGAGGCCGCTGAGTACGGCGGAGTTTCCGAAAAAGAGATAGCTCCAGAGCGTGATCATCAGGAGTTGGTGCGCGATCATCAGCGTGTTGTGGTCGGTAATGAACCAACCCAGAATGAACCAGGCGCATAAGTAGCAGACAGCGATGATGATACCGCCGACGACGTAGTTCAAGCCGACCGCCGAGCGAATAACGCTTCCGAGCTTATCTTCGCGACGCGCGCCGATGCATTGCGCGCCGAAAATCGAAGCCGCGATGCCGATCGAGATCGCTGGGAACTGGACGTAGCCGACAACCTGATTGACCGCTCCGTAGGCTGCCGTCGCGCTCGATCCAAAACGATTGACGAACGAGATGACCGCAATCTCGGCAAGCGAGACCATCATTACTTGCAGCGCGGTCGGCAGTCCGATGCGCAGCACCCCTCCAAGAATCTGCCAATCGATTCCCATGTCCACCAGCGTCTCGCGGTCAAACTGTAGCGGGTGGTTCTTGCGGCGGAGATAGATGAGGAGCCACGCGAAGGCCGCCGTGTTGGCGATCAGTCCGGAAACGGCGGCGCTAACGACGCCGAGCTTCGGCAATCCAAAGACTCCGACGATAAAGAGGGGCGTGATGGCGATGGCCAGCACGCTCGAAACGATAAGGGCGTAGAACGGCGTGGTTGAATCGCCGGTGCCGCGCAAGATCGTCGCATAGACGAAGTAGACGAAAAAGACCGGCATCGTCAGGAAAACCACGCGGGCATAAGCGTCGGACTGCGCGAGGATGTCGGGCGGCGTTGCCAGCCATTTGAGAATCGTCGGCGAGCCGAAATATCCCAGCACCGCGACGATGATGCCCAGATAGAGGGCCGCGCCCGTGACGGTCCCGGCGATCTTCTTGACCTTGTGGAAGTCCTTAGCGCCAAAGGCCTGTCCGATAAGGACGCTGCTTCCGCTCGAGACGCCGAAGACGAACGAGAAGAGCAAGAAGATGATGGGAAAGACCGCCGAGATCGCGCCGAGCGCTTGAGTCGAGATCAATCGCCCGATCCAGATGCTGGCCATCGTTTGCGATGCCGATTGCAAGACGTTGCTGAGCATCAAAGGCACGAGAAAAACGAGGAGGATCTGCCACATCGGCTTGCCCTCCTCGAAAATGTTGACTCCGCGGTGCGCCGCTCGCGCTTGCGCCAATCTGCGAACTCCTTACTCTGTTGCTAACACTTCGTAAATCTCTTTGCGCGTTTTGTCCAGAACTTCGCGCACGCGTTCGATCGTTTCGGGTTTGGAAGAATAGCCGAGCTGCGAAACCGCTTGCATCAATCGAGCCGCCGAATCGCGCATTTGCGCCCGCCGGTCCCGTGTGCCCTCTTCCTCGTCGTCATCTTCGAAAAAGCGCCCGATGTCGGCCCAGCGCTCTTCCATTATTTTTCTTCCTTTCTCGGTGAGTTCGTAGATGCGACGCCCGTCCTCGTCCCGGCCGGCGATGAAGCCGGCGGCCTCGAGCCCCGCAAGCAGCGGGTAGACGGAGCCCGCACCCCCCGCCCAGCCGTTCTCCCGGATCTCGCGAATCAGGTCGTAACCGTGCCGCGGCGTCTCGCTGAGCAGCTTGAGCAGGGCAAACTTAAGAATTCCGCGCTTTAGGCGCCGCATTCCATGCCGGCGCGCTCCCCATCTGTGCATATTGCAATACTAAGCGATATATCGCGATACTGTCAACGGCTCAGGATGACACCGGGGCTGACAACGTTAGCGGCTCCCGTGGCGAACTCTCACGGCGTGCGGTTGGATAAGTTCATGAAGGTATCGCGCTTGGCAAAACGGCGCAGCGAGGCACACGAGGCTCTGGAGCACGGCCGCATCACCCGGGACGGAAAGCCGCTCAAGCCGGGCTATCAGGTCAAGCCCGGGGACGTTCTCGAAATTCACTACGCGACCAGGTTCGTGACGGTCCGCGTGCGCGAGGTTCCGCTGCGAATCACGCCGAGCCTGAAACCGGCCGACCTCTACGAGCTTCTCGACTCGCGCCGGGACGAGGCGGAGTGGCTGTGATCTCCGCCGACACCAAGGACGCCCTCGCGCGCGACCTTCCCGACGAGCGCCACTGCCGCGATTCGCTGCTCGCCGGCCTCTGCGTCTACGGCGGTAACGACGGCGAGTTCGTCACCCATCGCAACGCCATCGCGCGCCTCTTCTGGTCGCTGCTGGAGGAGCGCAAGCTTCATCCCATCGAATCGCGCGCCCCCACGCGGCTGCAACGGTTACCCACCTTCGCGGTGAGACTGCCGCAACGGCTGCGCGCGATGCCGCCCAAGCCGGTGCATAAGTGCGATCGTTTGATCGAAGTCCGCGCCGCTTTTCTCGCGTGCGGCTCGCTGGCCGCGGGAGTGCGCGGCTACCATCTCGAGTTCGTCGTCCGCGACGAAGGCATCGCGCAGCGGTTGACGTGGATGTTGCGCAGCAACGGCGTCGCCGTAAAAGAAACCCGCCGCAAAGGGCGCGCGGTGCTCTATCTCAAGGATTTCGACGCCATCGCGGAGCTGCTGACGCGCATCGGCGCCTTCGCTGCGGTTCTGCGGCTCGAAGACGTGCGCGCCTTGCGCGAAACCAAGAACCGAATTCACCGGCTGGTGAATACAGAGGCGGCGAACCTGCAGCGCAGCGCCCAGGCTGGTGCCCAACAGCGGCACGTGATCGAGTTTTTGCAAAGCGCCTACGGTTTGTCCCGCCTCTCGCCGCCACTGCGCGAAGTTGCCGAACTTCGTCTGCGCCATCCCGACGAATCGCTTGCAGAGCTGGGACGCCGCTGCAATCCTCCCATCGGCAAACCGACGGTCAGCAGCCGGCTGGGCGCGTTGACCAAGTTGGCCGACGGCCTGCGCGGCGTGCAGGGGAGCGCGAAAGCGGTCCGGTAAACGCGGCTCATGCGCATTGGAATCAACGGCTTTGGCCGCATCGGCCGGAACTTCACCAAAGCGATCGTGGAGCGCCATCCGGAAATCGAGATCGCCGCCGTAAACGACCTCATCGACGCAAAGGAGTGCGCGCACCTCTTTAAATACGACAGTAACTACGGCATCTACAAGGGCAGCGTGATCGCTGGAGATGGAACGATCTCCATCGACCGGCAGACCGTCCGCGTCTTTGCCGAACGCGACCCCGGAAAACTTCCATGGCGCGAGCTGGGCGTCGACATTGTGATCGAGTCCACCGGCCTCTTCACCGACGCGGCCAAAGCTCGCGCCCATATCGATAGCGGTGGCGCGAAAAAAGTCCTCATCTCCGCCCCGGCAAAGGGCGAAGACATCACGATCGTGCTGGGCGTGAACGATCGCCGCTACGATCCGCGCAAGCACAACATCATTTCCAATGCGTCCTGCACGACGAACTGCTTGGCCACCGCCGTGAAGCCCATCGTTGACGAGCTGGGCTGGGTCAAAGGTTTCATGACCACCATCCACTCCTACACCAACGATCAGGTCGTGCTGGACGGCCCGCATCGGGATCTTCGCCGCGCGCGCAACGCCGCGACCAACATCATTCCAACCTCGACTGGCGCGGCCAAGGCGCTTTACCTGACGATTCCGGAAGTCGAAGGCACCTTCGACGGCTTCTCGCTCCGCGTCCCGACGCCGACGGTATCGATGATCTACCTCGTCGCGCAAACGAAACGCCCGACGACGAAGGAACAGCTCAATGCCCTGCTGCGCCGCGCCGCCGAGGGCGAGTTGAGCAAATACGTCGCCTATACCGAGGAAGAGCTGGTCTCGAGCGATTTTAAGAAGAACCCGAACAGCTCGATCATCGACGCTCGGCTCAGCAATGCCAACGGCGATCTGATCCAAATTGCCGCCTGGTACGACAACGAGTGGGGTTATTCGTGCCGCCTTGCGGAGCTGACGGCCTTGGTTGGGTCCACGATCCCAGCCGCGGCCTAGTGGCCTTCAGACGCCTGCAAGACTGCGACGTTCGCAGCAGGCGCGTTTTGGTGCGCGAAGATTTGAACGTACCGCTGTCCTTCGACTGCGCTCAGGATGACAAGCAGGTAGAAATCGCCGATTACGGACGCATCGATGCGGCACTCCCGACGCTGCGCTGGCTGCACGAGCACGGAGCCAGAACCATCGTGCTCTCGCACCTCGGCCGCCCCGACGGGAGACCGGATCCGGCGCTCTCATTGCGACCCGTCGCAGGAGCACTAGCGGATCGCCTCGGCATTCCGGTTGGCTTTGCCGCCGATTGCGTCGGCGAGGTGGCCGAAAGCGCGGCGGCTGCGATGCGCGACGGCGACGTGCTCTTGCTCGAAAACGTCCGCTTCCACGCAGGCGAAGAACGCAACGATCCGGCGTTTGCCCAGCAGCTTGCAAACCTGGGCGATCTCTACGTAAACGACGCCTTTGCGACGGCGCATCGCGCGCATGCCTCAACCGAAGGCATCGCGCATCTGCTTCCAAACGCCGCGGGCCTGCTGATGCAAGCCGAACTGTCGGCGCTGTCGCGACTGACCGATCGTCCTGCCAAACCCTTCGTCTGCGTCGTCGGCGGCGCGAAGATCAAAGACAAGATCGGCATGCTGGACCGTTTGAGCGAGCTGGTCGATGCGTTTTGCATAGGAGGGGGGATGGCGAATACGCTGCTTGCGGCGTCAGGCGTCAACGTCGGCACTTCGCTGCGCGACGACGATCTCGAGCCGGCACGCCGTATCCTGGCGGCGATCGAAGAACGCCGCGTCGCTCTGCATCTGCCCAGCGATGCGGTCGTTGCGCCCTCGGTGGAGGCGCAGGACCGGGCTCACGTCGTTCCAATCGGCGCCGTCGGCGAAGAGATGATTCTCGACATCGGGCCGGCAAGCGCGCAAGCGTATGCGAGCGCGATCGAGGCCGCCAAGACGATCGTCTTCAACGGTCCGATGGGCGTATACGAACGGCCGGCGTACCAGCGCGGAACGCAAGTAGTCGGAGATGCGATCGCGCGCGCGACCGAGGCCGGAGCGACGAGCGTTGTCGGCGGGGGCGACGCCGCGGCCGCGGCGCACCTACTGGGCTTTGCCTCGAAAATGACCTATGTTTCGACGGGCGGCGGGGCGACGCTGGAGTTTCTGGAGGGAAAACAACTTCCCGGAGTCGCCGCGCTTGAACGTTAGAACGATCGTCGCCGGCAACTGGAAGATGCACAAGACCGCGGCCGAGACCGCCGCGTTCTTCGACGCGTTCCTGCCCCGCGTCGAAGCGCTTAGCGAACAAATCGAGATCGTCGTCGCGCCTCCATTTACTTCGTTGCAGTTGGCCGGCGAGCGACTGCAAGGCACGCGAGTGCGCTTGGGAGCACAGACGATGCATTGGGAGCTACACGGCCCCTTCACCGGCGAAGTCAGCGCGCCGATGCTGCGCGAACTGGGCGTCTCACACGTGATTCTCGGACATTCGGAGCGCCGCGCCTATTGTGACGAAACCGATCGCACGGTCAACTTGAAGGTGCGTACGGCACTCGCGCAAGGCCTCACGCCGATCGTCTGCGTTGGCGAGACGCTCGACGAGCGCCGCGCCGGTGCGACCGACGAACGCGTCGTATCCCAAACGCGCGCCGCGTTCGAGGGCGTACCGGCGGCCGGCCTCGCGAAAGTTGCGATCGCCTACGAACCGATTTGGGCGATCGGCACCGGCCAGAACTGCGAGCCCGACGAAGCCAATCGCGTGATGGCGACGATTCGCCGCGCACTCCCCGGCTTGAGCGCAACGCCGATTCTCTACGGCGGAAGCATGACGGCGGCCAACGTTGCCTCGTACGCCGAACTCTCCGATATCAATGGCGGTTTGGTCGGCGGCGCATCGCTGGATCCCGACAGTTTTGCAACGCTGATCGAACGAGCCGTGCCATAGCGTACCGGCCGGTCGTTCTGTGCGTGCTCGATGGCTGGGGATGCAGCGATACGACGCACGGGAATGCGATCGCAGCGGCAAACCTGCCGCATTGGCGCGCGCTCTTCGAGCGCTATCCGTATACGATGTTGCAAGCGTCAGGCGAGGCTGTTGGTCTCCCACCTGGCGTGATGGGCAACAGCGAAGTCGGCCATATGAACCTTGGCAGCGGACGCGTGGTGCCGCAAGGCGTAACGTTGATCGACGCCGAGATCGCCTCGGGCGAGTTTGCAAGAAACGCAACGTTACGGCAGGCGCTGGCGCATGTGGCGGCTACCGGCGGCACGCTCCATTTGATGGGCCTGCTCTCCGACGGGCAAGTGCACAGCTCGATCGTCCATCTCTTTGCGCTCATCGATGCCGCCGTCGCCGCCGGCGTGCCGATTGCGGTTCACTGCTTTTTGGACGGCCGCGACACGCCGCCGCGTTCGGCGACGACGTACGTGGAACGGTTGGAGGAAAAACTTCGTGCGGTTAATCGCGCCGGAGCGATCGCCAGCATCGTGGGACGCTACTACGCCATGGATCGCGACGCGCGTTGGGAGCGTACGAAGCTGGCGTACGACCTGCTGGCGGAGGGCCGCGCACAGTTCCGCGCCGGCGACGCGCTGCGCGCCGTTCGCGATGGTTACACGCGGGGCGAGGATGACGAGTTCGTGCTGCCGACGATCGTCGGAGAGCCACGCCCCATCGAAGACGGCGATGCCTTCATCTTCTTCAACTTTCGCCCCGATCGCGCGCGGCAGTTGACGACGGCCTTCGATGCGGGAACGGCCCTCTATTATAACGGCGGCTTCGAAGAGTTCGCCTGCAAGGCGTATCGGAATCCGTGCTTCGCCACAATGACGAAGTACGATGAGAACTACACCAATCCGGTGCTCTTTGGCCCGCGCCCGCAGCACGAGACGTTCGGCGAGGTCCTCGCCCGAGCGGGCTTACGCCAGTTGCGGCTTGCCGAGACCGAGAAGTACGCGCACGTCACGTATTTCTTCAACGGCGGCCACGAGGATTGCTTCGACGGTGAAAACCGCGAGCTGATTCCGTCGGACCGTTCGGTGGCGACCTACGATCTCGCGCCGGCGATGCGTGCGAGAGAGATCACCGCCGCCGCCGCCAACGCAATCGAAAGCGGGCGGTACGATGCGATCGTGATGAACTACGCCAATGCCGACATGGTCGGACATACGGGCAAGTGGGAGCCGACGATCGAGGCCGTTGAAATTATCGACGAATGTTTGTCGCGTCTGGTCGAGGCAACGCTTCGCGCGAACGGGCTGCTCGCCATCACCGCCGATCACGGCAATGCCGAGACAAAACTCGACGAGCAGAATAATCCTCTAACGGCGCACACGACCAACCCGGTTCCGTTCATCCTGGTCGCTAACGGCTTGCATGGAAGCCTAGCATCCGGCGGAAGGTTGGGCGACGTCGCACCAACCTTGCTGAGCCTCATGGGGCTTCCGATTCCCGCACAAATGACCGGACGCAATCTTTTCGACGCCTCGTAAAATTCATGCAACTCACAGGCGCCCTTACGGTGGCGTTCAGGAACGTGTGAGAGCATGTGGTTGACGGCCCAGAGGAGGGTCCCATGATGCAACGTCAGCGAAAAGAGATTCACGACGTCCTGATATTCGCGCAAGGCCTCACCTACTTCATCATCGTCGGAGCTGCAACGGTCGCAATCGCCGTCGCAGCCCACCTGCGCTAAGTGCTCCGCATGCAAACCACGCGAGTGCAAACTCGCGCTCCGCCTCGACGGTGGCTCCCCCTCAATCAGAAAACCCTAAGAAACTCGGTAGCAACCACTCGGATCCACCGCGACGCAGCGATTACCGACCATAATCGAACGGATTCGATGATCCCAAAACGAAAGGACGTGGACGATAACTGGGCGCAGTTTGCCGATAAGCTCCCGGGCTCGCTGCGAGACGGCAACTGCGTCCTTTACCCAACGCGGATGGTCCTGCGGCAGAAGCGTGGTCTCGAGTTCGGCCTCGGCAACGGCCGGGACGATGGCCTCGGACCGCCCCGCCTCGAGGCGCGCCGAGAGCGCGGCCGGCGTTTCGTCGAGTTCAATACGGCGCAGCACGGCACTCCCGCTTAAGTTTGGCAATCGCGCTCAAATGCAGTTGCGAAGCGCGCTGTGGCGAGATCGCCAGCCGCTTCCCTACGGATCGCAACGAACTCCCATTAAAGTAGTGCAGCAGCACGACCTCGCGCTGGCGCGGGGGCAGGCCCGCAATAAGCTCCGCGATGTGCGCGCTTTCGGACCGGCGCTCCGCGATCCGCGCCGGGTCGTCGCCCCAGTGGTTCACCAAAGACTCTCCCAGCGGCAACGGCGCATCCAGCGAGAGCGGCTGACCGCGGTAGGCCGCTGCAACGGCACGGTGATAACCGGGACAGCGCTGCTCCATCTCGTTTGGCGTCGGAACGGCACCGAGCGTAGCGGCGATTGCATATCGCTGGTTTTCGCCGTCGCGGACGATCCGGCGCGCTCGCTCGGAGACCGGATCCATGCGGCGGATCCCGTTGAGCATCGCACCGACGACGAGGCGACGCGCGTAGTCGCCCAGCTGCGGCCCGCGGTAGGGGTCGAAGGAATCGACGGCGCGGATCAAGCCGATCGATCCGTCGCCGACGAGATCGTCGAGATCGAAGCTCGGCACGAGCCGTTTAAGCCGTCGCGCAAGTCTCTTCACGATCGGCAGCAAGCTTCGGATCTGCTCGTCGCGATCGCCGGCGCTCATCGAGTGCGTTCCAAGCGAGAAGCGATCAAGGCCGCAAATCCCGCGCCGTCGCTCCGCGCTATCGTTTGCGCCACGAGCTCCAGCTCGTAGTTGCCGAGCATCCCGTTACCCGCAATCAGCGGGCGAAGCATTGGGACGAGCAGGATGGACTCGAGCATCTCGCCCGCACGGCGCGCGGTAACGTTATCCATGCGTGGAGACTACCACTCCAATGTTACCGGGGCAGCATCCGCGCGTTACTGCAAAAAGAACGGCGGACGATGCGACGAAGCGAACGGGAAGTAGGCACCCGGCATACAACGTTTCGAGCATGCGCAACATTATCTACACGAGCAATGCCGCTAAGCCGCCCGCGGCGTACAGCCAGGCCGTCAAAGCGGCCGGACTCGTGTTTGTCTCCGGTACCGCCCCCGCAGACCCCGAAACCGGTCAGATCCTAGGAACAACGATTCAGGAGCAGACTCGCCAGTGCCTGACAGATATTTCCGCTATCTTGGAAGCAGCCGGCAGTTCGATGGACAACATCGTCAGTGCGACCATCGTGCTTGCCGACGAGAACGACTTCGCCGGTATGAACGAGGAGTGGGTGCGATGGTTTCCGAGCGATCCGCCCGCTCGGCAAGGCGCTAAACTGCCGGCGCGCATACCAGGGCTCAAAGTTTCCATCGCCGCGATCGCGGAGTGCTAACTCCACCGCTGTCGAGTTCGCGGTTGCTACCCCCGTTGCAGGTTGTTGGCGATACGCAGCATCTCGTCGGCCGCTTGTACGCCCTTAGGCGTGCATATAAAAAGCAGACGATGGATCATGCAGAAATCTTACGGAACGATCGTTATCGCGCCGTTATCGCGGCGTTGCGCGCAAGCGAACGCCGCGGCTCCAGAAAGGCTCTTATGTTTGGGTGCGGGTGCTAAGATAAACTTGGACGATCCACAAAAAAGGGAGGAATTTTGTGAAGAATGCAGCTTTCGCCTTTCTAGCGGCAACGCTAACGCTGACCGTTACCCTTCCCGCACGATCGGCAACGGGAATGGAAGCCATGAAGTACTACGTCGGAACGTGGTCATGCACCGGCGGCCCAATCGGTAAACAACCGTTCCATTTTAGGCTGAGGTACGCCATGAACGGCGGCATTTTACAAAGCTGGCTCTCTGCGAATGGATACGTCCAAAGCGGTTCGCTAACGTATGATTCGAAGAACGATCGTTACATAAATGCCGCCGTCGCCAACGATGGTACTTGGTTTGTCGCTTACGCGACCATCAGCGGAACGGCGGAAAGTTCTATTGACCATGTTACCAGCGAGGGAAAGTTGGGGCGCCTCATAATCGTGCGCACCAGCAATACGAGCTTCGCTTCGACCGGTTATCCGGCCGTATCGGATGGAAAAGCTTTTTTCAAAGCGACCTGCCGGAAATCGTAATGCTACGTCCGCTGCAGATTGTTGGCGATGCGCAGCATCTCGTCGGCCGCTTGGACGCCTTTGGCATTTGCCTCATAGGCTCGCTGCGCGGTGAGAATTTGCATCATCGCATCGATAATGGTGACGTTTGACTCTTCGAGCATCCCGAAGTGAAGCTTCGGACCGTCCGGCGAACCGGCAACGACGTCTTTCGCTTTTCCCGACTCGTGCGTCGCCTCGAAAATCGCGCCGCCGACTGTCCGCAGATGCTCGGGTGCCGCAAACTCCGCAAGGCGAATGCGGCCGAGCGTGCGAGCGCCCCCGGCAACGGTTGCGCGAACGCTTCCGTCGCCGGCAACCGTTACCGAAAGGGCATCGCTGGGAATCGTGATGCCCGCAAGCCGGTAATCACCGGCGTTGCGCAGCGTTCCGTCGGCGCTGCGCGAAAACGCTCCGTCGCGCGTATAGAGCCTGCGCCCGTGGCCGTCGAGCACGGTTAAAAAACCAGGGCCGTCGATCGCAAGATCGAACGGACCGACACTTCGGGCCAGTTTACCCTGAGCGAAGAGCACGCGCGAGCCCAGCGCAACGGTTCCAAGCCCCTGTCCACCGGGCGCGATCAGCTCGGCAAAGGTTTGCGCCGATCCTTTGAATCCGACGACCCCGGCATTGGCGAGGTTATCGGCAATCGTATCGAGATTACGCTGCTGAGCCGCCATGCCGCTGGCGGCAACAAAGAGTGCGCGATCCACGACGGTATCTCCTTATTTCACGCGGGCCGTATCGGCGGACTTCTGACGCGTGGTATCGATTGCGGCGACGGCTTTTTCCGCGCTTTCAAAAGAGCGCTCTGCCGAGAGCACGTCGATCATTTGGGAGATTGCGTCGACTGCCGGACCCTCCAAGAATCCACTCTGCACGCGGCTAGCCGTAGGAAGACCGAGCGCGGGCGCATCGACGGCACCGCCCGACGGAACGCGTAGCGCGCCGTGAAGCCCCAGCACCACGCGCCCCCGGTAATCGTGCAACGTTCCATCGGCCTCGCGGATGAAGGCGCCGGCTCTCGTCTCGCTGACGCGACCGGCAGCGTCGCGAACGCGGAACGCACCGCCGCCGAGAATCGCGAGATCGAAATCTCGACCGGTATGCCGCAACGCGCCGCCTTCGTCCGACGTCCGGCGTGCAATCGTGACCCCCAGAGCGGTCAGGAAACCCTGCGCGTCGATGCGGCGAAATCCGTCGGTCGAAACGTTGGCGAGATTTTCGGTCGCAATCTCCAGCCGCGTTCGGGCCGCGACCATGGCGCTGGCCGCCCATGCTATTCCGTCCATGCCAGCATGGTAGCGAAGCGGCTTGGCCGAATCGTTTCCGCACGATGGCCGGCCGGTGGTTCCTCGCGAGTGCAGTTGTGGCGACGCTCGCCGTGGCGTGCAGTTCGCCTTCGGCCCAAGAACGCACCACCAACGCCGAGCTTGCCGCGGTTGCGCCGCTGCGAACGCAATATTCCGGCGTCGTGATGGGCTTCGACATCCGCCCACCGAAAACGCTGATCGTCAGCCTCGACTTGCAGAGCTACTTCGACATGGACGACGACGCCGTCGCCGCGATGCAGCGCGACGTGCTGCGGCGCTGGCGCGAGGCTTGGAGCGCCGCCCATCCGCAGACGCATGCCGTGCTGCACGTTCGCTTTATCGATTTTATCGGCCGCAAGGTCGCCGACGAATCCACGACGCTTTGAGCTTGCCGAACTAAAGCCTCGCGAGAACCCCATGCGCGAACGCCCGTGTCGATACCGCAGCCCCGCCCGAACGCGCCACCTCGGCGGTGCGTAAACCGTCGGCGTAGGCGCGGTCCACCGCCCGCTCGATGCGCGTCGCGGATGCATCGTCGGCGAGACTGTGGCGCAACAACATTGCGGCGGAGAGAATCGCCGCCGTTGGATTCGCGACGTCTTTACCCGCCAAATCGGGCGCCGTGCCGCCGATCGGCTCGTAGAGCCCAAACTGCCGGCCCGTCCCTAGCGTAGTCGAGGGGCCCGAGCCGAGGCTGGCGCTGGGCAGCGTCCCTAGCGAGCCGGTAAGAATAGCGGCTTCGTCGGAAAGGATGTCGCCGAACATATTCTCGGTGAGGATCACGTCGAAATCGCCCGGTCGCGCTACGAGCTGCATCGCCGCGTTGTCTACCAGCAGATGCTCGAGCCGTACGTCGGGATACTCCGCCGACACCTCGCCGACGACTCGCCGCCATAAGCGCGACGTCTCCAAGATGTTCTGCTTGTCGACCGAGGTGAGGTGCCGGCGCCGCTCGCGCGCCAAATCGAAAGCGATGCGCGCGATCCGTTCGATCTCCGGCGCGCGATAGATCATCGTGTCAACCGCCTCGTCGACGCCATCCACGGTTCGCTGTTCCTTGGGCAGACCGTAATAGATGCCGCCGGTCAGCTCGCGCACGACGATCAGATCGAGTCCGCGCACGATCTCGGCCCGCAGCGACGAGGCATCTTCCAGACCCGGAAAGACTCGCACCGGCCGCAAGTTCGCGTAAAGTTCGTAGTCGCGCCGCAACAAAAACAACGCGTACTCGGGACGCTGCGCCAAGGGAAGTCCGTCGTACTGCGGCAGGCCGACGCTGCCAAAGAGGATCGCATCGCTGCGATCGCAGAGCGCTCGCGTCTCCGGCGGCAGCGCAGGGAGCCCGGCGGCCAGCGCCGCCGCGCCGACCGGCGCTTCCGTGCATTCGACATCGGGCCGCACGCGCCGTAAAACCTCCACGGCGCACGCAATTACCTCCGGGCCGATTCCGTCGCCCGGCAAAATAGCAATGCGCCCCCCTGTCATCCTGAGCGCAGTCGAAGGATTAATAGACGGTGATGCGCTTGGTGTCGTCGTGTTTGGGCGAAGGCTCGACGGGCGGGCTGCTTTCGGCCGGGACCGCCGGTGTCTGGACCATTTCGCCGTTGCTCGCCGGGCCCTCCGCCCGTTCGAGCAACGCCAGATGCGTCATCAGCAGGCTGCGCAACTCGCTCCTGGCTTTCTCGGTCGCTTCGACCGCACGCTGCTGCTCGCGGCGAACGTCGGAGATGGTATTGCTGTAGCCCGCGATCTCGCGCTCGTTGGCCAAGCGCGCCTGCTCTCGGATCAGGTCGGCCTCCTTATGCGCCGACGCCTTGACCTCGTCAGCGGTGCGCTGCGCGAGCACCAACGTATTTTGGAGCGACTCTTCGATCGCTTTGAAATGGCTCACGCGTTCCTTGAGGTCGGCGATCTCCGCCTCCAAAGCGGCTCGCTGCTGCGCTTCGTCCTCGAGCGTCTCGATGATTTCGTCGAGAAACTTATCGACGTCGGCGCGCTCGTATCCCTGAAGAGCCTTCTTGAAGCTCTTGTGTTGTATGTCGACCGGTGTGATCTTTTCCATCGCTTCGTGTCCTATGTTCTATTGGCCATGAAATCGAAGGTGCCATCGGCCACCATCGAATCGCGCAAGCCTGCGGCGTTTACGACGATGCCGGCGGGGACGACCAGGTAAATAGATTCGGCGAGTTTTTGGATCTTACCGTCGATCGTGTAAGCGACCCCCGACGTAAAATCCACGACGCGCTGCAAGAGCGTTCGATCCGCGTTTTGCAGATTCATGATGACGACCTGCCGGTTCCGAAGTGAATCGGCAATTTCGACGACGTCTTGATAGCTGCGCGGGGAGTACACGCTCACCTGCGTGCCGCCGCGCCGCCCGGCCGTCGACAACGGTACGACGCGCCCGGTCGGCGCTTCGTCCTCATAAAACTCCTCTTCGTCGTCTCGAATCGAAAAAAACGAGCCGATCTTGCTGAACACGCTCACCTATGCCTCCCATCTATGCGCGGGCCAAAGAGTGCCTCTCCGATGCGCAACATCGTCGAGCCCGCTTGCAGCGCTTCGCGCCAATCTCCCGACATGCCGATGGAAAGCGTACTTCCACCTATGCGTGCCAAGGTCTTGGCAGCAAGCTCGAATGCGCGCAATATTGCGTCGCGCTCGGCGCCCAGAGGCCCCATCGCCATAACACCCTCGAGGCGTAAGCCCGCCTGGCTTCGGAGCGTTTCGGCAAGCCCTTCGGCCTCATCGGGACGACACCCGAAGCGATCGGAGGGCGTGAGGTTGAGCTGCAGTAGCACCGGCAGCGCCGAGCCGCGTTCTTGCGCTGCCTTTCCCAGCGCGATGCCGGCTTCGGCGCGATCGACGCTCTGGACGACGTCGAACGTCGTGGCAATGGCTTTGGCCTTGTTGGTCTGCACGTGGCCGATGAAGTGCTTGCGCACGGCCGGGAGCAGCGGAAACTTGCGGCGCGCCTCCTGCAAGTAGCTCTCGCCCAGATCGGTCAAGCCGGCCTCGATCGCCTGGGCGACAATATCCGGCGGCTGGCGCTTGCCGACCCCAACCAGCGTGACGCCGGCCGGATCGCGCCCCCCTTTATGAAGTTCCTCGTCGATTGCGCTGCGCAGCGCGCGATAGCGTGCCTCGACGCCTTGCGTCATCCACGCGCCGGCTTGACCGGCCGAGCTTCCGTGCGGGGCCCGGGCCGGGTCGCACAGTAGACGATTCCGATCACTCCGACCACGATCATCGGCAGGGCATACAGCTGGCCGCCGGTTAGGCCCATCCAGCTAAAATCGGTCTGACGCCACATCTCCGCGATCGTTCGCGTAATGCCGTAGCACGTAAACCAGGTCCACGCGACGACGCCGTCTTTGGGTTTGAGCCGGTAGACGATCAATAGGATCGGAAGCGTCAGGATGTCGAGAATCGCCTCGTAAATCTGCGAAGGGTGCCGATATGCCGGAGCGCCCGGAGCCGAGGGAAAGACCAAGCACCAGGGATGGTCGGGACGGCAGATGTCTCCCCACAGCTCGTCGTTGATGAAGTTCACGATTCGCACCAGCGTGATGCCGACGGGCAGCATCATCACGACTTCGTCGCCGACGACCACGTATTTTAGGCCCGGATGCTGCCGAATAAAAATCCAGATCGCCACCAGCACGCCAATCAAGCCGCCGTGGAAGGCCATCCCGCCGTTCCAGACCGCGATAATGTTGATCGGATTGGAGAGGTAAAACGAGGCGTCGTGCTTGCTGATGATGTCGTTGATGACGAAGAAGGTTCGCCCGCCGACGAGCACGCCGATCAGCGCGTAGAAGAGAAAATCCTGAATTTGCGCCTTGGTGAGGCCCAGGCGGCGCAGCCCGGCCGGCCGGCTCATCCACAGATAGACGCAGACGAACGCCACCAAATAGGCGATGCCGTACCAGTGGATGCCGAATCGCGGACCGAGATGAATCGCGACCGGGTCGATGTTTGTCGGATAGGTGAACCAGTGCTGCATTTATAACAATCTTTGACTGATGACCGCGACGACACATATCACCGCCGGCATCGCCTTCCTTGCGGGCCTCGTTTCCTTCGTTTCGCCGTGCGTCCTTCCAATGGTACCGGCCTACCTCTCGCTGCTCACGGGAGAGAGTCTGGAAGACCTCAAGAACGAGCCGACCGCTCGCGCCCGGGTGCAAACGATGGCGCACGCCTTCGCTTTTGTCGTCGGATTCAGCCTCATCTTCGTCGGATTGGGCCTGAGCGCCAGCGCGATCGGCGGCGCGTTGGATGCAAATCGCGTGCTGATCGCACAGATCGGGGGCGTACTCGTCGTCGTTTTGGGCTTGCACATGATGGGCATGTTACGCATCCCCCTGCTGATGATGGACGCGCGGCTCCACCTCCAACACGACCGGCGCACGTTGTGGACCTCCGGGCTGGTCGGTATCGCGTTCGCCGCCGGATGGTCGCCCTGCATCGGCCCGATTCTCGCCGGCATTTTGGCCATTGCATCGCAACAGCACAGCGGGCAGGCCGCGCTCTTGCTTTCGTTTTACTGTCTCGGCTTGGCGTTGCCGTTTTTGGCAACCGCGATGGCGATCGGTGTGATCCTCCCGTTGCTCGCTCGTATAAAGTCTTCCTTACCCGCGATCGAGTTTGCGTCGGGCGCATTCCTCGTCGTCGTCGGTTTGGTTCTCGTCAACAATGCGTTTCTCAACGTCGCAGGATGGTTCTATCAATTTGTACCGCAACCAAATCTTTAGCCTAAAGCAAACGCTCGTCATCGCGGCCTCCGCGATCGCCGTGCTCTGGGCCGACCAGTACACAAAGCACCTCATCGTCCAGCTCTGCCTCCCCGACGTCCCCGCGTGCCGTACGATCATCCCCAACTTCCTGAGGTGGACGTACGAACGCAACGTCCACGGCGCCTTCGGCTTCTTCGGCAGCAGCAGCGTCATGCTGATCGGAATGGCGATCGTCGTGCTGGTACTCTTTTGGTTTAGCTTCCGGGAGGCTGCCGCGCATTCGCAGACCGTTCGGATTGCGTTCGGAATGATCGTCGGAGGCGCAATCGGCAACGTCGTCGATCGCCTACACTACGGTTACGTCATCGACTTCATCGACTTTTACCGGATCTGGCCTAACATCTTCAACGTTGCCGACTCGTGCATCACCGTCGGCGTCGGCCTTCTGCTTCTCTCGAGTCTTGTTACACGTCGTCACCGCTGAACAAGCCGGGAAACGCACCGACGTCCTCGTCGCTTTTCTTTGCGGGGCCTCGCGCTCGCTCATAACCCAAAGCGCGCGGCGCGGCGAGGTTCTCGTCAACGGCAGCCCCGTAAAACCAAGCCGCCCGCTCGAAACCGGCGACGTGCTGGAGTTCGAAATTGCGCAGCCGCCGGTGCTTGTGGCGCGGCCAGAGCCGATTCCGCTCGACGTCGTCTACGAAGACGAGGATCTACTCGTCGTCAACAAACCTGCCGGGATGGTGACGCATCCCGCGCACACGATCACCAGCGGCACGCTCGTCAATGCGCTGCTAGCGCACGTGCACGCGGCCCTTCCGGGCGACTTGTTGCGGCCCGGCCTGGTCCATCGGCTCGACCGCGACACCTCGGGTTTGCTCGTCGTTGCGAAGCGCGAAGAGAGCCTGCGAGCACTCGGCCTCGCAATGAAAGGGCGGCGCGTCGAACGCGAGTATCTCGGATTGGTCCGCGGCGTTCCGCAGCATCCCTTGGGCACGATCGAAGGGCCGATCGGACGCGATCCACGCAATCGTTTGCGGTTCGCCATCGTCGACGAGGGGAAACCGGCGGTGACGCATTACGAGCTGCGCGAAGACTTTGCGCAGCACGCCGAGCTGCTCTTTCGCCTCGAAACCGGCCGAACGCATCAAATTCGCGTGCACCTTGCCGCGATCGGTCATCCCGTTCTCAACGATCCGCTCTATGGCAAGATCGAGTCGCGCTTCGATCTTCCAGGGCAAGCGCTGCACGCATGGCGACTGGCATTTCGCCACCCAAGCACCGGCGAAGCGATGACGTTCGAGGCGCAACCCCCGCCGGAGTATCTGCAGGCACGAGCGCTCGTGAGCGAAGTGCGTGGAGGTAGCGATCAGAGCCAGCGGTAAGTCAGAACACTTGCCGAAGCCGCAGAAAAAGGAGCTCTTGTGAAGGGACGCTTGAAAGTCGTGGCGCCGATTGTAGCGGCGCTCGCAGTCGCCGCGTGTAGTGCGGGCAGCTCACCGGGCATGCCGCTTTCGGAGGGCGGCATCGGCGCGCAGGCCATCCACATTCCGCAATGGCAAGCGACCCACGCAGCTCGCGCAGCGTGCGGCGGCAGCCGCATCGGACAGGCGCAATGCGACGTGCTCATCGCGAACGGCGGAGCCCACTCGATGTACGCCGGTTGGTCGGCAAAGGATCTCGAAGCCGCGTACGATTTGCCCTCATCCACGAAGGGGAAGGGTCAGAACGTTTATATCGTCGATGCCTACGACAATCCGGACGTCGCCAACGACTTTGCCGCGTACCGCAAAGGCATGGGCCTGCCGGCAGGCACGCTCAACAAGTACAATCAAGACGGCCAAATGAGCAACTACCCACAGGGTAGCCCGGGCTGGGGAGTCGAGATCGATCTCGACGTCGAGATGGCTTCGGCTAGCTGTCCGAAGTGTACGATCGATCTCGTCGAAGCCAACTCGAGCCAATGGAGCGATATCGAAGCGGCCGAGGAAGAGGCGGTGACACTCGGCGCGACGATCGTCACCAACAGCTACGGCGGCAGTGGAGCCAGTTGCTCAGATTTCGACACCAAGGGCGTGACCTATCTTGCCAGTGCGGGCGATAGCGGCTACGGCATCTTCGACCCGGCAGAGTGCGCCAGCGTCATCGCGGTCGGCGGCACGTTCCTCAACAACGCCAGTGGCAAGCGTAAGTACGGCGAGGTTGTGTGGACCGACTCGGGCGGCGGGTGTTCGATAGGCACGACCAAACCGAAGTGGCAGAAGGATCCTGACTGCGCCTCCCGCACCGCCAACGACGTCGCGGCGGTCGCGGTCAACGCTACCGAGTACGACACCTACAGCGAGGGCGGCTGGATCACGGTCGACGGAACCAGCATCTCTTCGCCGCTGGTCGCCGGCATGGTGGGCCTTGCGGGCAACTCCACCAAGCAAGACGGCGGCAAGAATCTCTGGAACGCGTTCTCTAAGCTCAGCTTTAAGAAGCAACAGAAGGATAAGAATATTTATTACATCAGCTCGGGCAGCAACGGTCAATGCGGCGGCGAGTATCTCTGCACCGCCGGGACCGGGCAGTTCGGAATATACTCCGGGCCAACCGGTTGGGGAACGCCCGATGGAGTTGGCGCGCTTTAGAGTAACTCCAGCGACATGAACTCGGCGGCGTTCGAGCTTCTCTCGAAAGATGGTGGCGCGCGGCGAGCGCGGTTGAAGCTGGCGCACGGCGTCGTCGAGACGCCGTGCTTCATGCCGGTCGGGACGGCAGCGACGGTAAAAGGGCTGACGCCGGAAGATTTGCGCAGCGCGCACGCGCAGATCGTGCTTGCAAATACCTATCACCTGTGGTTGCGGCCCGGCCGCGAAATCATCGAGATGGCCGGCGGGTTGCACCGCTTCATGGCATGGGACGGACCAATTCTTACCGATTCGGGCGGTTTTCAAGTCTTCAGCTTAGAGAGCCGGCGCGAGGTCGACGACGACGGCGTCACGTTTCGCTCGCATTTTGACGGCAGCGTCCACCGCTTCACGCCGGAGAACGTCGTCGCGTTTCAAGAAGCCATCGGCAGCGACTTGGCAATGGTGCTCGACGTCTGCGTAAAGCTGCCGGCGGAGCGAGACCGGCTCGAAGAGTCGGTGCGCCTGACGACGGCGTGGGCGCGGCGCTCGGTCAACGCGCGTGCCTCGGCGTCCACGCTGCTCTTCGGGATCGTGCAGGGCGGCCTC
Source organism: Candidatus Cybelea sp. (assembly GCA_050008615.1). Taxonomy (GTDB): domain Bacteria; phylum Vulcanimicrobiota; class Vulcanimicrobiia; order Vulcanimicrobiales; family Vulcanimicrobiaceae; genus Cybelea. The sequence continues at coordinate 110,493 of JBEKMH010000009.1, forward strand.
GATCTCGAGTTGCGCGCGCGCAGCGCACGCGAAATCGTAGAGCTCGATTTACCCGGCTATGCGATCGGCGGACTCTCGGTCGGCGAAGCGCGCGATCAGATGTACGCAACGGCGCGCGCAACTGCGGCGATGCTTCCGGAGGAAAAGCCGCGCTATCTCATGGGCGTGGGGACCGTCCCCGACCTTTTGGAAGCGATCGACGCCGGGCTGGATCTCTTCGACTGCGTCTATCCGACGCGCTGCGGACGCAACGGGCGCGCGATGACGCGCGACGGCGAGCTCAACCTCTTCAACGCCGGCTTCACTCGCGATTTCACACCGCTCGACGCGCGCTGCGATTGTGCGACTTGCACGACGCATTCACGAGCCTATCTCGCACATCTCTTCCGCAACAAAGAGATGCTCGGGCCACGGCTGCTATCGTATCATAACCTCTATCTCGTCAACGATTTGATGCGCGAAGCCCGCGCAGCAATCGACGCGCGGGAGTGGAAGACCTTTCGCGCACGCTGGCAGACGAGCGCTTAAGCCGCGCCTTCCAAAGCGTGCACGACGCGCGCGCAGTCCGCGCAGATATCCGGATGCCCGGGGTCGGTGCCCAGCTCGCGGTACTTCCAACAGCGCACGCATTTTTCGCCGTCGGCCGGCAATAGCTCGAAGGTCTCCGCATCGCCGGAGTTCAGCGTCAGCTGGGAAACGACCAGCGCTTCGCGCAAGTTATCGCCGAGCGCGAGCAGCCGTTTGTAGGCCGGCGGCGGCACGGTAAGGCGCACCTGCGCTTCGAAGTCGCGCGGTTGGGCCGATGCGGCCACCCGGGCGCGCAGCGCGCGCAGTTGACGCCAAAGCGCGAGGTCACTTTCGCTCAGCGCACTCCGGGAGCGGTTGACGTCGAAAGAACTGTCGAAGACGCTTTCGGTCTGCGCGCGGCGCCACTGGGGAAGATGCTGCCACGCCTCCTCCGCGGTAAACGAGAGCACCGGCGCGACGATCGTGAAGAATTGTGTCGCGATGTAGAGCAACGCCGACTGCGCGCTGCGGCGACGCGGATCGCCGGCCGCACGCGAGTAGAGCGGATCCTTGAGCGCGTCGAAAAAGAGGCTCGACATCGAGCTTTCGAACTCGACGATGCGCAGATAGGCGTCGTGGATCTCACAGCCGTCGTACGCGTCTTTGACGCCGGCGACGAACGCGTCGGTAACGGTGCAGGCAAGCTTGTCGAGTGGCTCCATCGCGTCGCGCGTGACGACGTCGGCGGCGGAAACGTCCTCCAAATTGGAGAGCATGAAGCGCATGCGATTTCGCAGGTTTCGGTAGACGCGGCCGACCTGGTCGACGACGTTGGGCCCGAAGCGGACGTCGTCAATGGGTTCGACCGAGGCCGCCCACAACCGCAAGACGTCGGCCCCCCAGCGAGTCATTGCCTCGCTTGCATCGATGCCGGTTCCCCGCGACTTCGACATCGGCCGGCCTTGCTCGTCGTTCACCCAGCCGTTCTTCAACACACGCCGGTACGGCGCGCGTCCCTTGATCGCCACGGCCGTGATGAGCGAGCTGCGAAACCAACCTCGAAACTGATCGCCGCCTTCGAGCACGAGGTCGCTCGGCCAGGGCATTCCATCGCGTCCCAGCACGGCAAGATGGGTCACGCCCGACTCAAACCAGATGTCGACGATATTTTTCTCTTTTTCGAGATCGGTGCCGCCGCAGCGCGGGCAAGCGAAGCCTTCGGGAAGATACGTCTCCACCGGATCGCTCCACCACGAACCTGCACCGGCCTCGGCAAAGCGTTTGGCCGCAAGGCGCGCAACGCGCGGGTCGAGGATCGCTTCGCCGCACTGCCTGCATACTAAGGCCGGAATGGGCGTTCCCCACGTGCGCTGACGCGAAAGACACCACTCGGGATGCGTTTCGATCATCTGTCGCTGGCGCGCGCGCCCCCATTGCGGCGCGTACTCGACGGCGTCGGTCGCATCGAGCGCGCGCTGGCGAAGCAGGTTTTGATCCATCGCGAGAAACCACTGTGCCGTCGCCCGGAAGATCACGGGATTGTGGCAGCGCCAGCAATGCGGGTAGGAATGCTCGTACTCCACCGCGCTCCACAGCGCGCCGCTCGCGCGCAAGTCGTCGACGATGCGCGCGTTGGCGGCAAAGATGTTCATGCCCGCGTAGGGCCCGGCCTCGGCGGTGAAACGGCCCGCCGCATCGACCGGATTGAGAATCGGCAGACCGTACTTCATTCCGGTGTCGAAGTCGTCGGCGCCGTGGCCGGGCGCGGTGTGAACGGCTCCCGTCCCGGTCTCCAAGTCCACGTACGGAGCGACCACAACCGTCGAATCGCGATCCATGAACGGGTGGCGCACCGCGACCCCGTCGAGCTCTTCGCCGAGCGCGCGAGCGATCAACGTCGCGTCCGCGAATCGCTCCCCCAGCGCGCGCTGCGCGAGCGCCTCGGCGACGATCAGCAGCTCGCCGTCCACGCGGTAGAGGCCGTACGTGGCGTCGGCTCGCAACGCAATCGCTACGTTTGCCGGAAGCGTCCACGGCGTCGTCGTCCAGATGAGGAACGAAACGGGCAGATCGGCGAGGGACGCGTCGTGTCGTCCTTCGTCCCTCGACTGCGCTCGGGATGACATTACTGCGCTCATAATGACACGGCGTTGCTCGTCGTTCGCGGTGAAACGGACGTAGATCGACGGCGACGTCCGCTGCTCGTACTCGATCTCCGCTTCGGCCAGTGCCGTTTCGTCGTGGATGCACCAGAGCGTCGAGCGCAGACCTTTATAAATTTGTTGGCGCTCGGCCAGGTCGGCAAGCGCGTTGACGATCGTCGCTTCGAAGGACGGATCGATCGTGCGGTACGGATTGTCGATAAACCCGAAGGTGCCCATGCGCCGCCGCTCCTCGCGCTGACGGTCGAGCCAGTAGAGGGCGCGCTCTTTGCACCGGGCGCGCAGTTCGAGCGGATCGACGGCGTGGAAATCCTTGATTCCTAAATGCTTGAGCGTTTCGTACTCGATGGGCAGCCCGTGCATGTCCCAGCCGGGAACGAACTTGGCATACTTTCCGTCGAGCAGCGCGATCTTCACGAACATGTCCTTGAGCACCATGTTCAGGAAATGGCCCATGTGCAGCTCGCCATTAGCATACGGCGGCCCGTCGTGCAAAATCCACGCACCCGCGGACGCGTTGCGCTCCAAGCGCCGCTCGTACGTCTCGTGCTCGCGCCACCACTGCACGCGCTGCGGCTCTCGCTTGGGAAGATCCGCCTTCATGGGAAAGTCGGTCTTCGGCAGATTCAACGTGCTCCGGTAATCCATCACTCGTCGCCTAAGAGCTCGCCGAGGACCTCGAAGTTTCGCTCCGCGGCCGCTTGGACGACCGGGAGGCGTTGCGAAAGCAAGGCCGAGAGCCGGTCGCGCTCCGAGACGAGGCGGTCGACCAGCTCGTCGATTGCGTCGTCGCTCGGCCGCGGTTTGCCTGGAATCCACAGTGGCTCCAGCGGGTAGTCGAGATCCTCGCAGAGCGCGGTCACCTTTGGATCGTACGGCACGGCAAGAAACGGGACCGCGAACCGCGCGGCCAAAACCAGCGCGTGAAGGCGCATGCCGATCGCCAGGCGAGCGCCCTGCAGAATCGCGGCCGCCTTTTCGAGGGCGCATTCCGGCAGGAGGACCGGAGCCGACGAGCAGGCGCGAATGACCTCGGTCGACAGGGCAGCATCCGCGGCCCCTCCAAGGGGCAGAAAGGCGGCGCGCACGTCGTGGCGCTCGGCGAGGCGGTCGACCGCCCGCGCCAGTATGGGAATCCCATCCCGAAACGAAGGGCTTTTTCGAACACTGATCACCGCATAGGCGCCACTCTCCGGACCGAGGCCGTCGGCCGCAAGCTCGGCACGCGCCCCGGGCCGGTCGTAGAGAAAGACGGGATCGGCGGTGCGCTCGACCGGCACGTCGGGCAACAGCTCTTCGAGAAGGCGCAGCGACCGCTGGTCGCGCACGGTCGCGCGATCGAGACCCTTGCAAAACCCTTTGACGACCCATCGCCCCCAAAAATCGAGCGGTCCGATGGACTGCGCGAAGATCATCGCCTTGCGTCCGGTGCGAATCGCTTCGCGCACGATGGCCGCGTAGTAGAGCAAACTCCGCAGGCTGGTTCCGTTTTGCAAAAGCCCCCCGCCGCCGGAGAGCACGACGTCGGCTCGCCCGATGGCGGTGCGAACGGCGCGCCAATCCGATCGTGGCGTCGCGTCGACGCGATAGTCCGCCGCCGTCCGCTGGGGGGTTGCCGACAGCACCTCGATCACGGCCGCAGGGAAGTCGCGCCGCAGGCGCCCGACGATCACTTCGAGCAACGCTTCGTCGCCCAAATTGCCAAAACCGTAGTAACCGGAGATCAGCACTCTCAGGATAAACTCCGCCGGTAGACGCTGCGCCGATAGATCCAGATCAGCGCCGCGCCGATGATCGCGCCGGCCACGAGCCCGTTAACGATCCGCAAAACCGAAATCTCGATCGGCGTGTGCAAGTGCGAAAACGTATCGATCACGTCCCCGATCCCCACCCCGATGCACAGCGCTAGGAGCCACCCAATCGCGCGCCGGTGCGGCGGCAGCAACGCCGGCAGCACCATCATGGCCGGAAAGCCGATCAAGAACTCTTTGAATCGCGGGCGGACGCTCAGCGTCGCGGTGAGCAGATGGCGCAATGCCAGCTCGATGGGCGACGGCGAGACCTCGCTGTCGTTACCGCTGCGCACGAGCATCAACGCGCCGGCGGCGACGATCGCGATGCCCGCCAACAGTTGATAGGTGAGAACCGGCGAGAGAAAGACGTCGCGCGGCCGCTCGACGCCCGAACCGAAGCGCCGGTCGAAGAGGTAGAGCGCGAGCGCTATCAGCGGCGGAAGCGCCAGGACGAGCCGGACGCCTCGAAAGCGCTCGATCTCCTCCATGGCAAGCGGCGCGCTCATGACGCCGACGACGACCAGCGCGCCGAGCAGCGCGACGCCCGTCGCGGCGACGGTCCAGCCCAGGCTACGGACGAGCTGCGTGCCCGCGTTGCTTGCGGGCGTTTCATTCCAGGCCGGGATTAAAATCAAAATTGCGGCCGTCGCGAAGAGGAGCGCGCCGGCCAGCGCAATGGCGGAGCGTGCGACCGCGTCGTGATGGCTCGGCAGGCCCGCGAGATAGAGCACGATCGTCGCGCCGTAAGCGATGGCGGCGATCCGCCGGCCATACAAGCCGAAGAACTCCAGGAGCAGCACGAAAATCGAGGGTACCGCCAGCGCCGCCAGCCCGACGAGCACGCGATTGTTTCCGCGATATTGCGGAATCGGCGTGGCGCGGCCGAGGCGGAAGCCGTCGGCGCGAAGCTGATCCGCGATCTCCTTGACCATCTCGACGTTGGTCGCCTCGACGGAAAGATCTCCGTTCGGGTGGGACCAGGGGCGTAAGTACGCCACCCGGACGTTGCGTTCGCGGACGCCTAAAGCGTAGCGCGCGACGACTTCGTCGAGCTTGAGCTTGTCCAGCTCCGTCTTGGCGATGGCCTGGACGCGAACCGTCCTGCCGGGGATCAGGCGTGCAAGGGTGTCGTTACCCTTCTGCACTTGGCTGGGATCGTACGTCTCGATCGATCCAAAGTTAAAGACGTGGCCTTTGAAGGCTTCCGCGGTATCTTCTAAATGGTCGGGATAGCCGACGACCGCGTTGCTCAGCCCGACGAAGATGACCGTCGAGACCTTCGGATCGTACGCGAGGACGTCGCTGAAGATGGCGTTGATCTGGGGTGCCTTAAAGCGTTCGTCGTTTTGAAAGCGCGGAACGACGAGCAGGCCGAGCCGGCGCGCCAGCGCGATTTCGTCTGTGGGGATGCCCAAGCCGATCGCGTTGAAGTAGTCGATCTGCGTGCGGACCTCGATGACCCAGGGGCGAGTACCTCGCAAGACTCGCACGGTTTTGGGGCTAAAATGCAGCGCGAGCTGGGCCAGGTAGCGCCGGTAAGTCGACGGATCCGACACGATCAGATAGATGGCGCTCGCGTCGATGCGACGGCCCAAGACCAAGGAGGCGAGCAACGGATCGCGGAGCGGGGAGAGGCGCGACTGGTTGAGGAGCGCCGCTCCCGTCGTCGCATAGGCCTTTCCGTTATACCCGACGTTCGAGCCGAGCTCTTCGGTGAGCGCGAGCGAGGTCAGGCCCGCGCGCCGCAGGGCGATCAAGAACGCGGCTGGGTTATAGTTGTACGAGCGCGCGAGGGCGTCGAGATCGGAGAAGTCCATGGCAAGCTCGACGCGGTTCGCGTGCGATTCCGTTCGAACGCGAAACGCCGCGACCGCCAGCGAGGCGATCAGAGCGACGAGCAAGACGATTGTCGCATAGCGCGTTCGAGAGGTAAAAAGCGTCACGAAGCGGGTGTGTTCGCGCAGCGGCGCAGTTTTTCTGCCATAGAATCACAGAAGGGCTCGCCATGGGCGAGCCCTTCTGCCGTCGCGTATGCACGGATCCCTTTTTGTCGGGCCACGCATACCGGGTGTGGGCGACGTTTTTGCTTCATCGCGAACGCTCGCGCCCACGAATCGAGTAACGCGGATGCTCGGGCTTCAAGGGTAGCAGATTATCCCCTTCAATGCTAGCGTTACCATTTCGGCGCGCGCTTTTCGAGAAACGCGCTAATGCCTTCGCGCGCATCCCGCTCGAGTGCGTTTGCCGTCATAACTTCTTTGGTGTAGTCGTACGCGGCGGCTTGATCCAGATCGATTTGCTCGTAAAACGCCGCTTTGCCTATGCCGACGATCGTTGCGCTCGCGGATGCGATTTCGCGCGCGAGGGCGAGCGTCTCGGCGTGGAGATTCTCCGGCGCAACGACGCGATTGATCAAACCCCAGTGCAGGGCCGTCTGCGCGTCGATCGGTTTGCCGGTCAGCAACATCTCCATCGCGCGCTTGCGCCCGATCGCGCGCGAGAGCGGAACCATCGGCGTGCTGCAAAACAGGCCGATGCGCACCCCAGGGGTAGCGAACGTAGCCTGCGTCGACGCCACGGCGAGATCGCAGGCCGCGACGAGCTGACAGCCGGCAGCGGTGGCAACCTTTTCGACCTCGGCGATAACCGGTTGGGGAATCCCGGCAATGCGCGCCGTCAAAGCAACGCAGGCTTCAAAGATGACTCGATAGGTCTGCGCGTCGCGGTCCAGCAGCTCGCGAAGGTCGTGCCCGGCGCTAAAAGCGGGACCCTCTCCCCGCAGCACCACGGCGCGAACGCCGGCGTCTTGGCCGGCCAGCGCCAGGGCAGCGTCGAGTTCGCGCATCATGTTTAACGAGAGCGCGTTGCGCTTTTCGGGGCGGTTCATGGTGAGGACGGCGACCTCGCCGTCGCGGCCGACTGTAATTTCGATGTACCGCGGGTTTACCGCGGGCGCTCGTACTCCCTCGGCGGCGCAGAGGGCGAGGCGGACGGCGCAGCAGCCGGCGCTGCCAAAGGGGAGGCGGCCGGCGACGCGGAGGGGGAGGCCGCCGGCGACGGGGACGGAGAGGTCGCGCGCATTTCCTTAGCCCACGCAGGGTCGGCCTTCGTCGCGACGCCGTGATGGAGCGCGGCGCGGCTCGAGGTCGCGTACGATGAGTGCGGAAAGTGCGACTTCACGAAGACGTACAGCGTGATGGCGTGCCCGCTCGCATCGGTGCCTGGGAGCTCGGCATAGAGCGTCGCGATGAGAAGGCCCGTCGAGGCGAGCCACGGATCCTTCGGATAGTGTGCGGCCCACTGATCGAACGAATCTTGCGTTAGGAGCAGCAGATGCTCGGTTTGTTCGGGGAGGAGCTGGTGCGTCTCGTAACGCTTCTTCAGCTGCATCGTTTCGTATCGAACGCGCAGCGCGCTCATCTTCAGCTTGCCGAAGTATTCATCGGCCGGCGCCGAGGTGACGGCGAGTGAGACGAGCAGCCCTGCGATAATCAGCATTCGTCCGTTCTACCCACGCAGCAACCCTGTCGAGCTCGGAAATTCGCGGGCCTCCCGAGATGTTCACGGGGCTCTAACCTCACGGCCGCCGAGCGGCGGGTACTCTCCGCCGCGATGAGCGACGCTCGGGTGGCCGTTACTCGCAGTTCATATTTTCGCTTACCAGGAGATCACAATCTGGCCGTTGGCAGCGTCTCCGCTACCCGCGCGGTTGGTGACATTTGTGGCGCTCGCTTCAGTGAAAGAATCGCCGCCGCCGCCGCCGCCACCGCCGCCGTAGTAATACTGCTGGGAATAGTAGTAGGTGAAACTGCCGCTGCCTCCCCCACCGCCACCACCATAGCGCCCGCCGCCGCCGCCACCACCGCCGGGGCCGCAACCGCTGCCGCCGCCGCCTCCAAGGCCGAGCTTCCCATTTCCACCTGAGTTGCCAATGCAGTTACCAGTCCCGCCGCCGCCGGGGTTGCCCCCGGCTCCGCCGTAGCCTCCGGCTCTATGCGTACCGCCGCCGCCACCGGAACCGCCGACCCCGCTTCCGGCATCGCCAGGATCTCCTTTCTTGCCACCGCCGCTACCGCCGCTGCCACCCGCGTCGGAGGAACTTCGATCGCGGAAGAGGCTGCCTTGACCGCCGCCGCCGCCGGCCACTACGACGCGATTCGTCAGTTTGCTCCCGCCCTCTCGCACGTCGGAGGCGCCGCCACCGCCGTAACCCTTATGACTGGAACCGCCAAAGCCGGCGCCGCCCCCGTTGAAGCCGCCCGCGGGCGTCTTGCCTCGCCCGCCCACGAACACGTACAGCGTCTCCCCGGGCGTTACCGGAATCGTCGCCTTCACCAATCCGCCGGCGCCAGGGGAACCATAACTGCCGCCGGCGTGGCCACCTCCGCCGGCGCCACTTGCGACGACCGTGATCTCCGTTACACCGGTAGGCACTTCGAAGGTCTGTGAGCCACCAGTGTAGTTGAACGTCCGCGACTGGGACCCAGACGTATTTCGCGAGCCACTAACGCTCGGAACAACGGAGGGACTCGCGTGAGTGGCACACGCGGAAAGAAGCGCCGCGCTAAGGCACGACCCAATAAGATTGCGTGAGTGTTTCATTATGTCTCCCGACGACGACGAGCCCGAGCTGTCAAGCATTAGAAGAAACCTCAAAGTAACAATGCGCCTTCCTGCTCGTTAGTGTCAACCGGGATACGGCATTGATCGCACCGTCGAAAACGATGCCGCTGGCCCTGGATCGCAAGCGGTGAAAACGTCTCTATTCTATATGGGCGATGACGGGCTCGAACCGCCGACATCCTCCTTGTAAGGGAGGCGCTCTCCCAGCTGAGCTAATCGCCCTCGCTTGCTCGGGCAGTCTTCGACGAAGTTCGTCCTTAGCTTGCCGCAGGCGTCGAAGGTTTAGTGGCGGGTCGTCACCGGGCAAATTCAAACGAGATCGTGACCCTGTGAAAACTCATTATCACGCCGACTACCCAAGCGAAATCACGAACGTGGCCCTGGCCCGACGCAGCGTGGCCGGATTCGCGAGCGCTTGCGGCTTCTCTGAAAGCGAGATTGCGGATATTCGGCTAGCAGCCGGTGAAGCGTTGAGTAATGCCGTCGAACACGGAAGCAGGACGTCGTCCGCCGGCTTCACCGTCGATTGCAGCTTTGACGGCCACGAGATCCGGATCGAGATCCAGGATAGCGGTACAGGGTTCTGTGCGCCGGGGATTCAAGGCAATGTCATCACACCCGATCATCGCGGGCGCGGTTTTGGGATCTTTCTCATGCGCCGCCTGATGGACGACGTTGCTTTTGGGCGCAACGGTACGATCGTTCGCCTGACCCGCAGACAAAGAAGAGGCTACGAACGCTGACTAGGTTTTAGTCGCTATCTTCTTCTGCAGTAACGAGATCGCGGCGCTTAGCTGAGCGTCGCGGGAAACATCACCGAAGCGCGCGTCGCGAGGTTCGTCGATCGCAATATCCGGGTCGATGCCGCGCAGATTGATGTCGCGGCGATTCGGCGTCAAATAGTGCGCGGTCGTGATCTTGATTGCGGCTCCGTCGGGCAGCGGCGTCAGCGTCTGCATCACGCCCTTTCCGAAGGTGCGCGCGCCGATCAGCATGGCAATGCCGTCATCTTGCAACGCCCCGGCCGTGATCTCCGACGCCGAAGCGGTGTATTGGTTCACGAGCACCGTCAACGGCAACACAATCGAGGGATCGGCGTCGGCGTGGATCGTCGTGTCACGCTGGCCACGCTCCTCGACCGTCAAGAGCGCCTTGTTGGCGATAAACTTCGAGCTGATGTCGAGCGCGGAATCGACATAGCCGCCGCCGTCGTTGCGTAGATCGAGCACGAGCGCCTTGGCGCCCTGTTCGCTCAAGCGCGAGATCGCGGTATCGAACTCGTTGGGCGTCGATCGGCCGAATGCCATGACCCAGACGTAGCCGATGCCGTTACCGAGCATCTTATAGATGACGGTCGGAGGCTGAATGTCTTCACGCGTGATCGAGACGACTGTCGTAGCCGCCGGGCGGCCCACGGTCACCGCGACCACGGTGCCGGCTTTGCCACGCAGTAGCGCGCTGACGCCGTCGACCGTAAGGCCCTTCGTCGGCGCGCCATTTACGGCTGTAACGAGATCGCCGACTGCAAGGCCCGCGCGCTCCGCGGGCGTACTCGGGAGCACGTACGTGATGCGAACGAAACCAGACGTGGTATCGGGCTGGATCATTACGCCGATGCCCCCGATGCGCGCCGGATCGAGCGCCTCGTTAAACGCCTTGAACTCGGCGGGAGTGAAAAACTGCGTGTAGCGGTCGTTTACCGCTTTAGCCATGGCATTGACGGCGGCGTAGGCGAACTCGTTCGGCGAGGCGTGGGCGGCGCGAGCTGAGGAGGCAATCGCTTCGTCAAGCTCGGCAACGGTCGCGTCGCGATCGGATTCGACCTGCAGCACCGGTGCGGCAATCGGAGTACCGGCCTTACGCGCTGCGTCCGCTAACGCTGCGCTTGCGGCGGCGAGAATCGCGCGTGGTTCGACCGTTTCGTAGTACGTGGTCGTCAACAGCCGATAACTCTCGGAGACGTCGCCGGCCAATTGATACGGCAGTACTTCGCCGGCCGGTGCGGCACCGAACCAGATGAGAGCGCCCACACACAGGGCGACGTACCGAACCAGATCGCGCTTGAACATCATATTCCTCTCTTCGTTACCCGTTCTCAGAACGCTTTGGAACCTCAATTTGTTTCATCTGGGCTTCATCACGAGGCCGCGCGGCGCAGACGGTCCATGATCGCCAGGCCCAGTCCAGCCTCGGTTACCGGAGCCGCATCGATTCGGTCGAGGCCCAGCGCATCGAGCTGGTGCAGCATCTCGAAAAGATTCGCGGCGGCTTCGCGCAAGTCGCCCCGCCGAGAGAGGGTTCGCGATGCCGAGTACCCGTCGTGCGAGGCTTGCAGCGTGATGACGCCCGCGCGGAAGCGTTCGGCCTGGGCCACGAGTCTTGGGTCGATCAATCGGAGCGGTGTTGCCGGAGCGTAATGTTGCTCGAGCTGGCCTGGCGCCCGCACTTCCGAAGTGCGATGAGTGCGCTCCAGCGGACCGACTGCCGCTTCGATCTGCTCGGGAGAGATCGCGCCCGGACGAAGCAGAGCCGGGCGCGGCTCCAAAGCAACGATGGTAGACTCGATCCCATGCGTCGTCGCGCCGCCGTCGAGAATGAGATCGACGCGGTCGCCGAGCATTTGCGAAACGTGTTCGGCACGCGTCGGACTCAAGCGACCAAAGGGATTCGCGCTTGGGGCGGCTAGCGGAGAACCGACGGCCTCGAGAAGCGCGCGCGTGACCGGGTGGTCGGACATCCGCACGGCAACGGTCGGCAGGCCGGCGGTTACCAGCCCGGGCACGGTGGGGCGCTTTTTGAGCACCAAGGTCAGCGGGCCAGGCCAGAACCGCTCGATCAAAGTCTCGCCGACGGCGGGGACGGCGGCGACCACCTCTTCAAGCATCGAACGGTCGGCGACGTGCACGATCAGCGGGTCGAACGACGGTCGTCCTTTGATCTCGAAGATTCGGGCCACGGCTCGAGCGTCGAAGGCGATGGCCCCGAGGCCGTAGACGGTCTCGGTTGGAAAGGCCACCACCCCGCCTTGCCGCAGCAGCACCGCGGCGCGGGCGATTGAGTCGCGGGTTGCCGGTAGCAGCATCGGCTAGCCGCAGCGACCGCTTGGAAGGGAAGGGATGGTCCCCGAACCCGAACCATTAGGTCTTAAGGTATGGGCGATCACAATCGGATTTGGCGGCCGCCGGCCCTCGGCGGTTTTATTGCGAGTGGCCTGCTTAGCGCATTGCTGGCGGCATGCGGCGGCGGCTCTACTCCGGCGGTCTCGGCCCCCTTCGAGCCTCCGCCCCCCGCCAAAGCGGGTAAGTACTTCAAACACATCGTGATCATGATTCAAGAGAACCGGACCTTCGACAATCTCTTCGCGACCTTTCCGGGCGCGGATGGGACGAGGTCCGGCAAGACGCATAACGGTAAGATTCTACTGCGCGCCGGCGACCTCGAGAGCCAGATCTCGCCCAACAACGGTCACCGATACTGGCTGGCCGATTGGAATCACGGGAAGATGAATCATTTCGACCTGGTGCCGATCGGCAGACTACCGGGAACGTACGTCTATCAGTACGTTCATCCGAATCAGATCGCGCCCTACTGGGATCTGGCCAAGCAATATGTGCTCTCGGATCACATGTTTCAGACTCAAGGCAGCGGGAGCTTCACCGCCCACCAAGACTTGATTCGCGGCGACACGGCAATCGACGCATCTTTCAACCTCATCGATTTTCCGAGCGGCGGCGCAGATCAGCCGTGGGGATGCGACTCGCGAACGATGCCACCCACGACCACGTCGCTGATAACCGCAAACGGTACATGGACACGGTATATTAATAAGGGACCATTTCCTTGCCTGAACTATGCCACCCTGCGCGATCTGCTCGACCCAAAAGGCATCTCGTGGCGCTATTACGCGCCCACCGTTGGGCAAAGCTTCGGCGGAAATCTTTGGAACGCGTTCGACGCCATCAAGGCGGTCCGGTACGGGCCGGAATGGACGACGAACGAAGCCAATCCTGAAACGAAGGTCTTCACCGACATCTCGCGCGACACGCTTCCGGCGGTTTCGTGGGTGATTCCCGACTTCCAGAACTCCGATCATCCCGGCGACAACTCCGATACGGGTCCGTCGTGGGTCGCGCAAGTCGTCAACGCAATCGGCAAAAGCCCGGCCTGGAATACAACGGCAATCATAATCGTCTGGGACGATTGGGGCGGATGGTACGATCACGTGCCGCCGCCGGGTCCGCAATCGTACGGGGGCCTGGGATTCCGCGTGCCGGCGATCGTCGTTTCGCCGTATTCGAAACAGGGCTACGTCTCTCACGATACCTACGAGTTCGGAAGCATCCTGAAGTTTATCGAGGATAACTGGCAGCTGGGAAACCTCGGCACGACGGATAAGACTTCCGCGAGCTTCGTCAACGACTTTTTCGACTTCACGCAAAAGCCGCGCAAGTTCGTCTCAATCGACTCGAAGTATTCCAGGTCATTTTTCCAGCATCAGCGGCCGTCGAACCAACCGGTCGATTATGAGTAAAGATAACCGGGATTACTGATGCCGCACGAATCGAAGCTACCCAAGGAATCCACACAATGGAAGAATAGCGCCGGTAGCGAAAGTCAGTCTTGGCTTTATATGCGTACGATTGAAAGTTTCTCCGCTCCCGAAGGCGAGCGCACCACCACAGCCGGCGTCGCCGTCGAGCCCGATGCGCGCATTGTGGCCGTCCCGGTCGTGCTTTCGGATTTTCAAACCATCCAGATGACGCCACCGCGCGCGCAAGAAGAGCTCAAGGTGATTCAGGCGCATTTCATGTCGCTCGCACAATGCGCGCAACAGGGCCTGACCTCACCCGAAGATCGCGAACGCCTCACGCGCACGATCGAAGAACGGATGGCACGCTACGGTGCGTCGAGCGAACACATCGCGCGCCGGCAAGTCAGCGTTCTCACCTCGCGCTTCGTGGTTCCTCGTCCGGAGAGCCCGTCGGAGAACGTCGCGCGGTACGGCGATCTGCGGGCTTCAACCGGCGAAGCCTTGGACGAGCGCATGACGCTGTTCGAAGAAGTTGCCTGCGAGGTTTTCGAGCGGATCTATGTTGATACCGACGCGCAGCGGCCCGACGACATCGTGCACGTAAGCTGCTCGGGCTACGTCTCACCGAGCCCGGTTCAAAGTTTCCTCTCGCGCCGGCGATGGCTCAATACCGGCGTTACGCATTCGTATCATATGGGCTGCTACGGCGCCTTTCCGGCGATTCGCACTGCGGTGGGATTGGTCGGGTCGTCGTACGCCTCGCTCCCGACGCCGAAGCGTCGTGTCGATCTGGTGCACACGGAGTTCCTATCGCTGCATTTCGATTTGCTCGGCGACGAGCCCGATAACTTCGTTACGTCGACGCTTTTCGCCGACGGCTTCATTAAATACGCGGCCTACCCGCAATCGGAGTTTGCCGGCAGCGGGCGACGCGGACTAAAAATCCTGGCCATCGACGAGTTCATTCTTCCCGACTCGTTACCGGAGATGACGTTGCGGCCGGGACCGCTGCAGTTCGACATGTCGCTATCGAAGAAAGTGCCCTTCATGATCCGCGACTCGATCGGCGACTTCATTACGTCGATCTGCGGTCAGGTTGGGCTCGATTTCGAGCGAGAGAAGTCTACCATGGCCTTTGCGATCCACCCGGGCGGCCCGGCGATTCTCAATCAGATTCGCAGCAAGCTGGGCATCGAAGAGTCACAGATTGCCCTGAGCCGGAAAGTGCTACACGAGCACGGGAACATGGCCTCGGCAACGGCGCCGCATATTTGGAAGGCGATCGTCGAATCGCCGGCGATCCCCGTGGGCTCGAAGGTGTTGAGCATGGCGTTCGGGCCGGGCTTGACGGTAATCGGGGCCCTCTTCGAGAAAGTCTAGCCCCACAATGCCAACCACGCCGACGGCAAAGACCCAGAAGTTTTCCGTGCCGGCCCCTTTCTATTGGGGCGTTAAAGGCGTTCACGCCGCGGCACCCCTCTTCGTTGCGCTCGGGAATCTCGAGACGAAGATGTTGGCGCGCCGGCTCGCCGGGCAAACCATCGACCGGCCCGTCTATATTTGCGGGCTCCCGCGCGCCGGAACGACGATCACGCTTCAGATGCTCAGCGAGCATCCCGACGTCGTCACGCACAAGTACGCCGATTTCTTGATGCCGTACATGCCGTACGTCTGGAACCAAGTCTTTCCACGTATTCCCGTCAACGCAATGCGCAAGCCCGTCCCGCGGATTCATCGCGACCGAATCGAAGTGACGCGCGACAGCGCCGAGATGGGCGAGGAAATCCTGTGGGAACACTTTTTCCCGTTCATTCACGACGAGACGAACTACAGCGTGCTCGACGCCACGACGTCGAATCCGGCGTTCGAGCATTTCTACGCCGACCACCTCAAGAAGCTGGAACTGGTGCGCGGGCGCAACCGCTACGTTAGCAAGGCAATCATGTGCGTCGTACGCATGCAGTACCTGCGGCGCATCTTTCCGGATGCACGTTTCTTACTTTACGTACGCAATCCGATCGACCATATTGCGTCGATGATCAAACAAGACCGCATCTGGGCTGAGCTTGAGAAGAGCGATCCCCGCCAGATCGAGATCATCGAGCTGACGGGGCACCACGAGTTCGGGCCGCACCAGGTGATGGCCAACGTCGGCAACCCCGACGAGTTGCGTGAGATCCGCCGGCTCTTCGACGCAGGCCAGTGGGGGTTGTCGCGGGCGCGCTATTGGGCTTACGTCTACGGCTTCGTTGCCAATCAGCTGCAGGGAGATCCGGAGCTGGAACGGAGCGTCTGCATCGTGCGCTACGAGGACCTCTGCTCGGACTCGCTCCCGACGATCGACCGCATTCTCGCGCATGCGGGCCTGGCCGCCGAGCCATTTGCGCAAACGCGCGAAGCCTACAGCAAGAAGCTCTCATTCCCCGACTACTACAAGCCGGTATTCAGCGCGCAGGAGCTTGCGGAGATCACGCGCGTGACCGGCGACGTCGCGGCGTATTTCGGTTACGACGTCGGGACGATTGCGCGGCGAGTGGAGGCGCTCACGTAGTGCTACTTGCGCGGGTCGGCCTGGCTCTGCTCGCCGGCGCCGCGATCGCCGGTTGCGGTGGCGCCGGCAATCCAGGCGCAACGCCGGCCCTGCCGGCAATCCATCATCGCACTTCGGGCAGCTCGCCGATCCAGCACGTGATCATCGTGATCCAAGAGAACCGCAGTTTCGACGATCTCTTCGCGACGTTTCCCAAAGCCGACGGAACGACCACCGGCCAGGGAGAGCCGATGCCACACGCGGAGGCAGCGACTTGTTCGAAGGACAACCAGCACGTCGTCACCCAGTCGAACACAACCATCCCGTTGACGGAGGTCTCGCTCGTCGGCGCCGGATTCCCGAAATTTAAAAACGGCAGCGGCAAGATGGTGTCCTTTGGCGAGGGCACCGACCTTCCGCACGTTTGGGGCTGGTACGACAGCCTATTCCCATTCCTGGATCAGTACGACAACGAAAATATGGACGGGTTCGACTTGGAGGGCTCGGGAGCAAACGGCGACGGCTCGACGCTCTGCACCTATCCCTACCAGTACGTGAATCCCAGCGCGATTAAGGAGTACTGGGATTTAGCACAGCAGTACGTGCTGGCGGACCACACGTTCCAAACTCAGGGCAGCGGATCATTCACCGCGCATCAGGATCTGATCGCCGGCGGCACCCCCGTGAACTATGGTTACGGCGGCTATTCCGAAGACAGCATAATCGATAATCCTTCGTACTGGCCGTGGGGCTGCGACGCGCCGCAGGGCGTGGTGACGTCGTTAATCACGACGAATCTGAAGTTTCTGTTGTTAAAGGGACCTTTTCCCTGTTTCAGCTACACGACGATGCGCGATCTCCTCGACGCGCAGTCGGTCTCCTGGAAATACTATGCCGTACTCGTGAAGGGAGGCAACGCCGGCCTCTGGAGCGCCTACGACGCGATTAAGGCCGTCAGGTATAGCAAGGAGTGGACCAACAACGTTACCACCAGCCCAAACGTGATCTTCCAGGATATTAAGGCCGGCAATCTCCCCGCCGTCTCCTGGGTCACGCCCGACGGCCAGAACTCCGACCACCCCGACGAGAAGGGAGCCAACGGCAAGTACGTCGACCACGGTCCGTCGTGGGTCGCCAACATCGTCAACTCGGTCGGCGAGAGCCAGTACTGGAACTCTAGCGCGGTTATCGTTCTCTGGGACGATTGGGGCGGCTTCTACGATCACGTTGCTCCCCCGTGTCTGTACCAGTCGCAATGCCGCGACAACCAAGGCGGCCTCGGCTTTCGCGTGCCGATGATCATCGTCTCGCCCTACGTAACGGCTCACGTCGAGCACACACAATACGAGTTCGGCAGCATTCTAAAATATATCGAGGAGAACTGGGGCTTGCCGGTGGGCGGCCTGGGAACGACCGACAAGCGCGCGACGAGCATCGGAAACGTTTTCAACTACGATCAAAAGCCGCGAAAGTTTAAAGCTATCCCGGCATCGCTTCCACTGTCGTTCTTCCTGCACCAGAAGCCGTCGAGCTTACCGCCCGACCCCGAATAGCTCGTGAAACAGCTGGCCTTTGCCGCCGCAACTTTACTACTGGTTGCGTGTAACGGCGGAACGTCGCAGGGCGTACCGAGTGAACCCGCCGCGCGACCGCAGTCGGGATCGCCCAGCTCGCCGATTTCGCACGTCGTAATCGTCGTTCAGGAGAACCGGACCTTCAACGATCTTTTCGCTACGTTCCCGGGAACCGTCGGCACGACGACCGGAAAAGAGCTTATCGGCAGTACGGTCGAGCCGATCAATCTTACCGAAGAACGGCTCGAATCCCCGAGGACGCTTCGCCACACGTACGGCGGTTATAAGACCGCCTATCACGACGGCGCGATGGATGCCTTCAATCTAATCCGCTTTCAAACCGACGGGAAGTACGAAGGCAGCCTTCCATATCAGTACGTCAACCCGGCGGACGTCGCGCCCTATTGGGATATCGCAAGCGATTACGCGATTGCCGACCACATGTTCACGACCCAAGGCAGCTCCAGCTTTCCAGCCCACCAGGATTTGATTCGCGGCGGCACGGCCATCGATTCGACGGAGAGTCTCATCGACGACCCCAATAAGACGCCGTGGGGCTGCCCTGCGCCGCCCGGCACGTCGACCGAAGTCATTACGACCCGGCTAAGATACATGCGCCATGGCCCCCCTCCGTGCACGTCGGATTTTCCATCGTCAGGAAACTACGAGACGCTGCAAGAGTTGCTGGATGCCAAAAGCGTCTCGTGGAAATACTACACGCCGTCGTATCAGGGCAGCACCGGCGCGATCTGGAACGCGTTCTTAGTCATCGCTTCGGTTTTCAATGATAAGACGGAGTGGAACGCCCACATCTCGCAGCCCGAGACGAACATCTTTACCGATATCACCGGCGGCACGCTGCCGTCGGTGTCTTGGGTGATCCCCGACGGCATCAACTCCGATCATCCCGGCTATACATCCGACACCGGGCCTTCTTGGGTGGCCAGCGTCGTGAACGCGATCGGTGAGAGCTCGTATTGGAACTCCACTGCAGTCGTCGTCGTATGGGACGACTGGGGCGGTTTCTACGACGAAGTCAAGCCGCCGAAACTCGACAAGCAAGGCGGTCCGGGCTTCCGCGTTCCCATGCTCATCGCCTCACCCTATGTTGGGAAGAACGAAATCTCGCACGACACGTTCGAGTTCGGAAGCATCGTCAGATTCATCGAGGACAACTGGAATCTGGGTCGTCTCGGAACGACCGACGAGACGACGAAAAGCATCTCCTCGATGTTCGACTTCAACCAGTCGCCGCGGTCCTTTATCACGATTCCGTCGAAGCGATCGAAGTCGTTCTTTCTTCGCCAAAAGCCGTCCGGCTTGCCCGTCGACGACGAATAGTCACTGCTCGTCGGGGATTTGCCCGTCGTTGGCTTGGCGCAGGAAAAAGTCCGGTCCCTGCGGCGCTTTGATCGGGACGAACGCTCGCGGCTTCTGCGAGAAATCGAAACAGTCGACCGCCGGAGAGGCCGCGCGGGTGTCGGCTACGCTCAGTTGAGGCAGGTTGAACAAATCCTCCGCGAAGCGTAAAACGCTCGCCGTCTCGTACGGCACGTGCGAGACGTAGTTGTCCTTTGCGTAGGCAGAGATCACAATGAGCGGAACGCGGAAGCCGAGACTGTCGTAATCTTTGAACGGCGGGGGCACGGGGTCGTAGGTGCCTCCCCAATCGTCCCATTGGACGAAGACCGCCGTCGAGTCCCAGAACTTGCTCTCACCCACCGCGTTGACCAGCGAGGTCACCCACGACGGGCCAAGGCCGACACCGCAGTCCAAATGGTCTGAATCGGGGCAGAGGGGCGTGATCCAGGTGAAGCTTGCGAGTTGCCCCTTTTTGATGTCGGTCAAAAAGCGCTTCTGTGGAACGATGACGTCCTTCTTCCAATCGGGCCCGTGGAAGATGTGCCTGACCGCCTGATATCCCGACCAAAACCCGCCTAAGGGTCGCGTGTAACTGCTCGTGTAGAACCGCCACGCGAGGCCGGCATGGTCTAGTTCGTCGCCCAGCGTCTGATAATCAAAACACGGACGTTGGTCCTTGCCATAAGTGCGCTTCTTCGTAATCGTCTGAACCATCTCCGACGGGCCGCCTTCACAGCCCCACGCGCCGTCGGGCACGTCGACGCTCGAGTGCGCCTGCGCCGCAATAATGTACTGATGCGCTACGAAACTCTCGTCGAGCTGCGACGCATGCATATGGTCCGCCAGGACGAACTCGTGCGCCATATCCCAGTACGGTTTGGTTTCTGAGCGCGGAACGTAGACGTACTGGCCCTGAGAAGGTCCGCCGTACTCCTCTTCCAAGTTGAAGCCGTCCATACGGCAGTGGGTTCCGGGCAACGTTCCGGTTCCGTGGCACGCGCTGAACATTCCGCGTGCCGAGTGATCGATTTCGTACCTGGTCGTCAGACTCACTGGCGCAAGCTTGACCGTTTGGCCCATCGAGTTCTTGCCGCTCGTGGCCGTCCTCGCGCCGAGAAAGCCCATGAACAAGTCGTTGAAGCTCCGGTTTTCCTGAACGATCCAAACGACGTGCTTGATCTTCCCGCTACCGGTAAGGCCGAGCGTCTCCGCCAAATTGCCGCCCGGGGTAGCGGGCAGCGCGGCGTGCGACCCGAAAGCGCAACCCGATAGTGCGGCGCAGGCCGTCGCCCAAAGCGCAGCCCAATAAAGCTTCCTCATAGATGTTGCAACGTTCAAAAATGAGGCGCAGTTTCCCCGGTGGCAGTGTCACCGAGCGCTCGCCCTGGGAACGACGCGCTCAATGGTTTCGTTTACCAAAAATGAGCGTTCGGGAGGTAGTAGCGGAGCCCAAAAATAACTCAGCAACTTCCCAGACCATCCATGGATTCAAAAAAGGAGCTTTTGTGAAGGGACCCTTGAAACTCGTGGCGCCGCTTGTTGCGGCGCTCGCAGTCGCTGCATGTAGTGCAGGCGGCTCATCCAGCATGCCGGTGTCGGGAGGCGCCATCGGCGCGCAGGCGATCCACATTCCTCAGTGGCAAGCGAACAACTCGGCTCACGCGGCGTGCGGCGGCAGCCGCATCGGTCAGGCGCAATGCGACGTCCTGATCGAAAACGGCGGAGCCCACTCGATGTACGCCGGTTGGTCCGCTAAGGACCTCGAAGCGGCATACGACCTGCCCTCCTCGACCAAGGGGAAGGGTCAAAAGGTGTTCAT